>DCHO01000047.1:14968-29731 GCA_002315655.1 Christensenella sp. UBA1750
TGCCGCCGAATTGTGCGGTGTTGCCCTAATACATTTTCGCCTTGCTGGTGTACTGCTCCGGGTCAAGCCCGTTTTCGCGGAACAGGCGCTTGCCCTCCGCCGCCCACAGCAAGCCTCTGCGCATCATCTCGCAGGCCGTCGGCTCGTCAAACACGTCGTTGTGGTGCCCCAGCGAGGAATAGAACACACGCCCGTGTCCCCAGCGGCGCGTCCAGGCCACGGGAACATCCACCGCACCGTTGGCGGCGTGGTAGTAGTTCACGACCGGGTATCTCGTCGTCGCCAGCACCTCGTTGGCAGGGTCAACGTGGACGTAGTATTGTTCCGACGCCACTTCAAAGTCGTTCAAGCCCTCCGTGATGCAGGAGGAACCCCTTCGGATGTTCACGGTGTACTTCACGCCGTCTCCGCCCGGATGGGAGACCCACTGACCGCCGGTCATGAACTGCCATTCGGTATTCTCCCGGAATGCGTCGCACATTCCGCCATGGCAGCCCGCCAGCCCCACGCCGTACTTACCGACCGCTTCCGCTGCCGCCACGCACTGTTCGTTCGTGATGGTGCCCATCGTCCACACAGGCACCAGCAGATCCAGTTCATTGAGTTCTTCACGGTTTTCCAGTGCCGATAAGGTGTCGAAGATTTTCACCTCGAAGCCTTCCTTTTCCAGCATCCCGGCAAAGCGGGCACCGACCTGCTTCGGCTCATGACCGTCCCAACCGCCCCAAATGATCCACGCTTTCTTCATTTGTGTTCCCTCCTTATTCTTCTTTCAGAACTGATTTATTCGCTGTCTTAATATTCAACACAGTGTTGCCATCATCGGGTGATCTACTGCTCGGGATCGACAATGATAACGCCCTTCACCTTGGGTTCCTTGGATTCCAGCATGAAGCGGATGCCCTTCTCGGCGTCCTCCAAGGAGAACTCGTTGGTGATAATGGGAGCCAGATTGACCTGGCCGGATGCGATGAGCCTGAACACCTTATCCCACACACCCGGAGCCAGCCAGCTGAATTTCAGCGTCTTTTCGGCTTTCAGCGCCGCCAGCACCGGCACCTTCAGCACGTCCTCCTCACCGGCCTGACCGAAGTACACAACGGTAGTGCAGGGGCCGGTCACATTCAGCGCATCCTGCAATGCGGACAGATTGCCCGTCGCCAGAATGGCGCGATCCGCCAGCCTGCCGCCGTTCAGCTCGGCAACCTTCGCAGGCACATCCGCCGCGTAATAAGGGGAATTGACATCCGTGTTGTTGATCACATAGTCCGCGCCGCATTCCTTGGCCTTGTTCAGACCGAAGTCCTTGCGTGCCACGGTGATCACTTTGCCCGCGCCTGCCGCTCGCACCAGTTGGGTCATCATCAGGCCGATGCCGCCAACGCCGTACACCACAACGGTCTGTCCCATCTTCACATCCAATCGTTCCACCGCATGGGTCGCGCAAGCCAAAGGCTCCGCCAGCGCCGCGCTTTTGAAGGAAACCTCGTCCGGAATCTTATACACATGGGTGTACTTTGCCTTCACATACTCCGCCATTGCGCCGTCAAACATGGTACCGACAACCTCGATATGGCTGCAAACGTTGAACTCGCCGCGCATACAGGCCGGGCAGGCGTTGCAGTGCATCGCCGGATTGACGGAAACGCGGTCGCCGACCTTGAACAGACCCATTGCATCCGCCATCTTCCCCACCTCGGCGACAACGCCGGAGAACTCGTGTCCCAGAATCAGCGGCCCCTTGCCGTCCGGCGTGTCCAGCGGGCTCTTGCCGTTGTAATATACCAAATCGGAGCCGCAGATGCCGACGGTCTTGACCTTGATCAGAATCTCGTTATCCTTGATCTGCGGAATGTCCTCCCGGCGGTATTCCATTTTGTAGGGCTCCATAAAGCGGTTGACCATCATTTTTCCTGTCATGGATTGATCCTCCCGATCCTCGTATTTCGGTCAATTACAATACTTTCTGTTCAGTGCGTCCACGAATTTATAGCAATCCGCGGTGACTTCCCATGCGTTCTCCCACTCGCACAGATCAATCGCCCACCATTCGCCCTTGTACCCGCCCTCATTCAGCAGGTGCGGAATAACGGAATCGAAATTGATTTTGCCCAAGCCGAAGGGTGCGTGTGTGGAGGTTCCTGTGTCGTTTAATGTGCCGTCGCAGTCGATCAGGTGAACCAGCCCGATCCTGCCCGCCACCATATCAATAAATTCATTCACGGAGCCTTCCAGCTTGCAGCCTTCTTCAATATGGCGATGGCCAAGCGTACAATTATAGGCGTGGCAGGTGTCGAACAGCAGGGAGAAATTCGGCTCATCGACCTGCTCCGCGACCCACTTTACGTTCTTCGGCTCGTTGATGATGAAGCCGGGCTCGAACTCCCAAACCACATCAAAGCCGTATGTCGCGGCTTCCTTCGCCATCTCCTTAAAGTGCTTCACGAAGAAGGCCTTGCACGCCTCAAAGGTCATGCCCTCGGGAAGGATCGGCGGCGTGCAGGTGTCCACGCGCATGATTTTTGTCAGTCCAAGCTCTGCGGCGCACTTCAAAAAACGGGTGTATTCTGCACGCCACTGATCGGTCTGCCGCAGGGAGTCATACGCCCACAAGCCCAGCGAGAAATCCGCAACCTCCAAATCATTGTCTTTAAAAATCTGCGCATACGCTCTGATTTTTTCGGGGGTATCCAATAAATCGGGATGAGCGCCATAGGGCTTGAACCCGCTTAAGCTGATGCCGTCATAACCGATCTTCTTTGCGCCTTCGCACAACTGAATCATCGTCTGCGGAATCGCCCAGGAACCGACGGAAATCTTCTTCATTTATGTCTCCTCCTTGAAATCTGCTATGACTTATACAAACCCGTATTTTCCCTACAACCTTTTGAAAAAGCCTCGGAAGACCTTTTCATCTGCCCATGCCAGCAGAATTGACCCGGCAGCCACGAGAATGGTGGCGGGATAAAGGGTTATCGTGTCCAAGGTTAATCCAAACACAATGCTGCCGAGGATATAGAACAGATTGAGAATGATAATCCAGTGGAAGCAATAAATTTCATTGAGGCGAACACTCACATACCGACAGGCAGCGCGCAATTTCGCCGGCAGTGCACAGCACAGGAAATAGCAGGCCGAAAGCATGAACAGCACCGCAGTCAGAACATAAACAACGGTGGGCAGATTCATGTAGTAATAACCGGTGATGTCCGCATAGATGCCGATCCCGGAGGGCAAACACAGGACATTATACAGAATCAGAAGGGGTGCTGTTACACAAACCAGAATCAGCATCCATTTGCTGACCCGATTGCACCGCCTAAGCAGGCTGCCGAAAACGCGCCCGGCTGCAACTATGATATACCAGTTGAAAAGAGGGAAAATCGTTTTGAAATTCCCGGAAGCGGGCGTTATGCCGACAAAATGCCCGAAAACAAAGTTAAGGAGGAAGGAGCCTGTGTCCCGATTGCGAAGATATGACCCCGCGACAGACAGGGCAATTCCAACGCAAAGGATGGCTATATCATTCATTTTCAGCTTGCGCAGAAGCGCCGTCAGGAAAAACGCCAATGCAGCAAACTGCAAAATGTCGATAAATGTGGTAAAAAAGACAACATTGTCCAGCATCTCGCTGCGCTGTGTCAGCACCCAGAGCACCAGCCACAGCAAAGAGGCGCGCAGCACATTCAGCACCCACGCCTTTTTGTAGAGTTTGAAGCCCCTTGCAAGGATTTGTCCCGGCTGGCTGTGGCGGCTGTATTTCATGCCGATTCCCATGCAGAACATGAACACGGGTGCCGCAAAAACGCCTCCCGTAAACCAGTTCGCCACAAGATACAAGCCGGGATGCGCAACGCTGCAATCCGGAAGCATATAGGTAATCAGATGAAGATGCACCATGCAAAGCACCGCAAGCGTTTTTGCCACATCCACAAAAGGCTGTCTGTCGCCATTGACTTCTTCCGTTTGAAACATTTAGATTGATCTCCTGTATAGAAGGGTTGTTGATGTATCACCAGCATCTTGAAGTGTGTCTCTATATAGAGTAAGTATATCATCAGCGAAAAAAAACATCAAGCCAGCTTTCAAAAGTATGTTTTACATTTGTTCACACTTTTGAAGCATAAGTTAATTAGTTTCCTCCACCAACTACTTTATCGATGCCCATTTGCGCTGTCAATCAACCACCCCATTCGGGAAAATCCATTTATACGCCCGATACCTTTCATTGACAAAACCGGCTCGTGTGCATCTCTCATTTGTTATCGTTGCCGTTTCAGCCATAGAATGTTATAATGGTCACAGAAAAACAAGCACGAAGGAGCTTTCAACCATGCTGCTGAATTTCCATCAATCCTCCACAATCTTTGTGTCTCCGACAACGGGTTCTGACGCCATGGACAGAAACGGCCTGTCGCCCGTGCCGGATGGCTGCGGAAACGGCCCGGTGAAAACCGTGGAACGCGCACTGTCCGACATCGGCGAGCTGCGGGCGGTGGGCGACACCCGCCCCATGACGATTGCCTTTACCGAGGATTACTACATTGAAAAGCCCATTAACGTCACTCTGCAGGGTACACCCCGGGCGGATCGGACACTCTTCCCCCTGCGCGGTGTCACCTTCACCTCCTTCGGCGCAAAGAAGCGCATCATAGGCGGCTTTAAGCTGAAAGACTGGAAAGAGGACGTGTTCAACGGCAGAGCTTGCCTGTCCTCTGTTTTGCCGGATGCGTACAGAAATGCTGCCTTTACCGATCTTTACATCGGCGGCAAGCCCGCCAGACCCACGCGCTATCCCGCAACCGGAGAGACCCTGACCGCTCTGGACACCGAGGTCAACCGTATTGACGACCTTTTCCACCATTCCACCTGGTTCATGGCAAAAAAGGAGGATCTGCAGAGGCTTTCCGACATCGAAAATGCCACTGTCAACTATTATCACTACTGGATTGACGAACACAGCCCCGTGGAAAGCTACGACCCCGAAACCGGGAAGATCACCATGACACTGCCCAGCCGCTTCACCGTTTCCACCCACTACGGAGACGGCGAGGACAGCTCATCTTCCCTGCACTACTATTTCGAGCACATCCCGGATGGGTTTCTGGAAGAGGGAATGTGGTATCTCGACCGCAGGGCGGGAAAGGTCTATGTGCTGCCGGAAAAAGGCTGGGACTTAAACGAAACGGAGGTCATCGCGCCTCTGTCCAAGGGAATGTTTGACATCCGCGGTGAAAAGGAACAGCCCATTTCCGACATTCACATCACAAATCTGGAACTGCTCTTCACGAAGAACGAATATGAATCCTGCTCAGTCATGGGTTCCCGCCCCAATGACGTGCAATATTCCGCCTTTGCTGCGGATTGCCAGTCGGTCTGCGGCGGCTACGGCGCGGTGTCCTTCCGCTATGCGAAGGACTGCTCCGTGGAAAACTGCACACTCTCCTGCTTAGGCATTTACGGCATCGGCGTGGAACCGGGCTGCAGCCGCATTGAGCTTCTGAACAACACGATCACCCACATGGCGGCGGGCGGCATCCGCGTGACCGGCGGCGATGCGGCCTCCGACGCCTTTGATGTGACCAATCATCTGACCGTTCGCGGCAACACCATATCTCATCTTGGCATTCGCTACGCTGCGGGCTGCGGCATCCTGCTCATCCACACCAGCGAAAATGAGATCAGTGAAAATGAGGTCTCCTATCTGGACTATACCGGCATTTCCGTGGGTTTTGTCTGGGGCTACAAGAAAAATCCCACCTTCGGCAACCACATCTGCCGCAACCACATTCACCACGTCGGCATGGGACGGCTCTCCGATATGGGCGGCATCTATCTGCTGGGCAATCAGCCCGGCACCCGTCTGGAGGAAAACCGCATCCATGACGTGACCTCCAACCATTACGGCGGCTGGGGCATCTACACCGACGAGGGCAGCCAGGATGTGCTCATCCGGGGCAATGTGGTCTACAACACAAAATGCGAGGGCTATCACCAGCATTACGGAGCCCGGAACATGGTCATGAACAATATTTTCGCCTTCTGCGGCACCGGCTCCTTCCGCGTCACCCGCGCAGAAAGCCACGACACCCTATTGTTCGAGCGCAATATTTTCATACAGAACGGCAGACCCTTCATTGACCCGCATTTCGCGCTGCTGACATTGCGCACCGTCACCCTGCAGGGCAACCTGTTCTGCGATCTCTCCGGCGCACAGTCCACCCTTCCCACGCCCTGCGGCGAGCTGCCCGCAAAGGAGGCACTGGACTTCTACGGTGTCAATGCGAACAACGAATTTGCAGACCCCGGTCTTGCCGACCCGCTGCATTTCGATTTCACGCCCATCCCCCAATGCAATGCCGAAAAGCTGGGATTCAGCGCCGCATCATCCTTGCCGTATCGGGAAAAAGAATAGGAAAGGAAAAGAATCACATGAAACTGTTTGAAAATGTCTCAATGTTCAGAACCCTGCTGCCCTTTGAGCAGTTCCGCCTCTACTGCGATATGCCGGAGGGCACGCTCATGGGCGACTATGAGCAGGGGCTCGTCATGGAAGCCGCTGAAAAAGCGCTGCAGGAGGAAATCCCCCAGCTCTACGCCACCCTGTATATGCGCTTCATGCGCGACGGCAACCGCAGCGAATACGAAGCCAGCTACTTTGCCCGCCGCCGGATCCTCCGCGCCCTTACGTTAGGCGAAATGCTGGAAAAGAAAGGACGTTTCCTCGACAAGATCATTGACGTGGCGTGGCTCATCTGCGAGGAGACCACCTGGGTCATTCCCGCGCACAATCACATTCTGGATCAGGACAAGCAGAGCCTTCTGACCCGACAGGTGGAGGGTGAAAGCACCATCATCGACCTGTTTGCCGCAGAGACCGGCGCAGAGCTGGCCAACACACTGTATTATCTCAGGGATGCGCTGGATGCCGTCTGCCCCTCCGTCACCGCCCGTATGGACTACTGCATCGAGCGGCACATTCTGACGCCCTTTGAGAAGTATGTTTACTGGTGGGGCGGCTTTACCGACGGCCCCTTAAACAACTGGAACCCGTGGATTATCTCCAACCTCTTAGTCACCATCGGCGTGGAGGTCAAAGACAGGCTGCGCCGGGTCGCGCTGTGCGAAAAGGCCATCTACACATTGGATCGCTTTGTGGACACCTATTCCATCGACGGCGGCTGCGACGAAGGCCCCTCCTACTGGACGGCGGCGGCGGCCTCCCTGTACGACTGTCTGGAGGTGCTCTATGACCTGACAGGCGGCAAGGTCTCCTGCTTTGACAACGAGCTCATCCGCAATATGTGCGACTACTTCCGCAAGGCCTTCATTTCCGGCGATTATGTGATGAACTTTGCCGACGCGCCTGCGACCCTCAACATCGGCGGTGTGGCGCGGCGCATCAACCGCATGGGGCGGAGGGTGCACATTCCCGAAATGTCCGCCTTCGCCTCCTACGCCGCCTACCGCAAGGGCGATGCCTACGCGCCCTTTGCCATGAGCGTTTACGAGGGTTACAGCAACATCCGAAACCTCTATGAGCAGATTCCCGCCTATACCGGCGGCGGCATCTGTGTTTCCGCCGATTTCCCCGGCATCGTGGTTGCGGTGCGGCGGGAAAAGGAGGACTTCGATTCCGGCGTGTATTTTGCCATCAAAGGCGGCACCAACGGCGAGAACCACAACCACAACGACGTGGGCTCCTTCGTGCTCTACAAGGACGGCAAACCCGTCATCGTGGACTTAGGCGTCGGCACCTACTCCCGCAAAACCTTCTCCGAGGAACGCTACACCATCAAAGCCATGACCTCCGCCTATCATTCCGTGGCGCAGATCGGCGGCATTGACCAGCACAACGGCAAAGAATTCGCCTGTGCAAACCCCGTTTTCACCAAGGAAGGTCTGTCGATTGACATTGAGGGTGCTTATCCCAAGGAAGCAGGTCTCTCGAAATACAACCGCACAGGCACACTCTGCGGCGGCACGGTCACGGTCTGCGACACCCTTGTGCTTGAAAAGCCAACCCAGGTCGTTTGGAACTTCATCTGTCTGGAAAAGCCTGTGATCTCCGGCTCTCATGTCACCATCGGCAACGCCAGCCTCTCCTTCCCGGACACCGTTTCCGCCTCCATCGACCCCTACATTTTTGACGACCCCCGCTTCAACGCCACCTGGAACCGCGACCGCGCCTACCGCGTGCAGTTCACCGCGGAGGTCATTAAGGACAGCTTCACCTTCACCATCCAATAGCTGCAAAGCACAAAAAGCTGCTCCTTTTTCCTTATCACAGCTCAGATTGTCAAACACCCCCTTGCGAAAAGAAACGCAAGGGGGTGTTTGCGGTAGTGCCCTATCTGTTTGCCCGGTTGTCCTGCAGCGCAAGCAAGCTTAGCAGATCTACAAATTGCATGGTCTTTCTCCGATCATCCAAATAACAGCGGTAAATATCCTGATTGTGCTGAATTTCAAGGAATTTTCCCGGCTGCACAGGCAACCCGGATAATTGATTGGATGCAAGCTTTAGCTCAAACGGACGGTCGAATAATGTTCCTTTCAAAACCAGATCATCCTGATTCAGGCAAATGCTTCCTTTCCCGTTTTCTCTGAAGCAATGGTGTTCCTTATCAAGCGTGTGAATCACAACCGTTTCCGTCAATGAAAAACCGGCCTTTATTTTTTTCACCAATTCCGCTTGCATCACTCTTGCCCAATCAGAGACCAACCGAATTTCTCTCTCCGGTTCCTTTGTATTGTGCATCATCCCAAATTCATCGGAGGTTTGAGTAAAACCGCAATGTTCGCATTCCAGCGTATAGGGATCACATAAATGAATGGTATATTCCTGTTTGCACTGCGGACAGATATACAGTACATTCTGCAATCCTTCAATGGTATTCTTTTTATACTTCCACCGATGCTTTTCCTGCTCTTTGTAGGCATCATATTCCAAGGCAGCCAAAGCCTTCTCTCCGATTTCCTCCACGCTTTGGGATTGGAGCATTTCCTTTGAAAACAAACGATAAACGTCCATTGTCGTTTTTCCCGGACGGTAAGCGCTTGCCCATTTCGGCTTTACGAAATAAGTTCCTTCCGTTCGGGCCACATAAACATCCGCTCCCATCAGTTTCAGGAATTCCCATGTCTGCTCAGAGATATGCGTTGAAATACCATTCGACGTTTGGATCCCTGCCGGATAGATAACCAACGGAAATCCCTGATCAATGGCGGTCTTCATCTTCATAATATCCAGAAATTCTGTTTGAAACTGCTGCTTTGGAATGAAGTTCAATTTTTGTAAAAGCCTTTGAAAAGGCATTGTGTAGTAATATGACGCACTCATTACAGCGATCATTCTTCTTCCGGTCAGTCCAATCAGATTGAAGAAATCCAATGCCGCTTCATGATTTGCAATCACAATAAACGGTGTTTTGACATTTTTTATTTCGTTGCGAAGGATCTTCCGATGAAAAACGAAATGTGAAACAAAAAATCCAACCAGACGCAGCAGGCCATACAGGACTCGATCGGGTTCTGCTGAATGATATGTTTTTCTTTGTTTCCCTTTTTGACAATAATTTGAGAGATTCTCAATGGTTCGCATCTCATACAGTAATTGTGCGCTGATGTTTTCTCCCTCAAGAAGTGTCAACAATTCGATTGCACTTAATGATGTTCCCCCCATTTGGAAGAAATCATCTTTGATTCCAACCTCATCCACCGCTAACACGGACTTAAAGGCATCTGCCAGCTTTTTTTCAAATTCATCGCGGGGAGGCACATACATTTGATTCTTTTGAATATGGAGCTTCAGTTCGCTTCTCATGACTTTTCCCAAGCTATTCTGAGGCAATGAATCCATTTGATAATAGTAGGACGGAATCATATAATACGGCAAGTGGGCACTCAGTTTCTTTTTTGCTGTAGCGGCATCTATTTCCCTGTCATCCGTATAGTAAAGTGCAACGACCCCTTCCTTTTCAAATCCTTTAGCGACACAGTTGGAAAGATGGAGCACTTTTTTGCAGACCGCTTCTATTTCTCCCGGTTCCACACGATTTCCGTTGATTTTTACCATGTCGTTATTTCTGCCCATATAGATGATGCTTCCGTCAGGGCATTGCTTTCCCAAATCCCCGGTATGGAATACACCGCTTAAAAAGGCTTTTCGCCGTCTTTTACGGTGAGATTGTAGTTCTGATCAAGCTCTTTCTTTTCGGGAATGTCGGTGGTGGTGCTGTCGAGGTCGAGCCGGCAATCGTTTTTTTGAGATGCACCATGTTCTCCGGCGCATTTACCATAATACATGGTATAGCTATAAAACCATTCGCCGACGGCAGGGGAATCCGCAAAATATGAGACAGGAAGAGACTGGTTTTCGGTTATGGATCCATCCGTATCATACAAAGTAAAGGTTACATTGCTTGAATCGACTGCGACGATATATGCGTGTTTAGCGTCAGAACATTCGGAACACGCTGCTTCGGGTGCAAGTCCGACTGCAGTACCCGCAAAAGCGGTGACGGTGAGGGGAGCCGTCATGGAGAGCACCATGACGAGGGAGAGCATGAGATTGATAAGCTTTTTTGTGTTCATCTGTTTTTCTTCCTTTCTGTTTGTTACTGTGTAATTGCAATACTCAGCGGAATATCCACATTGGTGTTCGTATCGCCCGCTGTGCCGAGATAGATTATTTTCATAAGGGCGTTATAGGTTCCGACAGAGGGCATATTTCGGATGTCCTCCAACAGGTTCATTTCGCTAATCTCATAGCCGACCGGGATCGTGCCCGACTGTGCCACAAGCAGGTTGCTGTTTTCGCCGATGAGGTACAGCTCAATGCGCACATCGTTGGTAGAATCCTCGTCGTGCTTATACAGCATATCAATCTTGCCGGACTTCAGATTGATGGTTGCCTTGTCGCTGTAGGTAATGGTGTCGCTTCCTCTGACGACTTTTCCTGCCGAAACCGAGCCGATGGCATAGGTGGAAAAGCGGTTGGCGTAAATGTAAACCGTGTCTGCGGTGACATAATAGGTCGCATCCTGAAAATTTTCGGCAGGCTTCACGGACAGTTCTTCAAATCTGATTGCACGTCCGTCGCAGCAGCGGAAAACATAAGTGCCCATGGCCATGGTGGAATCGTAAGGCACCGCAAATTCAAGCACGGTTTTTGTACTTTTCAGATATTCGGAGCTTTCCGGAACCCTGTTTATGAAAGTTTCTTTCAGCACGCTGAAATTATAGTAAGTCAGGTTCAGCTCGCCCGAAATGGCAGTGATTGCGGCTTTGTCGGTAGCGGGCACCCGGCTTTCGTCAAGCTTTTCGGTGCAAAGGGTCAGGTCAACCTCTCGGCTCACGATCATGTGAAGCATGGCCTCGGTGTCCAGCCCGTCCACCGCAATGGCATCTGTGCCTTCGGGAACCTTTACGATGGCCTTGACCTCGCTGGGCTCCTCTGCGGGCTTTATCTCCGGCAAATCCTCCGTGTTGTGATGATCCGTGATCTCCTCCACGTCATGCAGGTCGTCCGACGGGAAGGTGAAGTTCACCACAATGGACATTCCGCTCACGGTGGCCATTTTTGTAAGAACGGAATCACCGTAGGTACAGACAAGGTTGTAGTTGCCGTTTTTGACATCGCCGATCAGGTAATTCCCGTCCTTGTCCGTGGTGGCATGGCCGACCTCCTGATTTCCGCTTTGCAGTGAAAGCTCGGCGCCCTCCACGCCGTTTTGCTCTTTGGTGACAACGCCGGTTACGGTCAGAATCTCGTTTTCCACCGGCACAATACCGGGGTCAATTTCCCGGTCTGCCGGATTTCTGCCGCCGCGGATGCCGACCCATGTGCCGGCAAGCCATCCGAGCAGCAAGACCAGAAGCAGGAGAATCGGAAGCAGGCGAAGCTTCAGAAGGGCGATAAAGCCGCCGCCATCCACCGCGACAAAAGCACCCTGCTTTTTGAAAAGCCTGTTGTGCCTGCCGTTTTCGGACACATAAAGCTGCTTTTCGTTCAGCTCAATGCGGCCGATGTCCTTCTTGCGGTCACGCTTTTTCTTCTCGAAGGTTTCGCCGACGATTGCATAACCGTCATCGGGATACAGATCGTTCAGCTTTTTCTTTGAGTAGACCTTCAGGTCATCCTCGTTGATTTTTATTGTTTTGTCGTAATCCTGTTTTTCAAGATACAGGAAACTCCTGTACTCCCGTTGGTTCATCCTGTCATGTCCCTTCTTTGTTTGTTTTGAGCTTCGCAAGGATCGGGTGCTGTAAGCGAAACAGCAGTTCGCTGACCTTTTCCTCATCCGGCGGCTTCATCAGAAATCCGCTCAGCCCAAGCTCAAACAGCTCGACTGCCTTGTTTTTATTCTCGGACAGCATTACGATCTGCGTCTGCGGGCTTTCGCGCTGTATGGTTCTCACGGCGGAATAGCTGTTTTGCCCGTCAAAATCAAGGATCACCGCGCCCGGCGGTTCGCGTTTGACCGCCTCCGTCAATGCCTGCAAACCCGTAAAGCATTTTGCCTCAAATTTGGCATTGCCGTTGATCCACACTTCCAGTTTTTTCATCACTTCATAATCCCGATCCATGACATAAATCTGCATTTCGGTTACTCCTTTTCGCTGAAAATGCCGTGTCTTGCATAACACGGCTTTATTATAGGCAGGGGGCGTTATACCGGCGTTACCCCAAAATGGAAAAAATTCCCGATTTTTGAGAGATTCCGAAAAAATTTCTCAAAAATCGGGACATCTGTTCCGCGTTTTTACTTTTCAAACATCCCTTTGCGATACTCAGCAAAGGAATATTGCTCCATATACTCGCCGGTAAATCTGTATATGGGATTTCCCATTTTCCATTCTGTCAGGTCGCAATCGCATAGGGAAAGGTCTACCCGATACCCGTTTTCCGACAGAAACAGATTGCCGATTCCGTATTCCGCCAGCCCTTTTGAAAGGCGTTCGGCTATTTTTGACAGATGCACCTGCTTCGCTCTCGAAAAATCATCCTCGAACAGAATCCCCGCCATTTCCTGTCGGGACACAAGGGCGCCCTCGCGGTCAACCAGGTAGGCCAGCATTTCCTTTTCCAACTCGCTTCTGAAACGGATCGGTGAGCCCTTATAAAACACGTCGAAATTGCCGAAGGTCTTTACGAAAATATCCTTCTCCTTCGCTATGGGATAGCGCAGCTTCTGCATGGCTTTCTCGATTTTCTCCACGCTGCACGGCTTTTTCATATAATCGGAAGCGTAAACATCAAATGCTTCCAGTGCATACTGGTCATAGCCGGTCACAAAAACAAGGTTCAGATCGGGTTTGATCCGATTCAGTTTTGCGGCAAGCTCAATTCCGTTATATCCCGGCATTTCAATATCCAGAAACGCAATGTCCGCAGGGCGCGTCTGAAAGGAGGCCAGCATTTCGTCAACATCCGAAAAGGGAAGGATTTCCGCTTCCTCCTTAAAGTATTCCTTTAACGCCTTCATGGTATAATGCAGGACGGCTTTCTCGTCATCAATGGCATAGATCAGCATATTTCCTCCCCCTTCGGCAGTCGGATGGTCACGGTTGTCCCCACATTGACCCTGCTCTCAAAGCTTATGGTGCCGCCGGCGTTTTCAATGCGTGTGGTAATGTTCCGGATTCCGACGTGCTCTTTTCCGTCAGAAGCAATCGCGTCCTTGTCAAAGCCCACGCCGTCGTCCCGGACGGTAATGACAGATTCGCTTTCGCTTTCCTCTGTTGTAAGCCAAATCGTTCCGCCGCCCTTTTTCTTGCAGATGCCGTGCTTGACCGCGTTTTCCACAATGGGCTGGATAGACAGAACAGGTACGACAAAATCCTCCGCATGAATATCAAACATGATATTGACACGATCCTCAAAACGGTACTTTTCGATTTTGAAGTAATTTTTGATGGCATCCAATTCCTTCGTGAACGGAATCCGTTCGGTATCCGAAAGAGAGGAAATATTGTTTCTCAGATATTCGGTGAAGCAATTCGTCAGATTTTCGGCTTTCTCGGGAGCCTCTGTGCAGAAATAGGCGATGGTTGTCAGCGTATTGTAGATAAAGTACGGCTTGATCTGGGAAAGCAGCATTTTCGTTTTCATATCGGCAAGCTCGACACGCTGGTTCGCTTCCCGCATGGCAATGTTTTCCGCCTTGATGATGTTGGCAAGATTGTATCGCATAAATCGGATGGTCAGCAATACCGTGAATGTCAGAAAAATCATATTCGGAAAAAAGGTGATCAGCAGTCCGTTCCTTAACAGCATTTCGGAGGACGGCCTTAAATCAATAATACTTTTATGAATAAACCCGTTCAGACTGCTGTCATAGGAAATACGGAGCACTTCATGGAATGACTCGTCAAAGGAAATAAGATTCAAGTCAATAAATCCCGTCACATCATACAAATACGCATTACAGAAAACGGAGGCAAGCATGGCAAAGACGCAGACAACATAGGTGAAAATCGTGAATTTCCGATTGTAATAGCGCAGAGAAAGCACGGTCAGCACGGGCAAAAGCAATTTGCACTTATAGCCGCTCATCAGTTCAAGCTCGAGCCAGAAAACAGCCAGCATCACAAGAAAAATATACTGAAAGGCTCTGCCTTGGCCTTTTCTCAAAATACACCACACGCCCGAAATGACAAACATGACCGGCATGACCACCAGCGTAATATCAATAAACAAACCCTTTGATTTAATAATCCCTAACTTGAATACAACAAGCATGGCAAAGCACACTGCCGCAA
>DCHO01000047.1:29745-36206 GCA_002315655.1 Christensenella sp. UBA1750
CCAGCAATGTTTTTGCAACAATCAGGTTGGACTCGGGAATTTTCTCCCGTGTTATTTTCGCAATATGCTCTCGGTTTTGTGTATCGTTGTTCATATCATTGTCGTTCCTTTGTCTTGACCGTAAAAAGACGGTTCATAAATGTAATGTACGCACCTGTTATCGGGGTAAATGAACTGCTTGGCATTTGGTTTACCGAAACCTTGTCATCTGACTGCCGGACAGCGCATCTCAAGCGAAAATGGTAAAGACAAGTTTATCAGATAATCAGGGAAAAATCAAATTGTTCTAACAAGCTTGGCTAATCATCACTTTGGCTTCGTCTTACACAGACGTCCGCGTATTTGACGCTAACGGTCTGACGATCTATCAAAACACAGGCCGTCTGAAACAGAATGTCTGTTCAACCGGCCTGCGCTGTCATGTGGCTATTTATTGAGTTTGTCCTTCAACACCTTTTCTGCACGGAAGGTCACTGTGTTCTGTGCGGAAATCTCTATGGCTTCTCCGGTGGCAGGATTGCGGCCGGAACGTGCGACACGCTCCTTTGCCTGAAAGGTGCCAAACCCGTAAAGCTGAACGGATGTGGGCAGATTCAATCCATATTCGGTTTTCCGGAATGATAAGGTTCTGATTTGCAGTACCCCTTTGGCTGTTGCTTTCATGTCGTATGTTAAATACGGTAATCAAGATACGAAAGAGCGGGAACAGCCAGCGTTTTGTCCTCCACGGTCACGGAAGCATCTTGATCCGTATAGTTGACAAAGAACTGCATCTTCTCCCCGTTTGCGGCTTCATAGGCACAGGCCAGAACGGAGGGCTCAAAAATGGATTTCTGCTTGCCGGTTAAGGCGATGGCTGTCTGTTCGCAGGTGTAAGATAGAGGTTTTACCATTCTGCCGTCGGAGAGGAACTGCGGATACTTTCGCTGCGCTTCGTGCAGGCTCTTACAGAAGGCAAGGATGCGCTCCGTATCGGAATGGTGCGAGAAATCGCGCATTCCCCAGTGGAACATGATCTCTCCGTCGTCGTTAAGCACCAGTGTCAGCAGATCGCCCGCCGCAAAGGAATAGGCCAAACGGTAGCAGATGCCCTCGGTGTCATAGGCGAAGGGCGCAGCCACCTGATTGCCCATGAAGTTGTGGAGATATTCATGGTACAGGAAGGAATGCAGCGGCACAGCGCGGCCATAGACATAGTTCAGCTCATAGCGGTTGTCCGACAGCGCAAGATTGCCCAAATACGGCTCTGCGGCGGCGGACTCACAGCCCAGCAGTCCATTGGGGCAGGCGTTCTTCCACGCGGCAGTTAAATCCTGCATGGTCTTTGTCATCCAGGGGCCGGGTGCGGCGGGATGACCGTGCTCCCTGCTGTAACAGAAATACATACTTCCGCCGTGGTTCTGATCCATTACCTGCATATAGTCCAGGGAAGCATCAAACAGCGGCGTCAGGGCTTCCAGCAAAATGGCCTTGCCCTTCTTGCTTGCGGGGCAGATGTCATAGCCCGATCTCTGCCCGGTGCAGATGCGGCTGTGGGGCAGTGTTCCTTCGGGAGACAAGCACATGGCTTCTTCCAGATGTCCTTCATGGAAGCGCTTTTCGGTGTTGTATTCGGCAATCAGGTTGCTCTGCTCTGTCCAGCCGAGGCCGGAGCAATACACGCCCAGCAGATGCCCGTCTTTATGCAGCTTGTCCATGAAGGACAGCAGCATTTCCTCCCCACCGTAGGGCGGCCACACAAAGGGCGGCGCCCAGGGCGCTGTGCCCTCCCAGTGCATGAGCAGCACCATGATTTTGGTGTGCATCTTTTCGGCAAATTCATCCACCAGCGGCAGCACATTGTCGTAGGGGAAGAGCTTGTTCGGCTCCATTTTGTCCATGTCGTGAATGCCGCGGACGGGATAGGTCAGCACGATGGGCATTTCCCGATACCACGCGGGCAGATCGGGGTTTTCCATAATGCGTTTCAGCCCTTCCGGCAGATGGGTTTCAAACCAGTCCTTATAAATGGCGGTACCGTCCATCCAATTCCCCTGGTAGAACTGCCAGACAACCGGCGGCGTTTCGGTGATGCCGCCCACAAAGATGCGGATGCGGAAAAGGGTTCCCTCCGCATCGCAGGCAAAGTCCAGCCCTTTGGGGCCGCGGGAAGCATCCTCCACGCCCATATACAGCCCGTTTTCGCCAAAGCCGTAAGCCATGAACTGACTGCACAGCATATACGGGAACATGGCATAGCTGCCCTTGGAGGGGTATTCGGGGTCATCCATGGAGGTCTTCAAATCCCCGTTGGTCACCAACCCGCCCTCGTTGTACGGCCAAAGCACGCTGCCGTCGCCGCCGTTTTCGAGAAGCTGCCCCTGTATCTTCACGCCGGGGAAGTCGATGTATTCGGGAATCAGCTCGGAAGGCGCAGAAAAAGACGCTTTCCAGATGAGCTTCTCCCCCTGTGCAATCGCCGTGACACGCACGGTCACGCCGTTTTCAAACCGATATTCCGCGCCGTCTCCCACGCGCTTGCACGCTGTCTCCTCTGCGCTTAACAGAACCGCCTTCCCATGCGCATCCCGAAGCCGCATGGAAAAGAGCGGCTGTCCCTCCCCGAGCAATTCCCTGTCCTTGTATTTCAGGGAAGAAATACTTCCTTTTTCCCAATTCACGCAAACCGTTCCGTTACCGAAATTCATTTTCTTTCCCCTTCCTAAACTAAACTCATTCCACTGCTGCATCAAAAAATCCGAGTTCAACATAGAGCTCAAAGTAGTCATCATTAAAGTCCGGTGCAGGCATCCATGCCGGGATTTGTGCCAATTGCATTAACCAAGCACCTTCTCCTATGTGTTATACCTTTTCTCCGCAATAGAACGTCTGCCGTGCTGCGATGCAGTCCGACAAATTCATGGCCTCCAGGCCGGATGCCACATCATCCCTGGGGCGAACGCCGGCGCGAATGTCATTCAGAAAGCGGAAGAGCTGGCAGGTAAAGCCGTTGCTGTCGGGCATGGTGTCCCCGTCGGAGATTTCCAGCCCGGTCTTGCTGTACAGCAGACTGTCCTTCTCGTACACTTCGATGAATCCGGCATTTCCCCGCGCACCCCAGATGGGCAGATCGACAAAGATCGTCTCATTGTCCAGCGCCACGCAGAGCTGCTCACACACAAGTCCCGCCGTGGGGCAGAAGGACATGGAAGCCGTAGTTCCGCCTGCGTATTGCGCCAATGCCTGAATGTTCATTACGCCCTGTCCGAAATGCTCCGTGCTCTGGTAGGCAAAATCCACCCGGGTCGCTTTTCCGCCCGCGAGGAAGCCCACCAAGTCCAGCCCGTGCACGGCGGTGGTGTTGAAGTGATCCTCTTTTCTCTGAACCCGATGCATCCGATAGTCGATGTGCCGGACGGGTCTCTCCCCGATGCGCTCCATGAGGGCGCGAATCAGTGGGATGTGCCGCCGGTTGAAGGCCACCTGATTGGGCGTGCTGGACTGCTCGGCAGCCTGCAAAATGAGCTTCGCTTCCTGCGCATTGTTGCCCAGCGGCTTTTCGATGAGCGCCGGAATGCCCATGGACAGCACCTTCTGTGCGATACTTGCGGTTACGGTATAGGGCGTGACGAGCAGCACCGCGTCGGGGTGCTCACTTTCGAGCATTTTCTCATAATCCGTGGAAAACCCTGCAAACCCGGCCTCTTTTGCAAAAGCCTCTGCCGCCTGTGCATTCACGTCGCAGCAGCAGGCAAGCTCGGTGTCCGGGAATTGCTCTGTATATTTTCGCAGCGGGGTCACATAGGAGTTATGCGCCTGTGCGCCGCAGCCGATCAGGCAAACCTTAAATGCCATCCTTTTCTCCCCTTCCGTCAGGCTCTGAAATTCAGCACCCGGCGCACGATCTGAGCGTTCTCCGTGACCTGATCCTTGTCCTTGGGATACATCCCCACAATGACCGAATCGCAGGGCTTGATGGAGGCAAAGGCCTCGCCAAAGGCCGCTTCCACATCCGCGGAGGTGGCGCAATGTCTGCCCGCACCCAATATCTTGAAGGCCAGACAAGGCTTGTCCGTGGAGCGGATGAAGGCGTACATCAGCGGTCTGTCCTCATCGTCAAACGGTTCGCCCTCGTTGAGCTTGCCCGTGATGGACGAGCTCACCCGGTCGATTTTGCTCAAATTGTGGACGCAGCACATATAAAAGTCCACATCCCAATGGTGGCTCTCGGCGTACTCGAACACCTCAGGCATATGAGAGCCCAGCCCCACCGCCATGCCGCTCTCCCGGATGACGCGCAGACGGCGTTCGATCTCGCCGTACTCTTTCCGCTTGAACAGATCGTCCGTCACCGTGCCGTGGTGATACAGCGCAAACGCGCCGTTCTTTTTAATCAGGTTCACGTTCTGCTCAAAGGGCGTCATTTCGGGCGCGGTCTGCCCGACCCAGTTGAGCTGTGCGCCCTCCAGCCGCATTTCCCGCAGGATGCGCATGATGTGCTTGTCCCCGCGCAACTGGCAGGTGTTGATACCGTTGTTTAAGCACTGATAGAGCGTTTCCTTGATCTTTGCGGTGGTGAAGAAATCCTCCATCTCACTGTCCATCTGGGCGTTCTGGTGCGAATTCCCGCTGAAGGGATTCCCGCCGATGATGAGTCTGGAAACCGATCTGCCGCAAAAGTCCACCTGTGGAAGCATTGCCATGTTGTTCTCCTTTCCGTCCGTAAAAAAGTCTGTGTTTCAAAGCATTTCTAAATCCTATGAATTTCGGCACATAAGCCCCAATTGCACGGAGTATTAGCACCAGGCTGTCGGATTTATAGCACCACCTTCATGGGGCAGAGCACCAACCCTTATACACACTATTCATGCAGACACCGATATGAGAACCGATACACCTTGATCCTTTATTTGAGGCAAAAATCCTTTATGATAGCAAGTGACTTTTCTCTTTCCGGCGTATCGGTTATCGAGAATACATGCCACAGTCCCTGGCCTACAACAAGCGTTACATCACACCCCGCTTTCTGCAGCATATTATAGAGAATCAGATCATCGGGATAAAGAATATCATCGGTAGAGACGAACAGGAGCGTGGGCGGAAAACCGCTCAATTCGCCGCTGATGGGAGTGAGAGCCGAATCCTTGAGGTCTGTGCCCTTTGCCCACATCTTCACCATATCAATGACGCCATAAAGCGCCAGCATCGGGTCTCTGGCCTCCACCTCTTTTGCTTCGGGATTATCAAAGGCCAGATTCGCGGCCGGGCTGAGTGGCACTATTTTTTCGGGCAGTTTCTTCCCTGCCACGATGAGTCTCTGCACAAGCCCCAAAGTCAACGTGCCGCCCGCCGAATCTCCCATGACATATATGGGCTTTCCCTGCTTGAGAAGCTCATCATAGAAGTCTATGATCATTTGATATGTTTCTTTGTAGGAGTATTTCGGAGCCAGCGGATAGATGGGCATATAGACCTTGGCATTCAGACACGCACAGAGATCGTCGCAGAACTCCACATGAGCCTGCAGGATGTCAAACACCCATGCCCCGCCGTGGATGTAGTAAATGATCTTATCATAGTCTCCATTTGAGATGGAATACACATCAAAGTCATCGCAGGTGCATTCCTTCTCAAGCTTGTTTCTCACATTCGCCTCAGGAAACGGTTGAGGCTCGGAATTGAGAATCATCTGTCTGGTGGACTCATAGTTCTCCTCCATCAGTACGGACTTGTTAGGCAAAAGGCGCATACGTTCGCGCTCTTCAACTGCCTCCTTGGAAATGTTGATGTAAATGATTTTCTTATCCATAGTAAACCTCCATTTCTCCTTTTCAAATGAAACTGATGTTCTATTCATGATGAATTTTCTCCAGTTGGTATGCAAGCTGACAGGGCTGGAAGGAATCCAACATTGTGCCGAGCACGTCATTGATTTTTGTGATGATCTTGTGTGTCTTGTGTTCTTTCTTCCATCGCTTAGGTATTGCGTTACCTTTGGCTTTCTTCATTAGTTCGATGATAACAGGATAACACAATACAACTGCCTTCGAGTCGCTCATTAGGCGACATTTCTATTCAGTCCTATCATCCGAAGATGCAGTATTGATCAACTCTCCGTCAGCGTTGTAGAAATTGACGACCACAACGTCGGCTTCTTTACCGTTGTAAATCCCATACATTCCACCGTACATATAGAAACCGATCACTGAAAAGGAATCCGACAGATTCAGTTCTTCTCCGGATATTGTGACATCAAAGAGCGTATAGTCCTCATTATGTTTGATCTCCGTGAAACTGTAGGTTTCATCGTCCACCATATCCTGGAGCGTATCTTCGATTCCCTGCGAAATGCCCTCCATCATCTTTTTGTGCTGACTCTTGGTCATCTTATAGGTGACGGAGCCATCTATATTGAGTGTCGCAGATGTGTATGTATCCCCGGATTTTTCATCCAGCTCACTTTGAGTTGTTTCACCGATGAG
>DCHO01000047.1:36421-37846 GCA_002315655.1 Christensenella sp. UBA1750
ACAGCTACATATCTTTTCATTCTGTTTCTCCTCCAATGTCAGTCATTCTCAATGTGTTCAAACCGTCTCTTCTGCTTCCCGTCCACTTCCACGATCTCATTCCACATGGCAGCCGGGCGCACCCACAGCTTGTTGTCCCCATACAGGGCGCGATAGACAACCATTGGCTCCAAGGTTTCGCTGTGCGCGGCGATACCGATCACCTCATACTCATTGCCTTTGTAGTGGCGGTATTTTCCGGGTTTGATCTCCTGAATCTCCATATTCATCCTCTCCTCGTATATTTCGTGTCTTACCGGTTCGCGCATTTCATACTAACTGTACCGCGAGACAACAAATGAACCATGCACTTTCGGTCAACTTACAAGGAATCAATCCTCCAAAAACGCTTCAAAAGCCTCGATCTCATCAATCCAGTCAAAGCTGTCGGCATCCCAATAACGAATGCAGCTGTGACCGCGTTTATAACATTCCTCTGCCTTGAAGTGGCGCTTTTTACCATTAAGGTCACGGAAATACACGTCTGCTTTGGTACCCCAGAAATTACTGCACACCAAAATCTTCCGACAGCCAAGCTCCTCAAAAATATGCTCGACCTCATTTTCAAACTCACGTTTGCTCATTATTCCCTTATCTTTCTCAGTGGCGTTTACCGCACCTGGCACAGAAGTTACCCGTATTGATCTTCCCACAAGCGCCGCATTTCCAC
The DNA here is from genome assembly GCA_002315655.1 of Christensenella sp. UBA1750. Lineage (GTDB taxonomy): Bacteria > Bacillota > Clostridia > Christensenellales > UBA1750 > Spyradocola. Next base: position 37,131 of record DCHO01000047.1, read on the forward strand.
GTCACCAGCGTTGTTGCCTGCCCATCGCGGGGCGAATCACAGTATTCGCATTGCAGTCCCTTGGTTGTGGCACCGCAGTTCTTACAGACCCAGGTCATACTGCGGTTGACACCATTGATGCAAACGGAACAGGTATAGCGCTTCTCCTCCGGATGATAGAGCCCGCCGGTCTTGTTGAAATCGAACCTCTTGCCGCAGGTATCGCAGATGACCCAGAATTCATTCTTGGCGGCCATTTCCCGCTCCGATGCAAGCTGCGCCTGCTTGTCCGCGGTCTCCGACTCAATGATAGCTCCGGCAAGAGCAGCAATGCCACCAAGCAGAGAACTGCCGCCTCGTAATCCCGCTTCATGCAGAATATGACGGGCAATACGTTTCATGTGTTCACTCACTCCCTACGCTAATAAGGATACCATGTTTAAATGGGAAATCAATGGATTTCGGCTGAAATGTCGTTTGTCTTGTGTAAATTCATCAAATGGAATACCATGAACTATTACACAGTTTCGAGAGTGGATCACCCCCGCGTATGCGGGGAAAAGGAACCCGCTGCCGAAGGAACCAACGGCCAGGTGGGATCACCCCCGCGTATGCGGGGAAAAGTTCTGCACTTGTCCGATTTGCTGATATTGCGAGGGATCACCCCCGCGTATGCGGGGAAAAGGGTGCGGTCATAGTCGCTCTGCCTGTCGTTGCGGGATCACCCCCGCGTATGC
>DCHO01000047.1:37882-38078 GCA_002315655.1 Christensenella sp. UBA1750
CCCCGCGTATGCGGGGAAAAGATGCGACTGTGAGATTCACCTTGGACAGCCCGGGGATCACCCCCGCGTATGCGGGGAAAAGCTGTTGCAAAAACGGAAGAAATGACCCAAGGTGGGATCACCCCCGCGTATGCGGGGAAAAGATGTCCTCTGTCAGGCCGTTGCTCTTAACACTGGGATCACCCCCGCGTATGCG
>DCHO01000082.1:0-23042 GCA_002315655.1 Christensenella sp. UBA1750
TTCTTCGTTATTCATTTTTCAGTATTCATTTTTTCCGTGCGAAGCATCCCCGCCCCTACGGGTTGCCGTGGGTTCTGTCCTCTACGCTCTACTTAAACCACTCGGAAACCACGCGCAGGACGAAGTCCTTGTCCTTCGTGAGCAGATTCGTCATGGTGTCGCGCATGACCTTCTGCATCCCTTCGGAGCAGATTCCCAAGGAATAATCGCGCATATTGTTCTTGGTGTAAACGATGACGGAGAGCTTTTCCAGTGCCTCGATGCGCTCCTGCGCCACCTTTTCGGGAAGTCCGGCGAAGAGCTCTCTGCACAGTCCCTTCCAGAACCAGGCCGCCTGATCGGGCGTGATGCGGAAAAGGCTCTGGTAGGTCTTGCCGTCAAAGAGGTATTCCGGCTTCCATTCGTCGAAGAACAGCGTCGCGGTGAGCAGGTCGAACAGCGGGCTGCCGACAGAGGCATAGCTCATGTCGATGAGCTTGGCGTTGCCGTCGTTATACATGACGTTGGATAAGTGCATATCCATGTGCACGAAGGTGTCCGCATCCGGCAGACGGTTGATGAGGTCAACGTATTCCTCCACCAGCTTGTCGTCCAGCAGGATTTCGCCCAGACGGTCGGTGATTTTCAGGTAATCGTCCTTAACGCGGGGCAGTTTGCCTTCGGGAATCTTGGTAGACCACATCTTCTTGGTGATGTCGATGTAGGCCTTTAAGTAGGCCTCCCCGTTTTCGGGATGCGCCGCGAAGTTGCGCCCGATGGAGCCGGAGGTCACGCGCTCGCAAATCACGCCGATGCCTTCCTCGGTCTCGACGGCACGCTTGGTTTCCACACAGGGAATGCCCGCCTCAAAGCTGGCTCTGCCGCGGTTGAACTCGTCCATGACCATTTCCTGCGTCATGTTGACGGAGCATTTGAGCAGCTCGGTGTCGGAGAGAATGTAAGTGGTGCCCCAGTAGCCCTTGGAGAGAACTTCCAAATCTTTCAGATTGCCTTGAAACTTTTCCATTGTGTTTTCGTTCCTTTCGGTTTTTTAGGATTAATCAAACGATAACACTTTCTTTCGTTTTTGTCAATGCTTCGTTTGCGCTTGACAGCACGGCAGAGGGAATTTATACTGCAAACAAAAGGAGGTCTGTTCCGTGAACATTCGCACCATGACAATAAACGATTACGAAAAGGTTTACGCCCTGTGGCTCTCCTGCCTCGGCATGGGCTTAAACGACAAGGACGATTCCAAGGAAGGCATTGCAAAGTACCTTGCCCGAAATCCATCAACCTGCTTTGTCGCGGAGGAAAACGGGGAAATATACGGCGTCATTCTCTCCGGCCACGACGGGCGCAGGGGGTTCATTCACCATACCGCCGTCTCCCCCGACAGCCGCAAGCAGGGCATAGGACGTGCCCTTGTTTCCCGCGCACTTGCCGCGCTGAAGGACGAGGGCATCAACAAGGTGGCTTTGGTGGTCTTCTCCCGCAACGAAACCGGCAACGCCTTTTGGAAGAAAATGGGGTTTACCCAGCGGCACGACCTTTCCTACCGCAACCGCGCCTTAACCGACCTAACCCGTATCGACACCTGACGCAAGGTTCATTTCGCACAGAATTGGTTCATCATTGTAAACAATTTCAATCATTTTGAATTTCACGAAATCGAAACTTGCAAAATCAGCCCGTTTGTTCTATAATGATAGCAAATTTCGCATAAAGACGGGAGAGAGAGAATCACATGAACAAAATACAGATGAAAACGCCGCTGGTCGAGATGGACGGCGACGAGATGACGCGGGTGCTCTGGGGCTGGATTAAGGACGAGCTGCTGCTCCCCTTTATCGACCTGAAAACCGAATACTACGACTTAGGACTTCCCAACCGCGACAAAACGGGCGATCAGGTGACGATTGATTCCGCCTACGCCACGAAGAAATACGGCGTGGCCGTCAAGTGTGCCACCATCACCCCCAACGCCCAGCGCGTGACGGAATACAACCTCCGCGAAATGTGGAAAAGCCCCAACGCCACCATCCGTGCAATACTGGACGGCACCGTGTTCCGCGCCCCCATCTTAGTGGACGGCATTTCCCCGTATGTCACCACATGGAAATCCCCCATCACCATTGCCCGCCACGCTTACGGCGACATTTACAAGAACAGCGAAATGAGCATCCCTTCCGCTGGCAAGGCGGAGCTGGTCTTTACCGATGCAAACGGCAACGAGACCCGCAAGCTCATTCAGAAATTCAAAGGCCCCGGCATCGTGCAGGGCATTCACAACCTGGATTCCTCCATTGAATCCTTCGCCAAGTCCTGCTTCGATTTCGCGCTGGACACCAAGCAGGATCTGTGGTTCTCCACCAAGGACACCATTTCCAAGACCTACGACCACCACTTCAAGGACATTTTCGCAGACCTTTATGCCAACGTCTATGAAGACAAGTTCAAAGCCGCCGGTATCGAATACTTCTATACGCTGATTGACGATGCCGTTGCCCGCGTCATCCGCTCCAAGGGCGGCTTCATCTGGGCGCTCAAGAACTACGACGGCGACGTGATGAGCGATATGCTGGCCACCGCCTTCGGCTCCCTCTCCATGATGACCTCCGTGCTGGTCTCCCCCGACGGCAACTACGAATACGAAGCCGCCCACGGCACCGTGACGAGGCACTATTACCGCTACCTAAAAGGCGAGGAAACCGGCACAAACCCCATCGCCACCATCTTTGCATGGACGGGCGCATTGCGCAAGCGCGGGCAACTGGATAACACTCCCGACCTGTGCGCCTTTGCGGACAAATTGGAAAAGGCGACCTTGGACACCGTTGAAGGCGGCGTGATGACCAACGATTTGGCCATTTTATTCAATCGCCCCGCAAAGTCCGTCACCACACGCGAGTTCCTTGCCGCCATCCGCGAAAAGCTGTAATATCCCCCCAAAACATGAACAGACGATGTGAGACAATTCCCACACCGTCTGTTTTTATACTTTTATAAAAGATTTGCAATGCGCTCCGCCAGCTTCCACTTGGTCACGGGATGGATCATGGTGTTCTCGCAGATGTCCGCACACCTGACTGTATGCACGTTCTCCATGACCTTTTCGATCTCCGCCTGCGCCTTCTGCACCAGATGCCAGCCCTCCGTATCGCGCTCGGTGAAATCCGCGATCTGCACCACGATAAAGGGCAAATCCGCATCCTTAAAATCCTCGCGCCAGTTGGCGATCATGTTTTGCAGCAGCTTTAAGTACACCTTCCCTTCCGCAGAGGAAGCGTTGCTCTCGCCCTGATACCATAAAACGGAATCAAACGAATACGGCAGCAGCTTTTCCAGCATCGTGTGATAGAGATAGGTGTTCGGGTTCCATCTGCCGTAAAGCTCATGGTAGTGATCGACAAACTTCTCTTTGAGCGGAATGTCAAAATCCGGGTCGGACAGGTATTCGGGACGCATCCAGCTTTGAATGACGGAAGCGCCCTGATTGCAGGACACCACGCCCACGGCAATGCCCTTTTTGCGCAAAGCAAGCCCTGTTAAATACGGAATCGCCGGCCAATTTGCAACCATTTCCTTTCTGCAGGGCAGCCAGCCCATATTTTCCGTGATGGGGTTTTCCTCGGGTCTGTCCACATAGTAAAGCCGCAAAAGGTCATCACTTACATATTTTTCGGGCTTGGTGATCTCGTCCTTCATTTTCATCTGCATATTGCTCTGCCCGCCGCACAGCAGCACCTGACCCACATACACATCCTCAATCACAACCCGTTCGCCGTCTAAATTCAGCTCCATTTCAAAGGGGCCGCCGCAGCTTCTCGGGGACAGTTCCAGACACCACTTGTCCTCGTTAAAGGTCTGCTCCACCTTTTCCCCGGCAAAGACGGCAATGACCTTGCCTTTTCCTGTGCCGAATACGCGGATGGGCTTTTCCGCCTGCACGATCATGTGATCTCTGAAAATTGATGCTAATTTCATAATCATTACCTCCTCTTACAGATTGAGTACAAGAATTGACAGGATGCCGATGGTGAACGCGAAATAATCCGCACGTCTCGGCTTTTCCTTGAAAATGACCACGCCGCAGATGAGCGAGAGCATGATGCAGGTGACATTGAGCATCGGGAAGAACACAGCCGAGCTCATGCGCCCGACAAGGGTGATATTGAGCAGGTTAATGACCGCAAAGCACACGCCCGCAAGGGAGGAAAACAGGAAGCTCTTTTTCGGCAAAACGACGCTTTTCCCCTCGCTCCTTGTGCGAAGAAGCACCATGAGCACCGATGCCGCACACGCAACCAGCGCGCCGACCATTAAGAACGCCGGGGTCTGCGTCGCCGCCTCAGAGTTCTGCTGTATCTTCTGCATCAGCCCCAGCGCACCGGAGGCGCACATGGCGGCAAAGAGCGGGATAAAATATCGCTTACTGCCCTTTTTCTGAGTGGGGTCGGGCTTTACGGTCAGCAGGATCGCCGGGAACACAAGCAGAATGCCCAAGCCCTTAAAGAAGGTGAAGGTATCATTCCAGAAGATAGGTCCCGCGATGGTGGGGAAAATGAACCCGAAGGAATAGATCATCACGCAGATGGACGCAGGGCCTTTCTTCAACGCCAGCGTGTAGCACCACTGGGATATGATGAAGAAAATGCCGTAAAACACGCCCAGCAGCACCGTCAGCGGCAGAATTTCGGTAAGCATAGAGTAGCTGGCGAAAAACGCGATCACCGCAGTTAAGCCGAAGAACAGCGTTTGCGAGAAATAGAACCGCCCCTTGGTGTCCATTTGGAAGGATGCGCCCTTCATGAGCATGGAACGCCCGGTGGAAAAGAGTGTGGAAACAAACAGCAGAATGTAGTCCATGAGAAAACCTCTTACAGATTAAAAATTAAGATGGAGATGATGCCGATTGTGAAGGCGAAATAGTCCGCACGCCGGGGCTTTTCCTTAAAGAGCACCACGCTGCAAATCAGGGACAGCATGATGTTGATGACATTATACATGGGGAAGAACACAACCGCGCCAAGCCTGCCCACACAGGTGATGTTGAGGAAATTGATGGCGGAAAAGCACAGCCCCGCAAGGGAAATGAAAAGCAATCCCTTTTTCGGCAGCATCACGCCTTTTCCTTCCGCCTTTATGCGGGTTAGGGTCATAAGAACCGAGCCTACACAGGCCGTGATGGCCGCCACCATGACAAAGGCGGGCATTTGGTCGGAAACTGCGGAGGTCTGCTGCACCTTCTGCATCGCACCGATCGCCCCGGAGAAGACCATAGCGGTAAAGAGCGGGATGAAATACAGCTTGCTGCCCTTTTTCTCCGTTTTGTCCGGCTTTACGGTCAGCACCACAGCGGGAATCACCAGGATAATCCCGATGATGTTAAACAGCGTCAGGGTTTCCTTCCAGAAAACGGGACCTGCGATGGTGGGAATGACGAAGGCGAAGGAGTTAATCATCACGCATATCGACGCAGGACCCTGTTTTGAGGCCAGCGTGTAGCACCACTGGGAGCCGATGAAGAAGATGCCGTAAATGACCCCCAGAAGCACGGTTAAGGGCTGCGTTTCCGCAAGGGACGGAAGGGTCACAAAGAAGGCCAGCACCGCGGCAAAGCCGAAGAAGAACGCCTGTGAGCAATAAAACCTGCCCTTGGAATCCAGGAACGCGGATGCACCCTTGGTCAGCATATAATACCCGGTGCAAAGAAGTGCAGAAACAAGCAGCAAAACGTAATTCATAGAATCTCCTTTACAAATTCAGTATGAGGATTGCCAGAAGGCCGAATAAGAAAGCAAAACCGTTTTTCCTGTTGAGCTTTTCCTTAAAGAAGAGAAACCCTCCCAACAGAGAAGATAAAATAACGGTAATTTGTAGCATGGGGAAAAGCACCGCAGAGCTCATGCGTCCTGCAAGAGACGTATTGACAAGATTGATCACGACAGACAAGACACCTGCGATCAAGCTCAAAAGAATCTCCCGTTTCGGCAGGATCACCGACTGTTTTTCTCTTTTGCGGGACACAAGCACCATGACCGCAGAGAACAGGAACGCCGTTAAGAACCCGATAAAGAGAAAAGCGGAGGTCTGGCTTGCGGCGGGTGAATTTTGCTGTACCTTTTGCAGAATGCCGATGGAGCCGTATAAACAGGTTGCAAGAAGAAGCGGGGGAACAAACCCTCTGCCGCCTTTGCCCCCTTCCCCATCGAGCTTTACCGTCAGAACGATGGAGGGAATCACCAGAATGATGCCCAAGGCCTTAAAGACCGTGAAAGCGTCCTTATAGATCATCACCCCTGCCAAAGTCGGCGGTATGAAATTGAAGGAATTAAGCAGGGCACAGATGCCGGCCGAGCCTCTTTTCAAAGCGTGCGTGTAGCAAAGCTGCGCCACAGCAGCCGCCAAGCCGTAGAGGATTCCCAGCAGCACCGTGATCCCTTCGATTTCCCGAAAGGTGGAAAAGCCCAATACAAAGGTCACTGCCATGACGACAGAGAAGGAAAGCATCTGGGAAAACCAGAATCTTCCCTGCGTGTTCATCTGCCCGGAAGCGCTTTTGAGCAGCAGAGAACGCCCGGAATTGCACAGTGCCGAAGTAAAGAGAAGAAGATAGTTCATTTTCAGTCAAGCTCGCCGCGGATAATGCGCGCCATGTTGTCGCTCACGATTCTGCGGTTGTCGTCGTCCACCAGGGAGAAGCGGTTGCCGTCGTTGGGCGTGGATAAGTAATTCCACACACAATAGGGAATGTCATTTTCCTTGCAGACGGAAATCACATCCCGCATCCAGTTTTCGCGGTATTGATTTGCAATGTGGCGGATGGTGCCGAACTCCCCCGCCCAGAGAATCTTGTCGGGATGCGCCTTCACAAAGTCCACCGCGCCCTGCAAAGAATCCCGGATGAAGTCCTTTCCCATCTCGTCATACTTTGCATAGGCGTTTTCTACGCCCATCACGGTGCTCTGGAAGTGGCGGTACCGTTCAATGTCCCCAGGATAGGGCATTTTGCGGTTGTAGTAGCAGTTGACGGACTGCAGCACGCCCATCTGGTGCGTGAACTCAAAGGGCGCGTAGGTATGGAAGGTGTAAATGATGTTGGGATCGTCGTAAATGCGCAGGTCTTTCAGCGTGTCCGGGCTGTTCCAGCTGGTGGAGCCGATGATGATTTTCCTTGCAGGGTTCTTTTCCCGCAGAGCAGACACGGTTCTGTCCGCAAGGCTGTTCCACTTTTCCGGCTCCACATCGGTCACTTCGTTGAGAAGCTCAAAGACCACCGCGTCTTTGTCGTGGTAGCGTCTCTCAAACTCCACCCACAGGCCAATAAAGCGGTTCTGCAGCTCCGCATCGTCCAGCAGATGTATGTCTTCCTTAATATCGCAGTAGTTCCCGATGGCCTTATGCAGATTCAGAACCACATTAAGCCCGTACTTTTCGCACCACGAAATAAACCCGTCGATCTTTTTGAAGGTGCGCTCCCGGTACACATAGGGCGTTTCTTCCATCACGATCTGGTCAAAGCCCAGCCGAATATGGTCGCAGGACAGGGAGGCGATATAGGCAATGTCTTCTTCCGTTATGTAGGTGTCAAAGTGTTCCAAGTCGCCGATGGTGATGTCCATCCGCTTTTCGTTGGGCAGCACATTGAAGCGCTTGTAGTTGGTGAGCCATCCGCCGATGCCCATGCCGTGTTCAAAGCCCAAAAATTTCATACAATCCTTCTCCTTATCGGTTCTGCTGATTGCTCTCATTATACACCATTCTTCCCGCTGCGGGTAGTTAAAAAAAGAATTTATTTGAATCTGATATTTTGCATTGAATAAAAAAGGATTTGCTGTTATACTGAAAATGTGCAAATAGGGGCAGAATGCCCTTCAAAAAAGAAAGGAAACACACCATGAAGAAATTTATCAACAATCCCGAACTGTGCGAGGAGCAGATGGTACAGGGTCTGGTCAAGGCCTATCCCAAGTATGTGAAGAAGCTGGACTGCGGCAATGTCATCGTCCGCGCCAACAAGAAGGAAAACAAGGTTGCCTTAATCTCCGGCGGCGGCTCCGGCCACGAGCCCGCCCATGCCGGTTATGTCGGCTGCGGTATGCTGGACTGCGCCGTTGCCGGTGCCGTGTTCACCTCCCCCACCCCCGACCAGATCTATGAGGGCATCAAGGCCATCGCTACCGATAAAGGCGTGCTCATGATCATCAAGAACTACTCCGGCGACATTATGAACTTTGAAATGGCGCAGGAAATGGCCGAAATGGAAGGCATCAAGGTGGCCAAGGTTGTGACCAACGATGACGTTGCCGTGCAGAACTCCACCTGGACCATCGGCCGCCGCGGCGTTGCGGGCACCGTGTTTGTCCACAAGATCACCGGCGCGAAAGCCGAGACCGGCGCTTCCTTGGAAGAAGTTCAGGCAACTGCGCAGAAGGTTATCGACAACGTGCGCACCATGGGTGTTGCCATCCGTCCCTGCACCGTTCCCGCCGCCGGCGTTCCCGGCTTCACCATCAATGAGGACGAAATGGAATTCGGCATCGGCATCCACGGCGAACCCGGCGTGGAGACCCGCAAGCTTGCTCCCGTTGACGAGATCGTGGACGGTCTGCTGGAAAAGATTCTGGCCGACCTCGACTACTCTTCCTCCGAAGTGGCCGTCATGCTGAACTCCGCCGGCGCAACGCCCCAGATGGAGCTGCTGATTGCTTACAACCACGTTGCCGACGTGCTGGCAGCCAAGGGCATCAAGGTCTACAAGTCCTTCGTGGGTGAATACATGACCTCTCTTGAAATGGACGGCTTCTCCATCTCCCTGCTCAAGCTGGACGATGAACTGAAAGCCCTGCTCGACGCGCCCGCCGACACCCCCGCCTACAAGGCATAAGGAGACACACGCATGAAAGCGAACGAACTCATCCCCATCATGCACGCCATCGCGGCGCGCATCGAGAAGGAAAAGGACTTTTTGACCGAGCTGGACAATGTGATCGGCGACGGCGACCACGGCATCAACATGGCCAGAGGCTTTAAGGTCGTGGAGACCAAGATTGACGGCCTTGCCACCCCTGCCGATGTGTTCAAGGTCGTTGGTATGACGCTGGTTTCCACCGTCGGCGGCGCGTCCGGTCCACTGTACGGCACCGCCTTTATGAAGCTGGCACAGTCTCTGATGGGCAAGGAGGAAATCACCTTAGGCGACTTCCTCCCCGCCTTCCGTGCCGCCATTGACGGCATCTCCATGCGCGGACGCTCCCATCAGGGCGAAAAAACCATGCTGGATGCCATGATTCCCGCCGCGGAAGCCATGGAAGCCGCCAACGCCGAGGGCAAATCCGCCAAGGAAGCCCTTGATGCGGGCGTTGCAGCCGCCTGGGCGGGCGTGGAAATCACCAAGACCTACGCCGCCACGAAGGGTCGCGCCTCCTATGTGGGGGATCGCTCCATCGGGCATCAGGATCCCGGCGCAACCTCGTTTACCCAGATGCTGGAAGAGGTTGCGGGAGGAATCGCGTAAATGGTCGGATTTGTCATTGTTTCCCACTCCGAGCTTCTGGCGCAGGGCGTGTGCGATTTGGCCTCCATGATGGCAAAGGATGTGCCCATGTTCCCCGCTGGCGGACTTCCCGACGGCGGCCACGGAACCTCCTTTGAAAAGATCGCCTCCGCCATAGAACAGGCCAATCAGGGCGACGGCGTGCTTCTGCTCATGGACATGGGCAGCGCCGTGATGACCGCCGAAATGGTGCTGGAAACCTACGGCTACACCGATGTAAAAATGGTAGACTGCCCTCTTGTGGAGGGGGCAATCACCGGCTCGGTGCTCTCCTCCACAGGTGCGTCCATGGAGGAGATCATCGAGGAATTGGCCACCGTTGCCGAACAGAAAAAGTTTGATTTTTAGGTTGGATTTTGTATGCAGACACTTTCATTTACCGTAAAAGACCCCATGGGGCTCCACGCCCGCCCTGCCGGGCTGCTTGTGAAGGAAGCCAAAAAATACGCAAGCAAAATCACCCTGCACAAGGGCGAGAAGGCCGTGGAAGCCACCCGGCTCATGGCACTCATGGGCGCAGGGATCAAGTGCGGCGAAACCGTAACCGTTACCATCGAGGGTGCAGACGAGGCAACCGCCGCGCAGGAGCTTGCCGTTTTCTTTGAACAGAACTGCTAAACACTTGGAGATATGCATGATCGAACTTCACGGAACCGGGGTGTCCTCCGGCATTGCCATCGGGCAGATGGTCGCCTTTTCCGAAGGGAAGGAAACCGTTTCCCGAAATATCGGTACCCCCGAACAGGAATGGAATGATTTTTTATCGGCACAGGAAATCACCTGTGCCGAATTGTCGCATTTGGCAGAAAAAGCCCGAAAAGACGCCGGGGACGAAGCCGCGCTGCTCTTTGAGACCCATTGCGAGATGGCGCAGGACCCGGACTTCTGCGACTGCATAAAGGAGCTTACAGACAGCGGCAAGGACGCGGTCTCCGCCGTCATGGAAGCCGGCGAGCAGTTCGCTGCCATGTTTGAGAGCATGGACGATGCCTACACGAAAGAGCGTGCCGCAGACATTCGGGATGTGGCCAGCCGCATCTGCCGCATCCTGCGCGGGGAATCAGAGGATTTCGCCTTATCCGCGCCGTCTGTCGTCATAGCGGAAGACCTCTCCCCTTCCCAGACCATGCAGTTGGACAAATCCCTGCTCCTTGGCTTTGCCACGCGCAAGGGTTCGCCCGTCAGCCATACCGCCATTCTCTCCCGCATCTTAGGCATCCCCGCCATTGTGGGTCTTGGTGATAAATTGCTGTCCGATTTTGCCGGAAAATGCGGGATTTTAGACGGCATAGAAGGCAAGCTGATTATTGAGCCCGATACAGAAACCTTAACTTATTATAATGAAACGAAGGCCGCCTTCGATGCTGAAAAAGCGGGCTTGTCCGCCCTCATCGGCAAGGAGACCGTCACAAAATCGGGCAAAAGAACAAAGCTCTATTGCAACATCGGTTCGCCCTCCGATGTGGATAAGGTGCTTTCCAACGACGGCGAGGGCATCGGGCTGTTCCGCAGCGAGTTCCTGTTCTTAGGAAGGGATTCCGCACCCACCGAGGACGAGCAGTTCGAGGCCTACAAGAGCGTGCTGGAAAAGATGGACGGCAAGCCTGTTATCGTGCGCACCATGGACATCGGCGCGGACAAAAAGGCCGACTATTTAGGACTTTCCGATGAAGAAAATCCCGCGTTAGGTCTGCGCGGTCTGCGCCTGTCCCTGGAGCACCCTGACTGGTTCAAGCGTCAGCTTCGCGCCCTGTACCGCGCCTCGGTCTACGGCAATCTCTCCGTCATGTTCCCCATGGTCGCAAACGTGTGGGAAGTGGAAAAGGCGAAAGACCTCTGCCGCGAGGTGCAAATTGAGCTTAAAATGAGCGGCATCCCCTATTGTAATACCGTCAAATTGGGCATCATGATCGAGACCCCCGCCGCCGCGCTCATAAGCGGAGAATTGGCAAAAATCGTGGACTTCTTCTCCGTCGGAACCAACGACTTGACCCAGTACACGCTTGCCTGTGACCGGCAAAACGGCAGCATTGCGCCGCACCTTGACCCGCACCACCCGGCGATCCTCTCTCTGCTTAAAATGATTGCGGAAAACGCGCATCAGGCGGGCATCCCGGTTGGCATCTGCGGCGAGCTGGGCGCGGACGAAAGCCTCACCGAGTTCTTCCTTGCAATCGGCATCGACGAGCTTTCCGTCAGCCCCTCTTGCGTCCTTCCCCTGCGCAAAAACATACGAAATCAGGCATAAACATGAAACCTTGGAGCATTACAACCGCCCTTTGCGCCCCGCAGATTTCCTTTGCCGTGGAGCAATTATCCGCGCTCATTCAGAAGCACACCGGCGTGCAGCCTGTTCTTACCGCCAAGGCAACGCCGCCCTGCATCGCGCTTGCCCTTGACGAAACGCTGAATCCCGGCGTGTATCATCTGAATATCACCAAAGAGCAGGTCGTGACCCTATCCGGGCAGGACGAGACCGCACTTCTGCACGGCTGCATGGATTTCATCAACGTCTTTCTGCCCAACGTGTCGCTCTCCCATTCCCATGCTTCCCCGTACTTCTTCCACCCCGTTTTCCGGGATTTCGACATCCCCGAGACCGATTTCACAAGCATTCCCGCCGTTCCCCGACGCGGGCTGTGGATGTGGGGACACTGCATCTACGACTACCGCGCCATGTTCACAAAGATGGCGATGCTCAAGCTCAACGAAATCATCATCTGGAACGATTTTCTGCCTGTCAATTCCCGCGAAGTCGTGCAGTTTGCGCACAATTTGGGTATCAAGGTGATTTGGGGCACGCCTTGGGGCTGGGACACCGGCACTACGAAAATCGACATTTCCGATGAAAAAGCTCTTGCGCAAGCCGCCGATTCGGTGTTTGCGACCTTTGAAACCACCTACGCCTCCTGCGGCGCGGACGGCATCTATTTCCAGAGCTTCACTGAAACTTCCTCCGACACATTAAACGGCAAGCCCATTGCGCAGACCGTGGTGGAGTTCGTCAATTCCATTGCCGCCCGTATCTTGGAAAAGCACCCCAACCAGCTTCTGCAGTTCGGGCTTCACGCAACCTCCGTTAAGAACAAGCTGGAATTTATCGCCCTGGTCGATCCGCGCATCGAGATTATATGGGAGGACTGCGGCGCGTTCCCCTACGCCTACGACCCCACAAAATTGGAGGGCATCGAGGAAACCGCGGAATTTACCGAAAAAATGCTCTCTTTGCGGCAAACCGGCGGCACCGGCGCGGTGATGAAGGGCATGATCGCCCTCAACTGGCCTGAATTTTTTCACCAGAGAGGCCCCTATCTCTTAGGCTGCGCGGATGAGGACACCATGCAAAAGAAGCTGAACATTGCCGCACCCGTATGGCGTTATCTGCAATCTGAATGGATGAAAAACGGCGGCATTGCGCAAAAGACCATTTCCCAATTTGCCGCAACGCCTTGCGCCTTATACGCCTTAGCCGAGGACGGTGTGATTGAAAAAGGAATGCCGCTGCCTGTCGCCCTCTTTGCACAGATGCTCTGGAACCCGAGCGAGGATTTCCCTGAGCTGCTGCGCTCCGTTTCCCTGCGCCCCGATGTAAAACTCTACTAAATAAAGCCCCGACCGATTTGGTTGGGGCTTTGCTTTACAGGTCTGTGTTTTCCAAGCCTTGCAGGAAGGCATCCACGATTTTCGGATCAAGGTGCGTGCCGCTGCTCTCGCTGATGATGCGCCGGGCTTCCTCCTTTTCCATGGCGGGCTTGTAGCAGCGCGGGGAGCGCAGCGCGTCATACACATCCGCCACGGCTACGATGCGGGCGCACAGCGGAATATTCTCCCCCCAAAGTCCGCCGGGATAGCCGCTGCCGTCCCACTTCTCGTGGTGGCACAGGGCAACCTCCTTGGCCATGTCCACATATTTGTCGGATTCCACGCCGCGCACGGTCTGCTCCACAATGCCCTCCCCCAAGCGCGCATGGGTTTTGATCACCTCATATTCCTCCGGTGTGAGCCGATCCGGTTTAAGCAGAATGCTGTCCGGGATGGAAATTTTACCGATGTCGTGCAGCGGCGCGGCGTCCAGCAGATGCGTCACATATTCATCGGTCAGAATGTCGGTATATACGCCGTTTTTGCGCAGATTATCAATGGCGATCTGGGCAAACTCGCCGATGCGTTTGATGTGCTCGCCCGTAGAGGAATCCCGCGCATCCACAATGTCGGAAAAGCTCGCAATGACCTTGCGCTGCATATGCTGCAATTCCTCCACACGCGCCTGCACGTCCCGTTCCAGACGCTGGGAATAGGTGTAGGAATCGGTAATGTCAATGAGCTCGATGGTGTGCCCGTACAGGCGGCCGGAATCGGTGACTGCCTGCTTCCGAACGGAAAAAACCCGATCTTTTTTCTCCAGCACCGTGCGACCGTCCGGCAGGTCAATCAACTCGTTCAGCGTCAGTGTCCCATTCAGCAGTTTGTCCGTCACCTTGTTAGTGTAGGTGATGTTCTGCCGCTCATCCAGCACCAGCAGCCCCGAATAGGCGCCTTTGAGCGCCTGTTCCTTTGCCTGTGACAAGGCATTGAACAGTTCATATTTTCCAAATAACACCAGCAGGAACAGCGCGCCCACGAAGCAGCCGAACATGGTGGAATCGTAGCCGTTGGTCACCCCCGCCAGATACAGCCCGTAGCCGATCATCGCCGCCAGCAGCATTCCGAAGATATAGAAGACCTGCTGCCGCTCTGCGGTTTCTTTTGCAATACGGTATTCCCGCACAGCCATAATCAGCACGGCGACCAAGGTGACAACCATGGTGGCCATATAAAGATAATACAGCGGCCCATGCCCCAGCACAAGGCAGGAGAAGCCACGGCTCATGTCATACTCAACCGAGGAATAATACAGGTGATGCCAGCCGTTCGTAAACACGATGGCAGAGAGGATTCCGGCATAAACCGACAGACCGAGCATCAGTTTTTTCCCGATTTTCACCCGGCAGTATTCCGCCGCGAACAAAAAGGTGGTGAGCAGAGAAAACGGCTTGCCCAGATAGGAAACATAACAGCCGGTCAGCGCGACCTCGCCGCAGGGCGCGGTCATTTCTATTAAATATCCGACCATCATCACGATGGTGGAGACGGAGAGCACAATCAGCTCCACCTGAATCCGTGACGGGCTTTGCTGGGCAACATAGAGGGCTTCCGCAACCAGAATGCAAATCGCCGCAATCTGCACGGCAGCGATGAAGGTAAACATTCCCAAGTGCCTTCTTTCTGAAAATCAAAATCAAAAATATGTTATTTCTATTTTACACGAAACGGATGCCTTCATCAAGTCTTTTGTTGTTTTTTGAGAAATTTTGTGCTATATTCCCGTTTGAAGGAGCACCGCATACAAGCGGTGAAATAACTTATGTCTGAACAAAACACCGATTTTTTCTGGTACAATCCGCAAAAACCGCCTTTTTCGGTCTGTGGCTTCCCTTTCTTTGCGGAAGACGGGCTTTACCGCCGTTATCCCCTGCGCCCTGAACAAGAACTACCGAAGGAGACCGCAGAACAGGCCGCCTGTCCCTCCGGCGGGCAGATCCGCTTCCGCGCACAGACGGGCAAAATCACCATCCGCGTCAAACTTGAAGCCCCGTGTTATCTGCAATACAATTCCGTTCCCCTCTGCAACGCCGGTTTTGACCTTTACGCCTCCGACGGAGACAGACACTATACGATGATCGGCGTGTCGCGGTTTGATGTGAAAGCAGACCATTATGAATACACGATCTGCAACATTCCGATGCCCGACAAGCCCTTGGATTTCGTGCTCCACTTCCCCATCACCATGGCAGTGGAATCCATCTTGATCGGTGTGGAAAAGAATGTGGAGATTCTGCCGCCGCTGCCCTTTGCGGAAGGTGACAGGGGCAAAATTCTCATCTACGGCGGCTCCATCACGCAGGGCTATTGCGCGGATCGCCCCGGCATGACGCTCTCCAACCAGCTCTGCCGCAGGATGCACCGCGAAATCTACGACTTGGGAATTTCCGGTGGCGGAAGGTGCGAGGACAGCATTGCGCTGTGCCTGAACCGTGTGCAGGGGGTATCGTGGCTCATTCTCTCCCCCGAGGGCAACTGTCCCACTGTGGAATGGCTGGACGAGCATTTGCGCTCCCTGCTGCGCATCGTCCGGACGGCACATCCCGAATGGAACATCGCCGTGATGAGCTTCATGCGGGAGGGGCGGGAACGCTTTCAGACCGATTACGCCGCCCTGCGCCTTGCCAAGCGCGACTGCGAACGACAGATCGTTGCCGACTTAAACGCCGCCGGGGATGACAAAATCGTCTTCTGGGACGGCGGCTCCTTCACGGACAAGGCCGCCGGGGTTCCCGACGTCATCGCGGAAATGGGCGAGGACTGCACCATGGACATCATGCACAAGTCCGACATGGGCTTCTACATCATGGCGCGGGAGATCGAAGCGCGGATGCGCGAATACGAAAAACTACACAACATATAAGGAAAAGGTGCTCCGATGGATTGTCGGAACACCTTTTTGATTATTCTTCTGTAACTTTCAGGACGATCTTTCCTGCTGATTTGCCGGAGTACATGAAGTCCTGCGCCGCTTCCGCTTCCGTGATGGGATAGACGCGGCAGATCGTGGGGCGGATGGAGCCGTCCTCAATCTTTGGCCAGATGAGTGAAACCATGTCGGAGAGCAGCTTTGCCTTGACCTCCGAGGAACGGC
The DNA here is from genome assembly GCA_002315655.1 of Christensenella sp. UBA1750. Lineage (GTDB taxonomy): Bacteria > Bacillota > Clostridia > Christensenellales > UBA1750 > Spyradocola. The sequence continues at coordinate 16,275 of DCHO01000082.1, forward strand.
GGCGCAGGGTCGTGCCGATGAGCCGCGTGCCGCGCACATACATCTGTCGGAGGTTGACATTTGAGGGGTCGCCCGCCAGCGTGGCAATCATGATCCAACGCCCGTCAAAGTTCATGTAGGGCAGGCATTTTCCGACAGTGTCACCGCCCAAGCAGTCCACGGTAAGGTCAACGCCGTGCCCGGCGGCAAGCTCTTCCTTCATCACTTCGGATAAGTCCTCATGTGCCGTCACGACCACACGGTCAGCGTGCAAATGTTCAATCGCCTTGGCCAATTCATCATTGAGCACCGTCGTGATGACTCTTGCCCCGAATGCCTTTGCCATGGGGATGAGCACGGAGGCCAGCCCCGAAGCACCCGCCTGCACCAGCAGGGTCTCGCCCTTTTGCAGCTTGCCCTCCATGAACAGGAACAGATACGCCGCACCGTAAACCTCGGGCAGCGCCGCCGCTTCAATCATGGACAAGCCCTTTGGAATGGGCATCAGCATCCCGGCGGGCACGGCCACATATTCCGCATATCCCCCGCCGCCAAGCAGCGCGGTGGCCTTGTCCCCGATGTGCCACTTGCCCTCTGCCTCCACCTTTTTGCCCACCTGCACGATGGTTCCGGCTGCTTCCAGCCCGAACCAGTCCGGCCAGCCGGGAGGCGGCGGATAAGTGCCCTCGCGCTGCAGAAGGTCGGCACGGTTCAGTGCCGCCGCAGAGACCTTCAAAATCACTTTATCTTCTTCATCAATAATGGGATCGGGCACTTTTGTCCAGTGCAGATGCCCGTCCTTTCCGTTAAGTACCGCGTACATAAGGTTCCTCCTTAACGTAATGTCAGTTCGTCGCGCATATATTTCAGCGTCTTTACATCGGGCTGAACGCCTTCCTTGGACGTTTTGCCCAAATACATGAACCCGCCCAGTCTCCCGCACAGCTCGCGGGTCAGATAGCAGTATTTCCCGCCCGTCATAAACAGGTACGGAATGTGCAACTCTTTGTTCAGCAGCTTGAAGGTTTCCAGTGCGGAGAGGAGCTGTTCCTCGGTGTCGGAAAGCCCGATGTCTTTGGCCACATCCGCACCGCGTTCCTCCTCCGCCTTCATCCAGGCACAAATCTGCTCCTTCTCAAAGAAGCCACCGTTGTGGGCGGACATGAGCACCTCGCAGCCAAGATCGTGAATCTGCTTGATCAGTGCCTTCTGCTTCTCCACGGCTTCTTCGTTGTAGGTGAGCTGCCACGGTTCGGAGTGATAAAGGTCGCCCATCACGTCAATCAGCGTGCTGCCGCACTTGGCGCACAGCAAGGACAGCTCGGCTATTTCCTCATCGGTTTTGCCTTCCCCAAATCCCCAGCGGTAGCAGCAGGAATAAATGGGCAGGTCACCCGCCGCTGAAAACAGGGTGGTTAAGTCCTTTTCGTTCCAATATTCGGGTTTTATCCGCGTAATCTCAATACCAATCGAATCCGCGCCCTCGGAAATTGCCTGCTTCATCAGGCGGATGTTCTCCTCCAACTCCGGTTCAACTAAAAAGGCGGTGAGCCACGGTTTTTCCGCGTTCAGAAAGGATTTTTTCATGTGCTTACTCCTTGTTGCGCAGGATGTTCCGCCCACCGTCGATGAGGAAATTGACCCCGGTTGTGAAGGCGGAATGTTCGGAGGCCAAAAAGATGAAGGCATCCACAAGCTCCTGCGGCTCGGCGGCACGACCCAAGGCGGTCTTCATGCCTGCCATACCGGGACGGGTGAGCACAGGGCCGGGCGCGACGCATACCACGCGAATGCCGTACTTGGCACCGTAGAGCGCCAGAGACTTGGTGAGGCCGTTCATCGCGGCAGATTTGGCGGTGGAATATGCCACATTGGAGGCACAGCCTTCCTCGCCCGTGATGGAACCGATGTTGATGATGACGCCGGACTTCTGCTCGCGCATCACCTTCATCACGGCATGGTCAAAGTAGAACTGCCCTTTCAGGTTCACATCCAGCGACCAGTCAAAGACCTCGATGGGGCAGTCAGGGAACTCGATATTGTAATCCACATGAAGCATCCGATATTCCGCGCCGCCGGCCAGATTGAGCATCACGTCAATAGAATGAAACTTATCATACGCGGCTGTGACCGCAGCTTCGACCTGCTGATAGCTGCGCACGTCACATTCGATTGCCAGCACATGACCTGGGAAATCCTTCTCGATTTCGGCGGCCTTCTCCTCCACGGCTTCTTTGTCGATGTCCACCATCGCCACATTCGCGCCGAGCTTGGCAAATTCCTGTGCCGAGAGCAGAGCCATACCGGAGGCCGCGCCGGTCATCATGACCGTTTTTCCGGTGAAATCAAATTCCATTTCAGGCCTCCTTATACCCGCAGGCTTTCATCAGCACCTTATAGAGCTTCAGTTCGTAATCCATGGTGTAGGGATTGACCTTTTCGCCGCAGATATACTCGGCAAAGGCTTTCATCATGCCGTCGTAGCGGTCATAGGACGAGGCTCTGCGGTAGCCGTCGTTGCCCCAGTTGAAAATATCTCCGCCTACATCTCTTGTGTTGGTGTATAAGTCACTGCCGCCCTTGCCGTCAGCGAAGGCCTCCAACGGACGCAGTTCCACGGTACCCAAGGAGCCGCAGACGACAAACTGACGGCGCATGAACCCGCCGGGCTCCACGGAGGTGGCCTTGGCAAAGGACACGCCGTTCTTGTATTTGAGCACGGCAAAGCCGAAGTCCTCACCCACGGGAATTCCGTTGATGCCCGATACGCAGTTAAGGGGAATGACCTCCTCGGGCTCGCCTTGAATCTGATAGATAAGGTCGATCAGATGGCAACCCAAGAAGAACATCATGCCACCGGGATAACGCTTCATCCAGGCACGCTTCTCGTCATGGTGGCGGGTGCTCATCTGGCACTCCACGGAGTAGATCTCGCCGTACTTGCCCGCTTTGATGTCGGCAAGCACCTTTCTGACCTCGGGATTGTAGCGGTACATATAGCCCATGTGGAGCACGTTTCCGTTTCCTTTGAAGGTATTGACCAGCTTTTCAAAGTCCGCATAGCCCACACCACCGGGCTTGTCCATGTGAACGTGCAGTCCCTTGTCCGCCGCCATCTGGGCATACTTGAACAGGTTGGTTTCGCTGGTTTCGATGGCAACCGCATCAAGGCCGGGATAGTTCAGCACCTCGTCCAGCGTCAGCTCGGGATAATCGCCGTACATTTCGGGATTTAAGCGATAGTCGTTCTTGTATTCGTAGCCCGCCAGCGTGGTCTTGCCGGTGTAAGGCTCGTATTCCAGCTCGCGCTCGGGGTCGCAGTAGCCCACGACCTCGAAAATGTCGCTCTGCTTGCACAGAGACTTGAAGGTGACACAGGCATGGTCGTGTTCCACACCGATCTGGGCAATTTTGATTTTACGCATTGTATTTTCCTCCTAATCTTCCAATAAACGCCAGTCGAACTGCACCATGGGGAACGCGCCGCCACGGGCAAGACGCGCATAGACTTCGCCGCACTCGGCGGGCGAATGGGTCTCCTCCACAAACTGCGACAGGTTGATGCGCCCTAATGCGCTCATCTTCATTTCGCATAGCACATCGTCCCGGGTCGTCCACCAGCCGGCGGAGGATTCCACGGACGGGCGGGCAATGGTGTGCGCACCCACCAGCGTGATTCCGGGGCCGTGTACCTTGTGGTAGTAGTCCACATTGAAGTCGGAATGGCGGGTGCAGCCGAGCAGTGCCACTCTGCCGAAACGCGCCATACAATCGAGCACCTGATTTAAGGCCACGCCAACGCCGGTCACTTCAATGGCCACATTCACGCCGCCACCTGTTACCTTCTTCACCTGCTCCACAAAATCGGGAGCGGTAGGGTCAAAGGCGTAATCCGCGCCCAGCGCCAAGGCCTGCTCGCGCTTTTCCGCAACGGGGTCGGCGGCAATAACGGGGATGGCTCCGGCGGCCTTTAAGAACACAATGGCAAACTTGCCCAAGACCCCCTGCCCCATGACGATGGCGCTTTCGCCCATTTCCAGACGGCACTTGCGGATCGCACCGATGGGGAAGGTTCCGATGTGCCACAGCGCGGCTTCCTCAAAGGTCAGCTTCTCGTCTTCCAGCTTATAGACCAGATTTTCCGGCACGCAGACGTACTGCTGATGGGTCGTCCAGCTCATCGCCACGCGATCACCGGGTACAACGGAAGACACGCCCTCGCCCACTTCTGCCACGATGCCGGAGGTGGAATAGCCGCCCTGACGCGGCCAGACGACTTCCTTGCAGTCCTCGATGCGGTAGGAGACATTGATCTCCCCCGTCAGGTTCGCCCGCTCAGTGCCGGAAGAGATGGTGGAAATGACCACCTTCACCAGCACTTCCCCTGCGTGAACCGAAGGCATTTCCTTTTCGACCAGCTCGGCTGTGTCTTTCTTCGTAAACAGAATCGCTTTCATACAACAAAACTCCTTCTTCAAGAATTTTCTTTACAGAATGTAAAAACAGTGTCATACTAAAACCACCGTTATCTGTAAAATACGCTTTTACAGCGTATTTGTATATGGACAAGGCGGCAATTTACTTGTATAAAAAGGAAATAACAGTATGCTTTCTCTTGACCTGTCTGCGCCCCGCACACTAAAAGCGGCGAACGCGCACTTCTACAAGCTCCCCACCGAGGAGCGTTACATCGACCGGGTACTGGAATATCACGACCTCATCTTTTTGGAGGAAGGCAGTTGGAGCATGACGGAGCTGGAACAAGACTATCCGCTTGTGCAGGGCGATGTGCTCTTTTTAGCCTCCGGGCGGCACCACTTTTCCCGCCTGCCCTGCGAAAAGGGAACCCGCACCTTCTGTCTCCATGTGACGGTGGCTCCGGGAGATACCGAAGACAACCCGAACGCCGCAACGCTGCCGACGCATCTTCATGTGCGGCACCCGGAAAAAATCCGCCAATATTTCAGCGAGATCGTGACGGTTTTCTGGTCGGAAGCCCCCTACAAGGAGCAGCGTTTACAGTCGCTTTTGAATCTGCTGTTGTTTGCACTTTACGACGAGCACCGACAGCAGGCCGTCACCGCCGAATCTTTGGCTGACCGCGCCATCCGCCGGATGAACGATGCGCCCCACACACGCTTTGAGACGAAGGAAATGGCCGCGCTGCTGTTCGTCAGCCCGAAAACGCTGAACAACGCCATGCACGAACGCACGGGGTTGCCCTTCTATGCTTATGAGAAGAACCACAAGCTGGAAATGGCGGCAAGTTTGCTGCGCATGGAGCCGGAAATGAAGCTGTCCGAGATTGCCGCTGCCTTCGGTTTCCATGATGAAAGCCATCTGTCCAAGGCCTTTAAGCAAAAATACGGCATTTCTCCCAGCGATTACCGCAGCAAATCCAACTAAATGAGCATAATGCCGCCCGCTTCGTGGATGTACCCGCCGGAAAGCAGAATCTCCTTGACCTTGCGGCGAAGGGTCGTGTCCTCTGACAATGCGGAATAGTCGATGGCGTTCATATCCGCCCCATCCGGGAACTGGAAAATGAAGGAAAAGATTGCGTTTGCGGCGGATTCCACCGGGAAGGGCACAAACGCCCGCTGGAACCTGGAAATGTTGGAATTTTCGCCCAAGATGGAGGTCAGTTCCCGGTTCATCATCCAGCTTTCGCAGGAGAAGGCCTTCGGATCAAACTCCGGGTAATGCTGCGCAAAGATTTCCTTCGCCTGTGCGTAGGATTGCTCACAGACTTCCTCCGTCAAGGGAAGGGAACTCACCCGCGGGATGTGGACAGCAAGCACCGGGTCTCCCTTTCGCAGAGAAATTTGCCATTCGCTTTTGCGGAAATAGCTTGCATTTGTCTCGATGCGCTGATTTTTTCCGACTGCAAAGCCCCAAATTCCCGCTTCATCCTCCTGCACCTCCGCCCGAAACGCGCCCTTCCTATCGGTGCAGCCCGCAGAGCCTAAGACCATGCCGGAAGTATGCACATCCACGCCGTCCGCCAGCAGAACGACCTCTCCCGCTTCATTCGCAAGAGCACAGAAGGGTTCCTTGAATGCACGTGGCTGAAAATTGAACCGTCCGATTTTGAGCAGACTGTCCTCGCAAATGAGCATCGTCCATTCCAAAAACCGCTTGTTGAAGCCGGGCTGCCCGTTGTGCAAACGGAAAATCTCCAACGATATTTCATATTCATACAATGTATCGCGGATGATTTTCTCCGGCAAGCCCCGCTTTTGCAGCATTTTCGCCACGTTTTTCATGTGATGCAGCACGGGTAGCAGCGTGTAATAGCGGTGCGCAGGGTCGCGCCCGATGGGGAAAACCGTGTCCCCGCTGCGGCAGGTCGCCTTATCATCCAGCGCAATGTCACAAATCGCCGCCAGCGTTGCCAAGTCTTTACGGTTTGGTAAATCTTTAACCGCCATCAGGATTTCTTCCCGATACTTGCCAAACAGTCCGTATTCGTCCGCCGTCTCAAACAGTGCCTTTTCGTCGCAAAAAAGGCTGAATCGCTCCTGCAATCTGTCCTGTTGTTCTGTATAAATTTTCGCATAGCTCTCTGACAATCGTAACCCGTCAATTTCGATCATTTTCCTACCTCCTTTTTTATCAGCATACAAAATCCATTCCTTGAAGTCAAGCAAAAAGCGATACCATTTTTCGCGGTATCGCTTTTCTTGTATTTCCTTTAGGGCAACACCGCACAAATGAGGTGGTGCAGTGACGAATGAATTTTTCGTCAGATGCGATTGCAGAAAGCGAAGGTTTACTGGAGGTAAATCG
>DCHO01000082.1:23110-41982 GCA_002315655.1 Christensenella sp. UBA1750
CGCCGAGTTGTGCGGTGTTGCCTTAGAACTCTCTTTCCTTGGCAAACTCTCTGTTCAGCTGCGGATCAGCGTGCAGCATGGGGGCAACGTTTTTCCCGGCTTTGCGGTCAAAGTAATTCTTCGTGATCTTGACCACCTTGCCGGAGAGCAGCACCACGGCAATCAGATTTGGAATGGCCATAAGCCCGTTGGCTGCGTCGTCAATGGCCCACACAAGGTCGGACTTAATGACGGCAGAGGCCACGATCATGATGAGGAACAGCGCCTTGAAGCAGGAGACGGCAACCTGCTGTCCCTTCACGCCCAGACCTTTGAAGAGATAGCCGCAGGCCTTTTCGCCGTAATATGACCATGCCATGATGGTGGTGAAGGCAAACAGCGGGATGATGACGGAGAACACAATGGTTCCGAACAAGCCGAAGTTCTGGGTGAAAACGGAGAGCGCCAAACCGCTGTCTGAGGTGGCGGCAGAAAGGGTCTCAATCTCGCCGGAGTGGATGGTGGTGGTCAGAATGATGAGGGCTGTCAGGGTGCAGATGACGAAGGTATCAAAGAACACCTCAAAAATGCCCCACAGACCCTGCTTTACGGGTTCCTTGGTGTCGGAAGCGGAGTGCGCGATGACGGACGAACCTAAGCCCGCTTCGTTGGAGAAAACGCCGCGTGCCATGCCCTTCTGAATGACCTTGCCGAACAGATAGCCGCCGAAGCCGCCTGCCATGGCCTTGAAGCCGAAGATGTTCCCGAAAATCATGGAGAATGCCTTGGGAATGGCTGTGATGTTGAGGATCAGAATGATAACGGACATGACGATGAACAGCAAGGACATGATGGGCACCAGCTTGGAGGCTACGGAGCCGATGCGCTTGATGCCGCCGATAATGACCAGTGCGGCGCACATGGACACCACAATGCCGATGATGAGCTTGATCATAGTGGAATCCGCAAAGCCGAAGGAGGCGGACAGAGTGCCGCAGATCTTGTTGTTCTGCACACCGGACATTCCCATGGCCGCGATCAGACAGACAAAGGCGGCAAAGAATGCAAGCCATTTCTGGTGAATGCCCTTTTCGATGTAGTAGAACGCGCCGCCGGAGAAGGAGCCGTCCTTTTCCTTTTCACGGTAGTACAGACCCAGCACGTTTTCGGCATAGTTCGTGACCATGCCAAAGAAAGCGCAGAGCCACATCCAGAACACCGCGCCGGGACCGCCGGTTAAGATGGCAGAGGTAACGCCGATGATGTTGCCCGTGCCGACGGTGCCGGAGATAGCCGCAGAGAAGGCCTCAAACTGGGAGACGGTCTTCGTATTTTTGTCGGACTTGTCCTTCTTCTTTCCGATCTCCTTGACAGCAGGAACGATGGTGGTGTTGACGGATTCCTTGAACTTGCGCACCTGCAAGCCGCGGGTCAGAACGGTGAGCAGCACGCCGGTGCCTAAGATCATAATGATCATCGGCCAGCCCCACACCACGTCGTTGATTGCGGTGACAACCTTGTTCACAACATCCAGAAATGCCTGCATAAGAAAAATCCTCCTTGACGATTTCGGCCATTGCGCCGGATGCAAAGGAGGATAAACAAAGCCGAACCGATATATCTTCGGTTCGGCAAAAGGTTCCAAAATACCACAGAATCGGTTTGCCCGTTCTCTGTGTTTTTTCATCCGTCCTTTTGCCTGAGAGATTAACGGGAGCACTTATCCCGCTTGCACCTTCGGCATCTGAATTGAATCAGCTTTCTCCGGAGCGCTATCCGTCCAACAGTCCTCATCCGAAATATCGGACACCTGAGAGTGTTACTCCTTCGGTCGCTTTCGCGTTTCCTGTAAGACATCGCATAGCCGTTATTCAGTTTATATTGGAATTATACAGGATATAGACGGATTATACAAGCATTATTTTTGTAAAAATACACATTTTTATAAGATTTTTCAGGAACGGAAACTGCTTCCGGCACTCACCGTTACTATATCTGCCCGCAGAAACGGATGATCTCTGATCTCTTGGCCTCCACATTCATGCGGTACTCAATGTTGGTGAGGCACAGCTTTCCCGCTGCCTCGATGTTCAGATGGCCGTAAAAGTGCTCAATGGACGATGCCACACGTTCGCTCTCCGCAATACCGCTGCCGGTGCGCAGGGTGATACAGTAGCCCTTCTTGCCTCTCGGTAGCTCTGCATAGGGCTCGTGTGTGTTGCACCAGGGCGTGCAGCGGTCAATAAAGGCCTTGAACTGCCCGGGCACATCTCCCCAATAGGAGGGCGAAACCAGCACAAGAATGTCGTTTTCCGCTAACTTTCGCATTAAGTATTCCACATCGTCCCGCTGAACGCATTTGGCCGTGTTGTGACAGACACGGCAGCCCTTGCAGTAGGAGAAGGAATAATCGTCAATACAGGCGGTGTCCACCGTGTATTTTTCCTTCAGAACGCTCACAGCAATGTTACAGATTTCAGCCGTTGCCCCGTTTTTGACCGGGCTGCAATTCAAAATCAGCGCTTTCATCTTTCCTCCAACAAATTCATCAGCATATCGCGCTCAAAGGTGCATTCCCCGGCGCGGGATGCAAAGATCACATAGAAATAATCGGCGATTTCTTCCCGTGTGGTTCCCATGGCTTCCAGATAAATATCAGTTGCAGCTTTACGGATTTCCGGGTCGAACAGGGCTCTGACCTCCTCCGGCGGCATGGAGTATTCCAGCAGCATGGCGGTTCGGGCGATGTCGAAAAGCGGCGCACCCTTGGCCATGTTGTTCCAGTCGATAACAAACAGACCGTTTTCGCTCTGCATCACATTGTCCGGGTGGAAATCCATGTGCAGCAGGTTCTCCCCGTCCGGGAGATTGGTAAGCTTCTCCAATGCTTTTGCTTTGATGCACTCCGGCAGGTCAGCCGCTTTAATGAGGCCGGAAAGCCGTTTCTTTATATCTTCCGCTTCTTCGCATCTGTTGGCTAAAATCTGCCTGTGCAGGAGTGCCAGTTCGAGAATCGCCTGTTTCTCCCCCGTGATGAAGCGCGGCATGAGGCTTTGCCCTTGCATGGCATCATAAAGAAGGCCGTCCTTCCCCTCATACTCCACTTTTCCGTAGAATTTCGGTGCGGGAACATTCAATCCTTCCAGCAGCTCGGCATTGCACTTTTCCGCTTCCATGGCAGCCTTTGGGTACCAGTCGTAATACAGCTTCAAGGCTTTGCCGTCCTCGGTCAGAAACACCTCCGCCGTGCGGCCTGTGCCTAATTTTTTCAGATTCATTTGTTTTCCTCCGCAAATTGCAGCAGCGCGTCCGCCTCGCCCCGGAACACAAAGCCCTGCATTCCCGCCCGCATGGCTCCGAACACATTGGCGGGGCTGTCGTCCACAAACAGACAGTTTTCGGGATTCAGGCGGAACCTTTCACAGAACGCCGTGAAGATTTCCGGCTGGGGCTTGAGCAGATTCACCTGATACGACAGAAACTCTCCCTTGAATTTGTCAATCAGCGGGATATTTTTCCGCATTTCGTCATAGTGAATGCCCACATTGGAAAGCAGATACAGGTCAAAGCCCATTCCCAGTAAACCCTCGATCATTTCCTTTGTGCCGGGATAGGCGGGCATCTGCCTGTAGAAATCCTCCATAACGGCTTTCACGGCAGAATGCAGCCGCTCCGGGAGGCATTTGCACGCGCAGGCAACGATTTCTTCGTCCGAATAAGTGCCCAGGTCGCCGCCGATCCACTCAGGACAGCCAAACAGCGCACGCACAATGGCACGCACATCCTCATCTTCCTGCACAAACCGCTTTGTAAACCGCACCGGGTCAAAATCCAGCAGCACATTGCCCATATCGAGCACGATGTTCCGAATCAAGCGCATCCCCTCCTGTTCACTGGTAATATAGCATAAATTAGTTGGAATGTCAACATTATTCAAAGTATAAAAATGCCCCCGATTTCCCGGAGGCGTTTGTGTTTTAATTAGTCTTCCCTTTCGGTGGGGAGCTTCGCCTTGTTGAACAGGTCAATCACATCCTGAGAAGGAGCCTTGTCGATGAGCGACACGATGATGCCCGCCAGCAAGCCCGCGATGGCGCCGGGGATGATCTCATAGAGATTGGTGGGGCCGGAGAGGAAAGCATACCACAGAGCGTCCACCAAGAAACCCACAACAATGCCGGCGACCGCGCCCTTGTAGGTCAACCGCTTCCAGTACAGGGACAGGATGATGACCGGGCCGAAGGAGGCGCCGAAGGCAGCCCATGCACATTCCACCAGTGCCATGATGCCGGCGCACTTGGGCGACATGGCGATGAGCAGAGCGATGATGGAAATGGCAATGACGATGATGCGTCCCGCCCACATCATTTCCTTGTTGGAAGCGTTCTTGCGGAACACGGGCTTATACACGTCGGATGCGAATGCGGAGGAAGAAGCCAGCAACTGGGAGTCCGCAGTTGACATGGAGGCTGCCAAAATGGCGGAAAGCAGAATGCCCGCGACAAATTCCATGATGACCTTGCCTGCGCCGCTGCCGCCGAGCTTGCCGAAGATGTCACGAACCAGCGTGATGAACACCAGCGAGCGATTGTCATTGGGAAGATAGGTTCCCAGGTATTCATGGGCAACCAGGGCGACCACGGAAGCCATGATGAGGATGAGCGCCGTCCAGGTGGTGCCGACAACCTGAGACTTCTTCATCTCACGCTCGGACTTGATGGACATATAGCGGATGACGATGTGGGGCATTCCCGCATAGCCAAGTCCCCAACCGAGGCCGGAAAGAATGTCGGAAATGGAAGCCCAGTCAAAGGCGCCGGAGGAAAGCAGGGAATAGTAGTGCTCGGGGGTCACAACCTCGGCCAGAGGCGCAAAGGAAGGAGTCTGCATGATGAACAGGGTGATGATGGGAACTGCCATCAGTGCACCCAGCATGAGAAGCCCCTGAATGAAGTCCGTCCAGCAAACTGCGTTGAAGCCGCCTAAGAAGGTGTAAACCAGAATAACGATAGTCGCCCCGATCATGGCGATCTCGTTTTTCATTCCGAAAACGGTATTGAACAGCGAGCCGCAAGCCACGATGGAGGAAGCGGCATACACGCAGTATGCAATCAGGAAGATGACGGCGCAGATGACCTGCAACACCTTGGAATCGGAGAGGAAACGGTTGGTCAGATACTGCGGCACGGTGATGGAATCCTTGGCCGCAATGGAATAGCGGCGCAGGTTCGGCGCAATAAAGATCCAGGACAGCGCGGTGCCGATGAGAAGACCCACGGAGATCCACACCTGCCCCATGCCGAAGGCGTAAATGGAGCCGGGCAGACCCATGAGCACCCAGGCGCTCATATCGGAAGCTCCGGCGGACAGAGCCGCGACAAAGCCGTTCATTTCACGGCCGCCCAGAAAATAATCCTTGTCGCCGCCGTCGGACTTCTTGCTCTTTACGAAGAACACGATGCCGACCGCGAGGACAGAGGCCAGATAAAGCACAAACGCGATAATTTCCGAAACGCTGTTCACCATAGGAAAAACCTCTTTCCGATGAAAAACCGAACCGATTTGCGGCCTTTCAAAAAAATGATGGGTCTATTATATAAAATACAGATAGAAATGTAAAGCAATTCTGCATAAAAACTTGTGTAAAATTGCAAAAACATTCCATGTGCTCCGCTTTACGGCAATAATCTGCATAAAATATGGCACACAGGTACTCATTTTGCATAAATACCGTGCGCCATAGCCTTTATCTTCTCGTGTTGATGAACAGCAGCAACATAATTATAATGGCGATAATAATCCCTAAGTACATGGTGATCTGCAGCAGGTTCATTCCGAAGATTTGAATGGTAAAGGTGTCTGACATAGGGTTGCTCCTTAAAGTTTATTCCCTGACCCACACGGTCATTTCGTTTTCGCCGCGGTTCGCCCATGCAAAATACGGAATGAAGTGAAGAGTGCAAGGGGTCATTTCGGTCTTTTTCTCAAAGGAATACAGGCTGCACTGTCTGTTTTCTTTAATATAGCCCGTGGTTTGCAGGGTCTTGATGCCGAATAATATGCCGTTTCCGCATCTCTCCGTAAAGGTTGCGTCCTCCGGCAGATGAACAAGATGAAGGTTTTTGCCGTTGTCCTTTTCTTCCAGACAATAAACCAGCGGCCCGCGCATCACGGCCACCTTGTCAACATCCTCCCGCACGGCGGGGTTGGCATAGACCCGGCGCACCGGCATGGCAAAGTCGAAGGAAACACACTCACCGTCCCGGAAGGTTTTCTCAATGACAAGATAGCCCTTGTCCTCGGCATAGTCCGTATCGCACTGAACCTCGCTTGCCCAAAAGGGCTTGCGGATGCGCAGAGTCAATTTCTTTTCACTTTCGCAGTTCACGGTGAAGCTGGCCTTGCCGTCGTAGGGCACGCCGGATTCCTGCAAGAGCGTGAAATCCTTCCCGCTTAACTTGGAACCGATAAAGAGGTTCACCGTCACGGTGTCCCCTTCCGCCTGATAGATGTATTCCCCGATGTCGGAGAGCAGCCGCGCCACGTTGGGCGGGCAGCAGGCGCAGGCGAACCACTTCTGCCGCACGGTCTTGACGTGGGCTTTGAGCGGGTCTTTTTTATCGGCCTCCGGGAAAACCTCCAGCGGATTTACATAGAAGAAGGATTTGCCGTCCAGCGCCATACCCGCAAGAACGGTGTTGTAGAGGGCGCGTTCCATCACATCGGCGTAAAGGGCATTATGCTCCATTTCCAGCATCCGCTTCATAAAGAAGATGAGCCCGATGGAGGCACAGGTCTCGCCGTAAACCGTGTCGTTGGGCAGGTCGTAGTCAAAGGTAAAGGCCTCGCCGTGGTGGGTGGAGCCGATGGCGCCAGTGACGTACATCTGCTTATCATAGACCGATTTCGCCAATCTCCAACACGCTTCTTTCAGCGTTTTATCGTTTGTGCGGGTAGCCACATCCGCCATGCCGGTGCACAGGTACATATCCCGGACGGCGTGGCCGGTGGCGTCCTGCTGTTCCCGGACGGGCGCGTGAGACTGGAAGTACGGCAGTCCGTAATGGTCGTTCCCGTCCCAGTGGAAGGTGTCGCCCCGGGTGTCCAGTTCTTTGATGAAGTATTTCGGCTCCTGCCCGCGCTCGTCGATGAAGTATTTCGCCAAATTCAGATATTTTTCGTCCCCTATCACATCGTAAAGCTTGCATAAGGCCAGTTCGATCTCCTCATGCCCGGGATAGGCGGGCAGCTGCCCTTCTCCTTTTCCGAACACGGATGCAATCAGATCGACATATTTTCGCAGGATGTTCAGCAGCTTGTCCTTGCCCGTGGCGCGATAGTATGCCACAGCCGCCTCGATAAAGTGCCCCGCACAGTAAAGCTCATGGCAGTCGCGGATGCACCTCCAGCGGTTCTGCGGCTCCTTTAAGATAAAGTAGGTGTCCAAGTAGCCATCCTCCCGCTGGGCTCTGCCCATCAGGTCAATGACGGAGTCCACCTGCGCTTCCAGCTCTTTGTCGGGATGATTGGCAAGCGAATACGCCGCGGCTTCCAGCCACTTGGCAAGGTCGCTGTCCTGAAAGACCATACCGTAAAATTCGCCTGTCTCCTCCCCTGCCGTCACCTTGAAATTGTGGATGCAGCCGGACTTTTCCGCACCGGGAATCTCGTCGTTCAAGGCTTTCCACTGGTAGGGGATAACTTCCCTGCGCACCAGCTCCATGTAGTTGGAGAAAAAGCCGTCCGTCACGGTCACTTGATTTGTCATGTTCAACCCTCCGTTTTTATCATGCCGTCTTCCTCTGTGTTCTGTGTTTGTTTATCGTATATTTCACCTGTCAGACAGGCGTAAAGCATTTCGGCAAAGAGCAGGTGCATTTTGCGGCTGGGGTGGTTGATGCGGTTGCAGAGCAGGTCGGTGGTGTCAATGCCGCTTTCCGCCATCTTTTTCCACACGGCGTAAGCGTCGCACAGGGGTACTTTTTCCTCCCGGCAGACCTCCCTTGCCGCATCCATGAAGGCATCCATGCGCCCTTCGTTCTGCATTTTCGCCGTTTTTACCGCGTATTCCGCGTACTTTACCTCGGTTTCGGGGGATGCGTAGGTGTTGAGCATATTCGGGGTCATAAAGATGCAGTCCGAGCCGATGGCGCGGCTTTTACGGATCAGCGTGCGGACAGAAGATTTGTATTCCTCCAGATCGTTATTCACGTCGTTCAAGCCGTAGCACAGGATCATCAGCTCCGGCTTGTGGTGCGCCATCACTTCATCAAAATGCTCCACGCCGAAGACCGCGTTGACCCCGCCCACGGCGCAGTTCACGACATTTATGGTGGGATTGGGGAATCGGTCGGCAAGCATCAGCCGCAGACGGTTGTGATACACCGCGTCATAATCCTTCGGCGCGGGCTGGGCAAAGCAGCCCTGTGAAACGCTGTCACCCAAAATGCCGATAGTGACAGGCCCATGCTCCCACAGCGACGCTTCGCCACCCTGCAAATATTTCAGGAAGCGATATTCTTTTGTCACATCCGTGACGGCTGAAAAATCGGTATTTTTGATGTATTCCTTATAAAACGCGATTGCCTTATCAAGATTGCTCATCTCCGCCTCCTAAATGTTGTGTGCGCACAAATTATTGAGCACGCATTTGTCGCAATAGGGCTTGGTGCGGGCAGTGCAGACCTCGCGCCCGTGCTGCACAAAGCGGTGGCAAAGGTCGCTGCCTTCCTCCGGGGGGACGAGCTTCCACAGCTCCATTTCCACCTTTTTCGGCTCCCTGATGTTCTCAACAAGCCCGATGCGGTTGCACAATCTTATGCAGTGGGTGTCCGTCACGATGGCGGGCTTGCCGAACACATCCCCCATGATGAGGTTCGCGCTCTTTCTGCCCACACCAGGCAATGCCAACAACTTTTCAAAATCCTCCGGCACTTCATCGTGATACTGCTCATGCAGAATCTTCATGCAGGCGGAAATATCCTTCGCCTTGCTGTGCCCCAGCCCGCAGACCTTCACAATGTCTTCAATTTCTTCCACCGCAGCTTCCGCCAGTGCCGCAACTGTCGGGAATTTACCGAATAATTCCTGCACCACGACATTAACCCGAGCATCGGTGCACTGGGCGGCGAGACGAACCGAGACCAGCAGCTTCCACGCCTCGTCATAGTCCAGCGTGCAGTCCGATAAGGGGTAAGCCTCTTTCAGACGGCGAATCACTTCGAGCGTCAGTTTCTTCTTGTCCATAGTATCCTCCTTCGAGGTTTTCGCCACAATTATACCATTTCCCTCCTAATTCCACAAGGGCGCGGCTTTACTTTATCATAAAAGAGTGGTATCATTTCCTTAAATCAACAGGGAGGTCTGTCACTATGCTGTATCAGGAAAAAGCGTGCATTGCATTATCCGACAAACCGTTATTCATATACCCTTCCATGGCGAACCGTCACGGGCTCATCGCGGGCGCGACGGGCACCGGCAAGACCGTCACCATGCGCGTGATTGCGGAATCCTTCTCCGACATGGGCGTACCCGTGTTTATGAGCGACGCCAAGGGCGACTTAGCCGGCATCTGTCAGGCGGGCGGCGGGGAGAAAATCCTCAAACGCGCCGAGAATTTGGGCATCCGCGGCTTCCGGGGCAAGGCCTATCCCGTGGAGTTCTGGGACATTTTCGGGGAAAAAGGCCATCCCGTCCGCGTGACGGTCTCCGATCTCGGCCCAGCCATGCTGGCACGGCTGCTTGGCTTGACCGAAATTCAGCAGGGGGTCTTAAACATCGTCTTCAAGGTCGCGGACGAACAGGGCTTGCTGCTGCTTGACCTTAAAGACCTACGCGCCATGCTCAAATTCGTGGGTGACAACCGTGCCGAGTTCACCACAATGTACGGCAACGTGTCCGCCGCCTCCATCGGCGCGATTCAGAGAGCACTTTTAGCCTTTGAAAACGAGGGCGGCGAAGGGCTGTTCGGGGAACCCGCGCTTTCCATCAAGGATTGGATTCGTACCGACGAAAAAGGGCGCGGCATCATCAATATCCTCTCCGCAGAGCAGCTCATCGGCTCCCCCACCGTCTATTCCACCTTCCTTCTGTGGCTGCTGACCGAGCTTTTCGAGCAGCTGCCCGAGGTGGGCGATCTGCCCAAACCCCGCATGGTGTTCTTCTTTGACGAAGCGCACCTTCTGTTCAACGACGCTTCCAAGGCGCTGGTACAGAAGATCGTGCAGGTGGTGAAGCTCATTCGCTCCAAGGGCGTTGGCGTGTATTTCATCTCCCAGTCCCCCTCCGATCTACCCGGGGACGTGCTGGCGCAGCTTCAAAACCGCGTTCAGCACGGACTTCACGCCTACACCCCGCAGGAGCAAAAGGCCGTCCGCGCCGCCGCCTCCGCTTTCCGCACCAATCCTGCATTTGACACCGAGGAAGCCCTGCAAGCCTTGGGTACCGGCGAAGCGCTGGTCAGCTTCTTAGGCGAGGACGGCGTGCCCTCCGTTGTGGAAAAGGCCTTCATTCTGCCGCCGCAGAGCGATTTGGGCACCGTGGAGGAAAGCGTTTTACAGCAGAGGATCGCCGCCTCCGAATTTGAGCTCAAATACCGGGAGTCTGTGGACAGGGAATCCGCTTACGAGATCATCTGCGCCGCTGAGCAGCAGATGAATGAGCCTGTCGAAGAAGCCGCGGAGGAAAAGCCCGCAAAAAAGACAAAATCTACCACGACGAAGAAGAAAACCTCCGCCGTCACCAAAACCGCGCAGAAGGCCGTGACCTCCGCCACCTCCTCCGTGGCGCGTTCGCTCTCCACCAACATGGTCAACGCCGTAACCGGCGGCAAGCAGACCTCCGGCAAGACCATCGCCAAACGCGCCGCCACCACCGCTCTGTCCTCCGTCATGCGCTCCGGCGCATCCGCTATCGTGCGCGGCCTGTTCGGAAATAAAAAATAAGCAAGGAGCAATACTTTTATGGAACTCAAAAATAAGAAGATCGTCTTTTTAGGCGACAGCATCACAGAGGGCGTGGGAACCACCACACCCGAATACCGCTTTGTGGACAGAATCGCAGCCACAACCGGCGCAAAATGCGTAAACTACGGCATTTCCGGCACCCGCTTTGCCAAGCAGACCAAGCCCTCCGACACGCCCACCTTCGACCTTGATTTCTGCCAAAGAGCGCTGGAAATGGACAAGGATGCGGATGTTGTGATCGTCTTTGGCGGCACGAATGATTTCGGCCACGGCGATGCGCCCTTCGGCGTGTTTGCCGACCGCACACCGGACACCTTCTGCGGCGCGTGCCATACCCTATGCCGCGAATTGCTTGAAACCTATCCCGACAGCGAGATTGCCTTCATCTCTCCCCTGCACCGAGACAATGAGGATTCCGTTATCGGCGACAACAAGCCCGCCCCCGTCGGTACTTTGAAGGATTACATTACCGCCATGCGCGAAATTCTTACCTACTATTCCATCCCCGTCATTGACCTGTACGCCGAATCCAAGCTGCAGCCCCATGTTCCCGTCATCAAGGAAAAGTTCATGCCGGACGGTCTGCACCCCTCCGACGCGGGCAACGAGATTCTTGCAAAAAGGATTATCGCGTATCTGAAAGCACTGTAATATGAAAATCATCATCGGCGCGGGAAAGACCGCACAGGATGGATTTCTTTCCACACAGGAAAGCGAGCTGTCGCTGCTCAACCGAGAAAATTTCTCCCGCATTTTAGGGGAAAACAAGGCAGAATGTTTCCTTGCGGAGCACGTTTTCGAGCATCTTACTTACGAAGAAGGCCTGCTTGCGGCAAAGAATTGCTTCGACTTTTTACAGCCCGGCGGGTATCTGCGTGCCGCCGTGCCGGATGGAAATTTTCGCAACGAATGGTTTCAGAACATGGTCAAAATCGGCGGCAGCGGCGACCCGAACCACCCGGCCTTCACCCACAAAATCGTTTATGATTACAAAACATTTGTGAAGCTGTTTGAAAGCGTGGGTTTTGAAGTGAACCTGCTGGAATACTGCGATGAGCAAGGCCGCTTCCATTACCGCTACTGGAACGATGCGGACGGGCACATCGGCAGGTCTTTCCGCTACGACACACGCAACAGCGAAGAACATTTGGGCATGGTGTCCATTATCGTGGATGCCGTGAAACCGAAAATAATAAATAACTATTAGGAGGCACCCTATGGCACAGCCTTTTGTCCGCGTCCTTGGCTCCTGCGACTGGCACCCCACCAAGGGTAACGATCATTCCCACTATACCTTATCCGACAAAATCCTGATCGACGCCGGCTCTGCCGCGCTGATGAACCTGCTGAACCAAGACGTTGAGCCCACCGACATTCCTCTCATCTGCTTTACCCATATGCACGCCGATCACTACATGGGGCTTGCACCCTTCCTGCTCAACTGGCGCGTGGTGAAGGGCTCTTTGGGCGGCCTTACCATCGTCGGCCCCAAGGCTTCCGTGCGCAAGGCGGTGTCCCTCGCTCTGCACCTGGTCTATCACGATTCCTCCGACATGATGGAAGAGATCAAGACGCTTCCCAAGATCGTGGAATTAGAGGGCGACTGCACCTTTGAAACGGAAGATTTCATCGTACACACCACCGATTCCCAGCACTCCGTTCCGGGGCTGTGCTACACCTTTACCGACAAGGCAACAGGCCACAAGGTCGGCCTTTCGGGTGACACGGGCTATCAGGAAAAGTACGGCGCATTCTTCCGCGATTGCGACCTGCTGCTGCACGAATGTTCCTTCGGCGGGGAAACGCCCGAGAAAGAACGCAACATCAAATCCCGCCACTCCTCTGCGGAGGAAGCCGTGCGCGTGACATTAGAATCCGGTGCAAAGAAGCTGCTGCTGACCCACACCTACGAACCCAAGCGCGAGGCGGCGCTGGCGACTGCAAGAAAGGGGCTTTCCGTTCCCGTGGAATGGGCGCTGCCCGGAAAGGTGTTTGAGTTTTAGATGAATACGCCTTATCTTCGCGTTTTAGGCTCCTGCTCCACGCGGCAGAGCAAAAACAACGACTTTGCGTGCTACACCTTATCCGACAAACTGCTCATTGACGCCAACACGGGCATCATCCAGCACCTTTTTGATGCGGGCATCAACCCCGCTTCCATCAGAACCGTGCTGTTCACCCATCTGCACCCCGATCACGCCATGGGGCTGCTGCCCTTCATTTTTCAGTTCCACATTCAAACGGGCGATCTTTCGCATCTCACCATCGCAGGCCCTAAGGACAGCATTTTCCGCTATGTGGATTTGGCTATGGACTATCTCTATGGCGAACTGCGCGGCACGGAGTACGAATACAAGGTATGGCCTAAGATCATCCCTCTGTCCCCCGGAGATGAGATTGAAACCGAGGATTTCCGCATTTTAGCCTGCGAAGCCCAGCACGCCGTTCCCGCCCTCTCCTACCGCATCACGGACAAACAGAGCGGCAAGGTCGCGGTGTTCTCCGGCGACACGCGGTATTTTGAAGGCTATTCCAAGCCATTTGCGAACGCGGACATTCTGGTGCACGAAGTCTCCCTGCAACTGGAACACGCCGAGAACCTGCCCGGCAATACGCGCTACCGCCACTCCTCCATCCATGACGCGGTGAAGGTTGCAACCGAGGCGCAGGTGAAACGCCTGTTCTTCACCCACAACACTCCCGAATGGCGGGAGAAATGCGTGACTGCCGCGCAAGATATGACCTCGATTCCCGTCCAATGGGCGGAGGAAGGTCAGGTTTTCCCCTACTAAGCAAAAGTGAAAACACATCCAAGGAAAATGCTTCCAAGGATGTGTTTTTTCTACTTTTCTTTTGCTTTTGCGTAGCGTTCCTTGCCCCACCAATAGGGCATCAGCTCTTTCAATGTTATGGTTTCGCGGGTCTCATAGTCCACCAGAATTTCCATGTTTTCGTTCTCTTCATTGAGCTGATAGAAGAACTCCCGGCACGCGCCGCAGGGCATTCCGCTCCCCGCCCCGTATGGAGGCCTGTCGCGGAAGGCGATCATGCGTTTGATCTTCGTCTGCCCGGAGTTGACCAGCATATTGATGGCCGCCACCCGGTCGGCACAAATATTCACGACCCCGGAGCAGCTTTCGATGCAAAAGCCGGTGAATATCTGCCCGTCCTCCGCTTCCAAGGCCGCAACCACATTGTTCGCATACACAAACGGGGACAGATCCTGCGGGTGATAATGCCGTTTTGCCTGTTCGTACATTTTTTCCCAAATATCCATATAAATTCCTTTCTTTTAACCCCAAACATCGCCCTCCAAGGCTTTGCGGGCGGCAAGGATGTATTTTGCGGTGTCCAGCGGATGCACGCCGCGCCGCTCGCAGGTCGCGCCCAATTCCACCGGCACGGGCTCATAGCCGCACAGGCGGGAGACCATCGCGCCCCTGCCTCCTGTGTAGGCGGCCAGCGTCACGGGGTAGTCCCGGGAGGTCGCGGCGGGAACGACAGCGTGCAGAACGGTTCGGTTGCCGCGCTGCTCGGGGCCGTCAAAGCGGGCGCGCAGGGTGGATAAGTCGCTCATCAAGCGCCCCGCACACTCGTTCGGTACGGTGAACTTGCAGGACAGCATGGGTTCCAGCAGCACGGAGCCGGCGCGGTTCAGCCCGTCCATGATGCCCATGGGGGTCGCCAGCGCAAAATCCAGCGGGTGTGTGTGCCAGATGTGGTCGCTGCCGTCATACAGCTCGATCTGCACATCCGTCACCGGCCAGCCCAGCATCCCCTGTTCCAGTGCCCGAGGAATGGTCTGCTCCACCTGTTTTAAGTACCTCGGCTTGATGGCCTCCGGGGACACGGTGGCAAAGTATCTCACCCCGCTGCCCCGCGGCAGGGGCGTAAAATGGAACTTCATCACCGCCCAACAGGGTTTTGGCATGGTGTAGGCCACAAAACCGTCGGTCTCGGCGGCAATCGTCTCGCGGTACATGACCGTCGGCGGCGCAAAGGAACAGGCAAGTCCGAAGCGTTCTTTTATAATTTCAGAAAGAATCTCGATCTGGATGCCGCCCATCAACTGAATATAGAGTTCGTGGGTGAACGCCGACCAGGAAACATTGAGCTGTGGGTCTTCCACGGACAGTTCTTCCAACGCGGCTTTCAGCGCCCGCAGGTCGCTTTCCTGCTCCGGCATCACCTTGGCAGACAGCAATGGTTCGGCAAAGCCTTTCTGCATCCGCCCTTCGGGAAGCAGGGCGCGGCTGCCCAGCACATCTCCGGCTCTCACGTCCTCCAAGCCGTAAACCGTGCCGATCTCCCCGCAGGAAAGCTCGCCCTTGTCCTCGGACTTTGTGCCTCGAAGCACACGAATCTGGTTGATCTTATGTTCCCCTACGATCTGCCGGTTCTGCAAAGAGCCGGAGAACAGGCGCACCACGGCTGCGCGTCCCATGGATTTATCATGCTGCACGGCAAAAACCACGCCGCACAGTTCATCGCTTTTGCTTGTTTTCGGGTCGGGAAGGTAATCCAGAACAGCGTCCAATAGCTCTTGTATTCCTTCGTTTTTCAGTGCCGCGCCGGAGAGCACAGGATAAAGAACATTTTCATCGGTTGCCTTCTGCAAAGCGGTATGGATCTTTTCGGAAGAAGGAATATTGCCTTCCAGATATTCTTCCAGCAGCTCGTCGTCCGTTTCGCAGACCGCCTCCGTCAGCCTTTCTTCATCCCACAGCGGCACGGGCGTGACCTTCGGCAGCTCGGCAATCTCATTGAGAACTCTTTCCCTGTCCGCGCCGATGCGGTCAGTCTTGTTGATGAAGAAAATGACCGGGATATGCGCGTTTTGCAGGGCGGAAAAGACGATCTCAGTCTGCGCCTGCACGCCCTCCACGGCGGAAACCACCACAACCGCGCCGTCGATTGCCCATATAGAACGCTCCACCTCGGAGGCAAAGTCCGCGTGCCCGGGGGTGTCCACAAGGTTGATGGTTGTGTTTTTCCACGCAAAGGAGACGGACGCCGCCTTCACCGAGATGCCGCGCTGTTTTTCCACGGTCATGGTGTCGGTGTGGGCGGTGCCGTCATCCACGCTGCCCTCGACCTTGACATAGCCGGATAAGGCAAGCATTTTTTCGGTCACGGTGGTCTTTCCGGCGTCAACGTGCGCCAGAATCCCGATGTTTCGTAAATTCATGCTGATTCCCTGAAACGGTTCATTGTCTGTTATGGTTCTTCCTGATAGGAAATGTTGAAGAACTTGGCATATTGCGCTTCCCAACCCAATTTGATGGTTCCCAAAGGGCCGTTGCGCTGCTTCTGCAAAATGACCTCGGCAATGTTCTTTTCCTCGGTCTCGGGGTTGTAGTAGTCCTCTCTGTGCAGGAACATGACGGTGTCGGCATCCTGCTCGATGGCGCCGGAATCGCGCAGGTCGGAAAGCACGGGTCTGTGATCCTGCCGCTGCGCCGCGCCGCGGGAGAGCTGGGAGCCGACCACGATGGGCAGATTGAGTTCCAACGCCATGAGCTTGAGCTGGCGGGACAGTTCGGAGACTTCATTCTGTCGGCTGTCGTTTTTCCCGGAGCCGGTCATGAGCTGCAAATAGTCAATGCAGATGAGGTCAAGCCCGTGCTCCATCTGCATCCGGCGGCAGCGGGAGCGGATTTCCGGGATGGTGATGGAGGCGGTGTCGTCAAAATAGATGGGGCTCTGCGCCAGCGGCCCCATGGCCTCGGCAAGCTTTGTCCAATCCTCATCCTCCAAATCGCCCTGCCGTACCTTCTGCATATCAATCCGCGCCTCGGAGCACAGCACACGGTTGGCCAGCTGCTCCTTTGGCATTTCCAGCGAGAAGAACGCCACGGTCTTGCGCCCCACCATGGCGGCGTGCTGGGCAATATTGAGCATGAAGGCGGTCTTACCCATGGACGGACGGGCGCCGACTAAGATGAACTCGCCGCCGTGCAAGCCGGTTGTAATCCTGTCCAATTCGGTAAAGCCCGTGGGAACGCCCATAATCATGCCCTTGTTGATATAGGTTTCCTCAATCTTTGCGTATATCGTCATCAGCGCGGGCTTGATGTGGACAAGCGAATCCGCCGAACGCTTCATCGAAATGTTATAGATGGACTTTTCGGCTTTATCTAAAATGTCCGGCACCGGGTCGCTCTCTTTATAGCAATCGGTGGTGACGGATGTGCAGGCGGTGATCAGCCGCCGCAGAATGGACTTCTCCTCCACGATTCTCGCATACGCCTGTGCGTTGGCCGCCGACGGCATGGACTGGGACAGCGCCAGCAGATACGAAATGCCGCCGATGCCCTCCATCGCGCCTGTGCGGTTCAGCTCCTCCGAGAGCGTCACCAAGTCCACAGGCCGCCCGGAGGCATACAGCGAACACATGGCCATAAAGAGTACCTTGTGCACCGCCGAATAAAAATCATCGGGCTGCAGGGTCTCCACCGCCATCATTACCGCCTCGCGTTCCAGCATCATTGCGCCGAGCAGAGACCGTTCCGCGTCGTCGCTGTGCGGAGGGATGCGCCCTTCCAAATCTGCCATGTTCCTGCCTCCGTGTGTCAAAGTTTTTTTCATTATAGCATAAAAACAGAGAGCAGAAAACTGCTCCCTGCAAATTTTATGTTTCTATTCCGCTTTTTCGGAAGATTCCGTGGTTGCGCCTAAGATGATCGGCTCGGAAGATGCTTCTTCCTGCACAGCATCCTGCGGTTTTTTGGGTTCCTGCGCCACATTATCAGGCTGCGGCGGGGTGTAAGGCGGCGTATAGGGCGGATTTTGCGGTTTCTGTTTTCGGTTTGCCTTTCCGTAAGCCACAATGCCCACGATGAGCAGGACAAAGCCCAGCAGGATCAGCGACGTAGGAAGGATGTAATCCTTAACCCCGCGCAGCATCGAGCGCAGATTCGGCATCACAAACGTCAGTGCCGCAAGCCCGCCGATCAGCAGAATGCACGCGGGGATCACCGGCCAGTTGCCGACCTTGCGGAACTCGCAGATCTGAATAAGGAAAAACGCCAGCGCAAGGCCAAGCAAGGTTGCAGCGGCAATGTATGCAGAGCCAAGGTGCAAAAGCCAAACGACGACCCAGGAAAGCCCCAGTCCCAGCAGCGGGAATGCCGCAAACGACCAGCCGTATTTGCGGGTCACGGCGCGAACCACTAAAAAGCCTGCGCCCATCAGTGCCAAGAAGGAACCCATGGGCAGATCAATGCCCGGCAGACGGGAGAGCAGCAGATAGACCCCGGCCAGCAGGAGCAGTGCGCCGGGCAGAACCAACTTTTTCATAACCAAACCTCCGTTTCTCAAAAGAAACTCAACGGAGAATATTATACCTCTCCTGCTTTGAACTCTCAACCCGTTTCATAAAAGCTTTCACATTTGTTCACGACTTTTGCATATTTCTGAAATAGAAAAGGAGGGCTGCACGATGAAACGTGTGATTGCAATCTGTCTTGTACTGGTTCTGGTTCTCATTCCTTTATCCGGGTGCGAAAAGGAGGAGCTGCACAAGGTACGGCTGTATGAGGTTACGCACTCGGTCTTTTACGCCGCGCAGTACATCGCCATGGAAAAGGGCTACTTTGCCGATGAGGGCTTGGAAATCGAGCTCACCAACGCGGGCGGCGCGGACAAAGCCATGGCCGCGCTGCTGTCCGGGCAGGCGGACATTGCCCTGATGGGACCCGAAGCCGCCGTCTATGTCTACAACGAAGGCCGGGACGACTATACTGTAGTGGTGGGACAACTGACGGCCTGTGACGGCGCATTCATCGTCGGGCGAGAGCCGAACGAGGACTTTACCTTAAATGACCTCATCGGCAAGTCCATCTTGGGCGGCAGAGCTGGCGGCATCCCACTTATGACACTGGAATATGCGCTCAAACAGGCGGGATTGCAGCCTGGGCTTGACGTGGA
>DCHO01000082.1:42067-91064 GCA_002315655.1 Christensenella sp. UBA1750
ACTACACCACGCTCTTTGAGCCAACCGCCACCGCCATCGAGGAAGCCGGACAGGGCTATATCTTAGAATCCGTGGGCAAATTGGCTGGCAAGGTGCCCTACACCTGCTATCAGGTCACAAAGTCAACACTTGCGCAGGATGAGGAAACCGTAACCAAATTCCTGAAAGCCATTGCAAGGGCGCAGGAATACCTGTCCACCGGCAAACCCCAAGAGCTTGCGCACCTGCTTGCACCACAGTTTTCCGACACCTCGGAGGAACAGCTTATCAAAGTCATTGAGCGGTATCGGGAGATCGGCGCCTTTGCTGAAACGCCGGTGCTGACGCAGGAAAGCTACGAACGGCTGCTGGACATCATGGAGAGCGCGGGAGAGCTGACCCAGCGCACACCCTTTGATAAAATCATCGACAATTCCATCGCGGAAAAGGTCATGCAATAGTTTTGAAATGCTCCGATGCTGCCGTCGGAGCATTTTGTTATGGAAAAATCTTGTATTCTTTGGTATGATAAGGAAAAAGAGCTGCGGGGGAACGCTTATGAAGGGAACCATTGAACATTTTTGTATTGGAGAAAACACCGTAACGGTCTATTGCCCGCCGAATTTTCATAAGGTGCGATTGCCTGTGCTCTATCTGAATCAGTCCCACGCAAGCGACTGGGACAGCTGGCTTCCGAGTTTAGAGCGCAGCATGATAAAGGAACAGTGCCAGAAGGCGTATCTTGTCACCTTGGAGCCGACGAGTTGGGGCAAGGATTTTTCCCCGTGGCCGGCAAAGGGGCTGCATGAGGGCGACGCGCCCTTTGAGGGATGTGCCGATGCGCGGATTCACCTGCTCACGGATGTGGTGAAGCCCGAGATTGACAGCCGCTTTTCCACCCTTCCCGACCCCGCAAGCACGGGCATTTTCGGCTATTCCTTAGGCGGGCTTGCGGCGATTTACGCCCCGCTCATCTCTCCCTGTTTCGGGCGCATCGGTGCGCTGTCGGCCTCACTGTGGTATGAGGGCTTCATGGACTACCTGCGCACCCACGATTTTCTCTCCCCCGCCAAGGTCTATCTTTCTTTAGGCTCCAAGGAGGAAAAGACGCGGCATCCCTTAATGTGCACCATCGGGGACTGCTACCGGGAGACCGAGCAGCTTCTCAAGTCCCGCTTGGGGGAAAGCAGCGTGCAATTCGACCTGCATCCCGGCGGGCACGGCACGGAGGTGGACAGGCGCATCCTCACGGGGCTTCTCTGGCTGCTTCGCCCATAATTCCTTCCACATATTCACAAAAAATTCTTTGTTTACCCCTGATGTTTATGCTATACTGTATGTGTAGAAATATGCGAGCTTATCGCAGGCAAGGAAAACCTTATGAACGACAATGAACTTTTGACGATATTGACCACGCATCGGCGGTTTCTGCACGCCGTCCCGGAGATCGGGAACAGCGAGTTCAAGACCTCCGCTTACCTAAAAGAGCAGTTGGAAAAGACCTGCCCGGATGCTTTGGAATCACTGGACGGCACCGGGATCAAATGCGTCTATTTATCTTCCGACAAAAACGCCAAGACCTACGGCTTTCGTTCGGACATTGACGCGCTTCCCATCGAGGAAAAGAGCATCTGCCCGATTCATTCCGAACACGCGGGCATGATGCACGCCTGCGGACACGACGGGCACATGGCGACCCTGCTCACCTTTGCTTCCATCGTGGGGCAGAAAAAGCGGGAAGGCACGCTGAAACACAATATTATGCTGCTCTTTCAACCCGCCGAGGAGACCACCGGCGGTGCGTTGCCAATGATCCAGCAGGGCGCCTTGGAGCATCCCCATGTGGACTATATGTTCGGGATGCACGTCATGCCGCACGTTGCAAAGGGCAGCATTGCCCTATCCCCCGGGGATGTGATGGCGAGCAACAATTACATCATCCTGCACTTTCACGGCAAGTCCGCCCATGGCGCACAGCCCCACAACGGATGCGATGCCGCCGGAGCGATGGCCTCCGCCTATGTTGCCCTGCAAGGCTACTTGACACACGCCGTGCCCGCTTCGGAATCCGCCGTGCTCACTTTCGGCAAAATGAACGCCGGAACCCAGCGCAACATCGTGGCGGCGGAAGCGTCCATGGAAGGCATCCTGCGCACCTTCAACCGCGATTTACAAAAACAGCTCATTTCCGGAATCCGAGCGGTCTGCGAAAACACCGCCGCGTCCTTCGGAGTCACGGTCACGATGGAGACCGAGTGCGACTACGCAACCGTTCACAATGACGACAAGCTCTTTGCGGAATTTGCCGACTGCGTGCCGAACCGTGTGGAACAAACACCCATCACCATCGCGGAGGACTATTCCTATTTCAGCACCTACCGCCCGTCGCTGTTCGCCTTCGTGGGCGTGGGTGACGAACTCCGCCGTTCCGCTCTGCACACGAACACCTTTGATTTGGACGAAGCGGCGCTGCTTCCCGCGGTTCACACCTACACAAACATTATCGAACAATAAGGAGGACACAGAAAAATGGGTCTTTTCGGAGGGAATTACAACAAAAACCGCCCCGACTACACGACGGATATGCTGCCCAAGAACCGCTTCCAGCTGTTCTTTGAGATGCTCAAGCTCAACCTTTTCAATCTGATCAAGGCAAACCTGATGTATCTCATGTTCTGTGTGCCCTTCTGGATCAATCTGGTGCTGCACCTGACTGTGTTCATCCGGGATTATGGAGAAAATCCCAAAGGCTTTATCTCCGACGGGTATCTGTTCCTGTTCCTGCTTTTCACCGGGATCACGTTCCTGATCTCCTCTCCCGCAAAGGCGGCGCTCAAATACGTCACCCGCAACTATTCCCGGGACGATCATGTCTGGCTGTGGTCGGACTTCTTTGCCGCCATCCGCGTCAACTGGAAACAGGCGTTAGGGATGGGCGTGCTCAACGGCGTGTGCCTGCTGCTCTTTGCCATGGGCGCGAACTTCTATTCCAACATGGCCGTACAGTCCGGCTCCTATGTGTACTTAATCGCCCTGTTCATGCTGCTCATGCTGGGGCTTATTTACCTGATGCTCAACCTCTACGTCTGGCCAATGATGGTCACTTATGACCTTCCCTTTAAGGAGCTGCTCAAAAACTCCTTCGTGCTGGCGGTCGGCCGTCTGCCGCTCTCCATCCTCTTTGGACTTTTACAGATTCTTCCCGCCGTCATTTCCGTTTTCTTCCTGCCCGCCATGCTGTGGTATCTGCTGATCGGCTACTCCTTCGCCTCCTTCATCGGCTGCTCTTACACCAACGCCGCCTTTGACAAATACTTCAATCCCCGCATTGAAGGCGCAGAGGTTGGAAAG
Source organism: Christensenella sp. UBA1750 (assembly GCA_002315655.1). Taxonomy (GTDB): domain Bacteria; phylum Bacillota; class Clostridia; order Christensenellales; family UBA1750; genus Spyradocola. The sequence continues at coordinate 45,398 of DCHO01000082.1, forward strand.
GGAATGCAGAAGCCCGAAGAAGACGATGAGGACGAACCGCAGGAAGAAAGCAAGCCCTCCCGCGGTCTCTTCGGACGCAAGAAAAAGGATGAAGACTTGGAAGACTTAGACCCTGACGAGGACGACGAATAATGGCTGCCTATTGCGACTTTGCCGCGCTCTATGACACGCTGATGGACGATGTGGATTACGACGCATGGGCACGGCATTATGCGGAGCTGCTCTCCCCCGCACCGAAATCCCGCATCTTTGAATTGGGCTGCGGCACTGGAAACCTCACAATGAAGCTGGCCAAAATGGGCTTTGACCTTGTTGGAACGGACTTATCCCCCGAAATGATCGCCTTTGCCCAGGAAAAGGCGCGAAAAGCGGGTCTACACCCGCAGTTTGCCGTGCAGGACATGACAAGGTTTACATCTCCCCGCAAAGTCCCTTCCATCTTTTGCAGCTGTGACGGCATCAACTACTTAACAACCCTTTCGCAGGTCAAATCCTGCTTTTTCCGTGTTTTTGAGAACCTGAAACCCGGCGGCACCTTTGCCTTTGACATTTCCACACCACACAAGCTGAAAAGCATGGCGGGGCAGATGTACGGCGAAGACCGAGAAAACGTGACCTATCTTTGGCTCAACGAGGAAAAGGGCGATCTGCTGGAAATGAACCTCACTTTCTTCGTGAAGCAGGAAAACGGTCTGTATAAACGCTTTTCAGAGCGGCATTTACAGCGGATGCACAAGCCGGAAGAACTTCTGCAACTGCTCTCCGAGGCGGGCTTTGCCGACTGCAAAGCCTATTCGGAATATACCCTGAACCCGTGGACGGAGACCGATGACCGCATCCACTTTACGGCAAAGAAACCCCAAATCTCTCTGTAAGGATGACAAAAATGGACGAAATCTTACATATTTCTTTAGAAGGCGGGCAGGCGCGTGCACTTGTCGCCGTAACCACTTCCCTTGTAGAACAGGCGCGGGAGACCCATTCCTGCTCCGTCACCGCCTCCGCCGCGTTAGGGCGGGCACTGACCGGCTCCGTGATGATGGGCGTGATGATGAAGAACGCCGACGACAGACTGACCGTCACCATGAACGGCGGCGGCCCCATCGGACAGGTGGTGTGCACCGCCTACGCAAACGGTACCGTGAAGGGCTATGTGGACAATCCCGAAATCGAACTTCCCCGCAAGGTGAACGGAAAACTGGATGTGGGTGCCGCCGTGGGCAAAAACGGACACATCACCGTGGTGCGCGACCTTGGCCTGAAAGAACCTTATGTCGGGCGCACCCGCATGGTTTCCGGCGAGATCGCCGAGGATTTTGCCTTCTACCTCACGGTTTCCGAGCAGACGCCGTCTTTGGTATCCTTGGGCGTGATGGTGGAAAAGGGTCATGTGGTGGGCGCGGGCGGCGTGCTCATTCAGCCCATGCCGGATTGCACCGAGGAAGTGCTGGAAAAGCTGGAAGCCTTAACCGCATCGCTTTCCGGCGTGTCCACTATGGTGCATGAGGTGAAAAACGCCGAAACGCTGGCCGCAAAAACGCTTTCCTCCTTGGATTACGAGATTCTCAACCGTTCCGTGCCCGTCTATCAGTGCGACTGCTCCCGCGACCGCATCGAGCGGGTGCTGCTCTCCATGGGCGAAGTGGAGATCATGGACATGGTGAAGTCCCAGCACGGCGCACAGGTCTCCTGCCACTTCTGCAACAAACAGTACGATTTTTCCGAAAACGATCTATTGCGTCTCATCCGCGAGGGCAAAGCTGCCCCGAAGGGAGAATGATTTATGGCCTACGAACCCGAATTTGAAAAACTGGATCAGGAATGCTGCTGTGATTCCACGGAGCTGCACCCCGACGCCATTTCCCACGCCCGCGCCCTGCTGCTCACCGATGAGGACACCATCTTTTCCCTCTCCGAGCTTTTCAAGGTGCTCTCCGACCCCACGCGCATCCGCATCCTGCAGGTGCTGCACGACACGCGGCTTTGCGTCTGCGACATTGCGGAAACCTTGGGGATGACCCAATCCGCCATCTCTCACCAGCTACGCATCCTACGGCAGGCGCGTCTTGTCCGCGCCCAGCGGGAAGGCCGCTCGATCTTCTATGTTCTTGCGGATGACCATGTGACTACCATGTTTGATATGGGACTTGCGCACGTTTCGGAATAGGTAAAATAACGGCAAAAGAGGAAGTTTATGTTCACCAAGGTCAGACTTTTTGTCGTGCTTCTCTCCATTTTGAGCACGCTGAACCTCTCCTTTGCAGATACATTCACCCTTCCCACCTGTGATATACAGGTGACGATCCCGGAGGGCTGGGTCTATCTGACGCAGGATGAAAAGGTATTGGCAGAAAAAGCAGAAGCTTTCGGGCAGACCCCGGAAAGTGCTATGGCCTTTCTCAGTGAAAACGGGTATCAGATCTACCTGTATAATGAGGAATCCCATGCGCAACTCTATATCGCAGTTCTGGATTCGCCTTATGCGGAAAGCATGGGGGCGATCTCCGACATGAGCGGGGAGCATCGGCAGCTCCTGTACGATCTGCTGCTGGGCAATTATCCCGGCTGGACGAACGACAGCGGCATGGGCGTATATGTTTCCCGGGACATGACTTACCTGACCACCACGATGCACTACGGCAGCGAGGACAATCGCACGGACGACCGGCAGCTTTTCACCTTCTGGGGCAGTAAAGCCGTCTATATCGACCTTTATGTCCCCCATGCGTACATGACGGAGCAGCTGGTCAGCGAAGAAAATCAATTTGTGGACAGCATCGTTTACAACATTTCGGCAAGACAGGCTGCCGGCAAAGTGCAGGTCTACAAATTCGGCATGATCTTCATGCTCTATCAGTTCGGCATCATCGCCATAGGTCTTGCCATGGTTGCCTTCTTACGGTTCCGAAAATTGGCATAAATCAGCATTCTTTTGAAGCAGAAGTTCCGCATTGCAGGAAATTCTGCTTTTTTTCTGTTCAAATGCAGGATAAATTCGTTATTTTGTAGAAATGTTATCAAAAGTCAAAAGCAAACAGGAGGCGGCGCACATGGAAGTCCGGGAAAGAACAATCAAGTGGCATCGGATGATGCTCAGTCCCTATGCCTGTGATGATGAGACCCTCATCGGGCGTGAAGCTCCCATGGAGCCCGATCCGCTGCGCACGGATTTCCAGCGTGACCGCGACCGCATCATCCACTGCAAGGCCTTCCGCCGCATGAAACACAAGACGCAATGCTTCTTGGCTCCCGAGGATGACCATTTCCGCACGCGCCTTACGCACACCATGGAGGTCTCCCAGATTGCCCGCACCATATCCCGCGCCCTGTGCCTAAACGAAGATTTGACCGAAGCCATGGCCTTGGGGCACGATTTGGGACACACGCCCTTCGGGCACATGGGCGAACGCATCTTGGATCGGCTGAATCCCGGCGGCTTCTCCCACGAAGCGCAGTCGCTGCGGGTGGTGGAAAAGTTAGAGCGCAACGGGCAGGGGCTGAACCTCACCGAAGCGGTGCGGGACGGCATTTTACAGCATCCCTCCCACGGGCATCCCAAGACGCTGGAAGGGCAGGTGCTCTCCCTCTCCGACCGCATTGCCTACATCAACCACGACATTGATGACGCCATCCGCGCCGGTGTGCTGCGGCTCGAAGAAATCCCCAAGGAATATTTTGATGTCCTTGGCTACGGGCACGGCGAACGCATTGACACCATGATTTCCCACATTGTCTCTTTTTCCGAGGGCAAAAACGAGGTCGCCATGACCCCCGAGGTCTGGGAAGCCACAAACGGACTTCGCAATTTCATGTTTGAGCACGTTTACACCCGCCCGGTGGTTCAGAAGGAAGAAGAAAAAGCCGGGTATATGCTGGAATCGCTGTACCTATACTATATGCACCACTATGACGAATTGCCGGAGGAATACTTATCCTATGCCGATTCGGACAGCATTTATCGCGTGATCTGCGACTATTTAGCCGGAATGACCGACAATTATGCCGTGCACAAGTTCTCCGAGCTCTTCATTCCGGGGCATGAGGTTCTGAAACATTAAGAAACTTTTTTCAGCAAAATAACGCGATAATTCAGGCAATTATGCCATTTTCTTGCATAATCAGACAGAAAAAAATTGATTTATGGCAGGATTTATGCAAGATGGGTCGAATATATCATAAGCCGAGACGAAACAGCGTTTCGGGATTTGCGGGACGAAATGATATGGAGGAAGGAAATGGCGGGCAGATATCCAAGCGAATGGATTGACGATGTGCGGGATCGCTCCGACATCGTTTCAGTCATTTCCGAATATATGACCCTGACGAAAAAAGGGTCAAAATATTGGGGACTGTGCCCTTTTCACGGCGAAAAGACCCCCTCCTTCTCTGTTGATTCCGAAAAACAGATGTACTACTGCTTCGGCTGTCATGTAGGCGGCAACGTCGTAACCTTCCTGATGAATCAGGAACACATGGAGTTCACCGAGGCCATCGAACATCTTGCGGAAAAGGCGCACATCCCGATTCCCGAAAAGAAGGGCTTCTCCGACGAAAGCCCCAAGAGGGACAAGGATCGGCTCTACGCCGCGCTGACCGCAGCGGCTAAATTCTACAACAAGACCCTCTACACCGAGGAAGGCGCAGCATCTCTGGAATACCTGCACAATCGCGGCATTCGGGACAATGTCATCCGCCACTTCGGTCTGGGCAGCACGGCCAAGGGCTGGACAAGCCTTTATGACGCGCTGACGCAGGAGGGCTTTACGAAGGAAGAGCTCATCGACTGCAACCTCGTTCTGGAACGGGGCGGCAAGCTCTTTGATGCCTTCCGTGACCGGGTGATGTTCCCCATCTTCGACCCCCGGGGGCGCGTAATCGCCTTCGGCGGCAGAGTGCTGGGCGACGGACAACCCAAATACTTAAATTCCTCCGACACCCCGGTCTTCAACAAACGCCGGAACTGTTACGGCCTAAATTTTCTCAAAGGCGGCAAGCGCGAGTTTATCCGACTGGTGGAAGGCTATATGGATGTAGTTTCCCTCTACCAGCACGGCGTGGACGGCTGCATCGCCACGTTGGGCACCGCGCTCACCAACGAGCAGATTCGTCTGATGAAGCGCTACGCCCCGCAGATCATCATCACCTACGACGGCGACGGTGCCGGGCAGCGCGCCATTCAACGAGGGCTTGACCTCTTTGAGCAGGAAAATGTTCCCGCCCGGGTCACGGTGGTGCCGGATAAGATGGACCCGGACGAATATGTCCGCGCCAAGGGCGGCGATGCCTTGGGTGAATTGGGCAGCATTGACCCTACGACCTACCGGCTCAACGTGCTTGCGGATTCCCACGATTTAAGCAAGGAAGAAGAACGTTCCAAATACGCCATAGAAGCCGCGCAGGTGCTCCGCAGACTGGACAACCCGGTGGAAATTCAGCGGTTCATCAAACGGCTCACACTGGAAACCGGCTTTGACGAAGAAACGCTGAACGAGCAGGTCGGGCGGCACAGGGCAGCCCCCGCAAAGACCGAACCGCAGGTCGATCTGCGCACCTATTCCGGCGGCACAGGCACAAAACCCGATGATGCCTATGTGAAGGCGCAAAAGGAGCTTATCTCCATGCTGGCTTCCGGCATCCCGGTGCCAAAGGACATTCTCAAGGAGGACGATTTCGCCGACCCGCACTGCAAGGCGATGGCGCAGGTATTGCTCTCCGGCGGCGGTCTGAACGGCTTGCAGAATCTGATGGACAATACGGAAGATGTGGAATTGAAAAACACCATCTCCTCTGTCTCCATGATTGATCGTCAGTATGACAAGGACACACAGGTCAAATTGATGATGGACTGCATTACGCAATTACGGATTCAGCGAATCAATCAGCAGATTAACGAACTGACCGAAGAAGCGAAAGTCTCACCCAATTTAGATACTCTGTCCTCGATTACTCGGCTCACAAACCAAAAGAACGAGTTAATGAAAAAGTATCACTAATTGTTAGTGTTTGTTTTTACGGGCTTCACCGCATTTTAGGTGAAGGGTGGTTTACCGAAAGGAGTGTACCCCATTGTCCAACATGGATGAACAGAAAAAGCGCATTTTAGCATTGATCGAGAAGGGCAAAAAGGAAGGTTCTCTGACTCAGAAAGAAATTTCCGAGTCCTTATCCGATCTGCAGATTTCCCCGGACGCATACGAAGAAATTCTCGATCAGTTTGAAGCGCTCGGCATCGAGCTCATCACCGCTGATGAGCCGGAGGACGCTGTACCCGAGATCAACGCCGATCTTTCCGAGGATATTCTGACCGACCTCGGCGATGAGCTGCAGGACGACGAGCTCATCATGGAGGAAGCCGGAAACAATGAGGAATTTTCCGCCGAGACCGAAGATCTGTCCGTTCCCGAAGGCATTTCCACCGACGACCCCGTAAGAATGTATCTGAAGGAGATCGGCAAAGTGCCGCTTCTCACCGCTGAAGAAGAGTTGGAAATTGCCAAGCGCATGGCAGAGGGCGACGAAGCCGCCCGTGAAAAGCTCTCCGAGAGCAACCTGAGACTGGTCGTTTCCATCGCCAAACGATATGTCGGGCGCGGGATGCAGTTCTTAGACCTCATTCAGGAGGGCAATCTGGGGCTCATCAAGGCCGTTGAAAAGTTCGACTACTCCAAGGGCTACAAGTTCTCCACCTACGCAACCTGGTGGATTCGTCAGGCCATAACAAGAGCCATTGCCGATCAGGCACGCACCATCCGTATCCCCGTGCATATGGTCGAGACCATCAACAAGCTCATTCGCGTGTCCCGCCAGCTACTGCAGGAATACGGGCGCGAACCCACCCCCGAAGAAATTGCCAACGAGATGGGCATTTCCGAAGAAAAGGTGCGCGAGATCACAAAGATCGCGCAGGAGCCTGTGTCGCTGGAAACCCCCATCGGTGAGGAAGAAGACAGCCACTTGGGCGACTTCATCCCCGATGACGACATTCCCGCCCCCGCCGAGGCTGCCGCTTATACCATGCTCAAGGAGCAACTCAACGACGTGCTGGACACCCTGACCCCCCGGGAGGAAAAGGTGCTCCGCCTGCGCTTCGGGCTGGACGACGGGCGTTCCCGCACGTTGGAAGAAGTGGGCAAGGAGTTCAACGTGACACGCGAGCGCATCCGTCAGATCGAGGCCAAGGCGCTCCGCAAGCTGCGCCATCCCTCCCGCTCCAAAAAGCTCAAGGATTTTATGGAATAGAATAAACTCCCCACCCGTTCATGCGGATGGGGGTTTTTCTCATAAGAGGTTTTATGGTACATTTAGACGAACGCTTATCTACTGCAGAACAGCTAATCGGAAAATGCAAAAGGCTTGTGGACATCGGCTCAAACCACGGCTTTCTGCCGGTGCATCTGCTGCAAAGCGGCCTGTGTGAAAATGCCCTGCTCTGCGACATCAGCGCGGACGCACTCTCGCGGGCACAAATCCTTGTGGAGAAAACCGACTTGCAGGAAAAGGTAGAATTTGCCGTAACCGACGGGCTGAACGGGATTGCCTTGCAGGATGGGGATGCAGTTTCTATCTGCGGCATGGGTGCCCGCACCATCGCGCATATTCTGAACCGCGCTCTCCCCTGCCCCGTGGTTTTGCAGGCGAATGTGGAGCTGAAATTCCTGCGGCGGCACATTGAAAGCATCGGGATGCACATTGCGGACGAAGCCATTGCCTTTGCTACCGGGCGTTATTATGTGCTTCTGCGTGCCGAGTCGGGGCAGGCAGAACCCATGAGCGACTACGAAGCGCACATCGGCCCCATACTTTTACGGAAGAATCCACCGCTTTTTAAGGATTATCTTCTGTGGCGCAAAGGCGTGACGGGGCGGGCACTGGAAGGCACAAAAGACGGCAGCGACTTTGAGCGCATGAACATCGCCCGGCAGGAATACGAAGACGTGCTGCGGGCATTGGAGGAAACAAAATGATAATCAAAGATTTCATGAACATTATGCAGAACATCGCGCCCATTGAGACTGCCGAGCCGTGGGACAATGTGGGGCTGCTGGTTGGGAATCCCGAAACAGAGCTTCAAAAGGTGCTGATGACGGTTAATGTGACCCCAGCCGTGATCGCGGAAGCCGTGCGCATCGGCGCGAACTGTATCCTTTCCCACCATCCCCTACTCTTTTCCGGCACAAAAGCCGTCCGTGCGGACGATTACGAAGGCCGCCTTATCACTTCCCTCATCAAGAATGACATTGCCCTTTACGCGGCGCACACCAACCTGGATGCAGCCGAAGGCGGCGTCAACGACTGCCTTGCGCAGAAGCTCGATCTGACCGTAACGGAAAAAACGCCGTATCTGCGTGTGGGCACGGTGCGCAGACAGACCGTGGGTGACCTTCTGCTCACCGTCAAGGAGTTCATCAACCCGCAAGCCGTGTTCTACGGCAGCATTGACCGGGAAATCACGAACATTGCCACAGCCGCCGGCGCGGGCGGCGAGTTTGCCAAGGAAGCTGCGGAAATGGGTGCGGAAGTGCTGGTCACGGGAGAAATGAAGCACCATGAGCGGCTGGAAGCACAGGCCTTGGGGCTTGATGTGATCCTCACCGGGCATGAGGAAAGCGAAAGGTGGGTTCTTGCACCATTGCAAAAGCGGTTGGAACAGCAGGGTGTCCCCTGCATTGTGACAAAAGTGTAAGGCTCTGTCACGCCTTTCGATGGCAAAAGCATAAAATCTCCGCTACAATGTGGACAGAAAATGAAGCGGAGGGGATTTTATGCTGCGGTTACTTGCAAAAGGACTCATCATCCTGCTGGTGCTCGCCTTTTTAGGGTTCAGTACCCTGTGCGGTGCAATAAAGTTAGACGATTTCAAGGAGATTCTAAAGGACGGCAAAGCCTATTCCCGGATGCTGTCCGAGGACTTTGACGGGATGGTTGAGGATTTGAAGGAACAGGTTGAAATTCTTGAACAAAGCAAATAGAGAAAGCCCGAATCGAGCGGAAAACGCCTGATTCGGGCTTCACTTTCATTTTTACGGGACGAACTCGACCTGCTTGTCGTCCACGTTGGGAATCTCCTTCCCGGAAAACTCCGCGAGAGAATCCGCCACAAGCTGATGATCCTGCACCTGGGTAAGCCCCGAGGTCATCACATAGCCAAAGGGCACGCCCTCTAAGTCATAAATCGGGAAGCAGCCGCCGCGCAGAGCGATGTTGCCTTGACTTTTTGCCCAGGGGAACTCGTCGAACCTTTCCGATGCTTCGATGGTCAGGTAATTGTAGAAGGAGCAATGCCCGGTGCGCTTGACGCCGTTCAGCTTCTTTTTCATCCACCAATCGTTCGACAGCGAAGCGCGACCCATCAGGTGATAGAACACGGTGATGTCGTGAATGTCCACGCGCACGGACACCGGGCGGCCATAAATCTCCATGGTTCTGCGCTCAATGATGAGTGCCAGTTTCAGCGCGTCATCCTGTGAAAAGTCCGCAAAGCGCAGGATTTCCTCCTGCCGCTTCACCATCTCAATATATCTGCTGTAATCCGCCATTTACTTGCCCTCCTGTGCCCGCAGCGCATGGATTTTGTCCATCACGCGCATCTCGCGCAGCGATTCTTCCTTGGTGACAAGCAGTTCCGCTTCGCCTAAGACGGCCTTGGAAAGATTATCCGCTTCCAGCGCAAAGGGAACGCACGCCTCCACGGGAATCTCCTTTCGACCTTCCCTGTTTTTAAGAATGAGCACATCCTTGTTGCCGGAGGGGAAATTGAGGATTTCCAATGTGCCTTCGGTTCCGACGATGAGGGCGCGCTGATCGCCCGCAGCATCGAACCAGCATTCCATGGTGGCCATGGCACCGGAGGGGAAGTGCATCCACACCGCCGTGCGCTCGTCGTAGCCCGTCTCCGTCATGGTAAAGCCCGCGTGGAGCCTATCAGGTTCGCCTAAGAACAACCCGATGAGGCTCACATCGTAGCAACCCACATCGTACACCGCGCCGCCGCCCAAAGCGGGGTCCTGCCTTGCGGGGGAAGCCCAGTTGAGCGTGTAGCCGTGGTGGGCGTGCATCCCGCGCACCTGCCCTATGGCGCCGCTGTTCACGATTTCCATTGCCTTTGCGATCTTGTCCGTGTGTCGATACATGAAGGCCTCCATGAGCAGCACATGGTTCTCCTCCGCCGCGGCAAACATTTCCTCCGCTTCCGCCTCGTTCATGGCGATGGGCTTTTCGCACAGAACGTGCTTGCCGTGCTTCACGGCCTCGATTGCCCACTTTTTGTGTACGCCGTTTGGCACAGGTATATAGACCGCCTGCACCTCCGGGTCGGAAAGCAGCGCTTCATAGGAGGAATAGTGTTTGACCTCGGGTGCCACATCGTCAGGCACCCCGCTTCTGGATGCGATGGCGTAAAGCTCGCTGTACTTAGCCTGTTTCAGCCCGGGAATCATCTGATTCCGCGCAATGGCGGCGTTACCTAAAATGCCCCACTTGATCTTTGTCATGTTGTTCTGTCCCCTCTGTTTTCTTATTTCAGGAAACGACCTGTTTGTGTTAATTTTAGTTTACGCATACAGGATTGTCAATCCACATTTTTTGCTTCTGTATCGCTTTATGAAGATAGAAAAAAGCGATGCTATTTCCGGCACCGCTTAATCTTTGATTTTCTCTTTGTAATCCGGCTCCAAAATCGCATGGGCGGCGGTCACGACATAAACCGCCTTTGCGCCCATTTTCATCAGGGCTTGCGCACAGGCGTGAACCGTGGCGCCGGTGGTCATGAGGTCGTCCACCAACAACACGGTTTTGCCGGAAACATCGGATTTTCCGGGCAGAATCGCGCCCTCCATGTTTTCCATGCGCTGTTTCATGGAAAGTCCTACCTGTGACCTTGTGCCCCGCTTTTTGCGCAGAGCTTTTTTCTCCATGGGCAAATCCAGCAACGCCGCAACTCGGGAGGCCAGCTTTTCGGACTGGTTGTAGCCGCGCTTCCGCTCATACCGGGGCTCTGCGGGAACGGGTACCACGCAATCGCATTTCCAGTGGGCTTTCCTCACTTCCTCCGCCATTTTCCCGGCAAAGAAGCGCACCGGCAGATCGAACTGTCCTCGGAACTTCATCATCCGCAGTGCCTCGCGCACCTTATCTTCATAAACAAAGCAAGAAATGGCCCCCGTATACGGTGCATCCTTCGGAATCCTGCGGCTGCGGTAAGGCTCCATCTTCCCGATACATTCGGCACAGAAGCCTCCCTGCACCTGCTCTGCACTGCCGCAAAGCATACAGGTCACCTGCGGGAAGAAGAAATCCAGCAATCTGTCGCGCAGAACCAGCTTATTCATTCTCCGTTTCCTCCGTCAGTCTGTCCAACGCCTGTAAGCGTTGAGAGAGGGAGGTAAACCGCTGGGCGGTCTTGTTGTTGCGCACCATCATCCCCATCACTTCCTCGCTGCCCACCATCACGACCCGCTCCTTTGCACGGGTCACGGCGGTATAGAGCAGGTTGCGCACCATCATCTGCGGCGGCCCCGGAAGCAACGCCAGCACAACGGTGGAAAACTCGCTGCCCTGACTTTTGTGAATGGTCATGGCATAGGCCAGTTCCAGATCCGGCAGCATGGTTTCGTCATAGATCACCCGACGTTCATCGTCAAAATAAACGATCACACCGCTTTCGTCGATGGCCTCGATGATGCCGATGTCGCCGTTGAACACGCCGGTTCCCTCTTCTTCCTTCTCGCCCACTCCTTTTGTCCATTCCGCCTGATAGTTGTTGCGCACCTGCATCACCTTGTCGCCCTCGCGGAAGCGGTTTTCCCCGGTGATTTTCTCCTTTTTATGGTGGTTCGGCGGATTCAGCTGCTCCTGCAACAGCTTGTTGAGCATATATACGCCGCTCTCACCCTTTTTCATGGGCGCAAGCACCTGAATGTCGCGCATGGGGTCAATGTGATAGAATGAAGGAAGCCGCGTTGTGACAAGGGAGCAGATTGACGCGGCGATCTCGTTCACGTTGGTCTTGCGGGAGAAGAAAAAGTCGGTGTCCTTGTTCTGAATGACGGGCATCTGTCCGTTGTTGATGCGGTGAGCGTTTGTGACGATGTGGCTCTCCGCCGCCTGACGGAACACCTCCGTAAGCTTCGCCACGGGAATGACGCCGCTGTCGATAATATCCCGCAGCACGTTCCCCGCGCCGACGGAAGGAAGCTGGTCGGCGTCCCCGACAAGGATGAGCCGGGTTCCGGGCTTCAAAGCACGGAGCAGAGAGCGCATGAGCTGCAAATCCACCATGGACATTTCATCCACAATCACGGCATCCGCCTTGATGGGGTCATCCTCGTTCTTGGCGAACATGGGCAGCGTCTCGTCCTCGGAAGTGCCGTATTCCAACAGGCGGTGAATCGTCTTAGCCTCCTGCCCGGTGGCTTCGGTCATGCGCTTGGCGGCGCGTCCCGTGGGCGCGGCAAGGGAAACGGTCAACCCGGAACCGTTCAGAATATCAATGATGCAGTTGATGACGGTGGTTTTGCCCGTGCCCGGGCCGCCCGTTACCACCACCACGTTTTCCTTTGCACACAGTAAAATTGCGGTGCGCTGGCCTTTTTCAAACTGAATCCCGTGGGAATCCTCGAAGCGGTTGAGCAGCTCATCGGAAGCCGCGACGGGGCTTCTCTGCCCGGCGCGGAACAGCTGTGTAAGCCCGAAAGCCACCTGCTTTTCGGCATCCAGCATGGAGCGGTGGTAGACTGCTGTGTCGTCTTCATGCTCTTCCATGCGCAGCTCACCGTTCAGCGTTAGTGCTGCGACCTCGTTTTCCACAACCTCCTGCGGGGCACTCAAAATACCACACGCCGCGTCAATCAGGGTCTGCCGGGGCAGATAAACGTGCCCGGCGGCACCGGCTGCCTCCCAAATGGTATAGATGATGCCGGAGCGAATGCGGTTCACATCTTCCGCAGGAATGCCCATGGAAAGAGCGATTCTGTCGGCTGTCTTGAAGCCCACACCGGGAATGTCGCGGGTGAGCTGATAGGGATTGGCGCGAAGCACGGTGATGGCATTGTTGCCGTAGAATTTGATGATGCGCAGCGCCAGCCCGTTGGGGACGGAATACCTTTGCAGGAACATCATGGTTTCCCGGTTGCCCTGCTGCTCGGCGTAATTCTCCGCAATAATGGCAGCACGTTTGGGGCCGATGCCGTCCACCTCCCGAAGCCGTTCGGGATGGTTGGCAAGAATTTCCAGTGTCGCATCCCCGAAGGTCTCCACAATGGCCTTTGCGGTGGTCTCTCCGATGCCTTTAATCATGCCGCCGGCTAAGTATTGCTCAATCTCCTTTGCTTTTGTGGGGATGATGGTCTCATACTTTTCCACCTTCATCTGTCTGCCGAAAACTTGATGATTGGTATAAGTCCCATAAACGCGCACACGCTCCCCTTGTTTCAAAAAGGGGAGCGTGCCTACGATGGTTTGACTGTCTTTTTTGCCTAAGGACAGGGAAATGACCGAGTAGCCATTGTCGTCATTGCGGAAGATGATCTCCTCCACAACGCCTTCCAGTTCTTCCATTTTTCTAATCCTTTATAATGATTTTACGCTTTGAGCTCTGCAACTCTGTCGCACTTCTCCCATGGCAGTTCCACATCGGTTCTGCCGAAGTGTCCGTATGCGGCGGTGGCGGAATAGATGGGCTTGCGCAGGTCAAGAGTCTTGATGATGGCGGCGGGACGCAGGTCGAACTTCTCGCGGACAAGCTTTTCCAGTTCCGCGTCGCTCACTTTGCCGGTTCCGAAGGTATTGACCAGTACGGACACGGGGTTTGCCACGCCGATGGCATAGGCCACCTCGATCTCGCACTTATCGGCCAATCCTGCGGCCACAATGTTCTTGGCCACATAGCGCATCATGTAGCAGGCGGAGCGGTCAACCTTGGTGGGGTCTTTGCCGGAGAACGCACCGCCGCCGTGGGGGGCGTAGCCGCCGTAGGTATCCACAATGATCTTGCGCCCGGTCAGGCCGGAATCGCCCTCGGGGCCGCCGATGACGAAGCGCCCGGTGGGGTTGATGTAGTATTTGGTGTTTTCATCCAGCAGTTCGGCAGGAATCACAGCCTTTACGACCTTCTCGATCATGTCCGCGTGGATGGTCTCCTGTGAAGCGTCGGCGGAATGCTGTGTGGAGATGACAACGGTGTCCACGCGGACGGGTTTTCCGTCCACATATTCCACCGTCACCTGGGATTTTCCGTCGGGACGCAGATAGGGCAGGGTGCCGTCCTTGCGCAACTCCGCCATCTTCCGGGTAAGTCTGTGTGCCAGCGCGATGGGCATGGGCATCAGCTCCTCGGTCTCGTTGCAGGCGTAGCCGAACATCATGCCCTGATCGCCCGCGCCGATGTCCATCTGCCCTTCCGCACGGCCTTCCAGCGCATTGTTCACGCCCATGGCGATGTCCTGGGACTGGTGATCCAGCGCGATCTGCACCGCGCAGGTGGAAGCGTCAAAGCCGCACTGATGGTCGGTGTAGCCGATGCGGGAGATGGTTTCCCGCACGATGCTGTTGTAATCCACGGTGGCCTTGGAGGTAATCTCCCCCATCACCAGAACCATGCCAGTGGTGGCGATGGTCTCACAGGCCACGCGGGCGTAGGGATCCTGTGCCAGATGCGCGTCTAAAATCGCGTCGGAAATGGCGTCGCAGAGCTTGTCCGGGTGCCCTTCGGTGACGGATTCGGAGGTAAAGTAGCGTTTTACGTTTTCAGCCATGGTTTTTCTCTCCTTTTCTTCAATGGATCAGAAACGCCATGTACGGAAATAAAAAATCCTCTGTCGTAAAATACCGGCAGAAGACACTTATATTCCTTCCACCTCATATTCCGGCAGATCGCTCTGCCGCGGGAATTGGCACCACTGTCAAAAATTGACCGGTTGCCGGGTTTCATCGGGCCCGTCCCTCAACCACTCTGTATAAGGCGTTTCTATTCACTTTTCGATTGTGTATGATAGCACGCAAAATCCTTAAAGTCAAGGGATTTTGCAAAATGCTAACGAAAATGCAGGAATTTTGTCACATGAGTTTCACCCAATCACGATCTGCCCCAGCAGCAGCATGAGAGCCGACGCCACAAGGTTGCCAAGCAGAATCACCGGAAACGCCCTACGGATGCGAATGTCCAGCATGGCGGCAATGCCGGAGCCCGTCCACACGCCGGTGCCCGGAAGCGGAATCGCCACAAAGAGAAACAGACCGAGCAGCTGATACTTATACACTGATTTTGCCTTCTTCTCAAACCGCGCTTCCAGCTTTTCCGCAATCTTCCGAAAGAACTTTTTCCCTCTGCACCATTTGAAAAAGGGGCGCAGCAGCAGCAGAATAAAAGGAGACGGGATTACGGAGCCGACAAGTGCAATGAGGAAGGTCTGCCAAAAGGGAAGCCCCATGGACAACCCGAGCGGGATTGCTGCCTTTACCTCCAGCACGGGCAGGGTAGATATGCAAAATACATAAAGGGCGCTGCGCATCCACGAGGAAAGATTCACAGGCTGCTCCTCCTTGCGTTCGTAAAAAATTGAAGATGGTCTGTTCAAACGCCACCTGAACACAGTATAATAAACTTATGCCGATTTTGCAAGACAGGCAGAGCATCAAAGGAGAGATTGACCATGAAAAAAGTGCTGGGGTGCATTCGCCGTGCCGATGAGGACTTCGGCCTCATCCGGGAAGGAGACCATGTTGCCGTGGGCGTTTCCGGCGGCAAGGATTCCCTCATGCTGCTCTATGCGCTGGCGCTTTACCGCCGGTTTTCCAAGGTCAATTATACCCTCAAGGCCTTGACTCTCACTATGGGCATCGGAAATGCGGATTTCTCCCCCATCCAAATACTGTGTGACAAGCTGGAGGTCCCGTATGTCGTGCAGGAGACCCAGATCGGCAAGGTCATTTTCGAGGACAGGAAGGAAAAGAACCCCTGCTCACTGTGCGCCAAGATGAGAAGAGGTGCGCTGTCCGCTCTGGCTAAAGAGCAGGACTGCAACGTGCTGGCACTGGGACACCATCGGGACGATGCACTGGAAACCCTGCTGCTCTGTCTGCTGCATGAGGGGCGCATCCACACCTTTCACCCCAAGTCCTATCTCTCCCGCTCTGATCTCACGGTCATTCGCCCTATGGTCTATGTCCCGGAAAAGCACCTGATCCACGTTGCCAAAGAATTGGAGCTGCCCGTTGTCAAGTCCCCCTGCCCCGTGAACGGGGAAACCGAGCGGCAGGAAATGAAGGAACTGCTGGACAGGCTTTGTTTACTCTATCCCAACGCCCGGGAGCTGATGCTCTCCGCCCTGCGGAACGAGGAACAGTACGGCCTGTGGGAAAAACATCCCAAACAACAGAAAAATTCAGAAGAATAAGCAAAAGCGGCAGATGCGTGTCTGTCGCTTTTCCTATTTACTTCGTATAGAAGTTTTCGATGATCCAGTCGTTGAGCTCCCCGGTGTCATAGATCCAAAGGCTCATGCTGTCATCCTCATAGTGCCGTCCGCTCAGCAGCTCCGTTTCCGCAAATGCGGTGGCAGGATCACTGCCCGTCCATACAAGCCACTGCCGCGCAGAAAGGTTTGTGGTCACACAGTTGATCATTTCGCGTGCACAGGCTTCCCTGTCCGTAACATCGGTCAGCTTCAGGCGCATAGCCTCAAACATCGCCTGCAGCAGCTCCCGGTGCCGGGCGAGCTTGTCCTTGTCCGTGCCGGTTAGCTCCTCTCCGCCCACGTTCGACAAATAAGAGTAGGAAGCATAGCTTTGCAGTTTGTCCGATATATCCTGATACCCAAGACCAATTTCGTAATCCGAAATGGCTGTGTCCACCGTGACATAAACGCCGTCCGTAGTCTGCGCCAGCATATCCAACTGAACGGCATTGAGCAGCACATACTCGTCGATCTGCACACCGCCCAGCACCCCGGAGACCGCATCCAGCAGATTCTGTACTCCGCAGCCGGAATTTTCCCCCGCGGCATAAACGCGGGACAGGGAGCCGTACTCGCCGTAAATCACCTGCCCGTCCTCGTAGAAATTGATCCACGCACGGGTGTCCTTGGGCAGTATCAGCACATTGGTCGCGCCGGTTGCGTCTCTGACTAAGATCTGTACCGAGGTGATGCGGCTTTGCTCGGTCACAGGGTCGTAACCGACAGCGCCGATGAGCAGAGTTTGAATATCCTGCCGCAATTCCTGTGCCCCCTCCGCAAGCATATAAGGTTCATTTACGGGAGGCTGTGTCGCATTTGGCTCCTGCCGCATATCTGTGCAGCCGGTGAGCAGACACAGAAGCAGGAGCAGAACAAGCCCGATTTTCCATTTCATAGGCATTTCTCTCATTTGAAGTCGTAACGCATGGGTCTGTGATAATCGTGAATGAGCTCGCCGTAGCTTTCCGGGTTTTCCAGTGCCATACCCGTACCTCTTACAACGCACTCCATGGGGCTTTCGGAAAGACGGCAGTTGATGTGCAAATCGCGGGTGGCGCGTCTGCAAAGGCCGTGGAGCAGAGAACCGCCGCCGGTCAAGGTGATGCCGTTTTCGTAAATGTCCGAAGACAATTCCGGTGGGGTGCGCTCCAATACTGAATGAATGGCGTCAATGATAGCGGCCGCAACCTCCTCCACTGCTTCGGAAGCTTCGCTGCCGGTTATAGTCTGGGAGCGGGGCATCCCGGAGATGAGAGAACGACCGGAGACCGTCATGGAACCCATGGCGGGTTCCGGGGACACCGCCGCCAGGTTTTCCTTGATCTGAATGGCAGTGGATTCGCCGATGATCAGGTTGTGCTTCCTGCGCATATATTTGATGATGGCCTCATCCACCTTGTCGCCTGCAATCTGCACGGATTCCTTGCAGATAATGCTGTTCATGGAGAGCACCGCAATGTCAGTGGTGCCGCCGCCGATGTCCACCACCATGGAGCCGCCGGTCTTGGAAACAGGCAATCCCGCGCCGATGGCCGCCGCAACGGGTTCCTCGATGAGCTGGGTGGAAAGCGCGCCCGCATCCTCCGTGGCTTCCACAACGGAACGGCGTTCCACCTCCGTCACGCCGGAGGGCACACACACCACCACGCGGGGGCGGGAGAAGCTGAATCTGCCCAGCGCCATTTTGAGGTAATAGTGAATCATACGCTCGGTCAGTTCGTAGTCTGAGATCACACCGTTTTTCAAAGGGCGAATGGTCTTGATGCCCTTAGGGGTTCGCCCCTGCATCCTTTCCGCCTTCTCTCCCACGGCAATGATGGTGTGGGAAATATCATCCACCGCCACCACGGACGGCTCGCGGATGACGATACCTTTATTCTTTATATAGACAAGCACAGAGGATGTGCCCAAGTCGATTGCAATATCCTTCGTAAAAATGCTCAAAAGGAACGCTCCTTTTCCCCCAAATCCAATGGGTTAAAGAAATACTTCATTATAAATTCAATCTGTTCCTTCCTTTTTCCTGCCTGTCTGCGCCGCATATTTTCGTTTTGTGGCCATTCCGCCCCGCAGATGCCGCTCGGCTTTGTTAAAGTCCAGCAATACCCGCACATCATCATAGAGCGCGGGGCGAATTTCCCGAAGTGCGGTCATTAAGTCCTTATGAACGGTGGATTTGGACAACCCTAAATATTTTGCGGTCTCCCGCACGGTCGTGTGATTGGAAACGATGTATTCCGCCTCCTCGATGGCGCGACTCTGTACTTCCGTAAGCATTTTTCTTTCCTTCCTTCCCTATCCCTATAGGTATGAAGGAAAGCGTGCTTCCATTCATTTCTTCTTAACTTTACCCCGCAAGTATGAAGTGCTATAATGCGCACTGTGCGTTTCCAAATGTTTTTGATTCGGAGGCTGATTTTCATGGCGAGCAAATACGAGATGGACATGACGGAAGGCCCGCTGCTTTCCAAGATCATTCGTTATTCCATCCCTTTGATCTTTACAACACTTTTGCAGCTTTTCTACAATGCGGCGGACACCATCGTGGTGGGTCGTTTCTCCGGCGATGCGGCGCTTGCGGCAGTAGGTTCCACCGGGTCGCTGACCACCATGATCGTGCAGATGTTCTTCGGGTTGTCCGTCGGAACGGCGGTTGTTGTGTCGCAATATTTGGGCGCAAAGGATTATGCGAAGGTGGAAAAGTCCGTGCACACCTCCGTTGCGCTGTCCTTCGCTTCCTCTGTGCTGCTCACGGTGGTGGGCATCGTTGCTGCCCGCTCCATGCTGACACTGATGGCGACCCCTGCGGACGTGATTGACGGGGCAACGCTGTATATGCGCATCTATTTTGCGGGAATGCCTGGAAATCTGCTCTACAATTTCGGTTCGGCCATTCTGCGCGCCGCCGGCGATACCAAACGTCCGTTATATATCTTAACCTCCACCGGGCTCATCAACGTCATTCTGAACCTCATTTTAGTCATCTGTTTTGACATGGGCGTGGCGGGCGTGGCCATTGCCACCATCGTCTCCCAGTATATTTCGGCAGTCCTGGTCATGGCGATCCTCATCCGCTCGGAAAATGCCATTCATTTTTCGTGGAAAAAGCTGGGCTTTGACGGGGACGCTCTGCGCCGCATCGTGAAGATCGGCCTTCCTGCGGGCATTCAGGGCACCATCTTCTCCATCTCCAACGTTATCATCCAATCCACTATCAATTCCTTCGGCACCACCACCATCGCCGCCGTTTCCGCTGCAAACAATCTGGAAGGCTTCGCCTCCACCACCTCCAACGCCATCTATCAGAGCTGCCTGTCCTTTGTGGGGCAGAACGTGGGTGCGAACAAGTTAGATCGCGTGAAAAAGACGGTGAAGATGTGCATTTTCTTCTCTGCCACAACCATGACACTCGCAGGTGTTGCCATCTGGTATTTCTCCCCTTCTCTGCTCACCATCTACACCGACAATCCCGAGGTTATCCGCATCGGCACACAGAAATTGCTGTTCACCTCCACCACCCACGCCTTTGCGGGGCTTATGGACGTCATGTCCGGCGCACTGCGCGGCATCGGCAAGTCCACCGTTTCCATGATCAATTCCATCTGCGGCGTGTGCGGCATCCGTTTGGTCTATATCTACACCATCTTCCGCTTAAACCCCACCTTCAATATGCTCAATGCCGCCTACCCGATCTCCTGGACTGCCACCTTCCTCGTTCATCTTGTCGTGTTCTTCTTCGCCTTCCGAAAGCTGGAAAAGGGCGAAGCCAACGCCCTCACATAAGCACAGCTCCCTTCCTCCATACGCGAAGAAAGGGAGTTTTTTTATTCTTCTTTTTCTTCGGTTTCCTCGTCCGGGTTTAATGCCACAACCACCGGTGCAAACCTGCCCGATGCGCTGCGCTTCTTTTCGGTGAGGTGCAAAATGAGGTAGCTGATACCCGCCAGCAACAGCCCGCAAATCACGGAGCACAGGTCTTTGGAAATCTGCAATCCCGTTTTTTCCGGCAGCAAACCGCCGATATACAGCCCTGCAATAAGCAACACCAGCGGGATGCCATAGGCGATCAGCGCGGCTTTGAGCAGGGTACCCTCGGGCAGCTCCACCGCGACCCGGTCTCCGGGCTGTGCGCCGTCCAGTTTTGTGACCTCCATGATCATGTTCTTCTGCCCGCGCTCGCACGCGCCGCACTTTTCGCACATGGAGGTGCGTTCGAACTCCACCAGCATGGTATTTTTATTGAGCCGTGTGATCGTTCCCGTTTCCTGCAACGTGTATCTCTCCTTTGATGATTCTTTTGACGATTTCCCCCGCAAGCACAAGCCCTGCCGACGGCGGCACAAACGCAATGGAGGCGGGCGAATGCTTCCCTTCCTCATCCGTAGGAACTGCGATGGGCAATTCCGAGGAAATGCACACCGGCAGATGGGTGATGCCCCTGTCCTTCAATCGTTTTCGCATCACGCGGGCGAGGGGGTCACCTTGGGTCTTTGCCAAATCCATGACGGAAAAGCAGGAGGCTTCCAGCTTGTTTCCCGTGCCCATGGAGGCGAAAATGGGAATATTGTGCTCCACGCAGTAAACCGCTAATTCCTCCTTCGCCGCCACATCGTCGATGCAATCCAGCACCGCGTCCATATTTTCGCACAGTGCGGGGATGATCTCCTTCGTGGCGCGAACATCGCATTTTTCCAAGATGCTGTCCTTATTGTACCTGCGAATCATGGTTTCCGCCGCATCGGTCTTGCGTTTACCTATTGTGTCATAGTCCGCGATCATCTGCCTATTCAGGTTGGAGATCGCTACCTCATCACAGTCAATGAGGCGTAAAAAGCCTATGCCGCTGCGAGACAAGCCCCATGCCGCCGCGCCGCCGACGCCGCCCAAGCCGAACACCGCGATTTTCGCATTTTGAAGCCGCGCAAAGGCCTCATCCCCGATGAGCCGCTTTGTGCGGGCGTGAATTTCCGTCATTTTGTCTCCTTGCTTCCGTGCATTTCGTCATATAAATTGAGGATTTCCCGGTTCGCCCGCTGCGCCATACGGACGGTCTGCCCGGTTCCGCTGATGAAGGCGTGGTTCCAGTAGGCAATCACATACTGTGACCGATCCACCATGGCGGCGTTCCGGCGCTTGAACACATCCTTGCCGCGTCGCTCGGACACTACAAACTGATCCTGCGCGGATTCTAAGATTTCCCGGTGCGCCGCCGACCAGTAGCGGCCTTTGCTATCCTTGCCATGACCGATGTAGGGCAGCACCGCAATGAGCGCTACGGTGTCGGGAATCCTCCCCGTGCGCTTCAAGGCCAGCACCCGGCGACCTGCGAAAAGGTCAAAGCCGTCTGCCATGCCGCAGAGGAACACATTCACCTGCTTCTTTTCCGCAAGATAAATAATCGCAGCGTCCAGATGTCGCGTGAGGTCAGCCGTTTCCTGTTCCTCCGGGGAAAAGCGAAAGCCGTTTGCATGGTCGGGGCGGTGCCCCGTGAAGCACGCGGTATATTGTATGTTCTCCAACGGCCTTCCCTCCCTGTCTTATTCTTCCGTTATCGTTTCCGATTCGTGGTTCGGCAGCACGATCCACTGTAAAACACCGATCTTTTCATTCTCCCGCCACAGCACAACGCCGTGCCGCACGGGTTCCAGCGCATAAGATTTCAGTTCCTGCCCGGTGGTCTCGATTGAAAATTCATCCCCCATAAGCAGCACCTGTTGCATGGAGGTCGGGCGCACACCGTAGGCATTCAGCGTGGCCGCCAAATCCATCTCCTCTTCCTTTGTCAGCTCATCCGGCACAATATGCGCCATGATGGAGGTGCCGACGCTGACCTGCACCGCACCGTCCTTGCGGCGCAGTCTCTGCTGCCGCACAATGCCCCACAGGGTCACGGACACGATCAGCGCCGCAACCAGTGCAAGGGTCACGACCCATTTTGCCTTATTGGCCGTGGGGCTCTGCCTGCGTATATGGGTTAATTTCTGTGAAATCTTTTTCAGGCGAATTTTCCTGCTCATTCTTCCTCCGAGGGTCACTTTTCTTATCTTCTCTATTGTAAAAAATTTCCTGACATTTTGCAATGCTTTTGACTGGAAAGTTGGGGAATTTGTGGTATAATGCTATATAGAGATAATATGGCGATGTATAGCCATAACCAATTCACTTGATAAAGGACAATTTGCGATACATGGATATTGAAACCAACAAGCCCGAAGGCTTTGTGCAGCTCCTTCCCTTAATTCCCCTCCACCGTGCGGTGATCTTTCCCACCACCAACGCGACCTTTGAAATCAACGATACCGGCAATGCCGCCGTGTTCGACACGATTCTGAAGGAAGGCAAGGAGGTCTTTTTAGGTACCCATTTTGAGGAGATCGGAAAGATTCCCGGCTTTTCCGACTTTAATAAGATCGGCGTTGTCGCTCACATTAAAAATTTGCTGACCCTGCCCAACGGCAACCTCCGTATTTCCGTAGAGAGCCTGCGCCGGGTTCGGTTTTTGTCGCTGTCTGTCGTAAAGGGCATCCCCACGGCAGAGGTGCAGGAGATTCCTGCGCCCAAGAAGGCGGACTTGCGCTCCCGTGCTTCCCGTTCCCTGCTGCTTGACCTGTTCCGCGCCTTTGCGGCATCCACAAACCACTTCCCGCTGGAAGCCATCGAATATTTGCTGACCGGCGAGGACACCGACCATTTGTGCGACATTGTGGCTTCTCACACGCTGGACAATTTATCCGACCAACTCACCATTCTCAATCAGGAAAACCTGACCGAACGGGTCGAAACGCTGTGCGTCATGGTTTCCAATCTGGCAGAGCAGAACGCCCTGAAAGCGGAGCTGGAACGCAAGGTTCATGAAGCCATGGACAAAAACCAGAAGGAATATTTCCTGCGGGAGCAGATGAAGGTCATCAAGGAAGAGCTAAACGAGGGCGACCTGTCCGACGTGGATGTGCTGCGGGAAAAGCTTTCTGCCATCGAATTTGAACCTGGCATTCGTGAAAAGCTCGAGAGGGAACTGAAACGCCTGGAAAACATGACTCCCGGCTCCCCTGACATTCCCGTTTCTCACGCCTGGCTGGAAACCATAGCCGATCTGCCGTGGCACAACTACACCGAAGAAAATTACGATGTTGACCACGCAAGAGAGATTCTGGAGCGCGACCATTACGGGCTTAAAAAGGTCAAGGAGCGCATTTTGGAGTTCCTCGCTGTCCACGCCTTAACCAAATCCCAGAAGGGCACCATTTTATGCCTTGTGGGGCCTCCCGGCGTGGGCAAGACCTCCATCGCCAAGTCCGTGGCGGAAGCCCTGAACCGCAATTTTGTGCGGATGAGTTTGGGCGGTGTGCGGGATGAAGCCGAAATTCGCGGTCACCGGCGCACCTATATCGGCGCGATTCCCGGGCGCATCGTCACCTCCGTCAAGCAGTCCGGCACCATGAACCCGCTGCTGCTGCTCGATGAAATCGACAAAATGTCACAGGATTTACGCGGTGACCCCTCTGCCGCGCTGCTGGAAGTGCTTGACGCCGAGCAGAACAACACCTTCCGCGACCACTATTTGGACATTCCCTTCGACCTTTCCAAGGTCATGTTCTTCATCACCGCAAACTCGCTGGAAAACGTCTCCCGTCCCCTGCTTGACCGCATGGAGATCATCGAGCTTGGCTCCTACACCTCCGCAGAAAAGCTGGAGATCGCCAAGCGGCACCTGATTCCCAAGCAGATCAAAGAGCACGGACTCACCAAATCCTTCTTCAAGATTGACGACAACGCCATAAAAACCATCATCGAGGACTACACAGCGGAATCCGGCGTGCGCACGTTGGAGCGCAGAATCGGCGCGCTGTGCCGCAAGGCCGCCATGGCCAAGGCAGAGGGCAGAAAGTCCTTCACGGTCTCCGCAAAGCGGCTGGACGAGCTGCTTGGGCATGAAAAGGCGATTCACGACAAAGTGAAGGATGAAAAGCTCGTGGGTTGCGTCACCGGGCTTGCCTACACCGCTGTGGGCGGCGACACCTTAACCATCGAAGCCACCACCATGCCAGGCGACGGCAAGGTGCAGCTTACCGGCTCCTTGGGCGATGTAATGAAGGAAAGCGCCTCCGCCGCGCTCACCTACATCCGTGCCCATGCAAAAGACCTCTCCCTTGACCCGGATTTCTACAAGACCATCGACCTGCACATTCACGTTCCCATGGGCGCGACCCCCAAGGACGGCCCCTCCGCCGGCGTCACAATGGTAACGGCCATCTACTCCGCCGTGTCCGGCAAGGGTGTTCCGCAGACCATCGCCATGACAGGCGAAACCTCCCTGCGCGGACGGGTGTTGCCCATCGGCGGGCTGAAAGAGAAATCCATGGCTGCTTATCGCGCCGGGGTCAAGACCGTGCTCTATCCTGCGGACAACACACCGGATTTACAGGATGTTCCCGAAATCGTGCGCGACAACCTGAACTTCATCCCCATGAACACATTAAGTGATGTGCTGTCCCACGTTTTTACCGACTAAACTTTCCCATTTGAGGTGCTTTCATGCAGATCAAACGCGCCGTATTCGTCTCCTCCCTGACCGGCAATCAGAAGTTCGCCGGGGAAGGCCTGCCGCAGATCGCCATTGCGGGCAAGTCCAATGTGGGCAAATCCTCCCTCATAAACTGCCTGTGCAACCAGGGAAAGCTGGCGCGGGTGTCCTCCGAGCCGGGTAAAACGCGGCTGGTGAACATTTTCCGCATCAATGACGATTTCCATCTGGTCGATCTGCCGGGGTACGGCTATGCAAAGGTCAGCCACGGAATGCAGGAAGACTGGGGACGGATGATGGATTCCTACCTCTCCGGCTCGGAGCATCTGTGCCACATTTTTCATCTGGTGGACATTCGCCACGATCCCGGGCAGAACGACATTCAGATGCAGGCCTGGATTCAGGCCAACGACATTCCCTGCACCGTAATCGCCACCAAATGCGACAAGGTTTCCCGCGCACAGGCCAACCGCTCCATCGCGGTCATCTGCCGCACACTGGGCGTGCAGCCCTGGGATGTGATCCCCTGCTCCTCCGAGACGAAAGAGGGCAAGGACAAAATTCTGCACCGCATTGATGTGATTTTAGGCAAGGCGGAGGCATAAATCATGAATTTATCCTCAGGCTTTCTAAAATATGTGCAAAGCGAAAATGCCATTGAGCAATTATCCTCCGACCTTTACGGGGTTCATGACGTAGCTCTCATCTCCGGCAACAAGGCCTATGCCGCCTTCTCGCCCCGGTTTCAGCTTCCCGACGCAAAGGTACATCTTCTGTATTGGAACAGATGCGCAGGTACCTGGGCGCAGGGACAGGAGCTGGCCGAAAAGGTGCTGTCCCACAACTGCTCCTGTATCATCGGCGTTGGCGGCGGCGAAATGATGGACATTGCAAAGGCCGCGGCGTCCTTATCGGGAAAACCGCTCTATCTCGTTCCCACGGCGGCGGCGACCTGCTCCTGCTGCACCACGCTCATCGCCCTCTATGACGAAAAAGGGCGCAGGTCGGGCAAGGCCTATCTTCCCTGCCCGATAGCGGGCGTGTATGCGGACGAGCGCATCCTGCTCTCCGCGCCCAAGCGCTATCTCTGCTCCGGCGTTGCGGACGGACTGGCCAAGCTCTCCGAGGCCAATTCCGCCATTCTCTACGGCACCAACCCCGAAGAACCCTTATGGAACGCCCAGTTCTCTCAGGCTCTCCATCTGGCAAAAAGCTACATCAAAGAGGTTCCAAGAGCATTATCCGGCAACACCGACGCTCAAAAATCCCTGATTTATAGTAATTTTTATTTAGTCTCCCAGATTTCCGCCGACCGCTGCGAGCGAAAGATCGCGGAACTGGCACACGTTCTACACAATGTTCTGACGCAGATGTTTCCAGAGGTCAAACGCAGCCATCTGCACGGCGAAATTGTGGGCGTGGGCGTGCTGATGGAGCTGGAAATGACCGGCGCAGTCTACGGCATCAGCCGAAAGACCATCCAGTCCTTGCTGCAAAACGCCCTGCACTGTCCCACGACCTTGCGTGAGTTGGGGATTCCGACAGACGATCTCACCATCGCCCGCATTTCCGCCTCCGTCGCGGAAAAGACGAAGCTCTCCCCCACCCGCATCGCCCCTGTGCTTAAATCCATCCGATAAGTTCGGCCTCTTTTCAGACCTTTCTTATATACACTTCATTATCAAAGGAGCAAATTTCCCATGAGAACATCCTTAGTCATCATGGCTGCCGGCATCGGTTCCCGCTTCGGCGGCGGCATCAAGCAGCTTGCCCCCGTAGGTCCCAACGGCGAGATCATTATGGATTATTCCATTCACGACGCGCTTAATGCCGGCTTTGACAAGCTCATCTTCATCATCCGCAAGGACATTGAGCAGGACTTTATCGAGATCATCGGCAAGCGCATGGAGGCTCTCTGCGCGAAAAAGGGCGTGGAGATCGCCTACGCCTATCAGGACTTAAACGATCTGCCCGAAGGTTTCACTCTGCCCGAAGGCCGCACCAAGCCCTGGGGCACAGGTCAGGCGATTCTTGCCGCCCTCGACGTGATCCATGAGCCCTTTGCCGTCATCAACGCCGATGACTATTACGGAAAGGTCGCTTTCCAAAAGCTCTATGATTTCCTGCAAGATTACAACCCCTCCGCTCCCAACGCTCTTGGCATGGCGGGCTTCGTGCTGGAAAACACCCTCTCCGACAACGGCGGCGTAACCCGCGGCTTGTGCGAGAGCAAGGACGGGTTCTTGACCAAGATCACCGAAACCTTTGAGATTGAAAAGAAAAACGGCGGCGTTTATTCCGATACCGCCGAGATTGACCCCAAGGCGGTCTGCTCCATGAATATGTGGGCATTAACGCCCGAGTTTGTGGACACGCTAAAGAAGGGCTTTGTGGATTTCCTCTCTCCCATCGAAGGAAATCCCCTGAAGGCCGAATACCTTCTGCCCACCATCATCGGTGACCTGCTGCAAAAGAACGCCGTCACCGTCAAGGTCATGGACACTCCCGATAAGTGGTTCGGCGTGACCTACAAGGAAGACAAGGAATCCGTGATCGCCAGCTTCAAGGAACTGATCGCGGCGGGCGTCTATCAGGAAAAGCTGTTTTCCGACCTCTGATTTTCCCTCAATTCAGGAGGATCGTCATTGAAGAGAATCCTAACCAGTAAAATCTTCCTTATGGTTCTTACGCTGCTCCCCGTTCTGCTGCTCATGGGTATGATTTACGGCTTCTCCGCACAGCCGGGAGAGAAATCCATGGAAACCAGCGGCGAGGTCGTGGACATCGTGCTGGATGTGACCGAGCCGGAGTTGGAGCAAAAGCCCATCGAGGAGCAGGAGATCATCATCTCCAACACCCAGTTCTGGGTGCGGAAAACCGCCCATTTCTCCGAATTTTGCGCGCTTGGCTTTTTCCTTGCACTTCACTGTCTTCTGTGGAGCAAACGCTTTTACCCGCTTTTTGCCGGGCTCATCGGCGTTCTTTATGCCGTCAGCGACGAGCTGCATCAGATGAAGGTCGGCTCGCGTACCCCTCAGATTCGGGATGTGCTCATCGACAGTACAGGTGTGTTTTTCGGAATCGTCATTCTGGTTCTTTTGTACGCCCTGATAAAACACATCCTTTCCAGCCGGAAAATTCAAAAAAAGGCATAAAGCAAGCATCCTTTCGGGTTTTTCCCGGGAGGATGCTTTCCTATATCCTATTTTTCGGGCAGCGTCATGGACGGCACGGCATTTAGGCTCATGTCGGCAAAATCGCCTTTGAGGTAACGGTAATAGCCTGCACAACCGATCATGGCGGCATTGTCGGTACACAGGATGGGCGGCGGTAGGAAAATTTTGGCGCTGTGCTTCTGGGCAACCTCGTTGGCGCGGGAGCGCAGCAGCGAATTGCACGCGACCCCGCCCGCCAGCACCAGCTTGTTTATGCCGGTATCGCGCAAGGCCAGACCCGCTTTGTCCACAAGCTGCTCCACGACCGCTTTGCGGAAGGAAGCGGCAATATCCGCATCGGACAATTTCACGCCCTGCTTTTCCAGCCGGGCAACACCCTGCAACAGCGCGGTTTTGAGGCCGGAAAAGGAGTAATTGTAGCCTTCTTGTTTGGCCTTTGGCAGCGGCAGCGCATTGTCGTTGCCCTGCTGTGCCAGTTTGTCGATGGTGGGACCGCCGGGATAAGGCAATCCCAACACCCGCGCCGCTTTGTCAAATGCCTCTCCTGCAGCGTCGTCGTGGGTTCTGCCTAAGATTTCGTGGCAGCCGTAGTCGGAGACTTTCACCAAATGGCTGTGCCCGCCGGAGACCACCAGCGCGATAAACGGCGGCACAAGGTCGGTGTGGGCAATATAGGCCGCGGAAATGTGCCCTTCGATGTGGTGGACGGGCACGAGCGGCAATCCGTAGCGGTACGCAAATCCCTTGGCAAAGGAGACCCCGCACAGCAGCGCACCTACCAAACCGGGACCGTAAGTGACCGCCACACCGTCCAAATCGTCCGGCGTAACATTGGCCTTCTCCATCGCCTGCTGCACCACCTGCGCGATGGCCTCCACATGAGCGCGTGAAGCGATCTCCGGCACCACGCCGCCGTAAAGAGCATGAGTCTCCACAGAGGAAGCGATGACGAGGGCTTCGACCTCTCTCCCCTTCACAATGGCCGCAGAGGTCTCATCGCAGGAAGATTCAATGGCAAGCAGGCGAATTTCTTCTCTGCCCTTCGCTTTTTCTATTTTTTGCGCCACTTTTTGGGCATAAGTCATGCTTTTTCCTCCCCGGACGGATAGCCCTTCATGAGGTCATCCATCTGCCGCAGCAGCTCTTCCGGCGAAGGCGCAGGCTCCAGGGCGGGGACTTGAGGTACATCGGCTATTGCATCCTTCCTGTTCTCCCCGTCCAGCGAGAAATTGAGCTGTCCGGGTACGGAAGAAAGCATCACCTGCGGCTGCTTATTGGGATCCATTTTGAGCAGCAGTTTTCCGCCCTCACGCTTTTCCACCTTCAAATCGAGTTTCATTTCAAAACGCACCGTCAAATCTTCGTCGTTGTCCGCAATGGGAATTTCGCTGGGGATGGATACCGGGATGGTCTGATACAGCGCGGGAACTTCCACGGAAGGCGCAGGAATGTTTTCTTCAAGATCGTCCGGGGATTCATCGTCCAAGCCGAAACGGTTGAAAATATCCTCTTCGCTGGTTTCCTCTTCGCTCTTTTCGGTCATTTTGTAGAAATCCCCGTCAGAGGCAACAACCTTTTTCAGCGCCTCATTCCCTTTAAGACCCTTGCGAATGAGCAGAACGGAAGCCCCAACGGTGATGAGCAGACCGACGCCAAAGAGAATGGCGATCAAAGCGGCGCAGTCTGCGAAGAATTCCTCCGGCACCATCATGATAAGCATATCGTTTTCTTCCAACAGCCACAGATCGTTGCTGAAAAAGATGTGGTGGAACTCGATAAAGACGGAGGTAAAGTCATACAGAGCCAGAACGACAACAACGCCCACCAGCAGTAGCAGAATTCCCGCGCCGATGATATAGCCCCAACCAACCGTCCGCAGACCGCCCTTTTGCTTTGCACCGATGGAGGCCGCCAGAAGCCATGTGAAAATGCCCAGCCCCAAACAGGCGATCATGACATAGCGAGCCAGTGTGACCAGCTTCTGCACATCCATCATGTGCAGCTTTTCACGGTCGCGGAAGACCTCGCGCATTTCGCCGCCGATCTCCGCCTGCATATCCAGATTGTCGCGCTTGCCCATCAGATAATCCAACAGCGAATTGGTGATGCGCATTAAGCCCTCATCGGAAATGCCGATGTGCTCCGCCTGCCCGTATTTGGCGTATTCGTACTTATAATAAGCCCTTGAGGTGGTGCACAGGAACACGCCGCCCAGCAGAATACCCAGCAGCAGGATAACAGCAGAGAAACCGGCCAAAATCCCGGCAAATGTCTTTTTCATACTGATCTTTCTTCCTTTGTGTTGGAATTAGAGCATCTGTAAGTAGGCGGTGATGAAATCGTCCAGTTCGCCGTCCATCACGCCGTTTGTGGAGGCGACCTCATAATTGGTGCGATGATCTTTCACCATGGAATAGGGGTGGAACACATAGGAGCGGATCTGGCTGCCCCACTCGATCTTCTTGAGCTCGCCCTTGATGTCGCTCATCTTTTCCTGCGCTTCGCGCTCTTTTAGCTCGATCAAACGGGAACGGAGCACCTGCATGGCAACCTCGCGGTTCTGAATCTGGCTGCGCTCGTTCTGGCACTGCACCACAATTCCCGTGGGCAAATGCGTGATGCGCACGGCAGAGTCGGTACGGTTGACGTGCTGACCGCCTGCGCCGCCGGAACGGTAGGTGTCAATGCGCAAATCCTCCGGCTTGATGACAAGCCCGCCATCGTCGGGCAGAACCGGCATTACATCCAGCGAAGCAAAGGAGGTGTGCCGCCGCGCCGCCGCGTCAAAGGGGGAAATGCGCACGAGGCGATGTACGCCGCGCTCGGCTTTTAAGTACCCATAGGCGTTTTCGCCCTTCACGGAGAAGGTCACGGACTTGATGCCCGCCTCGTCCCCTTCCAGAAAGTCGATCTCATGCACGGCATAGCCGTGGCGCTCGGCGTAGCGGGTGTACATCCGATAGAGCATCTGTGTCCAGTCCTGCGCCTCGGTACCGCCCGCACCCGCGTGAAGCGACAGGATGCAGTCGTTGGCATCGTATTCGCCCTTTAATAATGTGGATAAGTGCAACGCATTGATCTTCTGCGACAGCTCTTCCACTTCGCTCTCGATCTCGGGAATCAGGCTCTCGTCCTGCTCCTCGTCGCACATCTGCAGCAGCGTCCGCACATCCTCGCACTGTCCCTGCAATGCCTTGATGCCGTCGGTTCTGTCGCCGATCACCTTGATGCGCTGGTTCACCTTCTGCGCCCGTTCCAGATTGTTCCAGAAATCGGGCTGCTCCATCTCGCTGTGCAGCTGATCCAGCTCATCCTTCATGGCCTCCACATCAAAGGCATCGGCAGTGTCGGACAGCAGCTTCTCCAGCTCACGCACCTGCTGGTCGTATTTGTCAAGTTCTACAATCATAACTTTATCTCCTAAAAGTTTCGGTTTAGTCCAGTAAATCCGGCAGCTCCCAAAGCGAAGAAAGCATCGTGCATTGCTTTACCAATTCCTCCGGCAACTTGACCAGCCCCGGCACGATGAACACCTTCGCCCCACTCCGCAGCCCCGCTTCAATGCCGAAAGGCGCGTCCTCCACCACGGCGCATTTTTCGATGGGAATTCCCAACTTTTTTGCGCCAAGCAGGAAAATCTGCGGGTCGGGCTTAGACTGCGTAATGTCGTTTCCGCACATAAGCCCGTCCAGCCTCTGCATGATCCCGGCAGAGGTTAAGGTCAGCGTGGCAGAATCGCGGGAGGTGGAGGTGCAGACGCACTGCTTGATGCCGCGGCCTTTGAGCAGTCCCATCATCCGATACACGCCGGGCAGCACGGGAACGCCGTGCTCCACCATGTATTGCCGCGTCAGCGCGTCTTTTCTCGCGTAGATTTCCAGCTCTTTCCCGTTCAGCTCCGGGTAAAGCAATGTCAGGTTCTTTTTGACGTTTTCGTTGTTGGTGCCCTGCACGCGGTCAAAAAACTCCTGCCGAATCGTGACACCGTATTCCTTTCCCGCCTGCCGCCAGGCTTCGTGCTGCACCCGCTCGGTGTCCAGCAGGGTTCCGTCCATGTCGTAGAGCATTCCCTCAATTTTCACGGAAAATGTCTCCTTATCCTCTAAAATAACCCTATTTGCGTTTACACGTTTTTCCCGCAGCAGTTCTTGTATTTCTTGCCGCTGCCGCAGGGGCAGAGGTCGTTTCTGCCGATCTTGTTGTCCGTCTTTCTCACGGTACGCTTTTCAACGGGTGCACCGCCCTCCACGGGCTTGGGTGCTTCTCTGCGCTCGGGCACCTTGTTAATCTTGGCATGGAAGATGGTCTTGACCACATCATGCTGGATGTTGGCGATCATCTCATCGTACATATTGCTGCCTTCGATCTTATACATCTGGGCGGGGTCTTTCTGCCCGTAGGCACGAAGCCCGATGCCGTCCCGGAGTTGATCCATATCGTCGATGTGGTTCATCCATTTCTGATCAACCACGCGAAGTAGAATGATACGTTCAATCTCGCTCATGTCGATGTCGTTCTTCGTGGTCTCCTCAATGAGCTTGTTATAGACCATCCAGGTCTCGGCTTTGAGCTTCTCGTTAAGCTTCTTGACCGACATTCCCATGTAATCGTCCTCGGTCATCTTGTCGAAGGCGTCAATGGGATAGTTGAAAATGTCATTGAGGTCTTCCGCCAACGCCTTCCAGTCCCATTCCTCGGGAATCTGGGCTTCGGGGCAGAAGTGACCTATGGCAAAGTCGATCTGATCGTCCATCATCCCGTGGATCTGTGCCCGCACATCCGCGCCGTGCAGCACATCCCGTCTCTGGGCGTAAATGACCTCGCGCTGGGCGTTCATCACGTCGTCGTATTCCAGAACATGGCGGCGAATGTCGAAGTTCCGCGCCTCCACGCGCTTCTGGGAATTTTCGATTTGCTTGGACAACAGGCCGTATTCGATGGGCACATCGTCCTCCAGCCCCAGTTTTTCCACCATGGGCGCAATACGGTCGCCGCCGAACAGACGCATAAGATCGTCGTCCAGCGCGATATAGAAGCGGGACTTGCCCGGGTCGCCCTGGCGACCGGCACGGCCTCTTAACTGATTGTCGATACGGCGGGATTCGTGTCGCTCGGTGCCGATGATATACAGACCGCCCAGAGCCACCACCCTGTCGTGCTCCGCATCGGTAGTCTTGGCATATTCCGCAACAAGATCACGATAGGCTTTCCGCGCCGCCATGACCTCCTCGGAGGCATTTTCGGACAGGGAACGGGCTTCGAGCACCATTTCCTCGCTCATGCCCTGCCTGAGCAATTCGCGGCGGGCAAGATACTCGGGGTTGCCGCCAAGCAGTATATCGGTGCCGCGTCCGGCCATGTTGGTGGCGATGGTGACAGCGCCCACGGAACCGGCCTGCGCCACGATCTCGGCTTCCTTCTCATGGTGCTTGGCATTTAGCACGTTGTGAGGAATACCCACTCTGTCCAGCACCCCGGAGAGCATTTCGCTCTTTTCCACGGAAATGGTACCGACCAGAATCGGCTGACCCGTGGCGTGAACGGATTTTATCTCCTCCACCACGGCGGCAAACTTCGCCTTCTGGTGCTTGTAGATGCGGTCATCCAAGTCCTGACGGATCATGGGGCGGTTGGTGGGAATCGCCACCACGTCCAAAGAATAGATGGACTTGAATTCGTCTTCCTCGGTCATGGCGGTACCCGTCATGCCGGAGAGCTTGCCGTACATTCTGAAATAGTTCTGGAAGGTGATGGTGGCAAGTGTGCGGCTTTCGCTGGCAACCTCCACGCCCTCCTTCGCCTCAATAGCCTGATGCAGACCGTCGGAATAGCGGCGCCCCACCATGAAGCGGCCTGTGAACTCGTCCACAATGACTACCTGACCGTCCTTGACCACATAGTCAATATCCCGGTGCATAAGGGCGTGCGCCTTCAAAGCCACCTGAATGTGGTGGTTTAAGTCGGTATTGTCAATATCGGACAGGTTTTCCACGCCGAAATAACGCTCCGCCTTGGCAACGCCCTCGGCGGTAAGATTGACCGTCTTCTGCTTTTCATCCCGGACGTAATCGCCCGTGTAGGTCTCGTTGTCGTATTCGTCCTTGATGACCTCGCCGCGCTTGATGGAGCGCACAAAGGCATCGGCCTTGGCGTAGAAATCGGTGGCCTTATCGCCCTGCCCGGAAATGATAAGCGGGGTTCTGGCTTCGTCGATCAAAATGGAGTCCACCTCGTCCACGATGGCGTAATTCAGCTCGCGCTGCACCATGTTTTCGGCGCGGACAACCATGTTGTCACGTAGATAATCGAAGCCGAATTCGTTGTTCGTGCCATAGACCACATCACAGGCGTAGGAGGCGCGGCGTTCCTCGTTGCTCATGCCGTTGAGGATCAAACCCACCTTCATGCCCATGAAGCGATAAATGCGCCCCATCCATTCGCCCTGATACTTGGCCAGATAGTCGTTGACGGTGACGATGTGCACGCCCTTGCCGGACAGGGCGTTTAAGTACCCCGGCAGCACGCAGGTTAAGGTCTTGCCTTCGCCGGTCTTCATTTCGGCAATGCGCCCCTGATGGAGCACGATACCGGCTATCACCTGCACATCGAACGCCCGCTGACCGATGGTGCGAACGCCCGCCTCGCGCATGGCGGCAAAGGCTTCGGGCAGAATATCGTCCAGCGTTGCACCGGATGCCAGCTTCTCCTTAAAATAGGGCGTCTTGGCCTGCAATTCCGCATCGGATAATGCCTTCATCTGCGGTTCCAGTGCGTTGACTTTATCTAAAATTTTGCGCAGACGCTTGAGCTCTGCTTCGTTAGAATTGCCAAATAAGGTTTTGATGAAATTTCCCATAAGTTCCTCCGTTTTGTTCTGTATCGAAAGAGGGCAAAGACTGCCCAAATAAACAGACGATTCAACCCATGATATTGTAACATTTTTTTGCCCGGACTTCAAGTTTTTTGCTTGTTATGCTATACTTTATCCGAAAAGAAAATTGCTTTCGGAGGCATTCATGGAAGAACTCTTTGGAAATTTGTTTGCATTGGCATATTTGGCCGCGTTTCTGTTCTCAGGCGAAATTTACGCCCGCACCCTGTTCAAAAGGGAATCGCGCCTTGTCAGGAGCACAATGGGGATGGCTTTGGCCGTTTTTGCGCTCCAATGGCTGCCCGCGCTGTTTTCCTTTGTGCTGGGTTTTAAGCTCCTATCCCAAATCCTTGCCCTTGCGGTTTTTGTTCTCCCCGCGCTGATTCTTCTTCCACAGGCAAAAAATTGTGTTTTGGAAAAGGAAGACAAGCGCACCTTCCTTCTGCACCAGCTCTGCGTCATCCCGCTTATGCTCCTGTGTGCCTATCTTCTCTACACACATACCTTGAAGGTCGAAGACGGCTGTTACCTAACCGGGCAATCCACCTTCGGGGATATGTGTATGCACTTATCCTTCATCACCTCCATCGCCCGCAACGGCATTTTCCCGCCCGCCTATTCCATCGAAGCGGGCGTGAAAATGGGCTATCCCTTCCTCTGCGACAGCGTTTCCTCCACCTTCAAGGTGCTGGGCGCATCCCTTTCCGTTGCCTACATTCTGCCCATGCTGCCCGCGCTGTATTGCGTCTTTTCCGGCTTCTTCCTGTTGATGCACCGCTGGCTGAAATCCGACAAACGCGCCACGCTTGCCTATGTGCTGTTCTTTTTGGGCGGCGGGCTGGGGCTCATGTACTTTTTAGACGGCGCAAAGGCGGACGTTTCCGTGTTTACCCGCATCTTTTCCGCCTTTTATGAGACCCCGACCAACTATGTGGAGGAAAGCATTTACTGGGTCAATCCCATCTGCGACCTTCTGATTCCCCAGCGCGCCACGCTGTTCGGCTGGGCGATCCTGCTGCCGACACTATATATGCTTTATCGCTTCGCCTTTGAAGGGGAAACAAAATACACCTATGTATTGGGCATTTTCGGTGGCGGGCTGCCTCTCATTCACACCCATTCCTTCCTTGCGCTCATCGTCATTTCCGCAGGGACGCTCATTTATGTGCTGATTACCGAAACTCCCCGCTGGAAAAGCTTCCTTCCCTATGTAGCCATCGCCGCCCTCTGTGCCCTGCCACAGCTGTTCGTTTTCACCTTCGGGCAGGCCTCCGGAAGCGGCTTCCTCCATCGGAAATTCAACTGGATCAACACTTCCGATCCTTACCTTTGGTTCTACATCAAAAATATCGGGCTGACCTTTGTACTTCTGCCTTTTGCGCTGCTCAACTGCAAGCGCGAGCGGGTTTTCTGGCTGACTTCCCTTCCCATCTGGCTTATCTGCGAGTTCATCGTCTTCCAGCCCAACAACTATGACAACAACAAACTCATGTTCATCACCCACATGATGACCTGCGGGCTTGTCTCCTCCTTCCTGTGCGAAATGTGGTACAAGCTGTCCGATCTTCATGGGCGGGCGATTGTTGCGGGGTGCATCGTGTTCATCGGCACGGTTTCCGGCGTTCTCACCATCGGGCGGGAGCTTGTTTCCGAATACACACTCTTTGACGAAGAAGCCATTGCGGCGGCAACCTACGCCGAAGAAAATCTCCCCAAAGACGCGGTGCTGCTGACGGCGGACGAGCACAACAATCCCTTTGCGGCATTGGCCGGGTGCACCATCGTGCAGGGTAGCCCATCTTACCTTTACTATCACGGGGTCTACGATTCCGTCCGGGCGCAGGATGTGATTGCCATGTACACCGAAGAAGGCGCATTAGAGGAACTTGCGGAACAGTACGGCATCACTCATGTTGTGCTCTCCCCTTACGAATATTCTCTGGGCGCAAAAAAGGAGCTGTTCTCCGATTTGCCCGTGATCTATTCCAATCGGGAGATCACAATCTATTCGTTAAAATAAAGTTTATAAATCTTTAATTTTTGAAGAAGGAGTTTTGGATTTTTCGTCGAATAGTATCATTATCAAAACCGGATACCCGGTGAAATAAAGGAGGTTTCATTTATGAGGATCAAAATGACAACGCGCAACGATATGGTACTCTCTCAATCCGTAGAGAACTATGTGCTCAAAAAAGTGGGCAAGCTCGACCGCTATTTTGACGATGGCGTCGAGGCAAGCGTTCGCATGGGCGTCATCAAGAACCGTTTCATCTGTGAAATCACCATCCCCCTGCAGGGCGAGATTCTGCGTGCCGAGGAGAGCACCAACGATATGTATATCTCCATCGACTCCGCGCTTTCCAAATTGGAAGGGCAGATCCGCAAATACCGCACCCGCATTGCCAAGCGCATGAAGAGCGGTGCCGATCCCATCGAGGTCTTTGAGGTTCCCGACGAGCCCAAGGCACAGGTCGTGCGTACCAAACGGTTCAAGGTCTCCGCCATGGATGTGGACGAAGCCATTTCCCAGATGGAAATGCTGGGACACTCCTTCTTCATCTATGTGGACGAAAAGTCCGGCGACACGCGGGTCGTCTATAAGAGAGAGGATGGCAATTACGGCGTTTTAATTCCCGAATAAGGGATTATTAAGTTCCGGCAAATCAGCTGTTCTTCTTGACTTATAATTACGACGTAATTATAATATACTTATGTGAGGCGATTCATCGGTGGATTTTGAGTGGGACGACAACAAGAATCAGATCAATATCAAAAAACACGGTGTTTCTTTTGAGGAAGCAAAAACCGTATTTTACGACGATGAAGCCTTGGTCACGGATGATCCTGACCATTCGGCAGAAGAAGAACGGTTCATTATCCTTGGAATGAGCAACAGGGCAAATTTGTTGATTGTCTGTCATTGTCTGCGTGGATCCGAAACCGTGATCCGGATTATTTCCGCACGAAAAGCAACAAAGACCGAAAGCAAATTCTATGGAAGGTGAAAAAAATGCGCGAAGAATATGACTTTTCCAATGCGAGAAAGAATCCTTATGCAAAGCAGTTGAAGAAACAGATCACCATCAATCTCGATGAAAATACCCTTGAGTATTTCAAAAATCAGTCTGAGAGCGTAGGAATACCGTATCAGACATTGATCAATCTCTATCTGCGTGATTGTGTCGTAAACAACAGACAGCTTACAATGTCATGGAACTGATTCGGAATCATTTCCCATGTGAAAAAGGGGTTTATGCGGTTTTGTGCAACTGCATAAGCCCCTTTTATTTATTTATGTTTTAGAATACTCATGGCGTCCTTGATGTCTTCCTCCGACCCGCCCGCGCTTTTCATCATGTCCACAAGGAGGGAATTGAGGGACTGTGCGTCGTCCTTGGATTTGGGCTGCAGCTTGCTACTGCCCAGCTTTGACAGCAATTCCCGTGCGCCGTTGTCTTTGTCTTTCATTGTCCTTTTCGTCCTTTCCCGTATCCTTTTGAACCTGACTGCAAATGTCTGTATGTGGCGAAATTACTTGAAATACCGGAAAGCTGAGCGGAACAGGCCGATGTCGTAATTGCCGGGGACGTTCTGATACAGCCCGTTGTCGATGCGCTCGCTGTGCCCCATCTTGCCTAAGATTCTGCCGTCGGGCGAGGTGATGCCCTCTACCGCAAAGCAGGAGCCGTTGGGATTGAAGTGAACATCATTGGACGGCATATTATTCAGGTCTACATACTGCGTAGCAATCTGACCGTTCTTTGCCAACTCGGCAATCAATTCATCGGAGGCTAAGAACTTGCCCTCACCGTGGGAGATGGGCACGGAATACACCTCACCCACCTTGGCTTCGGTAAGCCACGGAGAGAGGTTTGAAGCCACACGGGTGCGGACGATGCGGCTCTGATGGCGGCCGATGCTGTTGAAGGTCAGCGTCGGGCAGTTTTTGTCCGTCTCGATGATGTGTCCGTAAGGCAAAAGTCCTAACTTAATCAACGCCTGGAAACCGTTGCAGATGCCCAGCATCAGACCGTCGCGCTTATAGAGCATCTCCTCCACCGCGTCCTTGATTTCGGAAGAACGGAAGAACGCCGTGATGAACTTGGCGGAGCCGTCGGGCTCGTCGCCGCCGGAAAAGCCGCCGGGGATGAAGATCATCTGGCTGCTCTGGATGGATTTGGCGAAAGCCTCAATGGATTGCGCAATGGCATTCGAGGTCAGGTTGCGCACCACAAAGACTTCGGGTTCCAGACCGGCGTCGCGGGCGGCCTTAGCGGAGTCCAGCTCGCAGTTGGTTCCGGGGAAGGCGGGAATGAGCACCTTCGGGCGTGCGACAGATACCGAAGCGTGAATTTTCTTGTCGGTGATGAAGGTGAAAGTGTCCAATTTGCCCTTTGCGGGGGCGATGTTGCAGGGGTAAACGGATTCCAGCTTATTCTCGTAAATGCTCTGTAACTCCTTACCGCAAACGGTTTCCTCTCCGTAGGCAAAGGCAAAATCCTTCGTCACGATTCCGATGAAGGCCGCGTCCTCCAAATCCTCGGTGGCCTCCACAAGGAAGGAACCGTAAGCATAGGCAAAGAGGTCGTTGCAGGCATTTTTGCTGTCGAAAGCGAAGCCGCAGCCGTTGCCGAAGCCCATCTTCATCACGGCTTCCGCAATGCCGCCCATGCCGGGGGTGTAGCAGGAAACGATCTTTCCCTCACGGTTGAGCTTGTTGACGCGCTTCAAAAGGGCAAGGAAGGAGTCGGTGTCGGGCAGACCGTTTGCATCTACTTCGGCACGCAGGAGATAGACCTTGTGACCGGGCTTCTTGAATTCAGGCGACAGGATGTTGTGCACGTTTTCAGTGGTCACGGCGAAGGAAACGAGCGTAGGCGGCACGTCCAAATCCTCAAAGGAGCCGGACATGGAATCCTTGCCGCCGATGGCACCGATACCAAGGTTCATCTGCGCTTTGAAGGCACCTAAGAGCGCGGACATGGGCTGACCCCAACGTGCGCCGTCCTGCCCGGGCTTGCAGAAATATTCCTGGAAAGTGAGGTAGACATCCTTAAACTCCGCACCGGTGGCAATCAGCTTGGAAACCGATTCGATGACGGCCAAATACGCGCCATGATAGGGGCTCTTTTCGGAAATCTGCGGGTTGTACCCGTAAGCCATGAGGGAACATAAGTCGGTGTGCTGCTTTTCGATGGAAATTTTCTGCACCATTGCCTGAATGGGAGTCTGCTGGTATTTGCCGCCGAAGGGCATGAGCACCGTGCCCGCGCCGATGGTGGAATCGAAACGCTCGGAAAGGCCACGCTTGGAGCAGGAATTGAGGTCGGAGGCAACTGTTTTGATGCCGGAAGCAAAGGAATCCACGCAAGGTTTTTCGTATTTTTCGGGAGCCTTGGGGGAAATGGTGATGTGCTTATCCGCGCCGTTGGAGTTTAGGAAGTCGCGGGAAATGTTGACGATGGTGTTTCCGTTCCAGTTCATCGTAAGATACGGCTTTTCGGTGACGACAGCCACGCGAACCGCCTGTAAATTCTCCTTGTCGGCAATGGAGAGGAACTTCTCCGCATCCTCCGGCGCGACGACCACGGCCATGCGCTCCTGCGATTCGGAAATCGCAAGCTCGGTGCCGTCCAAACCTTCGTACTTCTTGGGCACAGCGTTTAGGTCGATGGAAAGACCGTCTGCCAACTCGCCGATGGCCACGGACACGCCGCCCGCGCCGAAGTCGTTGCAGCGTTTGATCATTTTGCAGGCCTCGGCGTTGCGGAACAGACGCTGTAATTTACGTTCTTCGGGGGCGTTGCCCTTCTGCACCTCCGCGCCGCAGGTCTCCACGGAATGGGCGTTGTGCGCCTTGGAGGAACCCGTTGCGCCGCCGATGCCGTCACGGCCTGTGGAGCCGCCCAGCAGGAGGACCACATCCCCGGGGGCGGGGCACTCGCGGCGAACGTTTTCTTCGGGGGTAGCGGCAATGACCGCGCCGATCTCCATGCGCTTGGCGGCATAGCCGGGGTGATAGATTTCATCCACAATACCGGTGGCAAGGCCTATCTGGTTGCCGTAGGAGGCATAGCCCGCGGCGGCGGTGGTGACCAGCTTTCTCTGGGGGAGCTTGCCGGGAATGGTGTCCTTGACAGGCACGGTGGGGTCTGCGGCACCGGTGACGCGCATGGCGCCGTACACATAGGAACGCCCGGAGAGCGGGTCGCGGATTGCGCCGCCGATGCAGGTGGCCGCGCCGCCGAAGGGCTCGATCTCGGTGGGATGGTTGTGGGTCTCGTTCTTAAAGAGCAGCAGCCATTTCTGATTCTCGCCGTTCACTTCCACATCCATTTTCACGGTGCAGGCGTTGATTTCTTCCGATTCATCCAGCTTGTCCAGCTTTCCGGCCTTCTTCAAGGCCTTCACCGCCAGCGTTGCCATGTCCATCAGGCAGATGGGCTTTGTGCGTCCCAAGTCAGCACGCACCTTGATATAGTCGGCGTATGCGGAGGCCAGCAGCTCGTCCTCAAATTTCACGTCGTCAATGACTGTCAGGAAGGTCGTGTGGCGGCAGTGATCCGACCAGTAGGTGTCGATCATGCGGATTTCGGTGATGGTGGGGTCGCGGTGCTCGGACAGAAAATAATTCTGGCAGAAGGAAAGGTCGTCCAAGTCCATGGCAAGCCCCATGGATTTCACGACCTCGGCAAGCTCCTCGCGGCTCTTTTTGCAGAAGCCGTCCAGGGTCGCAACGGTGGTGGGAATGTCATACTGCACATTGAGCGTCTCGGGCAAATCAAAGGATGCCTCCCGCGCTTCCACGGGGTTGATAACATACTTTTTGATGGTCGCCAAATCTTCCTCAGAAACCTTGCCGTACAGGGCGTAGATTTTCGCGGAGCGCACAATGGGCTTCTGCGCCTTGGTGATGAACTGGATGCACTGGGCGGCGGAATCCGCACGCTGGTCGAACTGACCGGGCAGATATTCCACGGCAAAAACAGTGGCGTCACCCAAATCGAGCGCATCACAGGTATTGTCCAGCTGCGGCTCGGAAAGCACGCTGCGCACGGCAGTTTCGAAATATTCTTTGGATAAGCCTTCCACATCGTAGCGGTTGAGCAGACGAACCTGATTCACCCCGTCAATCAGCAGAACCGAATTGATGTCGGATAACAGGTTTTTTGCTTCCAGCGCCTCAGAGGGCTTTTTTTCTACATAAACGCGATAAACCATTTGTGTTTACTCCTTCACTCTCAGGGCTTTTTGGCCGATGTCGCGGCGGTAGAAGGCGTTGTCAAAGGTAACCTTTTCCGTGACAGCGTAAGCATTGTCCAAGGCGTTTTGCAGGGTGTCCCCGGTAGCAACACAGCCTAAGACCCGCCCGCCGTTGGTCAGCAGTTTGCCGTCCTTGCGTTTTGCGCCCGCTACGATCACATTGTCCCGCACGTCGTCGGGAATGGTGATTGCGTATCCCTTTTCGTAGGCAACGGGGTAGCCCTTCGATGCCATGATGACACAGGCGGCACCGCCGTTTTTCCACTTGACTTCCGTGTTTTTGAGTGTGCCGTTGGTGGTGGCCTGCATCACGGTGAGCAGGTCGGAATCCAGTAAAGGAAGAACAACCTGCGTTTCGGGATCGCCGAAGCGGCAGTTGTACTCGATCACCTTGGGGCCATTCTTCGTGAGCATCAGCCCGAAATACAGGCAGCCCCTGAAGGTTCTGCCCTCCCTGTTCATCGCTTCGATGGTGGGCTTAAAAATGGTTTCCATGCACACTTTGGCAATGTCTTCGGTGTAATAGGGATTTGGCGCGATGGTGCCCATGCCGCCGGTGTTCAGGCCTTCGTCGTTGTCCAATGCTCTCTTGTGATCCATGGACGAGGCCATGGGCACAACGGTTTCCCCATCGGTAAAGGACAGCACGGAGACCTCGGGGCCTTCCAGATACTCTTCAATGACGATCTGCTCGCCGCTTTTGCCGAACTTCTTGTCCTGCATCATGGAGATCACAGCATCCTTGGCTTCCTCGCGGGTAAAGGCAATGATCACGCCTTTACCCAAGGCCAGCCCATCTGCCTTGATGACGGTGGGAATGGGCGCGGTTTCAAGATACTTCAAGGCCGCGTCCATATCGATAAAGATGTTATACTGTGCGGTGGGAATGCCATACTTTCGCATGAGATTCTTGGAAAAGACCTTGCTGCCCTCGATGATAGCGGCATTGGCACGGGGGCCAAAGCAGGGAATCCCTTTCTCCTCCAGCGCATCCACGCAGCCCAAGACCAGCGGGTCGTCCGGGGCGACCACGGCATAGTCGATGCCCTTTTCCACGGCAAAGGCGGCGATTGCAGG
This sequence comes from Christensenella sp. UBA1750, assembly GCA_002315655.1. Taxonomy (GTDB): domain Bacteria; phylum Bacillota; class Clostridia; order Christensenellales; family UBA1750; genus Spyradocola. The sequence continues at coordinate 88,760 of DCHO01000082.1, forward strand.
AATGTCCGTAGCGGCAATGTCCACGCACACAGCGTCCTGCTCCATGCCGCCGTTTCCGGGCAGAGCGTAAATGACTTCTATGTTTTTGTTCTCTTTGAGCTTTTTAATGATGGCGTGTTCCCGTCCGCCGGAACCTACGACCATAAGTTTCATGGGAGCTTCCTCCTTATTCTGCAAGAAGTTGTGCGCAGACCTTTTCCACCGACTGCGGTAGAAGGATCCATTCGGCCTGCTTCATCACCTTGAGCTGCAAATCCTCCGCGGAAATGCCTTCATCGACCTCCACAGCCTTCTGTGCGATGATCTCCCCTCCATCGGGAATCTCGTTGACAAAGTGCACCGTTGCGCCCGTGACCTTGACCCCGCGCTTCAACGCTTCCTCATGGACTTTCAGGCCGTAATAGCCCTCGCCGCAGAAGGAAGGAATCAGGGATGGGTGGATGTTGATGATGCGGTGATCGTATTTTTTCGTAAATGCGGGAGACAGGATGGCCAGGAAGCCCGCAAGCACGATGATGTCAATGTGGTATTCGTCCAGCTTTTCGATGAGCTTTGCCTCAAATGCCTCCTGACTGCCCGCCAGCTTTTTGGAGACGAAAAACGCGGGAATCCCGTGGCTGCGGGCACGCTCCAAGGCATACGCGCCCTTTTTGTTGGAGAGCACCAGTTCGATTTTGCCGGAAGAGAGGATTCCGGCTTCCTGCGCGTTGAGAAGCGCCTGCAGGTTGGTGCCGCCGCCGGAGACAAGTACCGCAATGGAGACAGGCTTTAACATAAGGTCATTTTCTCCTTGGATGCAATGATTTCGCCGATGATATAGGCATCCTCGCCGTTCTCCTTGAGGATGGCAAGCGCTTTTTCGGCATCTTTGGCGGGCACAATCACGCTCATGCCGACGCCCATGTTGTAGGTGTTGAACATATCGCGCTCGGGGATGTTCCCGGTCTTCTGCAAGAGGTTGAAGATAGGCAGGACTTTGACCTTGCTTTTCTCGATTTTCGCGCCCAGCCCGTCGGGTACGGAGCGCGGGATGTTCTCATAAAAGCCGCCGCCAGTGATGTGGGAAATGCCGTGAACCTCCACCTGCTCGCACAGGGCAAGCACGGGCTTTACATAAATCTTTGTGGGAGTCAACAGGGTTTCACCCAAGGACTTACCACCCAATTCCGCAACCTGGGTTTTTAAGTCGGCGTTCTCCACATCAAAGACCTTGCGCACAAGGGAAAAGCCGTTGGAGTGCACGCCGGAGGAAGGCAGGGCAATGATCACATCCCCCGCCTGCATTTTCTGATTGTCGATGATCTTTTCCTCATCCACGATGCCCACGGCGAAGCCCGCCAGATCGTATTCATCCACAGGATAGAAGCCGGGCATTTCCGCCGTCTCGCCGCCGATTAAGGCAGATGCGGACTGCACACAGCCGTCGCACACGCCCTTCACAATGTCGGCAATGCGCTCGGGGATGTTCTTTCCACAGGCAATATAGTCTAAGAAGAACAGGGGCTTTGCGCCGCAGCAGATGATGTCGTTGACGCACATGGCCACGCAGTCAATCCCAACCGTGTCATGCTTGTCCATGAGGAAGGCAATTTTGAGCTTGGTGCCAACGCCGTCGGTGCCGGAAACCAGAATGGGCTTTTTCATCCCGACGAGGTTCGGCATGAACAGACCGCCGAAGCCACCGATGCCGGAGACACAGTTTTCGTTGGTGGTTCTTGCAATGTGCTGTTTCATCAGCTCCACAGCCTTGTAGCCTGCGGTAATGTCAACGCCCGCTGCGGCGTAGCTTTCGGATTTGGACAGATCGTTCATTTTGTTTATTCCTTTCCGTTCCAGCAGTAGGTACACAGCTCATCCTCAGGAAGCCCGATGGCGCGGATGAGGTTATCCATGGACTGAAAATCCAGCGTGGAGAAGCCGAATTTGTCGCAAATGGCTTTGCGGAGGGCTTTTCCTCTTGCGGTGGTGCCATCGGAATATTCCGCTAAATGCTTCTCCCCTTCCTCGCCCTCCAATTCCAACACGGTACGGCGGGTGAGCAGCTCCATGTCACCTGTGGAGCGGGAGAAGTTCAAATATTTGCAGCCGTACATGATGGGCGGGCAGGCCGAGCGCATATGCACCGACTTGGCGCCGTTTTCATAGAGGAAATCCACCGTTTCTTTAAGCTGCGTACCTCGGACGATGGAATCATCCACAAACAATAGGTTCTTGTCGCGGATGAGCGCCATCACGGGAATCTGCTTCATCTTGGCGATGCGGTTGCGCTCGGACTGCCTTGTGGGCATGAAGGAGCGCGACCAGG
>DCHO01000003.1:0-42495 GCA_002315655.1 Christensenella sp. UBA1750
CGTCAATGCCGCCGCCGAGTTGTGCTGTGTTGTCCTAAATCAATTCGTCGATTTTTCCCGCCTGAATCGCGGGCAGATTCCGTCTGATGCGCTCCTTCTCCCAGTCCCACCACTTGATTTCCAGCAGCTTTTCGATGGTCTCCTTAGGGAACCGCTTCTGGTAAAGAGGAATTTCGCGCCGCAGGCCACGGAACAGAACTTGCCCATAATCAGTTTGTCGCCATTGACAGGATAGTGATACAGCACATTGTTTTTCTCAAAATCCTTTGGGTCACGCGCAAAGTCATTATGCATCGAATATTCCCCGACGATAATGTTGGGGCTTTGTACCACGGATTTCAGATACACCGTCTGTTTGTCCCCCGTGCGGGGATAGATTTTTTCATCTTCCATCAGGCTTCGCCTCCCGTGCTTCAACAGTAGCACAGGAAAATCGTTCTGTCAACTTCCCGTTTTCCGTTGCGAAAACGCCTTTTCTATGCTAAACTAAGTGCAGAAAGCAAGGAGGTTTTTCCCATGAAATATGTGTTCTTCTCCGACCTGCACGGCTCGGCCTACGCCGCCCGGTTCCTGCCCGAAATTGACGCAAAGGAATGTCCCGAAAAGATCATCCTTTTGGGCGATCTGCTCTATCACGGCCCGCGCAACGACCTGCCCCGCGACTACGACACAAAAGAGGTCACTTCCATTCTCAATTCCATGAAAACCCGCTTCCTTGCCGTGCGCGGCAACTGCGACGCGGAGGTCGATCAGATGGTGCTGGAATTTCCCATCATGGCAGACTTCATGCCCCTGTCTTTGGGTTCCCGCACCGCCTTTGTGACCCACGGGCACCTTTATAACACCGATTCTCTGCCGCCCATGAATCCGGGCGATCTGCTCATTCACGGGCACACGCACTTAAAGCTCTGCGTGCCCTTTGGCAACGACAACCACTACTTAAACCCCGGCTCCGCCTCCATCCCCAAGGATGACGACTTCGGCTCCTACATGGTGTGGGAGGACGGCATTTTCACCTGGAAGAAACTGGACGGCACGGTTGTTAAGGAAGAAAGGCTGTAAAGAATGGCAGGCGAAACAAAGAAAATCATCGAAGCCCTGTGGGACTGCCCTTACTGCGGGGCAAAGGGAATCGGCGGTTTAACCAAGGTCTGCCCCTCCTGCGGCCACCCGCAGGATGCAGGCACGAAATTCTACATGGGCGATAAGAAAGCTTATGTAGAGGGCGATAAGGCCGCAAACTACGGCAAGGGCGCGGACTGGACGTGCGCCTACTGCGGCGCGCTGAACCGCTATGACGCGGCGGAATGCTCCGGCTGCGGCGCGGCGCGGGAGGAAAGTCAAAGCGACTACTTCCAGAACCAGAAAGAAAATGCCCGCAAGGCGCAGGAGGAAGCGGCGCGGGAGCAGCAGTTCACCGCACCACAACCAACTCCTGCCCCGCAAAAGAAAAAAGTCAAGAGCAAAAAGAAGCTCTTGATCGCGCTGGGCGCGGCGGCACTCCTTCTGGTGCTGCTGATTGCCCTGCTCATCCCCAAGGCCGCCACCGCAGAGGTTTCCGGCAAAGCGTGGCAGAGAAGCATCTCCATTGAGCAATACACCACCGTCACCGAAACCGACTGGTCGATTCCCGAGGGCGGGCGCATCCGGGAGCAGCATGAGGAAATCCACCACTACAATCAGGTTTTAGACCACTACGAAACCGTGGCGGTTGAGAAATCCCGGCAGGTGCAGGACGGCTACGACACCGAAACCGACTATGAGGACAACGGCGACGGCACCTTCACGGAAACCACCCGCGAGGTTCCGCGCTACAAGACCGAGTATTACACCGAATATGAGGAAGAACCCGTCTACCTCTCCGTCCCGGTCTACGCCACGCAGTACACCTACGAAATCGAACGCTGGTTGCCCGGCCGCACCGCAGACAGTGAAGGCAATGATGATGCCCCCTACTGGCAGGATTTCACCCTCTTAGATAACGAGCGCGAGGGCACGCGAAGCGAACAGTACACCGTGACCCTGACAGGCAAGAAAGGCAAAACCTATTCCGTGAACCTCACGGAAAGCCTTTGGAACAGCTTAATGACAGGGAAGAGCGTCAAAATCAAGGCCACCGGCAGCAAAGTGACCGAAATTGACGGAACAAAAATCGGATAGAAATCCAAAATCTCCGGGAACAGCGCGTTTCCCGGAGATTTTTCTATTTTTTTATCTCTTGATGAGGTCAAATTCCTTGACCATGATGTAGGTGATGGGCTCATCCTCCTCGATCTCGGAGAAGCGACCCATGGGCGTTAGGAACACATTGTCCAGATTGTCGTCGTTGATGGACGAAACCTCGCCCACAATCACGTCGCCCTCGGTGGCAAAGAAGCGGTGATAGATGCCGGGGGTCAGGGTCACGGAGTTGCCGGTTTTCACTTTGATGACCGCGCCGGGTTCCAGCGTGGTCAGAATGCCGTCCTGATAGAGCTTCACGGGATTTTCAGTGTCCAGTTTGCCGTCCGGGGTGGAATTGTAGACCTCGATGTTGAGCAGACCGCCGGCGCGGTTGATGATGTCCTCGGACTTTAAGTTGTGGAAGTGCATGGGGATTTCCTGATTGCACTTGGCCTGCATGATGATGTACTTTTCGGCGTAGGGCACGCCCATCTTCTTGTCGTAGGGGGAGCCGTTGCGGACGGTGAACAGCGTGGAGCCCACATGGTCGAAATCGCCGGTGGAGAAGTCGGTGACGTCCCAGCCCATCATCACGTTTTTGAGCACGGTGAAGTCCAGATCGCTCTTCTCCCAGTCGGCCTTGGTCATGTAGCCGAAGAAGGGCAGGGTGATGTTGTTTTCCTTGAGCAGCGCCATGGCGTGGGCGATGGCGGCGTTGATTTCCGAGCGTTTCATACAGTTTCCTTCCTTTCGTGCGGGGATTCTCTGTCTTCTGTTATAGCATACTTTCTTGCCTTTTTCAACCGCAAAAGGCTTTGACAACGCTTCTTTTCCCTTCTATAATGAAGAAAAAAGGAGGGCATGAACATGGCGGCATACAGAAAACTCTCTTGGACGATAACCGAGGAACAGTCTCATTTTGAGGGACTTTTTGAAGGAAAGACCGCGCTTTTCGTTTCCCTTTCGGAAGGATTTGTGTGCATCGAACTTTTTTACGGCGGCATTTTCACGGATGCCCTGCCTCTGCGGGCGGAAGCGAAGAGCGGCGACCGCATCACGCTGACCCTGCGCCCCTATCGCGTGGAGCTTTTTGTCAATGACCTTCTGCTGGATGAAAACTGGCCTTACGGCGAAGATTATCCTACAAAATGCTCCGTTTCCGCGCCCTTTGTGACCGACGAAGCCGCAGAGGATGAGCAAAAAGAGCTGCCCTCCGTCTTGCGCACCTTCACCATGGAGGAGGGCTGGCTGCCCGCGCCGGGGGTCTTTATCGGGGACTGTATGCCCTTTGTGTTTGAGGACAGATACCACGTTCTGTACTTAAAAGACCGCCACAATCACCACAGCAAATGGAAAAAGGGTGCGCACCAGTGGGCGCACATCTCCACCAAGGACTTTGTGACCTGGCAGGAGCACCCCATGGCGGTGGAGATCGACAACCCCACCGAGGGCTCCATCTGCACCGGCTCGTGGATGTATTCCGGCGGCACGCACTACCTTTACTATACCGTGCGGATGTGCGACGGTACCCCCGCCCGCATCTGCCGCTCGGTGTCGAAAGACGGTTATCATTTCCACAAAGACAAGTCCTTCCTCTTTTATCTGTCGGAGAAATACACCGGCGTTTCCGCCCGCGACCCGAAGCTGGTGCAGGACGGGCAGGGACTTTTCCATATGTTTGTGACCACATCGCTGTCCGAAACGAAGCAGGGGTGCTTGGCGCACCTGACCTCGCCCGACTTAAACACATGGACAGAGGAAGAAACACCCCTGTACCTGCGCCCCGTGGGCGAGCCGGAGTGCAGCGACTATTTCACCCACGGAAAGTGGCACTACCTTATCCATGACGGCGTGTACGAAATGTCGGAACAACCCTTCTCCGGCTGGCAGTCCCCTTCCGACCCCTCCCTGCACTGCGGCGCGGTGCCCAAGGCGGCGGCTTTCAAGGACGAAATCATCTTCACCGGCTTTGCGCCCACCAACGGGAAAGAATACGCCGGAACCATGCTCTTTGCCAAGGCGGATTTTGCCGAAAACGGCGAGCTGACGCTTTCGCCGTTTGTCCCGAAAATATAGCCAGAATTAACACTTTTTTGATAGACAGGGAAACCATTTCACGGTAAAATCATGCAGAAAATCAAAGATCGAAATCGGCAGGGAAGAGAAGAGTAGCTTTCGTCAGGCATCCACAGAGAGTTCGGGAACGCTGGAAACGAACGATGGCCGGGAAGGGAACATGGTCTCAGAGTCGCGCAGCCAAGACAGCATCGGTTCAGGCTGCGACGGGTTCGCCCGTTACAGCGGCAGGATATAAACGGACGCCATTCATCCGCCGTATCCTATGGAGGCTCAATTCCGTTATTTTCTGCGGAAAATGAGCGAAAAAAGGTGGTATCACGAAAGTAACAGCTATGCTCTCGTCCTTTTGCGGGCGGGAGCTTTTTTATCAAAGCATAAGGATTACAGCATCATGATCAAGATCACAAACCTAAGTAAGACCTTCAACACCTACAAGGTGGTGGAGGCACTGAAAAACATCAACCTGACCGTGGAGGACGGCGACATTTACGGCATCATCGGGCGTTCCGGTGCCGGCAAATCCACCATGCTCCGCTGCATCGCCCTGCTGGAAATGCCCACAAGCGGCACCATCGAGGTGGACGGGCAGGACATTTCCGCCCTCTCCGGCAAGGAGCTCATCGACCTGCGCAAGCGCGTTGGCATCATCTTTCAGGGCTACAACCTGCTGATGCAAAGAAACGTGCTGCAAAACGTCTGCTTCCCGTTGGAGCTTTCCGGCATGGACAAGGCCGCAAGGGAGCAAAAGGCCATGGAGCTGCTTCAAATCGTCGGCTTGGAGGACAAGGCCAAGGCCTATCCCATCCAGCTCTCCGGCGGGCAGAAGCAGCGCGTCGCCATCGCCCGCGCACTGGCCAACGACCCCGAAATGCTGCTCTGTGATGAGCCCACCTCAGCGCTGGACTCCTTCACCACCAAATCCATCTTAAAGCTCTTAAAGGAAATCAACGAAAAGCTCAACGTTTCCATCGTCATCATCACCCACGAAATCGGCGTGGTGAAGGCCTTGTGCAACAAGGTCGCCGTCATCAACGAGGGAACCTTTGTGGAGCAGGGACTGGTTTTGGACGTGATGGAGCACCCGCAGTCGGACGTGACGAAACTGCTTCTTGGCATGACGGAAGGGGAGGTGGAATAAGATGGATGAATTTCTGACCAAGAACCTCTCCATGCTGCTGGAAGGCAGCGCCGAGACCCTCTACATGACCGGCGTATCCGCCCTGTTTGCTTACATTTTAGGTCTGCCCCTGGGCGTGCTTGTCACCGTCACCGACAAAAACGGCATTCATCCCATGAAGACATTAAACGGCATCGTGGGCTGGATCGTCAACATCGGGCGTTCCATTCCCTTTGTCATCTTGATGCTGGTAGTCGCGCCCTTCACGCGCCTCATCGTGGGCAAGGCCATCGGCACCACCGCCACCATCGTCCCCTTAACCATCGCCGCGACCCCCTTTGTCGCCCGCATGGTGCAGCAGTCGCTTAACGAAATCGACCAGGGCGTTGTGGAAGCCGCCCGCACCATGGGTGCCACCAATATGCAGATCGTGCGCAAGGTGCTGCTGCCCGAGTCCGTTCCGTCCTTGATCCGCGGCGCAGCCGTCACGGTGATCACGCTGGTGGGCTATTCCGCCATGGCCGGTGCGTTGGGCGGCGGCGGTTTGGGCGACATTGCCGTGCGCTACGGAATGCAGCGCTACGAATACGATGTGATGATTCTAACCCTCATCATCATCGTTGCCATCGTGCAGATCATTCAGGTCGTCTTTGATCTCATTGCCAAAAAAATCGACAAGAGAATCAGATAAATACACAATACTTTGGAGGAGAAAACCAATGCTCAGAAAGATTCTGTCCCTTCTGCTTGTTTCCGTGCTGCTCGTCTCTCTTTCCGCCTGCTCCGGCAGCAAGGAAGCCGATGCGAACAGGCTCGTCGTCGGCGCGACCCCCGCTCCCCACGCGGAGCTGCTGGAATTCGTAAAGCCCATTTTAGCCGAGCAGGGCATCGAGCTGGTCATTCAGGAATACACCGACTACGTTCTGCCCAATCAGGCGCTGGATGCGGGCGACATTGACGCGAACTTCTTCCAGCATTATCCTTATCTGGCAAACTTCAACGAGAACAACGGCACCGACCTTGTTTCCGCCGCCGCCATCCACTTTGAGCCGCTGGGTCTCTACGCCGGACGTTCCTCCGACCTCTCTTCCATCTCCGAGGGCGCATCCATCTCCGTTCCCAATGATGCCACCAACGAAGCCCGCGCCCTGCAGCTGCTGGCCGCACAGGGCATCATCACTCTGCCGGAAGGCGCCGGCCTTTCCGTCACCGCCCGCGACATCGTGGACAACCCCTACAACGTGGAAATCGTGGAGATCGCCGCCGAGCAGGTGCCCCGCACCTTAGCGGACGTGGATTTTGCCGTGGCTAACGGCAACTACGCGCTGGAAGCCGGCATCACCGACAAGCTCATCACCACCGAGAGCAAGGAATCCGAGGGCGCAACCACCTTCGCCAACGTCATCGCCGTAAAGCGCGGTAACGAATCCGACCCCAGAATCGTCGCCTTGTGCAATGCCCTGCAAACCGAGGAGGTGCGGCAGTTCATCGAGGAAAAGTACGGTGATACCGTAATCCCAATGTTCTGATTTCGCACCGAAACAGTCTTTCAGCCTGTTCCGATGTTACGGGCGGCTTATTCTTGAAAACAGTCCACCGGACTGTTTTCCGACGAAACGTTCGCCCTCCACTCGCTTCGCTCCCTTCATTGTACCGCAAATCAAAACCCTCCGAGAGCAGCATCCCGGAGGGTCATTTTTATATCTGTCAATTTTACTTTTCTTGCGCCTCAGCAGCCGCGGCGATCTTGGCGGCGGACTTATCAATGGCCTTCTTGCCGCCGAAGCAATAGTAATAGACGGCGATGGCGGCCATTCTTGCGAAGGAGGCCAGCAGGAGCGAGATGAAAATGCCGTCGGAATTGCCGGTTCTGACCGCCAGGAAATACCCGAACACGATGCGGGTGAAGCACCCGAACTGCGCCGTGATCATCGGCACAATGGACTTGCCCGCCGCACGCATGGCGTTGAGCAGAACCCGGTCAATACCGTTGAAGATGGGCACATAGCACATAATCATAATGCCCCGGGCGGCGATCTTTACCGCATTTTCATCCTGCGTAAAGAGCTTCGGCACAAAGTTATGCGTCAACAGCAGCAGCCCGCAGATGACCGCGCCCAGCGAGCACAGGAACACAATCGACTCCGTAATGCCCTTATACACACGCTTCATCTGACGGGAGCCGATGCACTGTGCCACAAAGGTGCACACCGCCGAGGACACCGCCGCAATCGGGATATAGCTGAAATTGTCGATCTTATCCACAATGGTGTTCGCCGCGGCAAAGGTCGCGCCGAAGGAGTTGACATAGGACTGCATGAACAGTGCCGCCAAGGTGTTGCCGATGTTCTGTATGCCCGCGGGAAGCGCCACGTTCGCCAGCGCTGCCGCCTCGGCCTTCGCAATGCGAATGCCCTTCAAATGCACCTTCGCGCCGTAGTTGTTGCGGTTGATGCGAATCACAATGCCCATGCCGGAGATAAACTGGGAGATCGCCGTGGCCGCAGCCGCGCCCGCCACGCCAAGCCCCAGAACAGCCACCGCCAGCAGATCAAGCACAAGGTTTAAAATGGCGCACAGCAGCAGGAAGATGAACGGCCAGGTGGAGTCGCCCATGCCGCGCAGCACCCCGGAGCCGATGTTGTAAATGAGGTTGCCCGCCGCGCCGATGAAGATAATCGTGATGTATTTATAGGCTTCCGCAAAGATCTCCTCCGGCGTGCCCAGCATGGTCAGAAGCGGCTTTGCCACCAGGTTGCCGCCCACGACCAGAATCGCGCCGGAAATGAGCGTCACCGCCGTGATGGTGTTGAGTGCCGCCTGCAAATGCTCGTTGTCCCGCGCCCCCACCTTCTGCCCGGTGACGACGGCCGAGCCGGTCTGCAAGCCCACTAAGAACATATTGATGATGGAAGCCGAGGGCGAGCACGCCGCCACCGCCGCCAGCGCGTTTGCGCCGATGAACTGCCCGACGATGATGGCGTCCACCACGTTGTAAAGCTCCGTCACCACCGCGCCCAGCAGAATGGGCAGCGAAAAGAGCATCAGCTTCTTAAAGATCGGACCCTGCGTCAGGTCCATCTGCGTCCTTGCCATGAAAGTGCCTCCGAAAAACCACATACCTGTCTATTATAGCATAAGTATAACACTGAAAAAGAAGAAGTGCAATGAAAAAGACGGGCACATTTCTGCACCCGTCAAAATACCGAATATACAAATTTTTATCTGGCTTTTACAGCAAACCCGGCTTCCTTATGCTCCTTGTAGCGGATGAAATAGAACGCATACAGGGCAAGGAGCAGATAGAGCTCGTCCGCCAGCCGCAGGGCGGAGAAGAAGGCCTCCCCGCGCACATTGCACTTGCAGATGTACCCGATGAGCTCCAACACAAACGCGACCACGAACAGGCAGGTGTTCTGCACGCGCCTGTCCAGCCGACCCGAGATGTAGATGAGGATGGCGGAGCTTAGGAAGTACAGGTAAGAGGTGGGCACATATCTGTCCGCACGGTACACGCCGTACAGACCGACGGCAAAGCCATAGGCGAAAAAGAGGAACTTCATCAGGTTCCCGTTGGGCTTTTTATACCCGACGAGCCCGTAATAAATCGCGCCAAGCGAACCTACGATGGAAAAGGCGATGGACAGCTTGTTTTCCGGCGTGAACAGCTCGATCAAGTCAATCAGCAGCACAAGCAGCATCACTGCCGTTACAATCAGCACGGGCATATTCTTCTTGGTATTCATTTGGGTTTCTCCGATCTTTTTATTATGCCATGTCCTCTCCGCACAGGGCGCACGGAGAGGACATGAGAGTTTGTTGTGGAAAAATCCTTACAGAGCAAAGGGATTTTCGGTCTTATACAGCATTCCCTTGGGCTGGTTGAAGGCCACATCCTGAACGCCCAGCAGCTTTAAGGCATCGAATAAGGACTTGCCGATGTGGTCAAAGGCCACCGCGCCGTGGTGCGGATAGTGCTTTTCCACCAGCACATGGCGGTAGAAGCGCTTCATCTCGGGGATGGCGAACACGCCGATGCCGCCGAAGGAGCGGGTGGGCACGTCGAGGATTTCGCCCTGCGCGATATAGGACTGCAGCTTGCAGTCCGCCGCGCCCTGCAGACGGAAGAAGGTGATGTCGGAGGCCTTCAAATCGCCCTCGATGGTGCCGCGAGTGATGTTGGGCTCGGAATCGGGCTCCAGAGAACGCTTCATGATGCGCTGGAAGTCCATGTGGGGATTCTTCAGATAGCAGGAAGCGGTATTGCCGCAATGGAAGCCCATGAAGGTGTCTGTCAGGGCGTACTCGGTCTGTTCCTTGATCTCCGCCTCGTACATATCCTCGGGCACGGTGTTGTTGATGTCCAGCAGGGTGGGTGCCGCGCCGGTGATGCAGCAGATGATGTACTCGGAGACCGCGCCGTAAATGTCCACCTCACAGGAGACGGGGATGCAGCGGCCGGTCAAGCGGGAGTTGACGTAGCAGGGCACGAAGCCGAACTGGGTCTGGAAGGCCGGCCAGCACTTGTTGGCGAACACAAAATACTTCGCGGCTCCCAGGTTGTCCTGCGCCCAATCGAGCAGGGTGATTTCATACTGCGCCAATTTGGGCAGAATGCCCGCGTAGGGGTTGTTGGTGCCCAATTCCTTGGCCATGTCCGCGGCAACCTCGGGGATGCGGGGATCGTTCGCATGGGCGTTGAAGGCGGCAAACAGGTCAAGCTCGGAGTTCTCCTGAATGTTGATGCCCAAGTCAAACAGCGGCTTGATGGGCGCGTTGCAGGCGAGGAAGTCCCACGGACGGGGGCCGAAGGAGAAGACCTTGAGATTGGACAGGCCGATCTTCACCGCCGCCACGGGCACAAAGTCCACGATCATGGCCGCGATCTCGTCCGCGGTGCCCACGGGATATTCGGGGATGTAGATGTTCTTCATAGACTTGAGGCCGATGGAATAGGAAGCATTGAGCATTCCGCAGAAAGCGTCGCCGCGTCCGTCCAGCATGGTGTCGCCGGATTCCTCCGCCGCCGCCACAAACATGGCAGGGCCGCCGAACTTGTCCGCCAGCATGGTCTCGGGGCCTTCGGGGCCGAAGTTACCCAGGAACACAACCAGCGCGTTTGCGCCGGAGGCCTTCACTTCCTCTAATGCCTTCACGGTGTCATTTTCGGTCTCAATGATGGTGGGAATGTCGATGATCTCGCCGCCGGCCTTGCGGAACGCATCCACAACGGCAGCCTTTCTCGCGGCAGAGAGGGAAATGGGGAAGCAGTCGCGGGAGGTTGCCACCAGCGCGAGCTTCACTTCGGGCAGATTATTGAACATAAGTGCGTGTACCTCCATAACGGTTTCTTAAACTAAGTTTATTGTAACACGAAACCGCCCGTTTGAAAAGAGCATTTTTTTGCGATTTATTTCAGAAAATGAAAGCAGACCTCCTGAAATTCAAGAGGTCTGAAAAATTGCTTACAGCTGCACTTCTTTTCCGGTCTGCGCGGATTCGTACAGCGCGGACAGAATCTTGATCATGTTCACGCCCTGCTCCGGCTCGTAGTCCTTGGGCGCGCCGTCCAGCACGATGTCCACGAAATGATACAGCGCACGGAAGTGGCCGTTGCCCATCTCGGGCAGCTTGGGATTCAAATCCTCGATGGTGCCGTGCTCGTCCTCGGTGAAAATGGAGGCAGAGCCGTCGTCGCGCCACTTGAAGCCTGCCTTGGTGCCGCGCAGCTCCACAAAGCGCTCCTCGCGCTCGATGTTGGAAGCCCAGGAGAATTCGATCTGCAGGCAGGCGCCGTTGTCGAACTTGATAAAGCCCATGGCCAGATCTTCCACGTCAAAGGTACCGTTGGCGTTCGCCACGCCGAAGGTGGAGTGCACGGAATCGCTCTTGGCGGTGTTGTTGGCGAACTTGGAGAAGGTGGAGCCGCTGACTGCCACGGGTCTGGGGTTGCCCATCAGCCAGATGGACAGGTCGATCATGTGCACTCCCAGGTCGATGAGGGGGCCGCCGCCGGACTTGGCCTTGGTGGTGAACCAGCCGCCGCGCCCGGGAATGCCTCTGCGGCGAATCCAACCGCAGCGTCCGCAGTAGATTTCGCCGGCCTTGCCGTCCGCGATGAACTGTTTCAGATACTTGGAGTTGGAATAGTAGCGGTTGTTGCGCATACACATGAGAATTTTGCCGGAGCGCTTGTAAGCGTCGTACATCTTCTGCACTTCGGTCACGTTCATGGCGTCGGGCTTTTCGCAGAAGACATGGAGGCCGTGATCCAGCGCATACACCGCGATGATGGAGTGGAAATCGTTGGAGGTGCAGATGTCAATCGCGTCCAGCTGCTCGTTGTCAATCATTTCACGGAAGTCCGTATAGACCTTCACGCCGGTAAGGTTGCCCTTCTCAATAGCCTTTTCGCAGCGTTCGGGAATGAGGTCGCACAGGGCGACAATGGTGACACGCTCATTGAGCACATGGGCGTCGAAATGGATGTTGCCCATTCCGCCCAGACCGATCATACCAAGTCTTAAGGTTTTCATAATTTCCTCCGATATTTATTCAGCGCCTAACCTTTAGGTGCAAATTTTTCGATACATTCTTCATCCGTGAGCACATCGAACTTCTCGTCGGGTTCCTTATATTCGCCGCTGTTGAGGAAATGCGTGTCGGTCTTGTTGACCCAGCGGATGGCGTTTTTGAGGATGCGGATGACATAAGGATTGTGGAAGGAGGGACACAGCTCGTGACCCGGATGGAAGTAGAAGATTCTGCCCTGGCCGCGTGTCCAGGTGCAGCCGCCGCGGAAGATTTCCCCGCCCTGGAACCAGGTGACGAACAGCAATTCGTCGGGCGTGGGAATGTCGAAATATTCGCCGTACATTTCCTCCGCTTCCAGCTCAAAGGACATGGGAATGCCCTGCGCGATGGGATGGGCGGGTTTTGTGCACCACACCCGCGCCCGCTCGTTGTCGCAGCGCCACTGCAGTTTGCAGGAGGTGCCCATCAGCCTGCGAAAGGGCTTGGACAGGTGCGCCGAGTGCATGGCGATAAAGCCCATGCCGCCTATAACGTGCCGGAACACGCGCTCGGCGGTGTCGTTGTCCACAAAGGCGTGGCGGCAGTGTCCCCACCACATCAGCACATCGGTGTTGTCCAGCACCTCATCGGACAGGCCGTTGAACTCGTCTTTTTCCAGCCATGCGGTTTTGATCTCAAACTCCTCATCGCGCAGCTGCTCTTTCAGAAATTCGTGAATGCCTCCGGGATACATTTTGATGGTCATTCCGTCGGTCAGTTCGTGATAGTATTCGTTCCAAATCGTAACGCGGATCATATTGCCTCCTTGGTGATTTTTCTTTTGACAGTATAACATTGATCGGACTGCGGATTAAGGGAAAATTGCGTCTCTTTACCCTTTTTTCTCATTCTTAACCTGTTCCGTCTTTTCCGCTTCCCTTGTCTTTGCTTCCTCCACGGTGGGCAGGTTGAAATGCGCAAGCACGCTCTGCGCCCTGTCCGCTTCCTCCGGGGCAACGGAAAGCACAGCAACGTCGCCCTCGCGCCCACCCCTGCGGCTCAAAAAGGAGTAATAGATCGACAGCTCGCCCTTTGCCGCATCATAGGTCATGCCGTTGATGCCCGCGCCGGGAACGGACAGGTCGCAAAGCATCCCCTTTGCCAGAAAGCCGGTCTCATACACGCAGTCGCCGGAGAAAAATTCCGCAACCACGCTTTTCTGCATCCGCTTGGCTCTCCTGCTGCGAACAAGCAGTCCCACAAGCACCAGCGCCCCGGGAACGAGAATGAGCCAGCCCAAGATTTTGAGTCCATTTATCCACGGCTGAAAAACCAGAATCAGCCCCGCGATCACAAACAGGATTCCTCTGAAAACTCCCGCCTTCTGCATCATACCACTTCACCGCCTTTGCTTCGATTATAGCACAAACCGTACCTGTTGGACAACAGCAAACCTTCCGATGGGCGCGGCTCACAGAAGATGGATGAACACTGCACTCACGCCGCGCCCCGCAAAACGCCTCCCGCCCCTTTAGGGGTGGGAGGCGTTTTGCGTTCACAAACTGTCAGTTATTCTTCATCGGGCACGGTGGGGAACAGCTCCTTGCCGCAGTCCGGGCAGAGGTGGTCTTCTTCCAGATCGAAGTAGTTCTGGTCGTAATACACGGACGCGCCGCAGTGGGGGCACTCGTACTCTAAGAAATCCTCTCCCGCGTCCTCGTCGTCCTCGCATTGCTCGCAGTCACACTCGTCCTCGTCGTCCCAGCCATCCTCGTCCTCATCGTCCTCATCAAAATGATGGTGATGATGTCCGCAGGCGCACTCGTCGTCCTCGGGGATGCCGTAGACTTCCTCCTCCAGATCGCCCAGGTCTGAGTCCAGCTCATCCACATACTGATCCAATTCGTCCTGATGGTCGGAAACGGCTTCCAGCTCCTCGGCCATTTCTTCCATGACTTCCAGCATTTTGAGCATCATTTTGTGCTCCACTGTGTCGGCCGTCAGGTTCATGCCCTCGGCCATGCCTTTTAAGAACTCAACCTTCTTGACAACTTCACTCATCTTTTTCCCTCCTCATAGATTGCAAAAAGGGGTCAGACGCAAGCCCGACCCCTTTTTAAGTATTTACATTAAGCGCGCTCCATATACTCGCCGGTGCGGGTATCAATGCGGATCTTTTCACCCTGGTTGATGAAAATCGGGACAGCCACGGTGTAGCCGGTCTCCAGAGTGGCGGGCTTGGTCACGTTGTTGGCGGTGTCGCCGCGGGCGCCGGGCTCGGTCTCCACGACCTCGAGGGTGACAAAGTTAGGCGCTTCAACGGAGAAAGCGCTGCCCTTGTAGAAACGCACGGTGCAGTAGTCTTCTTCCTTGATGTAGGGCAGAGCGTCCTCGCAGACGTCCTTTCCCAGAGGAACCTGATCGTAGGTCTCGCTGTCCATGAAATAATAGAAGTCGCCATCATTGTAGGAATACTGCATTTCCTTGGTCTCGATGGTGGCACGCGGCACCTTATCGGTGGGGTTGAAGGTTCTCTCAAGAACGTGGCCGTTCATCACATTCTTGATCTTGGTGCGGACGAAAGCCGCGCCCTTGCCGGGCTTAACGTGCTGAAAGTCAACAATGTTGAACACGTCGCCATCGAGCTCGATGGTAACGCCCTTACGGAATTCACCAGCAGAAATCATACTAAACTACCTCCATAGCGGTCGTGTTACAGAACCGTTGTTCGTAAGCGGCGTCCATCCATCGGAGCACACCCCTACATATTCTTAGGAATTATAGCACATTCTTTTTTGCTTGAAAAGCCATTTTTCCGGGAATTAACGAGAGTTTCAAACGGTTTCTTCGTAAATTTTCTGCATAGCGGCAGCATCTGTGCTCTGCGACCCCGCAGATTCGCAGATAACCGTGGGAAACAGGCCGTATTTTACAAGGATCGGCGCAAGCATCCCAAAGTCGGGGCCATAGCCCTCATCGGAAAACTTTTTGTGCCGCTTTTCTCCCGCCGAAGTGTACTCGATGTGCGAAAAATGGCTGTGAAATTCCCGCATCCGCTCCAACCCTAATGTGTCTATGCCTTCCTTTATAATGGCATCAAAATCGCCTTCCCCATTTATGCACCCGCAGCCCGCCGCGTGCAGGTGCGCAAAGTCGATGCAGGGCAGAACGTGGGGATCATACGGCTTGCACAGGGAAAGCACCTCGGAAAGATTGCCGTACTGGTTCTTTTTCCCCAGCGTTTCCGGGCAAAGGATGATGTCCGGGAATTTGGACAGCACCGCATCCACGGCGGCCTTCATGTTATTTTCCGCCACCTCCCGCGCCTTCTCCCGGGTCTGCTTCATCAGAGCGCCGGGGTGAAAGATCACGCGGTTCCCGCCCAGCCACAAAACCGCCTGTGCCGATTGCAGCAGCCAGTTCCGCGTCGCCTCCTGCTTTTCGGGGTCGGGGTTGCACAGGTTGGTAAAATACGGCGCATGGATGGACATCGTGATGCCGTGCTCCGCCGCCTGCTCCGCGATGCGCTCTGCGGTGTCCTGTTTCAGCAGCACACCCCGCCCGCAGGAATATTCATAGGCATAAAGCCCCATATCATCCAAATATCCCGGCGCCTGCACCGTGGACTTGTACCCCTTTTCGTAAAAGTCCTCGCAGTTCCCCGCCGGACCAAACAACGCTTTCTCTCTCATTTATCCTCCGTTAGGGCTGCCCCATGCAATGGGGAAGCTGTCACGAATCGTGCCTGCACGATTCGTGGCTGAAGGGGCGTTCCCCCCTCATATCTTCCATAGCTTCTTAATCAGCCTCTCAATGTTCCTGTTGAACTTTGTCACCTTATATTCGTGCGTCAGGTCAATCGGGTCAAGCAGCACGGTGTGCGCCCCCAGTCTCTTTCCCATCAGCACATCGGTCAAGATTTGGTCGCCGATCACGGCGCAGTCCCGCGGCTGCAAGCCGATGGATTCCACAAAGGCCTTCGTCTTCTTCGCCAGCGGCTTGTGCATATCGGGCAGGCAGTTGATTTCCAGCTGCTTGGAAATGGGCTCCAGGCGGTCTGCGTGGTTGTTGGAAATGACCACCACCCCAAAGCCCGCCGCCTTGGCCGTCCGCACAAACTCGGCAGCCTCCGGCAGAGCATTGAGGTCGTTCCACTTGGTCAGCGTGTTGTCCGCATCCAGCAGCAGCAGTTTGATGCCCAAATAGCGCATGGCATAGAGATTGACCTCCCAAAGTCTCCTTGCGCGGGTGTCCGGGCGAAAGCACATACAAAATCCCCTCCTTGTTTTCTCCATTGTACCGCAAATGCCGGTCTTTTGCAAACAGGGCGGCCATGCGCGAAAAAACAATATTTCAGCGCACAAATGACCCCTGCGCCGGCTATTGCGCAGGGGTCGGGGATTCACAATGTTTTTCCGAAAGGGGAAAGAATCACAACAGGTTCATACTTACTTGGTCAGGTACTTGTAGCAGACGTAGGTTCCGTCGGAAAGCAGCGCCCATCCGTCAGAGACGGAGACCACTTCGACAGTCTCGCCGCGGTGCACCATGCCGGTCTTGGCGTAGGAAGTGCCGGGGCCCTTGCGAACGTTCAGATTGCGGCAGGAAACGGTGTAAGTGGTGGTGGTGACAGCAGAAGCCGCGGATTCGGAAACAACCGTGACCTTCTGGGTAGAAGTGGAGTAATGGAAGCTGTCGGAAGCCACAGCATAGTTCTTGCTGTAATAGCACTTGATGTAGGCAACACCGGGCTTGACGCCGATCAAGGTGTAAGTGTCGTCAGAGTCGTTGGCATAGTCCACGATGTCGGACATGAGCTTGGTGTTGGTATCATCATAGATGAGAACGGAGGTCGGCACCAGCACGTCGCCGGTGGAGACGGACTTCATCTCGGGAACGTAGGTCTGCCCGACAGAGATGGTCACGGCAGAGGAGGTCAGATAAACGCCCTTGGGATCCGCCTCATGGATGTTTGTGCGGGCAACGACCGTGTAATCCTTGTTCACGGTGTAGTTGTACGCCTCGGTTTCCAGCGTGAACTCAATGTCGTCGCCGTCATAGACCCAGGGCTGGAACAGGTAGTAGCCCTTAGAGCCGGACAGGCGGGTGTATTCGTCCTCATCGTCGAAGAGTGCGGTGAAGTAGGGCGAAGAGCTGTTCTTCTTCGTCAGGGTGAAGCCATCCACATCCACGCCGTTGGCATAGGTGATGACGGTGAAGGCGCTCTTGTTCTCGTCGGCGAAGGTAATATCCAGAACAACGTCCTTCTTCTCGTCAACGTAATCGACGTAGATCTTGCTGCCCACGATGTAAGCGGTGGCATCATCGTAGTTGCTGTTCACGGCGATGCCGGAGATGTAGGCGGTCTTGTCCGCCTTGGCTTCGTCAGCGGTGTTGACCAGCTTTACGGTGATGTTGGCCTTTTCGGTGGTCTCCACGGAATTGGCGTCGGTGGTCACGACCTTGATGCTGTAGCTGTCGGTGTAACCGGCCTCGGTCAGTTCAACAGGGAAGACGATGGTGCCATCGGCAACCGCGCCGATCTCGCCATAGTACGCGGCAGAGGAAGCAACGGTCAGCTCCTTGCTGTCGATGTAGATGGTGTCCTCATCGGGATCGAAATCCGCAAAGGCAAACCCGGAGACCTGAACCAGCGCCATGACGCGCTCGTCCGACCACTTGCCGGTTTCCACGGCATAGTCATCATCATATTCGTACTCGAAGGTAATGGAGTTGGCGGAGGAAGCGGTAGCGTACTCGGAAGCGTTTCCGTAAGTCCAGATCTTGATGTTGTAGGACTTGTCGGAGATGGTCAGGTAGGTAGTGGCGCAGAGCGCGGGAATCATGCACAGAATCATCGCCAGCGCAAGCACAACGGACAGTAGCTTTTTCATGTTGATTCTTTCCTTTCCTATTTTGGAACATTTTCACAAACTGAAATCCTTTTCAGCCCATTTTCAGTGCCCTTTCAGTTCCTTGAAAGGCGGCAGCAAAACTCAATTCCTGCGCGCACAGAACAAGCCTTTTGCCTCCTTCTTCGCTGTGCACCGGGAGGATTGTTCCTCTCCCCCGTTCAAAAACAGAGTATAGAGGATTGTTCAGCGGAATTGTTGAACAAATTATGAACAATATGTGACCCGTCCGTAAATACTTTATGAAGTTAACTGTTTTCTGAAAAGACACTGAACCTGCACTGAACTCACGCTTAAAATGTGCTTAAATTACGCTGAATGTCATAATTATCCACAACGGTAAATACTTCTTTCAGTATTATTTCAGCAATCATATTTCCATGAATTGACAAACGGCAAAGGTATGTTATACTTTACTTAACAAAATGCAATCCGCATAAGAAGGGAGCCTCCTGCCATGACAGACCGCGAAAACTACCTCTCTCTTGCCAAGCGTAAGGGCTTTGAACGGATTCCCATTTCCTTTACCCCCTGCCCCTCCATCGACAAGGCCTTCCGCGAATATCTGAAGGAGCACCCCATGGAGCTGCCCTTCTCCACCACGACCATCGAAGGGCTGAAACCCATTGCCGCCTCTCCCGAGGTCTTCAAAAACAACTATTATAGAGACAAGCATTTCAAGGACGGCACAAGCATCGACATCTGGGGCGTGGCGCACGAGCCCGGCTCCAAGTACGCCTTCCACATGACCTATATGCACCACCCCATGGAGAATTTCGACTCCACCGAGCAGATTTTGGCCTATCCCCTGCCCGCCTTTGACCCCGTATCCCTGCAGAGCATGAAGGCGCAGGCGGATGCGCTCCATAAGGAGGGCAAGGCGGTGATGGGCGATATGCAGTGCACCGTCTGGGAAGCGGCGTGGTATATGCGCGGCATGGAAAACCTGATGTGCGACATGATGGGGGATGACCCTATGGCGACCGTGCTGCTGGATCGCGTGACGGAGCTTTCCTGCCGGCGGGCGGCGGCCTATGCGGAAGCGGGCGCGGACACCATCTTCTTAGGGGACGACGTGGGCACCCAACGCGCCATCATGATGTCAATCTCCCTCTATGATGAGTGGCTGAAACCCCGGCTCAAAAAGGTGATTGACACCGCCAAAGCCATCAATCCCGACATTCTCATCCAGTACCATTCCTGCGGCATGGTGACGGACTTGGTGCCCTCGCTCATCGACGCGGGCATCGACATCTTAAACCCCATTCAGCCGGAGGTCATGGATTTCCGCTTCCTGCACGAAAAGTACGGTGACAAAATCTCCTTCAACGGCACAATCGGCACCCAGAGCGTGCTGCCCTTCGGCACACCCGAGGAGGTGCGCAAAGCGGTCTTTGACAATTTAGACATTGCAGGTTCCCACGGCGGGCTGCTCCCCTGCCCCACCCACATGGTCGAGCCGGAGGTTCCCATCGAAAACCTGGTGGCCTACATCGAAGCCTGCCGGGATTACAAGCGCTGATTGACTTTTTGAGGCTTTGTGCTATACTGAAATCCATAAAAAGTGCGATTCCGCTCGAACACACAGAACAAATACGGAGGATAAAAATATGAGCAAAACAGCAGTCGTTACCGGCGGCAGCCACAACATCGGACAGGGCATCGCCATCGTGCTGGCAGAACAGGGCTACGATGTCGCCATCACCTACAACAGCCGCAAGGAGGGCGCCGAGGAAACACGCGCCGCCATCGAAAAATTGGGGCGCAAGTGCTTTGTGTATCAGGCTTCCCTGCAGTTTCCCACCGTGCCGCAGGAAGTCATGGACAACGCCCACCGCGATCTGGGACACATTGACCTTCTGGTGTGCAACGCCGCCAACCCCAGTGCAAGAGGCTCCGTGCTGACCGCCACCCCGGAGTTCGTGGACGGCATCTACAACACCAACTTCCGCAACTACATTCTGTGCGCCGGTGCCGCCGCCCGCTACATGGTTGCCGACAAAATCGCCGGCTGCATCATCTTCATCACCTCCTCCCGCGCCGAAATGGCCTATCCCGACGATTACCTTTACGGCGGCTTCAAGGCGGGCATCAAGCGTGCCACTGAGTCCATGGCACTTGACCTTTCCGCCTACAACATCCGCGTTAACTGCGTGGCTCCCGGTGCCACCTGGGTGCCCCGTCCCGGTCAGGAAGACCGCTTAAAGAGCCCGTTTGTCACCGAGTCCATCCCGCTGCATCGCGTGGGCAACCCCCGCGAGAACGGCGAGGTCGTGGCGTTCCTGGCCTCCGAGAAGGCTTCCTACATCACCGGCATCTCCGTCCGCGTGGACGGCGGCCTGATCCTGCCCGGTATGCTGGAAGGCCATGACAAAATTCCGTGGGTGCGTCAGGAGTGGAAGGACAGCGTCTACAACGAAGCCATGGAAATGGTCAAAACCCACAACGAGGAACTGAACCAGTAATTTTCAACAACGTGCAAAGCCCGCTCCGTGAAACATCGGAACGGGCTGTTTTTTTGCAAAAGATTATGCTATAATGAGGAAAAGATCAGTTCAGGGGGATTTTTGCCCATGCGACAAATCGGAGACCTCAAGGATAATGAAATTCGGGAAAAACTGAAAAAAATCAAAGTATTCTGTTTAGATATGGACGGCACCTTTTATCTGGGGGACAACGTGATTACCGGCTCGATGGAGTTTCTGGACAAGCTTAAAAGCACCGGGCGCGATTTTCTCTTTCTGACCAACAATTCCTCCCGCTCGGTGTCGCATTATGCGGAAAAGCTGCGCAAATTGGGGCTGGAAACGGACGAGAATCACATTCTTTCCTCCGGGCAGGCGGCGGCGCAATACCTAAACCGCGAGCATCCCGGCAAAACCGTGTACCTGCTGGGCAATCTGTCTCTTACTGCGGAAATGGAAGCGCACGGCATCACGCTTAACGAAAACGACCCCGACCTTGTGCTGGTGGGCTTTGACACCACCCTTGATTATGCCAAAATGACCAAGGTGTGCGACTTCATACGGGAAGGCAAGCCCTACATCGCCACCCACCCGGACTTCAACTGCCCCACCGCCACGGGCTTTATTCCGGACATCGGAGCGATCATGGCATTTATCGAAGCCTCCACGGGGCGCAAGGCCGACCTCATCATCGGCAAGCCCTACGGAGAGATCGTAAAAGCCGCCTGTGAGCGCACGAACCTGCGCCCGGAGGAAATGGCCATGGTGGGCGACCGCCTCTACACCGACGTGCGCACCGGCGTGGATCACGGGCTGTGCGCCGTATTGGTGCTCTCCGGCGAGGGCGTTCTTTCCGATATTGACAAATTCGGCATCGAGCCTGACCTGATTTTTGAAAAATTGGGCGACATGATTCCTTATCTGGATTAAGGAGGACATAAAGATGGAACCCGTAAAGCTCTGGGACGTGACCCCGGATTTTGACCCCTCCTTCAGGCAGAAGGAGCCGACACTGACCCCGTTTCTGCTGAAAGACGGCAAAATCCACGGCTGCGTCATCGTCTGCCCCGGCGGCGGATACAGCCACAAGGCCGCCCACGAGGGTGCACCCATCGCGGAAAAGCTCAACGCGCTGGGCTTTCACGCCTTTGTGCTGGACTATCGCGTTGCTCCCTATCATTTCCCGGTTCCCCTGCAGGACGCCCAACGCGCCATCCGTTTTGTGCGCTATCACGCGGAGGAATACAACATTCCTGCAGACAAAATCGCCATTTTAGGCTTCTCTGCGGGCGGGTATCTCATCTGCAACACAGCTGTGATGTGGGATCAGGGCAACCCCGATGCGGACGACCCCATTGACCGCGTTTCCTGCCGCCCGGACGCTTTCATCCCCTGCTACGCGGTAGTGTCCTTAGGGCTTTTCCGCCATCCCGGCACGGCGGAAAATCTGCTTGGCGAGCACACCCTGACCGCCGCAAGGACGCTCTCCTGCGACACGCTGGTGAACGGTCTGACCCCACCCGCCTTCATCTGGCACACGGCGGAGGATCAGGCGGTGCCGGTGGAAAACAGTCTGCGGCTTGCAAAAGCGCTGTTGGCATGGAACATCCCGGTTTCCCTGCACGTTTTCCCCTACGGCGCCCACGGCATCGGTCTGGGTCGTGAGACTGCGCCGCTTGCGGAGGACTGGCCGGAGCTGCTGCGGGACTTCCTTGTGAGCTTAGGATTTTAAGGGAGGGCAAGAAAATGACTGAAATCAAGCTGTGGGAAACTGACACCCCGGATTTTGACCCCTCCTTCGGCCAGCCCGAACCCACCTTAACCCCCATGCTGCTCTCTGACGGACAAATCCACGGCTGTATGCTCGTGTTCCCCGGCGGCGGCTACACGCACCGGGCTTTCCATGAAGGGATTCACGTTGCCGAAAAGCTGAATTCCATGGGCTTTCACGCCTTTGTGGTCAATTACCGCCTCCGTCCCTATTCCATGCAGACGGTCTTTTCCGATGCGAAACGCGCCGTGCGGTTCGTGCGGTACCATGCCAAGGAATACGGCATCCCGGAGGATAAAATCGGCGTGATGGGCTTTTCCGCCGGCGGGCATCTGACCGGGCTGCTGGGTACCCTCTTTGACGCGGGCGACCCGAACGCTTCCGACCTTATCGACCGGGTTTCCTGCCGCCCGGACGCCATCGCGCCCTGCTATGCCGCGCTTGACCATTACCAGCGGCGCAGTCCGGCCATGATGCAATACGTTTCCGGCAAGGAACACCCGCTTCCTGCCGACCTTTACGCCGTCTCCCCCACCTACCGCGTTTCCCCCGCAACGCCGCCCTGCTTTCTGTGGCACACGGGCGCGGACGAGACGGTGCCGGCGGAGCTGGCCATCGAGTTCGGGCAGCGGTGCATAGAAAACGGCGTGCCCACCTCCATCCACGTTTACCCCTTCGGCAGACACGGCATCGGGCTTGGCATCCCCGAAGCCCCCGGCGCGGAAACCTGGCCGGACTTGCTGGGGAAGTTCCTGCATCACTTGGGATTCTGAATCGGTGAAATAGGGTTTCGCCCTGTGAAATACGGCAAAACCGTGTGAAATATTGCAATGCAATGTGAAATACGCTGCGGCGTGTGGAAAGATTAAGGAAGCATGATTCCTAAATTCACCGGATGTGTGCATCCGCTTTCACATCCCGGCAGGGATATTTCACATTGCTCCTGTAATGACAATATTTCACATCCGCAGGATATTTCACTTTTCACCCCCGTTCGTTTCATTATAAGCACATAAATACAGGAGGACGATTTCATGGACGCGCAAGTATTCATCAACGTGGACGCAAAATTAGGCGAGGGCTGCCTGTGGGACGAAAAGACCGCGACCCTCTGGTATGTGGACATCGAGGGCAAGGTTTTAGGCAAGGTCAAGGACGGGGAAATCACCCGCTACGATATGCCCTCCCGCATCGGCACCGTGGGGCTGACGGAGGGTGACGATCTCGTCGTTGCGCTGGAAGACGGGCTGTATTTCTTCAATCCCGAAACAAAAGCCCTCACCCTTCTTGCCTCCCCCGACGCGACCCCCGGCAACCGCGGCAACGACGGCAAGCCCGCCCCCAACGGCGACTTCTTTGCCGATGTGATGCCGATGGTCAAGGAGCAGCACGGCGGGCTGTATCAGGTGAAGCCCGACGGGTCTTTTGTCTGCATCATGGACGGTCTCGACTGCGCCAACGGCTTAGGCTGGAGCCCCGATCACAAGACCATGTATTTCATCGACTCACCCAGCAAGGTCGTTTTCGGCTTTGACTATGACGAGGAAACCGGCGCCGTTTCCAACCGCCGCGTGGTGGTGGATTTAACGGGTGACCCCAAGGAATACGGCGTGCCGGACGGAATGTGCGTGGATGCGGAGGGAAAACTGTGGGTCGCCCGGTGCGGCGGCGGCATGGTGCAGCGGTTTGACAACATCACCGGCCTTGAAATTGACCACGTGACGGTGTCCTGCCCGCTTACCACCTGCGCCACCTTCGGCGGAGAAAACATGGACACCCTGTTTATCACCACCATGGGCTTTACCAAGGAGAAGTTCCCGGATTCCGGCTGCATCTTCTGCTGCAAGCCCGGCGTTAAGGGCATGGAAGCCTTCCGCTTTCATCACGCATAAATAAGGAGGACGTTCTATGCGTCTTGGCATTTCCCACGTTCTGCCCCACGAAGATGCAAAGGATTTTGCGCGGGTGCAAAGAGAAGCCGGACTTTCCGCCGTGGTTTTCCCGGTGGATTACAAGGCGGACGCAAACACGGTTGCCGATTATGCCGATGCCTGTCAGGATTCCAAGCTGCTCATTGCGGAGGTCGGCGCGTGGTGCAACCCCATTTCGGAGATCGCCGCCCAGCGGGAAGCCTCACTGGAACGCTGCATCGGTCAGCTGCGTCTGGCGGAGGAAATCGGGGCAAAGTGCTGCGTCAACGTGGCGGGCGCTTATCGCGGCAAGCGGTGGGACACCTATCATCCGCTGAACCTGACGCAGAAGGCCTTTGACGCGACGGTTGCCTGCGTGCAAAGCATCATCGACACGGTAAACCCCAAGCACACCAAATACTGCTTGGAAGCCATGCCGTGGATGGTTCCGACCTCGCCGCAGGAATACATAAAGCTCATTCAGGCGGTGGATCGGGAGGCCTTTTCGGTACACATTGATGTGACCAACTGGGTCTTCACCCTGGAGCATTACTTCAATTCCGCCGCGTTCATTGACGAAATCTTTGACCTGCTGGGTACTCAGGCGCAATCCTGCCACCTAAAAGACAACCGTTTGAGCGAGGAAATGACCTTCCAGTTCTACGAAGTCCCGGTTGGGACAGGCGGGCTTGACGTGGCGCACTACATGGAGCGCGCCGAAGCCGTTTCCCCCGAAATGCCCATGATCTTAGAGCATCTGACCGGCGATCAGGCCTATTATGACGCCATCAAAAGAACCTACGAAATCGCAAAGGCGCACAACATCACCATCCGATAAAGCATATAAAGGAGCTGCAACACTATGATTCGTTTAGGCATCTGTACCGAAATCCAAAACGCCCCCGTGATGAAGGCCATCGGCTACGACTATGTGGAACTGAACTTAGCCAAAATCGCCGGACTGTCCGACGAGGAATACGCAAAGCTGCTTTCCCAGGTCAAAGCCTCTCCCCTGCCCGTGGAAGCCACCAACGTCATGTTCCCCGGCAGCGAATACAAGCTCTGTTCCGAGGACTGCGACTCCCCCCGCACCCGCGCCTACATCGAAAAGGCCTTCGCCCGCGCAAGCGAACTGGGGGTGAAGGTCTGCGTGTTCGGCTCCGGTGCGGCGAGAAAGGTGCCCGATGACATGACCCTTGCGCAAGGTTATCGCTATATGACCCGCTTCCTTGCCATGGCCGCGCCCATCGCGGCGCAGAACGGTCTGCGCATCGCCATCGAGCCGCTGCGCACCGGGGAAACCAACATCATCAACCATGTGGTCGAAGCGCAGTATCTGGCCACGCAGGTGGTGGGCGAGGAAGGCGCACAGGTGGAGGCACTTGCCGACCTTTACCACATGATGATGGGTAACGAGGACTGCGCCGCCATCTACAACGGCGTTGCGCACTGCCACATTGCCGACCGCGCCTCCCGCTTCTATCCCAAGGAAAACGACGGCAGCGAGAAGGATTATGAAGCCTTCTTCACCGCCTTAAAAGCCATTTCCTACGAAGGCCGCGTTTCCGTTGAGGGCAAGTGCGACAGCTTTGCCAAGGACGCAAAGGAAGCCTTCCTCCTGCTGGACGCGCTCCGCAAATAAAAGCTCTGCCCCGCAGAAACCTTCTGTCGGGGCATTTTTACAAAAACAGATAAAAGGGGACAGAAAAATGAGCGAAACAAAGCCCGATCTCATCAAGACCTTGCAGAGCGGCATTGTCCGCCGGGGAACAGACTGCGAAAAATGGGACACCTGCGAGGAAGGCGTGATGGCCATGTGGGTAGCGGACATGGACTTCCCCATTGCGGACGGGATTCAGGCCGCCATAGAGCAGCGCGTTGCCCACCATGCCTGGGGCTATCCCATGCACCGCCCGGAGGATGACGATTCCCTGATTGCCTACTATCTGCGCAATCACGGCTTATCCCTTTCCCATGAGGAAATCTTTCACACAAGAGGCGTTGTGGACTCGTTGCAGCTTGCCGTGCACGCGCTGACCGCGCCGGGAGAAAAGGTGGTCATTCAGACCCCGGTTTACGGTCCTTTCTTCCGGGTCATCCGCGCTACCGGGCGGCAGATTGTGGAAAATCCGCTGATTGAGACCGAATCAGGACGCTGGGAAATGGATTTACAGGATTTGGACAAGCAGCTCTGCGGCGCAAAGCTCCTGCTGCTCTGCTCCCCGCACAACCCCACCGGGCGGCTGTGGGAGAAAGAGACGCTGCAAAAGGTCGTTGACCTGTGCAAAAAGCACGAAGTTTATTTGGTTGCGGACGAAATCCACTGCGATTTTGCGCTGGACGGGAAAAAGCACGTCCCGATTCTCTCCTTATCCGGCACGGAAACAGGCGTTGCCCAGTGCGTTTCCGCCACCAAATCCTTCAACATTGCGGGACTGGCGCAGAGCGCCGTTCTGTGCCGTGACAGGGAAATGAAAGCGAAAATGGTTGAAAAGATGGGCGAACTGGGGCTGAATGAAGGCAACGTGATGGCACTTATCGCCACAAAAGCCGCCTACGCAACCGGGGATTGTTGGCTTCAAGCCGTCAAGTCCATCATCAGAACGAACCGCGATCTGGCGATTCCGAAGCTGCGGGAGGCAGGCATAAAGGTTTATCCCAACGAGGGCATTTACCTTATGTTCCTGGATTTCCGCGCCTTCGGGCTGTCCTCGGACGAAATGTGCGATTTCCTCATTAAGAATGCAAAGGTGCGCCTCAATTCCGGCAGCGACTACGGCCCCCGCGCCGAGGGCTTTATGCGGCTCAACTTAGCCGCGCCGACGGATTGGGTGCTAAAGGGCATTTCCCGCATCTGCAACGCCGTGAAAATGCTGGAAAGAAAGGCATAAAGGATGGACAATCTTTGGAAGGTCGAGACCCACGCCCACACCTCCCCCGTGAGTCCCTGTGCGCACCTCTCCCCGGAGGAAATGGTGCGGGAGGTCAAAAGTCAGGGCTATGACGCGGTGATCGTCACGAACCACTATACGCCGGATTTCTTTGCCGAAGGCGATTACAAAATCCGCCTCAAGGAATACTACGCCGATGCCGCCCGCGCCAAAGCGGAGGGCGACAAAATCGGTCTTGCCGTGTTCGCCGCCGCCGAGGTGCGCATCCCCGCCGGGTGGGAGGATTATCTCGTTTTCGGCGTGGACGAAAATGAAATGGCGGCCTTGGGCAACCTCTCCGCGCTGACGCTGCCGGAGCTTTACGAAAAGGTTCACACAACGCCCCACGGCATTTTGCTGCAGGCGCACCCCTTTCGGGGCTACTGCAAGGTGCAAAACTGGCATTATCTGGACGGCGTGGAGGTCATCAACAACAACCCGCGCCATGACAGCCACAACGATGCGGCCATTGCCTTTGCAAAGGAACATCGCCTTCTCTATACCGCGGGCACCGATGTGCACCAGACGGGTGACGCGGGCTTCTCCGGCGTGCATTGTCCCCCGTTTGCCGACATTCACGAGTTCGCGGAGCTGATCAAAGCGAAAAAGTTTGAGGTCTTCGGCCTGATCGAATCGCTGAAAAAGTGAGGATTTTGAACCCATGAAACGACGCATTGCCTTCCTGCGGGGCATCAACATCAGCGGAAAAAACAAGGTGGACATGGCAGAGCTGAAAGCCGCCATGGAGGAGCAGGGCTTTTTCAACATCCGCACCTTCCTAAACAGCGAGAACGTGTCCTTCGATTCCGAAATCACGGACGCAAAGACCGCACTGGAAGCCCTTCTATCGAAAAAATTCGGGCTGAAAATCCCGGTTTACATCATCGAGACGGAGGAGCTTGCCGACATTTTGACCCACGCGCCCGCGTGGTGGGACGCAGGAATCAAAGGGCAGTATGACGACCTCATCTTCATCCTCACGGAAGACACGCCGGAAGAAATCGCACATTTGCTCGGTGCGCCCACGGAAGGGCTGGAACGGTTTGAAATCTTCCGCAACATCATTTTCTGGAGCTTTGACCGCAGGCAGTATCCAAAATGTGCCTGGTGGAAGCGCACCGCCGCCCCCGGCATTGCGGAAAAGCTCACCATCCGCACCTCCGGCACGGTCAAAAAAGTGGTCAAATAAATTAACGATGGATTTGTTGACAAAAAAGCCGCCGCCGCATACAATGAATTATGGTTAAGAACGGGCAGAGTAGTGTCGCAAGCCCCACCAGAGAGAGCGGATCACGGCTGAAAATCCGCTTTGGCGGCAGCGGCAGGAAAGTGCGCCCGGGAGCCACCCGCACCGAAAAGCAAAGTAGGTCGGGCGTGAAAAGCCGCGTTAAGGCGAAAAAGCCATCGGAAGCATAAACGTTTCCCGTGGAAAGAAGAGTGGAACCGCGATAAAAATATCGCCTCTTT
The DNA here is from genome assembly GCA_002315655.1 of Christensenella sp. UBA1750. GTDB lineage: Bacteria > Bacillota > Clostridia > Christensenellales > UBA1750 > Spyradocola. The sequence continues at coordinate 28,328 of DCHO01000003.1, forward strand.
TACGAAAGATATGTCGTAAAAGAGGCGTTTTTCGTTGGCTCCCAAGGAGGTTTTAGCATGAGTTATTTTGCCCGCAGAAAATCGGATATTGAGGCGGTGCTGCGGCGCGACCCGGCGGCCAGAAGCGCCATGGAGGTTGTGCTGTGCTACCCCGGCTACAAGGCCGTGCGGCGGCACCGATTTGCGCACTTTCTCTGGACGCACCACTGCAAGCTGCTGGCACGCATGGTGAGCCAGCGCACGGTGCGCAAGACGGGCATCGAGATTCACCCCGGCGCGGTGATCGGGGACGGCCTGTTCATCGACCACGGCAACGGCGTGGTAATCGGAGAGACCACCATCATCGGCAACAACGTGACGCTGTATCAGGGCGTGACCCTGGGCGGCACGGGCAAGGACACCGGCAAGCGCCACCCCACGCTGGAAGACGATGTGGTCATCGGCTCCGGCGCAAAGGTGCTGGGGCCTTTCACCGTGGGGCGCGGCTCCAAGGTGGGCGCAGGTGCCATCGTGCTCAAAGAGGTGCCGCCGGAATGCACCGTCGTGGGCAATCCCGGACGCATCGTGCGCAAGGGCGAGCATAAGGTGGGCATCGACTTAGACCAGATTCACCTGCCCGACCCGGTCAAGGAACGCTTTGAGCAGGTGGAAGCGCGGCTGCACCAGATGGACGCCTGCATTTCCCGCATCCGTCAGGGGTTGCCCTGCGAAACCTGCGAGGTGCGCGGCACACAGGTCTGCCCGCAGAGCGAAAAGACCCCCACAAACTTTAACTGACAGAAAAACACTCGGAGAGGAAAGCCCTTTCCGAGTGTTTTCATATTGATTTAGGGCAACACCGCGCAAATGAGGTGGTGCAGTGACGAATGAATTTTTCGTCAGATGCGATTGCAGAAAGCGAAGGTTTACTGGAGGTAAATCGAGATTTCTGCAAGATGCAGATGGCGGATTTCGCACCGAAATGTGCTTCGCGCATTTCGGTGTTTCGTGCGGCTTATTCTTGAAAACAGTCCACAGGACTGTTTTCAGGAATCGCTCGCCCTCCAGTCGCTTCGCTTCTCGCCTGCGGGCTCGGTCTGCGCGGCTCTTTCGACCCACTGGGTCGAAATTCACTCCCGCGCTCTGCTTCGCAACCTACATCCCTGCATCGTCAATGCTGCCGCCGAATTGTGCGGTGTTGCCTTAGTTCACGCCGGGCACGCCGATGACGTTGTAATCCTGCGGGATGGTGGGTGTCGGGGTCGCCTCGGGACCTTTCACAACGATCCCGGCGATGGCGGGATAGAGGGTCTTGAAGAGCACGTCCTCCTTAATGACCTCGCCGTCCTTGATGTACCGGATGTAGGTGGTGGAATTGTAGCCCTTGCGTCCCTTGCGGATGGTTTCCTCGGTGCCGGGGGCGAGAGAGGTATCGGTCTGGTACTGGGTGTCGGGTCTGGGAATGGTGGAATCGGTGGTGGAGCGCAGTTCAACGGACACGCCTTCCTCCAAAACCGGCTTGCCGTAGACCTTGACGGTGAGCACATACTCGTCTTCGTCAAAGGAAGTAACCAGATAGATGGGCGCGTCGGAGGTGTTCTTGAACTTGAAGTCCTTGGCGGGATAGTCGATGGCGGCATCCATGCCGATGTCGATATAGTCGGACGGCCAGGAATGACCCCAGCGTTCCACGATCTCCATTCCGGCGCGGGCAACGGCATTGAACAGAGTGGTGGAGACCTGGCAGACGCCGCCGCCGGGCTCGGAAATCAGAATGCCGTTCTGGATGGAACCGGCGTCCTTATAGCCCTTTTCGGTGGTTCGCTTGCCGGTGCACTCATTGATGGAGAAGGTCTCCCCGGGCTGCACGACCCTGCCGTTGAAGGAGGCCAGCGCAAGTTTGATGTTGGTGTTTCTGGATCGGGAGCTGGTCGCGGTGGTGGAGAAGGTGGCCAGCAGCGTGTTCTGGGATTCCAACTGCGCTCTTGTCACGGAAGCGGGCGCTTCCATGGTAGAAACGGTGATGTTGGCGGAATAATCTCCGGCATTGATGGCGTTCTGCAAATCGGAAAGCAGCTTGTCGCTGTCCACGGAAACGCCGCTCTGCTCGTCGGTGAAGGAGAAGGTCTCCGTTTCAGTGTCAAAGGAACCGACGGTGGCGTCAACCGGCTCCACGGTCAGATCATTGATGACCTGCTGCACAAGAGGAGCGGGGTCTTCGCTCTGCACGGTGGATTCCACAGTGTAATTGATCGGGTTCTCCCTAAGAGCGCTGACCAGATCATAGCGCTCCTCCAAGGTGCCCTCCCGCCCGTAGTTGTAGGCGTTCATCAGCACCTCTTCGGTGTTGTAGGAAACGGTGGAGCCGAGCGTATAGGTATTGCCCCCGGCTGTCACGGTGATGGTCCGCTGCCCAACCGTGCCCTGCTGCGCCTGCAATTCGGAAAGCACCTCGTCGTAGCTTCTGCCGGAAACGTCCACGCCGTTGATCAGCGTGCCGGGGTAGAAGCCATCCGCGTTGAGCATCTCGGTAGCTGCGGACAATTTCTGATATTCTTCGTTGTAAAGGTATGCCATGCCCGCGCCTGCGGCAAAGAGCACGATGGCCAAAGCCAGCAGCACAAAGGCAACGGCACGCCCTGCCTGATTCCGTCTGTTTCCACTCATATATCGCAAACCTTTCCTGCAAAGGCAAATGCCTTATCGCACTGAACTACTCTTTATCATACCACGAAAAACGCGGAAAGTTAAGTGATTTTTCCTCTGTTTTGCGTGTTTTTGCAAATCCTAAACAACTGCCCTACGGCTCCCCGTTTTTTCTGTCGGAAATCACCCGCAAACGGTATGTGAGCACCAGAAGGGAATCCGTTAAGTGAACGTTGTTCACGGCCACATCGGGCGGGAGCTTCAGGTCCACCGGGGCAAAGTTCCAGATGGCGCGGACGCCGCCCTCCACCATGAGGTCTGCCACCTCCTGCGCCGCCTGCCGGGGCGTGGCGATGACGCCGATGGAAGCGGGATTTTCTTTCAGGAAGGGGATGAATTCCTCCATGCTCTGCACGGTCAATTCGCCGACCTTAATTCCTTTCAGGCTCTCGTTTCGGTCAAACAGCGCCACAGGCGTGATGCCGCGCCGGAGGAAGCCGGGATAATTGCACACCGCACGGCCTAAGTTGCCCGCGCCGACAATCACCATATCGTGCGGCTCGGAAAGCCCCAGAATCTGCTCGATATAGCTTTTCAGCTCCTGCACGTTGTATCCGTAGCCCTGCTGCCCCAACGCCCCGAAGCAGTTGATGTCCTGCCGGATCTGCGAGGCAGTCAGCCCCATGCGCTTGCCCAATTCCCCGGAGGAAATGCGGGTGATGCCCAGCCGCTCCAATTCGCGCAGGTAGCGGTCGTATTGCGGAAGCCGCCGGATCACGGCTTCGGAAATTTTCTGATCGTTCATGGATGAACTCCCATTTGTCTGAAATTTATATAGTAAGTCTCGGAAAACAATGTGCCTGTGCAGTTCCCCGGAATTTTCCGGGCAAACGTACAGAGGATGCGTCTGCAAGTACGTTTTGCTCTCGTAGGAAAAGGATTCGTCCAATTCCTGTTTCACAGCAAGGAAATTGTCCGCCTAAGCCGGATTGCAGGGACAGACGACGATTCTTCGCGTCCTCATTTGACGGCTTCCACGATCCAGAAGCCACTCTCCTTTTCAAGCACCTTCACCTCGGAATAGAGGGTTTGCAGGAACTTAATGGCGGAGGGTGCGCCCTGCTGCTTGCGGATTACGATATACAGTGCCCCGCCGCTTTTCAGCTTATCAAAGGCTTGGGTAAAGAAGGCATAGACCGTCTGCTTTCCGGCGCGGATGGGCGGGTTGGTGACGCAGAAATCCAGGTTTCCCGGCACGTTCGCCAAAATATCGCTGCCATACACCGTGACATTTTGCAGGCGATTGTTTTCGGCGTTCTTCTTCGCCAGCTCCACGGCGCGTTCGTTCACATCCACCATAATGAACTGCGCCTCGGGATTTTTCGCCGCAAGGCACAGCCCCATCGCGCCCCAGCCACAGCCGATGTCCGCGCCGATGCCGGAAAGAGAAGGCACAGTGTCGATGAGCAACCTGCTGCCTTCATCCAAGTGCCCCTTGGAAAAAGTGCCCGCGTCGGTCTCAAAGGAAACGGCGTGATTCCCTAACTGCACGGAAAAGTGCCGCTCCTCGTGGCGGGAGGTGGGGTCGGAGGTAAAATAATGCTCTGCCATATTCCCTCCTATTTGACGATGCCCAGCGCGAACACGTTGCCGTATTCGGACAAAAGGTGCGTTTCATCTCCGCCCATGGGGTCGAGCACGATGAAATCGTCCTCGGTGGCGCCTACGACGGTGAGCCAGTAAGCAGAATCGTTCTTCTTGACGCGCACCATGCAGGCCTTGTTTTTCCGCAGAATGTCGGTGATCTCCTTGCCGTCAAAGTCCTTCGGCGCACAGAAGGACAGCCCCGGATAAAGGGTGTAAAGCCGGGTCAAATCGGCGGCCTTGCCGTTCACATACAGATCATTTTCGATAAACGCTCGGTTCAACTCCCCGGGAGTCACGGTGACGTCACAGGTGGAGAGCACCATAGAAAGGCTGCAGAAAACGCTGCCCTCCTGCGACATTAAGTAGCCGGTATCGCCCAGCGCGTCCTGCGCCCAGCGTTCATCCTCCATGGCGTAGTAATCCACTGCCAGTTCCTTTACCGCCTTGCGCGGCGTGGGCGCAATGCCCTCCCCGGCCAGCAGCCGGGTGTTGTACCATCTGACCCCCACGGCCAGCACCACGAAAATCAGCAACAGCCCGCCGTAAAGCTCCACGCGCTGTTTCCAGACCGTTTGCTGTTCCTTGGTCATTTCCTTGTATTTTTTCATAGAAATTCGATTTTCTCCCGAAACAATTTTCCCTGCTTCATCTTTATGTATTTGCCGGGCGCTTTACAGCTCCACAGGCTCATACATATTGAGCAGTTTTACGTTTTCCCCATTCATGGCGCGGACGAAATCATCAGGGTCGGCGGTGTTTTCCGCGAACATCCCGTAGTGGGTGGGGATGGAGAGCTTTGCGCCGATCTCATGGGAAAGACGGGCGGCTTCCTTCTCGTTCATGTTGCCCCAGCGGCCGTTGACGCACACCACAAACACATCGGGGTGAATGTTCTTCAATTCCTCCACCAGCTTTTCGGAATAAAGGGAATCGCCCGTAAAGAGGATGGAATGGTGCCCGGATTTAACCAGCACGCCGATGGAATCCTCGGTGTGGTCGGCATAGACGGCGCGCAGCTCCGCATCCATGATGCCGAAAACATCTCCCCGGTCAAAGGAGAGCAGCCTGTCCTCCGGCACGCCGATCTCCATCAGATGCTTTCTGCAAAGGAACGGCGCGGCAAAGAGGTTTTCGGACACATCAAGGCGCGATAGCGTCAGTTCGTCCAAATGATCCATGTGGTCGTGGGTGATGACGATCACATCCGCGTCCAGCTTGCCCGGATCCATGGGCGGCGGCGCGATGCGGGTGTGCCCGCCGTGGCGCTCGCAGTTGTCGGAAAGGTAAGGGTCGATGCAGACGGACGCACCGCCGATGGAAAGCAGAAAACCTCCCTGCCCGAGCCAGGTCAATGTCATAGCCATAATCGAAAATCTCCCCTTCGCACTTCTGATCCGAGTTTAGTATAGCACAGATCCAAACACTTTTACAGTCCTCCTTTTCAAAGAGATTACAAAACCGTGAAAAGTTTGACATTGCCATTTCAAACGCAAGCGGGTATAATGAAAGAAATGGATTCCGTCAATCGTTAGATGGTTGATAAGTACAATAAGAAAGCAGGCAATTTCATGTCCAGCTATTATAGTGACGGTCGCGGACGCGGCAGCAGTTCTTCCAGAAACACAAATCCTTCCTCCCGGAATTATTCAAACGGCTCCGGGCGCAAGCGCAAAAAGAAGCGCAAGGTCAATTACGGCAGGTTCGGCGTGTTCCTGCTGCTGGTTGTCCTGCTCATCATCTGCGTGGTGGCGGGGATCAAGCTGCTCACCGGCAGGGAGGAAAACGGGGACAGCGTGACGCTAAACGAGGAGCAGGCCGCAGAAGAAACCGACACCTCGCCGCTTGACACCACCACCATCTATGAGGGCGTCTCCATCAACGGCATTTCCGTATCCGGGATGACCCGGGAGGCCGCCGTTGCAGCGGTGCAGGAAAGCCTTGCGACGGAGAGCCACGTTCTGACCCTGGCCTATAACGATCTCAACTTCTCCGTGCCGCTGCTCTCCGGCAGCAATCTGTCCGAGGTTGTGGAAAACGCCTACGCGCTGGGGCGCACGGGAACGGAGGAGGAACGTCTGCTGGTCATCGAATCCCTCAAAGCCTCTCCCAAGAACCTGACTGTGGAAGCGGGCTATTCCCTGCCCGACATGGCCGACATCATGGCCGAGTGCTCTTCCGCCATCAACCGGCAGGCTCGGAACGCCACGGTCACGGGCTACGATAACGAGTTCATTTATTCCGAAAGCCAGAAGGGGCTTGCAGTGGATGAAGCGGCCACCATCGCCCTGCTGCAAAGCGCCGTGGACGGCGGCTCCTACGATTCCACCGTTCAGATCGTGGTCAATGAGACCGAACCCGAGATGAGTCTGGAGGCTTTGAAGGAAAAATTCGTCAAGATCGCCTCCTTCACCACCAAGACCACCTCCAACTCCAACCGCAACACCAACATCCGCCTGTGCTCCTCCGCCTTGAACGGCACGGTGGTGCAGCCCGGCGAGGAATTTTCCGTCAACACCATCACCGGCAAACGTTCCGCCGAGAAGGGCTATATGGACGCCACCGTCATCAAGAACGGCGTCTACATTCAGGAACCCGGCGGCGGCGTGTGTCAGGTTTCCTCCACCCTGTATAACGCCGTGGTGCGCGCCGGCTTTGAGATTACCGAGCGCTACAACCACACCATTGTTTCCTCTTATGTGAACATCGGCGAGGACGCCGCCATCGACTATCCCTCCAAGGACTTCCGCTTTGTCAACAATTCCTCCGGTCCCATCGTGGTGCTCTTCTCCTTTGACGAAGCCAACCGCAAGCTGACCGCCAAGGTCTACGGCATCCCGATTCTGGATTCCGACACCACCTTGGATCTCTATTCCGAGGTCTATGAGACACAGCCCATTCCCTCCCCCACCTACACGGAAGACCCGACGCTGTCTCCCGGCGAGGAAGTCACCGTCACCTCCGGCATCGAGGGGCAGAAGGTCAAGACTTACCTCATCACCTACAAGGACGGCAAAGAGGTGGATCGCAAGCAGCTCTATACCTCCTCCTATCCCAAGCGCACGCCGGTCATCGCCATCAATTCCGCAGCCTCCACCATTCCCTCCGAATCCGGTGTTCCCTCCGAGGGCGGTGAAGCCACACCCGTCCCCTCCTCCGAATCCGACATCCCCTCCATCCCGGAAGAATAAATCCGCTTGTATACACCCGTCATGGGCAGTCGCCTGTGACGGGATTTTATTTACAGCCGAACGTGTGCTTTGCGGCAAAATGTATAAGTATTGTTTCAAAACCCGATTCCGGCAGTTTTTATGCTATAATGGAGGCAAAAAGGGGGGATCACCGTGAAATTTCTGCACTGTGCCGATCTGCACTTAGGCTGTCCCAAGGGAAAAGAGCGCATGAATGCCTTCCGCCGCATGATGAAATTCTGCGAGGATCAGGAAATTGCCCTGCTGCTCATCGCGGGGGATCTGTTCGATTCGCCCGACCCGGACGAGAATACAATTCAACAGGTTTTTTCGGTATTTTCGGAAAATCCCCGCCTGTGCGTGCTGATTGCGGCGGGCAACCACGACCCCTTTATGAAGGATTCCGTCTATGACCGAGCGCTGCCGGACAATGTGTATGTCTTCCCCGGCACCTGGAGCTGCGTGGAAATTGCGGAGCTTCACGTCCGCGTGTGGGGGCAGAGCTTCACCGCGCAGACCGCCGAGCCCTTTGCCCTGCCCACAAAAAAGGTCAAGCCCAAGGAGGGCTTTGCGGATCTCGGACTGCTCCACGGCGAGGTGACCAACACAAGTCAATATCGGGCGATCCCGAAGGAAATGATCCGCCAGTCGGGGCTTGTCTATCTTGCCTTGGGCCACATTCACGAGCGGAGCGACATTCTGCGCGCCGGAACCACCCTTTACGCCCAGGCGGGCTGTCTGCAAGGCATGGGGTTTGACGAGATCGGCGAAAAGGGCGCATATTTGGGAGAACTTGACGGAAACCGCAACCTTGCCATGTCCTTTGTGATGCTTTCCGACAGCCAGACCGTAGAGCGAACGCTCAACATCACAGGTTGCAAGCATCTGACCGATATTTACAGGAAATACGAGCAGCAGATCGGCGACGTGCGCCCAAACCGGCTGAAACTGACCCTGATGGGCGAAACCCTGCTGCAAAATCCGGATGCGCTGGAAATGCTCCTGTCCAAATACACCGGCGGCTTCCTGTTGGAGGATGAGACCACCCCGCCCCGGGCGCTTTCCGCCGGGGAGGACACATTAAAGGGCGCTTTCATCCGTCAAATGGAGGAAATGATCGCCGACAAGGAGCGGCAGGGCTTATCGGCCAAGGTCGAAAAGGCCGCGCTGCAATACGGCCTTATGGCCTTTTCCGGGGAGGTGAACACGGATGCGGATTCATAGCCTGCACATCGAGGGCTTCGGGAGGCTCACCCACTTTGACCTGCAATTTTCGGAAGGCATCAACGGCATTTACGGCGAAAACGAGAGCGGAAAATCCACCGTCATGGCCTTCATCCGCGCCATGCTCTACGGCATGAACGGCAAATCCGCCGCCCTTTCCCAGAATATGCGCAAAAAATATATGCCGTGGGACGGTTCGCCCTTCGGTGGCAGCCTGTTTCTGGAAGACCCAAACGGACAGTATGAGATCACCCGCACCTTCGCTTCCACTAAGAAGGGGGACACCCTGCGCATTCTCAACCGCGCAACCGGCGAGATTCTGCCGCTTTCCCCCGGGCAGGAGCCGGGGGATATGCTTCTGCACATCCCGGAGGCAGTGTTCGTGGGCACACTGTATGTTTCCTCCGGCGGCACAACGCTGTCCGACGGCGACACGCTTTCCGAGCGGATGCAGAACATGGTCTCCACCGGGCAGGAGGACACCGCACTCAAACAAGTGCTTTCCCGCCTGCACAACGCAAGGCTTGCCTTGGATTCCTCCCGCGGCAAGGGCGGAGAGCTCAATGAATTGCAGGGCAGACTGCTGGAAGCCCGGCAGAACGTGATTGAGGGAAACAAGCGGGAAGAACGGCTCAGTGAGATCGACAAAGAGCTGAAAAACCTGGAAAAAGAGAAAGAAGCCGCAAAAAATTCCTATCAGAAGGAGACCCTGCAGCAGCTTTTGCAGATTCGGGAGGAAATGGATTACGAAAAGCTGCCCTCCCGCGGCATTCTGTTTCTGATTCTGGGCATTCTCATGCTGCTTTCCGGCCTCGGCCTGGGTTTGCTCTACAATCTGCTGGGCTTCGGGCTCATTCTCCCGGCGGGACTGCTCATCGCGCTGTTTATTGTCAAGCAAAACCGCAGACACTCCGAGGAAGACGCTCTAAAACAGGACAAGGCGGAAATCGAAGACGAGATTGCCAAGCTGCAGGGCTATCTGCAGGACACCTCCGCAACCGATGCGCTGGACGGAAGGATTCTGTCGCTTCGGATTGAGCGAGGCACGCTGCTCAATGCCGGCACTGCGGAAAATGCGAAGGAGAGCGTGAACGCGCTGGAAGACCGGGAAAAGGACATAAGGCAAAAGCTCGCGGCACTGTCCCTGGCGGAGCAGACCTTGACCGAGCTTGGTGCTGTGCGGCAAAAGTCCTTAACCCCGCGCATTTCCGCCCGTATGGAACAGCTGCTGCCGGAATTGACCGATCACCGCTATAAGGAGGCCGCCATCGACGGCAGACTCAACGTTTCCCTGCAATCGGATTCCGGCGCGCTGCACTCCTATGAATACCTATCCTCCGGCGCAACCGAGCAGACCTATCTCGCCCTGCGCCTGTCGCTCATCTCCCTGCTGGGCGAATCCTTGGGATGCGCCCTGCCTCTGACCTTGGACGATCCCTTTGTGCTCTACGACGTTTCCCGCCGCGAGGCCGCACAGAAGGTGCTCTCCGATTACGCGAATATGGGCTGGCAGATTCTCCTGTTCACCTGCCGGAAGGAAGATTTGCCGGATTCCTGCCGCCGAATCAGCCTGTAAAAGGGTTTTCCCTGAGAACTGTCAGATGTCGGGTTGAATAGAAGAATATTTGGATGGAAAATCCCCCATGATCGTGTTATAATATATCCATGTAACCAAATATTCCGGGATTCAAAATGTCTTTGCTCCCTAATATGCAAAAGGTTTCGGGGGTCTTTTATGGAAAATCTGATTCTGGCGTTTAACGTCGTTGCACCGCTGCTGATCTTAATGCTGGTGGGCTATTTTGTCCGCGTGGTCAAATTGGCGGACGCGGACACCATGCTCAAAATGAACCGCATCGTGTTTAAGGTCTTTCTTCCCGTGATGCTGTTCAACAACATCATCAACACCGACCTGTCCACCTCGGTCAACTGGCCGCTAATGATCACCGCCATGGTGTTCATCGTGCTGGAATTTGCCCTGGGTATGATCATCATTCCGCTGATCGAAAAGGAGCCACCCCGCAGAGGCGTGCTGGTACAGGGCATTTTCCGCGCCAATTTCGTAATCTTCGGGCTGCCCGTCATCACCTCACTCAACGGCGCGGATTCCAACCTCGGCATGGTCTCGCTGGTCATGGCGTGCGCCACGCCCGTTTTCAATGTGATGGCGGTGCTGGCGCTGGAATTTCACCGGGGCGGCAAGCTGGATGTGAAGCGTATGCTCATCGGCATCATCAAAAATCCCCTGATCATCGCCTCCGTTGCGGGCATTCTGTTCCTCGTTTCGGGGCTCAGGCTTCCTAATCTATTGGCGCAGACCGTAAACGACATCGGAAAGATTTCCACGCCGCTGGCGCTGTTCATTTTAGGCGCGGGCTTTGAGTTCAAATCCGTCAGAAAGTGCGTGCGTCAGCTCATCATCGGCGTTTCCGGGCGACTTGTCATCATCCCCCTAATTTTCCTCACCGTCGCGGTGTTGCTGGGCTTCCGTGGTGAGGAACTGGCCGTGCTCATGGTCATGCTGGGCGCACCCCCGGCGGTCTCGTCCTATACCATGGCGCAGCAGATGGACGGCGACGCCGACCTGGCTGCCTCACTGGTGGTGTTCGGATCGCTGCTGGCGGTGTTCACCATGTTCTGCTGGATCTTCCTGCTCAAAACCATCGGACTGATTTAGAATTAGGAGGACAATTCCATGCTCACCTATTCCCTGGACATCGGCGGCACAAGAATGAAGCTGGCGCTCATTCAGGACGGAAAAATCCTGACAGAGCGCAACGTAGAGGCCTTCCGCTTCGGGAAATACAAGGATAATCTGGACATTGCCGAGCGCGAGGGCAAGGCGATGATGAAGGAATTGGGCGTCATCCGCATTGACGGGCTGGGCATCGCCTTCCCCGGGCTGGTCAATCCCGTCAAAAAGGTCGTAACCTCCGCCAACGCAAAGTTTGTGGACGCCATCGGCTACGACTTAACCTCCTGGGTGAAACGTGCCTTCGATTGCCCATTCATCTTGGATAACGATTCCAACGCCGCACTGATCGGCGAAATGACCTACGGCGTGGCGCAGGACACGGAGGATGCCGTGATGATGATTTTCGGCACCGGCGTTGGCGCGGCGGCGGTGATGGGCGGAAGACTGGTGCGCGGCAAGCACTTTCAGGCAGCGTGCATCGGCGGGCACATGGTCGTGGAATTCGGCGAGCACGCCACGCCCTGCAACTGCGGCAACATCGGGTGCATGGAGGCCAACGGTTCCTCCCGCGCCCTGCCGGAGCTGGCGCAGAGCGACCCGCTCTATCCCACCAGTAAACTCTCCCGGTTCGCCAAACTCAATTACAAGATTCTCAAAGAGTGTGCCGACGCGGGGGATGCTCTTGCGCAAAAGCTCATGAAGCGCTCTCTGGATGCGTGGAGCGCGAACCTCTCCAACCTCGTCATCGCCTACGACCCGGAGGTCATCGTGCTCTCCGGCGGCGTGGCGCGCATGGGCGAGGCACTGCGTGCGCCTCTGCAGGAACACATCAACAAATACACCTGGACGGCCTGGGGCAATCCCGAGGTGCGCCTTGCCAAGAATCCCGATTCCTCTGTGGTGTTGGGACTGCACAAGCTCATCGTGGATGAGATCAACGGAAAAGCCGTGTTTTAAGCCAAAGTCGGATGTTTCTAAGGAGGAACATCCGGCTTTTTCCGTTTTGCCAAAGCAGGTACGAGCGCTAACCTGTCAGCCGCCTTCGGTGTCTGACAGGCCGCAGGAGTCCTCGACGGACTCCTGAGTGTTCTGTCCTTTTGCAGACAAAACCAAAACAGGTACGGGCGCTAACCTGTCAGCCGCCTTTGGTGTCTGACAGGCCGCGAGAGTCCTCGACGGACTCTGGGAGCTCCCCCGGCAGGATTCGTGCCTGTTGAATGTCTCTTTCCCCGGCAAGGCGCGGCTCACAAAAGACGGATGACCACGACACCCCCTGCCGCGCCCCCCTCCCGCCCGCAGGCGGCGTTCCTGTTGGATAATCTCTATCTTTGGGACGGCGCGACCACTGTGTTGCCCTTACCACAACCATTTCCGCAGCGCCCCCGGCGCGTCCGTCGAGGACGCGCCGGCCCACGGCTCCCCCAAGACCGGTTTTGCAAGTCAAGCTGCATTCCCGTGTTAAATCTCATCAAAAGTCGTCAAAGGCGATTGCATTTGTCAAAATCGGTGCTATAATACTGCCAATATACATTTTTCTGATGAAGGAAGGAGAACACACATGGCTTTCTACTATTCCGAACCCAGCCGCACCTTCGGTGAATATCTGCTGGTTCCCGGTTATTCCTCCGCTGCCTGCATTCCCAATAATGTTTCCTTAAAAACCAACTTAGTCAAGTATCGCAAGGGCGAGGAAGAATGCCCGCTTTCCCTCAACATCCCCATGGTCTCCGCCGTCATGCAGGCGGTCTCCGATGACAAAATGGCCATTGCGCTGGCCACCGAGGGCGGCATCTCCTTCATCTACGGCTCCCAGTCCATCGAGGACGAAGCCGCCATGGTCGCCCGCGTCAAGTCCTACAAGGCCGGCTTTGTGGTGTCCGACTCAAACTTAAAGCCCTGCGCCACCTTGGCGGATGTGCTGGCACTTAAAGAAAAGAGCGGTCACTCCACCATCGCCATTACCGAGGACGGCACCGCCACCGGCAAACTGCTCGGCATCGTCGCCTCCCGCGACTACCGCGTCTCCCGCATGGAGCTTTCCACCCCCGTTTCCGAGTTTATGACCCCCTTTGAAAAGCTCATCACTGCGCCCGCAGACACCTCTCTCAAAATCGCCAACGATATTATCTGGGATCACAAACTAAACTCTCTGCCGCTCATCGACGAAAACCAGCACTTAGTCTACATGGTTTTCCGCAAAGACTACGCCCAGCATAAGGAAAACCCCAACGAGCTGTTGGACGACCAGAAGCGTTACATCGTCGGCGCGGGTGTCAATACCCGTGATTATGCCGAGCGCATCCCCGCGCTGGTGAACGCCGGTGTGGATGTTCTCTGCATTGATTCCTCCGAGGGCTTCTCCGAATGGCAGGCCAGAACCCTTGCCTGGGTGCGCGAGAATTACGGAAATACCGTGAAGATCGGCGCGGGCAACGTGGTAGACCGCGAGGGCTTCCTGTTCTTAGCCAAGGCGGGTGCGGACTTTGTGAAGGTCGGTATCGGCGGCGGCTCCATCTGCATCACCCGCGAGACCAAGGGCATCGGCCGCGGACAGGCCACCGCCGTCATCGAAGTGGCGGCTGCCCGGGACGAATACTACAAGCAGACCGGCATCTACATTCCCATCTGCTCCGACGGCGGCATCGTGTACGACTATCACATGACCTTAGCCCTTGCCATGGGCGCGGACTTCCTCATGCTGGGTCGCTACTTCGCCCGCTTTGACGAGTCCCCCTCCGCCAAGGTCTTCATCAACGGCTCCTATATGAAGGAATACTGGGGCGAAGGCT
>DCHO01000003.1:42522-45269 GCA_002315655.1 Christensenella sp. UBA1750
GCCCGCAACTGGCAGCGCTACGATCTGGGCGGTGCCGCAAAGCTCACCTTTGAAGAGGGCGTGGACTCCTACGTTCCCTACGCCGGCTCCCTCAAGGACAACGTGGCCACCTCCCTTTACAAGGTGCGCTCTACCATGTGCAACTGCGGCGTGCTCTCCATCCCCGAATTGCAGGAAAAGGCCAAGCTCACCGTGGTTTCCTCCACCTCCATCGTCGAGGGCGGCTATCACGATGTCACCCTGCACAACAAAACCGGCGAATAAAAGATTTCGCACCGAAATGTGCTTTACGCATTCCGGTGTTCCGGGCGCTTTGCGACCTCCATACCCCAATCACAAGCCGTTGGTTTCAGATCGAAGCCAACGGCATTTTTGTATAGTCCGACCTTCTTTTTTGCACAATAATCAAAACGGAGGTCGGATATGGAAGAAATTCTGAACAACATAAAAGCGCGGTTTCACGCAGAAATCAATGAGGACTTTGTGTGCCGGGAAATTGCGCCGCACAGCATTCCCATGGCGGTGCTCTATCTGGACGGCATGGTGAGCCGCGAGGACATTGAGGAAAACATCATGAAACCCCTGCTGCTCATGCTACCCTTTGGGGAAGTCACCCCGGACAATCGCTGTGCGCTTTTGCTTTCCAAGGTATTGCCCACGGGCACCGGGCGCATGGTTTCCGACACGGAAGAAATCACCCAGGCGATCCTTTCCGGCTGCTGCGCGGTGCTGGTTCATGGGTGCGCATCTGCCATCCTTGTGGAATTGCAGGGCTTTGACAAGCGAAATGTGGAGCAGCCCCTCACCGAAAACGTGGTCTTTGCACCGCATCAGGCGTTCACCGAGAGCATCCGCACAAATCTTACGCTGATTCATCGGATTCTGCACACCGAAAACCTGACCGTGGAAACCCTGCGCATCGGAAGCCAGACCAACACCAAAGTCGCGCTTGTGTACCTCCATGGATTTACCGACGAAAAATTAGTGGCGGAAGTCCGCATACGGCTTCAAGGCATCCAAACCGACAAGCTGCTCTCCACGGGGCAGCTTCAACAGCTCATGGAGGAGCACCCGTTTTCCCTGCTGCCGCAGATGCTGGAAACCGAGCGTCCCGACCGGGCGGTGTCCTTCCTCACAGAAGGGCTGGTGGTGGTGCTCTGCGACGGCGCACCCTACGCCCTTGCCGCCCCGGCTGTGCTCTGGTCGTTCCTGCACACGCCGGACGACCACGCCCTCCGTTGGCAGTACGGCACATTCCTTCGGCTGGTGCGCATTTTCGGTGCCGCGCTTTCCCTGCTGCTCCCGGCGGTCTACAACGCAGTGCTTCTGTTTCATCAGGAGCTTCTGCCCACCGACCTTCTGACCTCGCTTATGGAGGGCTACACGCTGGTGCCGTTGTCGGTGACGGGGGAGCTGCTCATTATGAATTTCGTGTTTGACTTAATCGGGGAGGCGTCCCTGCGGATGCCGGGCAGCATGGGCAGCGCGTTAGGCATCGTGGGCGGGCTGGTGCTGGGGCAGGCGGCGGTCTCCGCGAACCTCATTTCGCCCATGCTCATCATCATCGTGTCCATAACGGGGCTGGGACTGTTCGCCGTGCCCTCCTACCCGCTGTCGCTGGCTGTGCGCATCCTGCGGCTTTTGCTGATTCTTGTCTCCACATGGGCGGGCTTTGCGGGAATTTCCGTAACCCTGCTTCTGCTCATCGCGCATCTGTCGGTGCAAAATTGCTTTTCCGTGCCGTATTTAGTCCCGCTTGCGCCCAAAATGCGGCACAACAGGGACATTTTTCTGCGCTTTCCTACAAAAACGCTGAAAATCAAGCATCCGCAGGGAAAAGAGGCGGGAAAATGACTTTTTCACCGATGCTTGCCCTCGTCTTTGCGGTCTCCCTGCTCACAACACCCTTTACATCCATACCCGCGGCGGTCTGTGTCGGAGGGCTGTCCTTATTGCTTGTCCCTGCTTTTGCCAAGTGGAAGAAATTAAGCATTTTCGGGGTTCCCGCTCTGCTTTTCGCCGGCGGGCTGGCGGCACGGAATCTGTGGCTTCTGCTCTCCCGGTTTCTTCTGCCGGGCTCCGGCATCGCGCTTTGGCTGCCGCTCTCCCTTGTGCCCGTGGCGGTGCTTATCACCTTGGGCTTGGAGGCGATCTCCCGCACCGCGCGGCTGCTTCTGCCGCTGTGGGGGAGTGCCTATGCCGTGCTGGTCGTGATCGTGACTGCGAAGAACGGGGATATGACGAATTTCAGGCTTCGTTTTGATGAATTTGCGGAATTACAGGATGCTATTCCGCTTTTGTGGACGCCGCTTGCCGCCCGTCGGGAAGAAAAGTCCAAAGCTGCGGTACTTTCCGCGCTGTGCGGCGTCCTTGCGGGACTGTTGG
Organism: Christensenella sp. UBA1750; assembly: GCA_002315655.1. Classification (GTDB taxonomy): domain Bacteria; phylum Bacillota; class Clostridia; order Christensenellales; family UBA1750; genus Spyradocola. Next base: position 44,908 of record DCHO01000003.1, read on the forward strand.
GGCTGTGCGCCGAAACGCTTCTTTTCGGGGATTATCCCGTGAAAACCCTGCTGCCCGTGATGCGCTTTTCGGGGCAGGGCGTGGCCTTCGGGCACCTGAACGCATTGGCGGGGCTGCTGCTTTTGCCCGGACTGCTGCTCACGGTTTCTGCGGCAATCTGCGGCGCATGGGAGAGCGGGAAGGCATTTTTCAACAAAAGAAAAGCAAAAACGGCGGTTTGCGCGGTGCTGTGCCTGTGTCTGCTGTCCCTTTCCGGCTGTGACGGCACAGAACCCGGCGAGCAGATCTTCGCGCTGAATGTGGCGCTGGACGCGGGGGAGAGTAACGCCCTGCGGCTCACCCTGCAATACCCGCAGATCACG
>DCHO01000071.1 GCA_002315655.1 Christensenella sp. UBA1750
GAGGCCATCACCGCAAATGACGACAGAATCTGCCGTGTGACCTTTGATGTGACGCCCACGCCGCCGTTCTCCGTGGAGTGGGAATAGAAAATGAAAAGGATTTCTCTGCCTGACGAATCGGGCAGTGAAATCTTTTTTATTGCAAGTGCAATGAACACAATGTATAATCAGAAACGGAGGATTTTGTCGATGAAGACATTGAATGAATATATGGCGATGCGCTACAAGATGGAAATCATCGAAGACCCGTCGGAGGGAGGCTTTGTGGTTTCCTTCCCCGAGCTGCCGGGTTGTCTGACCTGCGGCGAGTCGCTTGAGGAGGCAGTTGCTTCTGCCAAGGACGCACAAAAGGCATGGAAATGTCCGAAATGGACAGAGCATATATACGATGAATCAATTTTAGGAGGAACGAACGTATGAGAAATGTGACCCCGGAATCCGTCGGCGTGCACAGTGCGGCGGTGGAAGAATACCTGCGTGTGCTGGATAAGAACCATCTTTATACCCATAACGTGCTGATCGCAAGAGGCAACGAGCTGCTGCTGGAAACCTATGTAAAGCCCTTCCACAAGGACTTTCTGCATCGGGAATATTCCGTCACCAAGTCCTTTGTGGCGCTGGCGGTGGGCTTTGCCCAGCAGGACGGGCTTCTGAACCTTGATGACCCCATCGAAAAATTCTTCCCGAAGGAATGCGCCCGACAGAAGGACGAGTACATGAAAAAACAGACCGTGCGGCAGATGATGATGATGTCCACGGCCAAGACCGCCCAGAACTGGTTTGCCGCCAAGCCCGAGGATCGCGTGCAGTTCTATTTTGACAACCCCACGCCTGCGCGTCCGGCGGGGAGCTACTTTGAGTACGATTCCTCCGGCACCTTCGTGGTGGGTTCTCTCATCGAGCGAATCACGGGCAAGAACATCGTGGACTATCTCAGGGAGAAAATGTTCGACAAAATCGGCGTGTCTAAGGAAGCGTATATGCTTTTCTGCCCCGGCGGACAGTCCTGGAGCGATTCCGCGTTCCTGATGAAGGCTACCGACCTGATGAAATCCGCACGCTTTGTGTTAAGCGGCGGGGCATGGAACGGTGAGCAGATTTTGAGCCGAGATTTTGTGAAGGCCGCCACCTCCAAGCTCATCGGCAACGATGAGGGCACGGGCGCGGTCAACGAGCAGGGCTACGGCTACTACATCTGGAAGACCTGGGGCGAAGGCTTCTTCTTCAACGGCATGGGTTGCCAGTTTGCCGTTTGCGTGCCGGAAAAAGACCTGATTCTGGTCTACAACGGCGACAACCAGGGTAACGAGGCCGCCATCCACACCGTCATCGGCAAGTTCTTTGAATTGGTGGTTTCCGATGCGGGTGAGGTGCTGCCGGAGGACGAGGCGGCGTATCAGTCCTTACAGAATTATGCGGAGAAGATGGAACTGACTTACGCATGGGACGGAAAGGAAAACCCGCTGGCGGATCAGGTCAACGGAAAATTCTTCGTCTGCAAGCCCAATCCCATGGGCATTTCCAACTTCACCCTGCGCTTTGACGGCAACAAGGGCATTTTCGCCTACAAAAACCAGCAGGGCGACAAGGCCTTTGCCTTCGGTCTGGGGCACAACGAATTCGGCTCCTTCCCGCAGACGGGCTATTCCGACACCGTGGGCACCCGCCCGGGCAAGCACTTATACGGCTGCGCGGCCTCCGGCGCATGGAAGAGCGACCACGAGCTGTGGCTGAAAGTACAGCTCATTGACGATTATTTCGGCAACTTTGATGCGGTTTTCTCCTTCTCGGACGATTTTAATGTCGTGAAGCTCAAAATGGAAAAGACGGCCGAGGACTTCCTCAATGAATATCAGGGCGTGGCCATCGGATTGGCCGGGAAATAGAATTTCATAAAAACAGGCTTTCGGAGCGATCCGAAGGCCTGCTTGTATAAATAATACTTGATATTCCGGACAACCTGTGATATACTGCATAATTATGAAAGAATTATGCAAGATTATGAAAGGAGCCGGATGGTCTGCTTATGAGGGAAGAATATAAGGTAACTGCGGAAAACAGGCTGATTCTGTGTGATGAGCTGCCTGAGAAGGCCGGGGAATTCTGTGGGAAATATATGAAGGACAAGCGGGATATCCTGCGGCTGCGGTTCACGTTGGAGGAATGTCTGCTGAATTGGCTCACCGAGGACGCCATTGGCAAAACGCTGATTTTCTCTAGCGAAAAAAAGCTGCTGCGCAAGCCCTATATTGAGCTGCGTTTTTCCGGTGTGCCCATCAATCCCTATCTGCGCGATACGAAAAACGAGTTGGGGGCTTACGGAAGAAGCACCCTGCGGACACTGGGGTTGAGCCCGACCTACGGATATGAGGATAAGTTCAATGTCCTCAGGTTTGATCTGACCGTCCGCAAGCTCACCACGTTGCAGCAGCTGGCGATGGTCATCGGTACTTCGGTGCTTGTGGGTCTGCTGGGTCTGCTGCTGCCGGACAATGTGCTTTCCGTGGTGCGGGACAGTGTGATCACTCCGGTTTACAGCACCTTTTTCAAGATGCTGAATTGTGTCGCAGGGCCGATGATCCTGCTTTCCGTGGCCTGGGGCGTGTATGGCATCGGCGATGCCGCGACGCTTTCCCGTGCGGGAAAGAAAATGCTGGCTTCCTTCATCGGGCTGGATTTTCTGGTGGCGATCTTAGCCGGAATCATTTTGTTCCCGCTGTTCGGGCTGCATTTGAGTTCGGGCGGCACCGGGGGACTGAGCCTTTTTGAAATTTTTACCATGCTGCTGAACGTCATTCCCGCCAACATTGTGGAACCGTTTTCCAGCGGCAACACACTGCAGATCATCTTCTTAGGCTTTGCGCTGGGCATTGCGCTGCTGTTTCTCGGCAAGCGCACGGAATATGTGGCAAAGGCCATTGAGCAGATCAACTACCTTGTGCAGTTTTTCATGGAGCTCTTAAGCAAGCTGGTGCCTTATGTGGTGTTTCTGGTCATTGTGAGTCTCTTGTGGTCGGGCACCTTTGAGGTGCTGCTCACCTCCTGGAAAATTTTGGCTATGGTGGCGCTGGGTGCGTTGATCACGGCGACAGCTTACTATGTTCACACCTCCGGGCATTTGCACATCGGCATCGGAGCTTTGGCAAAAAAATGCCTGCCGGGCTTTCTGGTCGCCTTCACAACGGCATCCTCTGCGGCGGCTTTCTCCACCAATATGGAGGTTTGCAAGAAGAAGCTGGGGGTCTCGGATTCGGTCTCGGGTTTCGGCGTGCCGCTGGCCATGGTGCTGCACAAGCCCATTTCCGTCATCAACATCCTGTGCGTGAGCTTCTTTTTCGCGCAGGTGTACGGCATTGAGTGTTCGCTTTCGTGGATGTTCTCCGCAGTGTTCATCAGCGCCATGCTGGCCATTGCAACCCCGCCCGTCTCCGGCGGCGGTACCTGCGCCTATACCCTCATGATGGCCACGCTGGGCATCCCCATCGAAGCCCTCGGCATCGCGCTTGCCATTGATATGCTCTCCGACTTCCTCATTACAGGATGTCAGATGTTCGTGCTGCTGCCCACCGTGGCAAATGTGGCCTCCCGCATCGGCATGATTGACGAAAATATCCTCAAGGCCAAATCGTAAAACCTGCATAAAAAACCGCCGCATCGAAGGGAAAAATCCTTCGGTGCGGCAGCTTTGCTTTTGCAGGATAATTATTTCGCCTTGGCGTTGAGCTTGTTCTGGCGGCGGTTCCTGACCTCTTCGCTCATGGGCTGGATGTCGCCGGCCTTGGTCAGTGCCCACTTGGTCATAAGCGGGCCGATGAGCTCATAGATGAGAATGGCAAAAAGCGTGATGTTGCGGATTAAGTCGCCCTGCTGTCCCAAGGCCTTTGCGGATACGCACATTCCCAGCGCGACGCCCGCCTGCGGCAGCAGCGTGATGCCCAAATACTTGCAGACCTTTTCGTCACAGTGGGTCATCTTGGCGGAGATGAGTGCGCCGTAATATTTGCCGATGGAGCGCACCACGATAAAGATGATGCCCAGCAGCACGATGGTGAAGTCGGTAAAGACGCTAAGTTCCAGTTCCGCGCCGGAAATGACGAAGAACACGGCAAACAGGGGGGATGTCCACTTGTCCGCACCTGCCATCAGGTCTTCGGAAAGCGGGCAGAGGTTGCAGAAAATCGTGCCCAGCATCATGCAGACCAGAAGGGACGAGAAGCCCACCTTGACTGCGCCGATGTGGAACTCGCACATGGACAGTGCCACGGTGACGAAAACAAAGGCGATGGTCATGTTCAGACGGTTGGTGTTGGAGTTGAACAGCTTTTCCAGCTTGGTGAGGAAATAGCCCATGATGCCGCCCAAAAGGAGGGAGCCGATGATCTCGATAAAGGGATTGACCAAAATGGAAACCATATCGGGCTTGCCGGTAATCAGGGCTTTTGCAATGCCGAAGGACACGGCAAACACCACAAGACCCACTGCGTCGTCCAGCGCGACGATGGGAAGCAGCAGGTCGGTAAGCTTGCCCTTGGCCTTGTATTGGCGCACGACCATAAGCGTTGCGGCAGGGGCGGTTGCGGTGGCGATGGCGCCCATGGTGATGGCCTGCGGGACTGTGAGCTTGTCGCCGGAGAGGTACACAAAGCCGATTAAAGCAATGTCAACCAGGAAAGCGGCGGTCAGCGCCTGAAAAATGCCGATGACGGTGGCTTGTTTGCCGGTCTGTTTTAAGGAAGACAGGCGGAACTCGTTGCCGATGGAAAAGGCGATGAAGCCCAGTGCCACGTTGGACACCAGCGACAGCTTTTCCACGCTCTCGTAGGTCGTAAAGCCCAGACCGGGAATGTTGAGCTTGCCCAAACAATAGGGGCCGACTAAGATGCCCGCGACCAGATACGCCGTGACGGCGGGCAGCTTGAAGGGCTTGAACACGCGGGTCATGAGCAGACCCGCCAAAATGGCTACGGAAAGAGATAACAATGTCTCCATAGTAAACCGAATACTCCTTTGAATCTGAAATCCGTGTTGTTCGGGTTTTCATCCGCACAGGGGATAATTGTAGTGATATAATGCGCACAATTCAAGCATTTTTTCGTTAAGGCAACAGCACACAAATGAGGTGGTGCAGTGACGAATGAATTTTTCGTCAGATGCGATTGCAGAAAGCGAAGGTTTACTGGAGGTAAATCGAGATTTCTGCAAGATGCAGATGGCGAAAAAGGCATCGTCAATGCTGCCGCTGAGTTGTGCGCTGTTGCCTTTGGGCACATAAAGGTTTTTTCGTTGCATTTATTCTGAAAAACCGCTATACTGGTTAGCGTTGACAGACAAAAGGAGGAACGCACATGAAGCCTTTGTTTATGGAACCGTATTTTAATGAGAAGGACTGGGGCGGCACCCGGCTGAAAGAGGTCTTCGGGAAAAACATTCCCTCGGAGCACACCGGCGAGGCTTGGGAGGTCTCCGGTTATCCCACAGGTCCCTCCAAATGCGACGGGAAGACCTTACTGCAATATATGGAAGAAATGGGCAGCGAGCTTGTGGGTACCGAAATCCACGGCGAGTTCCCGCTGCTCATCAAGCTGCTGGATGCGCGGGAGTGGCTTTCCGTGCAGGTGCACCCGGACGACGAATACGCAAAGCGCGTGGAAAATGACCCCTACGGCAAAACCGAAGCCTGGGTGGTGCTGGACTGCGAAGAAGGCGCGGAGCTGATTTTCGGCATCGACTGCGACAACGAGATGTTGCGGAAAGAGATCGCGGAAGGACGGCTGGAACAGCATCTTAAAAAAGTGCCCGTTTCCGTGGGTGATGTGCTTTACATCCCTGCCGGAACCGTCCACGCCATCGGCGCGAACATGATTATTTATGAAGTCCAGCAGTCCTCCGACCGCACCTATCGCCTCTACGCCTGGGGCAGAAACGCCCAGCTCCATATCGAAAAGTCGCTGGACGTCATCGACCCCAAGCAGGGCGGCAAGGCCATGTCCGGCGTTTCCGTTCCCGTAATCGGCGGCAAGCGCGAAATGCTGATCTTAGACCCCTGCTTTGCGCTGGAAAGACTGACCGTGGATAGCAAGATGGATTTGTCCACCGACGGCACGCGCTTTTATGCCTATACCGCCTTGTCCGACGGAAAAATCGTCTGGGACGGCGGCGAGCAGAGCTTCACCGCCGGGCAGAGCTTCGTGATTCCCGCCGCGCTGGGCAAGTATTCTCTGCTGGGCGGCAGGCTGCTCTGCGCTTATGTGCCCGATGTGGCCAAGACCGAGCAGGAACTGACCGCAAAGGGCATTGACATGAGCAAAGTCGGCGGGAAGCGTTAAGGCAAGTGGGGCGGGGCAACCCCGCCCCTACGGAACCGCGGAGCAATAGTGGAAAAAAGAGGGGATGTGCCCCTTTTGGAGGGCTGTGCATGAACTTACCGGGCGCATTTTTAGAGCAGATGAAACAGCAGCTGGGGGACGACTTTGACCGCTTCCTTGCTTCCTATGAGGAAACGCCGTCTGTCGGTCTCCGGGCGAACATGCAGAAAAACTATCGTCCGGGGGAGGGCTTTGCGCCTGTGCCGTGGTGTGAGGGCGGGTATTATGTCCCAAACGGGCTGCGCATGGGGAAGCATCCCCTGCACGCCGCCGGGGCGTATTATCTGCAGGAGCCCTCTGCCATGTCGCCCGTTTCCGCCCTGCAGGTGCAGCCCGGAATGCGCGTGCTTGACCTCTGCGCCGCGCCGGGGGGCAAGTCCACCCAGATTGCCGATGCGCTGCGCGGGGAAGGTCTGCTGGTCGCCAACGAAATCCACCCCACCCGTGCCCGCATTTTGTTGGAAAACATCGAGCGTATGGGCGTGAAGAATGCCGTGGTGCTGGGTGAAACGCCCGCCCGCATCGCAAAGCATTTCGGCGCGTGGTTCGATTGCGTGCTGGTGGACGCGCCCTGCTCCGGCGAAGGGATGTTCCGCCGGGACGTGATTGCGCGGCAGGAGTGGACGGCGGATTCCCCCGAACAGTGCCACGTTCGCCAGATGGAGATTTTGGAAAGCGCGGCAAAGTGTGTCAAAGGCGGCGGCGCGCTGGTGTATTCCACCTGTACTTATAATAGTAGGGAAAACGAGGAGACTATTGCCGAATTTCTGCAAAATAATTCGGAATTTTCATTGGATGAATCCCTTTTGCTCCCCGGTCTGCCTGTGAAATCCGGCATGGCGCACCTGTATCCCCACGAAATCCGCGGCGAGGGGCATTTTCTGGCGCGGCTTGTGAAAAGCGGAACGGAAGAAAACGAATTGCCTGCCCTGCCCGCCGAAAAGCCCGATGCCCGGTGGCTGTCCTTTGCGAAGGAGAATTTGGTAGGATGGGAAAAGGCTCCCGTTTTTTCGCAGGGGGAATGGCTTTACGCCCTGCCCGCCGGTGCTCCGCAGCTCAAAGGATTAAAAGTACTTCGCTGCGGGGTGCAGCTGGGCAAGCTGGCCGCCGGGCGCTTGGAGCCCGCCCACGCTCTTGCGCTTGCGTTGTTGCCCGGGGAGTGGAAACGCTCTGTTTCCGTCAACGAAGAAGTCGCGCTGACCTACCTTCACGGCGAAACTTTTTCGGGAGAACTTTCCGGCTGGGGCGTGATTTTGCTGGACGGATTTGTGCTGGGCTGGGGAAAAGGCTCGTCCGGGCAGATCAAAAATCATTATCCGAAGGGATTAAGGCGGAACTAAAATCTGTATTTTCAATTATCGTTCGGATTTAGATGCGAACGATAATCGATGGAAAATGATAATGTTCGGATAAATAAAAAAGATTCAAAAAGTTCCAAAAAACTTGAAAAAAAGTGTTGACAAACAGAATGAAAGATGGTATCTTATAGAAGCTGTCGCGAGCGACGGAATGTCGCAAGGGACAGATAAGCGAACCTTGAAAACGATACATA
>DCHO01000012.1:0-3196 GCA_002315655.1 Christensenella sp. UBA1750
TCCCGTTTCTTTGTGCATTATCTCATGTCTTGTTATGCACTTATCTACCTTTTTTTGACAGCCTGTGCGGCACATTGGGGGGTGTGCCGCAAAATGTCTGTGGGATTATCTTCCGACAAATTTCTTGCCGGAGGAGTAAATGGCGCGCATGATGTCCGGGGCGACCTCCTTGGGGAATTTGCCCCAGACATTGATGGTCTCAAAGGACATAACGCTGTCGAATTTGATGTCGGCAAGTCCCTGTGCAAAGCGATCCCAGTCCGCAATGCCCATGTAGGGTGCCAGATGGTCGTCGTGGCTTCCGTCATTGTCGTGAACGTGGAAGGCGCAGATGCGGTCGCCCAGCTCGTCTAAGGACTGCCGAATATCCAGCCCGCAGACGACAAGATGCCCGATGTCCGCGCAGAAGCCGAACTGTTTGCCTCCCGCAATGCCGTTTAGGGTGTCAATGTATTCGCAGGCCTGCGTGATGTCGGAGCAGATGGCGGCCATGATTTTGCCATTATGGCCGGAGAACATATTTTCCAGGCAGATTGTCACGCCGTATTCCTTTGCGGCGGGAATCAGCTTGGAATAGTGGTCGATGTTGAGCTCCCACTCGGTCTTGGGGTCAAGCTGGTGCTCATAGCCCAAGAAGAAGGGATGCACGATGAGATTGCGGCAGTTTATGTAATCGCAGCCGCGGATGATCTTTTGCAGCATTTCCACAAGGAAATCGTTGTAGCTTTCGTCCTTCTCGTCAAAAACGTAGGAGGGGAAGGGCGCGTGCGCCTGGAAGTTGGGAAGATTGTACTTTTCCGAAGCGTCTTTCCAGGGCTTCAAGGCATCCAGCAGGTCTTTTTCGCTGCCGGAAACGGCCTTGGAAATTTCGCGCTTGTTGATGGCGCCGGGGGTGAAAACCTCGTCAATGTTGGCATCCACGGCCTCAAAGCCGATCTCGGAAATGAGCTTGTATGCGCCGTCCACGCCGAGCACGCCCTGCGCACCGCCGGTCTGAACACCGATCTTAATCATATATAAATCCTCGCTTTCAGATGTTTTGCTCCTTTATTATAGCGGCAGATGAGGCAAAAGGCAATGCGAAAAGCGGAATTTTTGGTTGAAGGAAGCCGAAAAACGTGCTAATATGAGAGAAACTGCGGATTGAGGAAGAAAAGAAATGACAAAAGAAATTTTCGGGATGCTTTTTTCCATCGCGGGCATGGCGATCACCGCGCTGTCCTTTCAGGCAAAGACAAAGAAGAATCTGTTGCTTTTGCAGACCATAGGAAACCTGTTTTATTTGGGTTCATACTTTTTTGCGGAAGCCGGGGTCGCTTTTGTGCTCAATGTCCTTTATGTGGCGCGGAACCTGCTGTTCCGAAGGCTGGACGACAAAAGCGAAAAATACGCAAAGCCCGTGTCGCTGGTCTTCATCGGGCTGTTCATCGTCTCTTTTGTGCTCTACAATGTGATCGTGCGGGCGGAAATGTGGTGGAACATCTGGAATCTGCTGCCGCTGCTGGGCGCAATTTTCGGCACCGTTGCGGTGATGCAGAGCAATGTGAACCGCCTCAGGCTGTGGAAGTACGGCGACAGCCTGTGCTGGCTGGCCTTCAACGGGCATCTGGGGCTGGCGTGTCTGGGCGGCATCATTGGGGAGATCATCAACTTGGTGTCGCTGACGCTGGGACTTATCCGCTTTTCACGGAATAGAAAGAAGTAATCCACAAAAATGGACACCGCAGAAAATTTCCTGTGCGGTGTCCTTCATTTTATTCGATAATGTCAATCTGGCAGCATTTCATGGTGATGAGCGCGGCTTTGTGAGTTTCCGGGGTGATGCCTGCGCAGCAGGAGGCATCCACCGTGATGCGGGCGTTGGGATAGCCGGCGCGGATGATGAGCGCGTTTGTGACCACGCACACATCGGTGCACAGCCCAATGAGTTCAAACTCCATTTCCTCGCCGGGATAGCGATCTTTGAGCCCCCGCGTGATGCTGAACGACCCGAACCCGGCTTTGACGACTTCGGTATATCGCTTGCCGGACAGCGCCTTTTTCACCTCGGGATGAAGCTCATAGCCCTGGGAACCCTCGATACAGTGGATGACAGGCAGCTTTTCGCCTTCCAAGGTATCCAAGTAGTTTTCGTAATGGGTGTCGTAGGTGACATAGATCTCGTCTCCGGCAAACTCCCGGATCTTTTTTGCCACGTTCGGCACAATGGCCACGGCCTCTTTGGTGCCCAATGTCCCGGTGACGAAATCGTTCTGCATATCAATGACAACTAAAATGTGTTTCATGGAAGCAGTTTCCTCCGATGATGTTTGCGAATATCATACCGCATAAGGAAGGGCTTGGCAAGAGGCGGAAGCAGAAGAAAATCTTTGTTCGTGCAGACCTGCACAGGGCGCTTTGCAGCCGACGTTGCGTTCTTGACACGACCCATTCCATGGTATTATAGTATATATACCGAATACGGATCCGACATAAAGGAGGATGTACCATGAAAGCGTTGATTTTGAACGGTTCTCCCCGCAAGGGCGGTAACACAACCTTCGTCTGTGAGGTGATCAGCGGTTTGCTCGCGGAGAAATACGAAGGCATTGAAACCACCGTGTATCGGATGCAGGAGCTTACCGTCGCGCCCTGCAACGGCTGTGATGCGTGCAAGCGAAACGGCGGACATTGTGTGATTCAGGATGACGGTACCAAAGTGGCCGAGGAGGCCGCCCAGGCGGATGTTCTCGTTTTCGCAATGCCTGTCTACCAGTCCGGCGTTCCCGCCCAGTTGAAGGTGGAAATGGATCGGATGTACTCCAAGGGCGGCATCCCCGCAGATCATAAGCCCCTCACCTATGTTGTGACCATCGGCGCCGATCCGCTGGAGATCGAGCACTACTCGCTCATTGACCGGGAATTTTCCATTCTGTGCCCCTACGAGAACTGGGACTACAGGGGCTACTGTGCCCTCCGTGCCCTGGAAAAGGACGAGCTCAGAAACCGGGAGGGCGTTAAGGAACAGCTGGAGAACCTGCTGAACAAATAGGTTACAGGGGATACGTTGAAAGGCGGAATGGGTACGAAATGAAGGAATGAAGTGAAACGAAGACAGTCGCTTTGCTCCTTAATGAAGCGAAGCCGCCCCGTTTCTCCCGTTCCTTCGTACTTAATTCCTTCATTAGCGCAGCGACTTCATTACTTCATTAGCCCT
>DCHO01000012.1:3317-25405 GCA_002315655.1 Christensenella sp. UBA1750
GAACCCCATTCAAGCACGCTACCAAACTGCGCTACACCCAGATGCGCTGACAAAGAATAGTATACGCAAACGGGGAGGATTTGTCAATGGGTGGAAAAGTAAAAATTTATCGCCGGTGCTTTTCGTGAAAAAATCGGTTGACAGGCAACGGGTTTGCGGCTACACTGAAAACAACAATGCGAAAGGACGTAAATATATGAAGGAACTGAAAAAAGTCCTGTTCGGACAGACCAAGGCCGGAGAAAAGGTCTATCAATACACACTGGAAAACGACAACGGCGTGAAGATGGAGGTGCTGGATTACGCCTGCATCATCCGCTCCCTGTTTGTGCCGGACAAATGCGGCAAACTGACCGACGTGGTGCTGGGCTTTGACGATGTGCACTCCTATGAGGAATCTGACACTTTCTTCGGCGCGTTTGTCGGGCGGTTTGCCAACCGCATCCTGAATGCGCAGTTTGAGCTGAACGGCGTGACCTATACCTTGCCGAAAAACGATGGCGAGAACCATCTGCACGGCACCTTTGCCCACCGGGTCTTCCCCGTGGAGGCGACAAATGATACCCTCGTTTTCCGCGGCGTCGGCGCGGACGGCGAGGAAGGCTTCCCCGGTAAGCTCACCTTTTCTGTGACCTACACCCTGACCGAGGACAACGCGGTTTCCATCCGCTATCTGGCGGAGACCGACAAGGACACTGTAATCAACTTCACCAACCATTCTTATTTCAATCTGAACGGGCAGGACGCTTCCGACATCGGCGACATTGATCTGACCCTTCACGCCTCGACCTTCACCGAGGGCAACGAAGAAACCGTGCCCACCGGGCGCATCCTTCCCGTGCAGGGCACGCCCATGGACTTCACCGCGGGTAAGAAGGTGGGCAAGGACATTGCCTCTGAATATGACCAGATCGCCTTCTGCCACGGCTACGACCACAACTTTATTATTGATGGCGAAGCCTTGCGCGAGTTTGCCGTTGTGCGCTCCGAAAAGACCGGCATCACCATGAAGGCCTATACCGACCAGCCCGGCGTGCAGCTTTACACCGGCAATTTTATGGACAATGAAAAGGGCAAGGGCGGCGTTGTCTATCCCAACCACGGCGGGCTGTGCCTGGAAACCCAGCATTTCCCCTGCAGCCCCAATTTCCCGCAGTTCCCCTCCACCGTGCTGCGTCCCGGGGAGAAGTACGATACCACCACCGTTTATCAATTCATTTAGTGTTTTTTGCACCCGATTCTTTTTGAACCGGGTGTTTTTTTGTTGAAAACAGATTGCGCCTATGGTATGCTTGGAGTATAGGATGCTTTCACCGATAAAGGAGGGCTTTTTGATGAAAAAAGGAATTGCGTTTATTGTGGCGGCTGTGTTGCTTCTGCTTTCCGGCTGTTCGGTGACTGCGCTCCCCGAAGCGGAGCCTTATGAATATGACCCCTCCGCGTTCCCTCATGCCGCGCCGGAATCGGGTGAAAGAGTTGCCCTCCTGCACGAAGAAAATCTGCCTGAGCCGGGCGAAACCGTGCCGGATGTTGCGCCGGAAGCCTACATGGAGGCGGTCTCTCTGATGTGCGACGATGAATACGCGGCGGCGGCAGAGCGGCTGTCCGGCATGGGCACTTATCGCAACGCAAATTATCTGCTTGAAATCTGCCGGGGAATCACGGAGCAGGATTATGACGCGGCCATAAGCGCGATGCAGTGGGTGGATGCGCTGTCCACCTTCACCTACGACGACGAATATTCTTACCAGAACTATCATCTGAAATCGGTTTTCACGGATATTTTTGACGATTACCGCCATGAGGAAAGCGTGGAAGGCCTGAACAAGATGCTGGAAGCGACCTATTATGCGCGCCTTGCGGACTATGATTCCGCCCGCGTGGTGCGGGACGAGCTTTCCGTTGACTATTCCACCGACGAAACCTATTTGACGGCCTTCCGCAATGTGACGGTCTCCGACTGGATGGACGAGGAATTGCTTGCAAACTGCAAGGGCGAAGGCACGGGCAAGGTGCTCATCGCGGAGAAGGGCGCAGGCTCCGGGAACAGCTGCAAGGTGCTGCTTTCCGACATGGTTTACGCGCTGCCGGTTGATCGGGTTCCCAAATCCTTGGATGAAGTGGAATATGTGCTGTTTATCGACGACGATTATGACACCGTTGGCGTTTATTCCAACGGTGCAATCGGCATCCGCTACAAAATCACGCTTAAAGTGAAGCAATTCCCCGGCGGGGATGTGGTGTACGATTCCGGGCTGCTCATCGGGGACGACCCGGACGATGTGGTGACGGTTTCCGGCCCCATTGCCAGCGTTCCCGGAAAACTGCCGGACATGACGGCGGCCGTAGCCGCTATTGAGGACGTTTTAGGGCTGTCTTACGACGATTAAGGAGGAACGAGCTATGCTGTCGACTGCCGTATTGGTGCTGTTGTGTATCTATAACGCCAAACAAGCAAAGAAATCAGGCAAAAAGCCGGGGCCGTTTGTGCTGCTGACCATCGGGCTGTGGCTTGTCGCCGAGGGGATCGGCATTGTCGTGGGTTCGCTCCTTGCGGAGACCACCGACAACGATTTCCTGTATCTGGTGCTGTTCTTCCTGCCCGAGTTTGTCTTCGGCCTCCTCGGTGCGGGCTTGGCGGTGCTGATTACGAAGCATCAGAAAAAGGGAAAAGCTGCGCCTTCCGTGACCTATGCCTTCTGCACGAACTGCGGAAAGCCCTTATCCGGCGGCGCGTTCTGCAAGTTCTGCGGGCATCCTATTCCCGGGGCACAGAAGGAAGCCCCCATTCCCGCACAGCAAATGCCCATTCCCGAGCCGACCTATCAGCCCCCAAAGGCAAAAAAGCCCAGGGGAAAAGGCGCGAAGATTGCCCTGATCTGCGCAGGGGTGTGCCTTGTGCTGGCGGGCGTTATTGTGGGACTGATAAAATACCTCCCCGGTGCGGCAACCCGCCGGGCTTATGCCGCCGCCATGGAGCAGTACAACAACGGGCAGTATGAGGAAGCGGAAAGCGCCTTTGCGGAGTTGAGCGGCTTTGAGGACGCCACGGAAATGAAGATTCGCGCCTCGCAGATGCAGCGCTACACCGCCGCGCTGGAATTGGCGCAGTCCGATTCCGACACCGACCTGCTGGCCGCCGCAGAGCTGTTTGACGAGCTGAATGACTTTATGGATTCCCGCGTGTGTGCGCAGAACTGCCGAAACGAGATCACCTACTGTCAGGCGGCGAAACTGCAGGAGCAGGAAAAATACGAGGAAGCCGCAAAGGTATTTACCTCCGTCAGTGCATACCGTGACGCGGCCGCCCGTGCCGAGGAATGTCGGAACACCACGGATTATGCCCGGGCAACGGCGCTTTACACAGCGGGCGATTACGAATACGCCATGGAGATTTTCCAAATATTGGGAGATTTCAGGGATTCCGCCGAGCTGGCAACAGAGTGCGAAAACAAGGTAGATCACGACAAGGCGACACAGCTCATGATGTTGGGCGAATACGAGGAAGCCGCCGGGATTTTGGAAGACTTGGTGAATCGCGGCGTGGAGGGCGCGGACGAGGAATTGGAATACTGCCGCTCCACCGGCATTTACAATCAGGCGGCTGCACTTTTCGAGGAAGGCAAATACTACGAGGCGCAGAAGAAGTTCCTGTCCATATCCTCCTATGCGGATGCGGCGGAACGCGCCGAGGACTGTGTGCAAAAAATCCCGTCCTCCTCCGAGCTTTACCGTAACCCGGACTATTCAAAGAAATCCGTTACCTTCAAGGTGCGGAACAATTCCGATGAAGACAGCGTGGTAAAGATGTATAAAAACGGCGATCTGGTCACGATGTTCTTCATTCAGGCCGGGAGCACCGCCACCGTGAAGATTCCCGCCGGAACCTACACCATCAACCGGGGCTTTGGAACAACGTGGTACGGCACCGAAGAACTGTTCGGGGACGAGGGGCGCTATTACAAGCTCAACATTGCCGGACAGACCGAGTTTGACTTTGATTCCGGCTACGAATACACTTTGGGTTTCTCCGGAACCGGCTCCACCGTCGGGCAGACCTCCACCGGGCGGGACGACTGCTGAGAAAGACCGAAATTTCCGAAAGAGAAAAGCAGGGAATCGGAATCCGTGCTTTCCGTTCTTCATCCAGATTAAGCGAAATGAGCTTCGGTTACAGAGACCGGAGCTTATTTCATATTCCGGAAAAAGAAGCGGATCATTATTTGATGATAATTTTACATAAAGCTTTTGTGCAATTTTTTATATTCGCTCACATTTGTTCACCTGCAAATTGACATTTGTTTCCGTTTATGATACCATTTTCTTATCCATATTATGGGTTGTGAAAGTGGCTGAGAGGGAGTGAGCATGGTGATGAAGGCAGGAAGGATGCAGACTTCCGACGTGGGGATGCTGCGCCGCATCTTCGGGCGTTACTGTATCAGTTCCGTGCCGGCCATCATCAGACAAGGTCTACTGTGTCCGTGCCATAAAGCTTCCTGAACGAAACAGGATTGGGAAATGATTCTTTGGGGTGGGTGTGTAAAGAATGGAAAACAAAAATGAGGGCAATGCACAGGAGCGTTACCAGCTTCTGAAAAATGGCTTTTTCATCAACCGGGTCTCCGGGAAATTTGTGATCAATTCCATTATTTCGATGATTTTTCTCTATGCCGGCTCCATGATCGACACGCTGATTGTCGGGCTGTATCTGGGTGAGGAAGGGCTGGCCGCCATGTCGTTGGTGAGCCCGGTTTATCTGGTTTATTACACCGTCGGCGCAACCATCGGCATCGGTGCGTCCATCATGGGCAGCCGCGTGCTGGGCAAAGGCAACCGTGAAGGATACCGCAAGGTCTTTACCGCCTCGACGATCCTCATGTCCGGCGCGGTGCTGATTATGACGGCACTGGGCTACGGCTTTCTGCGCCCGATTTCGCTTCTGCTGGCCGGCAGCGCGGGGGAGCGTCAGGCGGAGCTTGTGCGCCAGTATCTTTTCTATTATATTCCCGCCGGTGGGTTGAACCTGCTGGCTTATCTGCCCATGTACTTTCTGAAAACCGACGGAAAACCCAAGATTACCTCCCGCCTGTTTTCGCTCTCCTCGCTGATGAACGTGTTGTTCTCCTGGCTCTTTATGAGCCCGATTGTAGGCATGGGTATCGGCGGCGCGAGCCTTGCCACAGCCATTGCGAACCTGGGTACGGTGGTCATCGGCTTCCCCATTCTGCTGAAAAAATCCGCGGATTTGAAATTTGTGAAAAAGAGCCTTGACAAAGCGCGTATCCGTGAAATGCTCGTTGCCGGTGTGCCCAACGGTCTGAGCAATCTGCTGGAATCCGGGCGCATTCTGCTCATCAACACATTGCTGCTCTCCATCGGCGCTGCACAGCTTCTGCCCTGCTACACGGTCATTCGCAACGTTTCCGATATTCTCACGGCGGTCATCATCGGCATTTCCTCTGCGCTGCTGCCGCTGATCGGTATCTTTTTCGGGGAAAGAGACTACGAAAGCGAACGCGCTGTGCTGAAACGCTCCGAACGCTTGGGAATGTATATCATGCTACCGCTTATTCTTCTGGTCTGTCTGCTGCCAAGAGCCCTGTTTTCTCTGTTCGGCGTTACCGATGAAGCTCTGATCAAAGAGGGTATGCTGGCAATCCCGTTGTCCAGCACAGGCCTCCTTGCGGCGTACATGAACACCATGTATATCGGCTATCTCTCCTCCATCAAGCGGGAGGGCTTTGCCACGCTGATTGTTTCCCTGCGCCTTTTCCTTGTGCTTGCGGCGTGCGCCATTCCGCTGGCGTTCACCATGGGTACCAAGGGCATCTGGCTGAGCCTTTCGCTGGCGGAGATTCTGACGCTTGTGGTGTACTATGGAATTTGCTTCTTCCTGCGCAAAAAGAAGCCCAGTCTGGATCGCTTTTTGTTGGATACCAATCTGGAAAGAGAAGGGGACATCACCTTTTCCGTGCAGAATAAGGAGGAGGACATTGTGTTTGCCTCCGAAAAGATTGCCCTGTTCTGTGAAGAAAAGGACATCGACATGAAGCGTTCCATGCGCGTCAGTCTGGCGTTGGAGGAGATTCTGACCTTCCTGCTGGCGCACTGCATTGGCAAGGAAAAGACGAGCTACATTGACATTCGCGTGTGCCGGATGGATGAAGAAGTGATGGTGCGTTTCCGCTATATCGGTGAGATCTTTGACCCGGTGACGTTCTACGACCAGAACAAACAGAACGAAGAGATGGAAGAAGAGCTGCTGGGACTGAAAATGATTTTCAAGAGCGCTGCGCTGACCAGATTCAGCCAGACCCTCGGCGCAAATAATCTCCTGTTGATTTTCTGATTTTTATTTGATATATTATTTGTATTATTGGAGTGTGATGATCCTCATGCAGATCGGTTCTGTATGTGCCACAGAGCTCTCTTCGAGCAATATACAGGAAGCACTTTTCTATTGCAATCAATATCTCGGTGCCGGACTTTATGATGAGAAAATGCTCACCGAGATCAGTAATAAGGAACACCATTATTTCTTCCTTCTGTCCCGGGACGGTCAGAGCATCGGTATTTTTTACTGCTACGCGGCGCCATGGAGCGAGATCGAGAAGGTGATTCACGCCACCGTTCCAAAGGAAGAAGGGCTGGTGGGCATCAACCGTTCCATTGTCCTGTCGCCCGCTGTTCGCGGACAGGGGCTTTCCGATCTTTTGTTGAATGCTTTTTCCCAGATGCTGTACGAACGGGAGCACGTCAGAACCATATACACCTTGGCTTGGGTTCGGAACGGTTTCATTCCGGCAGCCGGACACCTTTCCCGATGCGGCTATTCCTTTTCGGAGCGGATTCCGCACCCGTGGAGCGAAACAAAGGGTTTGCGGTGTCCCGCTTGTGAGAAGACCCATTGCATCTGTGACGGTGCGCTTTACCAAAAGCGTTTTTTATAGATCATATTTTGCGAAAAGGAGATTTTTATCCCATGGCAAAACCCCTACACACAATGGATGCCCCCAAGACCATCCGCGCCCGGAAGGGCAGCAAGATCTCAACCTTCGTTATCGTCGGACTGATTCTCGTCGGCGTGCTCATCACGGCAGGCAGCTGTTTCGCCGGCTATATGCGTTATACCTCCATCATGGAGAAAATGTATAACGACAAGGCCTATGAGATCGCATACAGTGCCATGAACGACATTGATGCCGAGCTGCTGGATGAGTGGTACACCGAGCTGCGTGCGGCAAAGACCGATGAGGAGGTCGCTGCGGTTTCCGAGCAGATTCAGGCAGACCCCGAATATCAGCGGGAATTGGCTGTGCTGACCAATCTGCGCGACAACATGGGCTGTAACTATGTTTACATTGCCGACCAGAAGGACGAAACCGGCGCGGTTACGGCCACCTTCCTCTATATGATGGATGCGGAGAACCCCAACGACGCTTACCCGCCCTTTGTCCCCGGCGACAAGGGAAAGATGAATGAGAGCTTCCTCTCCGACTCCGAATATATCTACGAAACCGGCGGCCGTCCGGATAACTATTTCTATTCCCACTCCGCATTCGGCTACAATACCTCGGCGATTGCCGCCATCCAGAACGATGAGGGCAAGGTCGTGGCCGTGCTGGGTGTTGAAATTGCCATGAGCAACCTGGCCAGAGCCAGAACCCAGTACATTTTGAGCACGGTTATCATTTCTCTTCTCATCACCGCCATCATGGTTCTGATCTATTCCTCTCTGGTCAAGCGTAAGCTGTTGGAGCCCATCACCGCCATCATCAAGGAAACCAACTCCTTCGTGGAAAACGGCGCTGAGGCCTCCGCACAGCTGGCTGCCGTTTCCACCGACAACGAGCTGGAGGATCTGGCTATGGCCATCTTCTCCATGGAGAAGAACATCAAGGGATACATCGAAAACCTGACCCAGGTCACCAAGGAAAAGGAACGCATCGGCGCGGAATTGGGCATCGCGGCGCACATCCAGTCCTCCATGCTGCCCTGCATCTTCCCGGCCTTCCCGGAGCGCGATGAGTTCGACATTTTCGCAACCATGAACCCCGCAAAGGAGGTCGGCGGCGACTTCTACGACTTCTTCATGGTGGACGACACCCATTTGGCCATCGTCATGGCGGACGTTTCCGGCAAGGGCGTTCCCGCGGCTCTGTTCATGGTTATCGGTAAGACCCTGATCAAGGATCACTCCCAGCCCGGTCAGGACCTGGGCACCACCTTCTCCAAGGTCAACGAAATGCTTTGCCAGGCCAACTCCGAAGGTCTCTTCATCACCGCCTTTGAAGGCGTGCTGGATCTGACCACAGGCGACATGGACTTCGTCAACGCCGGTCACGAAATGCCCTTCGTCTTCTCGAACGAAACCGGGTTCAAGCCCTACAAGATCCGCGCCGGCTTCGTGCTGGCCGGTATGGAGGGAATGCGCTACCGCGGCGGCTCCATCCACTTAAACCCCGGCGACAAGTTCTTCCAGTACACCGACGGCGTTACCGAGGCGACCAATGCCGACAACAAGCTCTATGGCATGGAGCGTCTGGAGCGCATCCTCAACGTTACTGCGAATTACCGTCCCAACGAGATCCTGCCGCTTGTCAAGGAAGACATCGACAAGTTCGTCGGCGAAGCGCCGCAGTTCGACGACATTACCATGCTCTGCCTCGAATTCAAGAAGAGAATGGAAGTCTGAGCAAACTGAACACAAACGCGGACTGCCCGGGGAAAATCCTCGGGCAGTCCTTTTGCATTCAAAATGTTTTGGTTGGGAACCTTGTAAATGCTGTCGTTTCGTGTATAATGGCAATAAAGAAGCGCGTGGAGAAGGAGAGGCTTGAATGTGAAAAAACTGAAAAAAGTGCTGTATATCTTCCTGCAATGCACATGGGGGCTTCCGGCAACGCTGGTAGGTCTTGGGTTCTTTATCGCCAATCGCAGGTGCGAGCACAAAACGTACCGTAGCTGCATCGACACGCGCTGGAACTATTTCGGCGGGCTGTCGCTCGGGCTGTTCATCTTCACGCCCAAGGAGGGCGCGTGGCAGTCCCAGCCCATCCGTGTGCACGAATACGGCCACACCATACAGAATCTGGTGCTGGGGCCGCTGATGTTTTTTGTGGGCGTTGTTTCGGTCACATGGGGGAACCTGCCGTATTTTGACAAGCTGCGGAAGGAAAAAGGCGTGCCCTATACCGCGTGCTTCGTGGAGGCGTGGGCGAGCAGGTGGGGCGAGAGGGTCACGAAGGATAAGGCGATCTGGCAGTAATGGGAAGTTTGTTTCGTAAGATGATTCATCGGACCCCGTCAAACGGGCAGGAAATTCGCCCTAAATCGAGTTTTTCTGATCTTCTGTAAATTTGCAGAAGGTCTCTTTTTTTGTCCGGCGGTTTCCTGTATAATAGGAACAAATCCATTTTGAAGGAGAGATGCGAAAATGAAAATCTGTGTCATTCAGCCGCCGTATTCGATGGAATACAGGGATGCGGAAAAATGCTTTGCCAAGGAGCTGGAATACTTGGAGGCCTGCGACGCAAGCCTTGACCTCATCGTGCTGCCGGAATACTGCGATGTGCCCGTGAACACCAAGACCGCCGCGGAATATGCCGCGCTGTGCGAAAAGTACAACGGCGTGATTGCGGCAAAGTGCGCAGAGACCGCAAAGCGCTGCCACGCCATGCTCTTTGCCAACTACGCCGAAAAGACCGAAAACGGGCTGCGCAACACCACCCACGCCTTTGACCGCAAAGGCAACGAGGTGGGCAAGTATTACAAGGCACATCCCGCGCCCTCCGAGGAGCGCACCGCCGAGGAAGGCGGCATGGCGCTGGACTGCGCCTATTCCCGCAAATATTGCCCGCCCACCGTCATCGAGATGGAGGGGCTGAAATTCGCCTTCCTCACCTGCTACGACTTCTATATGTATGAGATGTTCCCTGCCATTGCGCGGCTTGCGCCCGACATCATCATCGGCTGCTCTCATCAGCGCACCGACACCCATGAGGCACTGTCCATCATCGGGAAGTTCCTGTGCTACAACACCAATGCGTATTTGGTGCGCTCTGCCGTGTCCATGGGCGCGGATTCCCCTGTCTGCGGCTGCTCCATGGTGGTCTCGCCCGAGGGCAAAGAGCTGCTCAATATGAAGAACGAGGTCGGTCTGGGCATTGTCGAGATTGACGTGGCAAAAAAGTACCTCAAACCCGCAGGGTTCGGCGGCGGCATGAAGCCCCACTGGGAATACATCAACCAAGGCAGAAGACCGTACCTGTATCGCCCCTGCGGCTCCATGATGATCGAGGACGAGGAGCATCTGCCTTATCCCCGCGTCTGCTCCCACCGCGGTTTCAACACCATCGCCCCCGAAAACTCCATGCCCGCTTTCGGCGCGGCAGTCACCGAGGGCGCGGAGGAGATCGAGTTCGATCTGTGGAACACCAAGGACGGCGAGCTGGTCTCCATCCATGACCCCGTGCTGGACCGGGTTTCCGACGGCAAGGGGAACGTGTGGGACTACACGCTTGCAGAGCTGAAACAGTTCGATTTTGGCATCCGCAAGAGCGAGGTGTTCCGTGGGTTGCGCATCATCACTTTTGAGGACATCCTGAAAAAACTGGCCGGAACCTGCATCATGAACATTCATGTGAAGATCTGGGACTTTGACGAGCGTGAGCACTATTATGACAAGATCGCGGGATTGCTCAGGCAGTACGGCGCGGAGCACCACTGCTACATGATGGCCTCCAACGACAAGTCCTTGTCCGAGTTCCACGCGCTGAACCCCGACATTGCCATCTGCGTGGGCTGGAACAACGAGGAAGACCCGCTGGCCCTGCCCAAGCGTGCCATCAAAATCGGCGCATCCAAGGTGCAGCTTTTCAAGGGCGGAGAGCACGAATACTTTGACCAGTCCTCCTTCGATATGTGCAAGGCCAACGGCATCCTCATCAACGTGTTCTATTCCGACGACCCGGAAGAGGCAAAACGCTACATGGACATGGGCGCGGACTGCATCCTGACCAACGACTATCATCGCGTGGCGCAGGCGGTCAAAGAATGGAAAAATAACCAAAAAAGACCGAAAATTAACGAATAATTTTATGGACAAACAGTGAACGGGCTGATAGAATAAGTAAGACTTTTTTTCCTGTCTGCTTAACATAAAAAGGGAAAAAGATATTCTATCTGCAAAGGACGGATACTATGGAACGCGACAAATGGTCAAACCGATCAACCTTCATCTTAGCTGCCATCGGCTCTGCCGTGGGTCTGGGCAACGCATGGCGTTTCCCCGGCCTTGCCGCCAAGCACGGCGGCGGCGCTTTCCTGCTTGTCTATATCATCGCCATGATCTTCATGGGCATCCCCATGCTGATGGCTGAAATCGCCATCGGGCGCAAGGTTCGCGCCGGTGCTGCCGGTTCCATGCGCGCTCTCAACCGCAAGGCGGAGCCTGTGGGCTGGATCGCCGTGGCCAACGGCGCCGTCATCGAAATCTACTACGCCTGCGTGTTCGCGTGGGTCATCCTGATGTTTGCCTTGTCCTATAAGTTTGCAGGGCTTACCGGCAATCCCGAGGCGGCCTCGAATCTCTGGGCGGAGACCATCAAGACTACCTGGTCCACCGAAGGCTTCACTACGATTTCCTGGCCGGTGCTCATCAGCCTCATTGTGGCGTGGGGCGCGTGCTGGTGGTGCATCCGCAACGGTACAACCTCGGTGGGCAAGGTTGTCAAGTACACCGTGCTGCTGCCTGTTGTCTGCCTACTGATTCTTGCCATCCGCGGCTTCTCCATGAACAACGCCATGAGCGGTGTTGCAAAGCTCTTTGTGCCAGACTGGAACGCCCTGCGCGATTCCACCCTTTGGGTGGACGCCATCGGCCAGGTGTTCTATTCCCTGTCCACCGCCATGGCCATCATGTTCGCTTACGGCTCCTTCCTGCCGGAAGATTCCAACGTGGCGGTCGATACCATCATCATTGCTTTCTCCGATATGATTATCTCCGTGATGGCGGGCGTGGTCATGTTCACCACTATGGCGGGCGTCGGGATGCTGGACAATATGTCCGCCTCCGGCATTGCCACCGCCTTCATCATCTATCCGCAGGCCATCGTGCAGCTGACCAACGTACCGTGGATCAACGCGGCCTTTGCCTACGTCTTCTACTTCTGCTTAATCACGCTGGCCATCGACTCGCTGTTCTCCATCGTGGAGGGCGTGTCCACTGCCGTGTCCGACAAGTTCAACCTCAACAAGAAGAAGACCACCACCACCATCTGCTTAATCTCCGGCGTGATCTCCCTGATCTATGTGACCGGCGCGGGCGTGGCATATCTTGACATCGTGGATAACTTTGTCAATGCCTACACCCTCATCATTGCCGGCATTCTGGAAACCATCGTGATCGCCTGGGCGTTCAAGCCCGAGAAGGTCGTCTCCGAGATCAACCGCAACACCGGCAAGTTCAGAATCGGCAACGGTTACTTCAACCTGACCATGAAGTTCGTGGCTCCCGTTGTGCTGACCGCGCTGCTGGTCTGGAACATCGTGACCCTGTTTGCGGGCGGCGGACTTTACGGCGGCTACCCCCTGTGGGCGAACATTCTCTTCGGTTGGGGACTTGTGTTCCTCTCCTGCATCTCCGGCTACATCATCGCTATCTTTGCCAAGAAGCGCGGTGTGCATGACATCGGCGCGGAGTGGAAAGATTAACCGCATAAATATAAAAAAGCCATTCTCCGAGAAAGCACGGAGAGTGGCTTTTTGTAAAGTGTTTGAAAAACAAAAAATCCAGCAGGAAAACGGAATTGCACGGGGAACTTGTATAGTAGCTTGTGAGGGAGTAGTAAGCGTCAATCCCCTTGGCGCAGCAAGTCAACATACTGACGAATCACGTCTGGCTTGCTTTAATTTACGAGACTCATGTATCGCTTTTGTTTGGCGTGCATGAAGTCTGTGTGTTTAGAATGAGGACTTCGGCCTGCCGAAGTCTTATTTTGCGTTTGGAGGTTTTTCTCATGGAATGGAATCTCGTTTTCTTTCTGAACTCGGTGCTGCTGGGCGTGGGGCTGGCCATGGATGCCTTTTCGGTGTCGCTGGCCAACGGCTTGAATGAGCCGAAAATGCGGCTGCCCCGGATGTGCGGCATTGCCGGAGTCTTTGCCGTCTATCAGGCGGTGATGCCCATGACGGGCTGGGTGTGCGTGCACACCATCGTGGAGCACTTCCGCGCCTTTGAGAAGTTCATTCCGTGGATTGCGCTGCTGCTGTTGGGCCATATCGGCGGCAAAATGCTCATTGAGGGTATCAAGGGCGGGGAGGAGAGCGGGGACGCAAAGAAGCTCACCTTCGGCGTGCTCATGGTGCAGGGCATTGCCACCTCCATCGACGCGCTATCCGTGGGCTTCACCATTGCGGATTACGGCTTCTGGATGGCCGTTGTGGCTGCGCTCATCATAGCCGCAGTGACCTTTATCATCTGTATGGCCGGGCTTGTGATCGGCAAGAAATTCGGCACAAAGCTCTCCGGGAAGGCCTCGATCATCGGCGGGGTCATTCTCATTCTCATCGGTCTTGAAATTTTCATCACCTCCTTCCTTTGATTGAACGGTAGCCGAACGTTTGGCATTTCTCCGACAAACGAGAAATCCGAACGTTCGGATTTCTATAACCATGAATTTTCTGATAGTGCTGAACATTTTCAAAGTAAATTGGAGGTTAATGGTGTAAAATGACGGAAAAGGGACTTGACTGTCATTAACAGGTGTGGTATTCTTGCCTCGATCTTAGTGATAAGAGCGAAAAATCCGAATGTTCGTCAGAGTGATGGAGGAGCAGGCTCATGAAGGCTCTGGAAGAGAAGATTTTGAAGTACGGCAAGGTGCTTCCCGGGGATGTGCTCAAGGTCGGTTCTTTCCTGAATCAACAGATTGATGTTCCCCTGATGCGGGAAATGGGCAAGGAAATCGCAAGGGAATTTGCAGACGCCGGTACCACCAAGGTCATGACGATTGAAACCTCCGGCATTCCTCTTGCCATGTGTGTGGCCAGTGCCATGGACGTTCCGGTCATTTTCGGCAAGAAGTATCATTCCATCAATTTATCCGGCGAAATGCTGATGGCGCAGGTTTTCTCTTACACCCATCAGACCTCTTATTCCGTGATTCTGCCGAAGGAATACATTTCGGATACGGATGTGGTTCTGTTGGTGGACGACTTTCTGGCTTCCGGCAATGCCTTCTACGGGATGCTGGATCTGTGCGGACAGGTCGGTGCAAAGATTGCCGGTATTGCTTCCGGCGTTGAGAAAGGGTATCAGGGCGGCGGAGACAAGCTCCGTGCCGCAGGCTATAAGGTCGTCTCTCTTGCAATCGTTGAGAGCATGAGCGACGGAAAAGTGACCTTCCGTTCTTGATTTTCGATGTTCAGGCGGAGAGAACCGCTTAACATAAACAATTTATGGAGGATTTTCATCCCATGAAAAAGATGCTCGCGTTTGTTCTGATGGCTGCCTTGGTCTTGACCATGGTTGCCGGCTGCTCTTCGACTTCCACTGCAAAATCCGGTAACAGCTCCAACTTCAAGGTTGGCTTCATCTTCCTTCACGACGAAAACTCCAACTACGACAAGAACTTCATCGACGCCGCCACTGCCGCCTGCAAGAACCTGAACATCCCTGACGAGAACGTGATCATAAAGACCAACGTTTCCGAGTCCAATGACTGCTACGAAGCTGCCGCCGAAATGGTTGATATGGGCTGCAACCTGATTTTCGCTGACTCCTTCGGTCACGAATCCTACATTCTGCAGGCTGCTCAGGAATATCCCAACGTTCAGTTCTCTCATGCCACCGGCGTCATGGCGCACACTGCCGATCTTGCCAACTTCCACGATGCCTTTGCGGACATCTACATGGGTCGCTATCTGGCCGGTGTCGCTGCCGGTATGAAGCTGAACCAGATGATCGCTGACGGTCAGATCACCGAAGATCAGGCCAAGATGGGTTACGTCGGCGCTTATCCCTACGAGGAAGTCAAGTCCGGCTACACCTCCTTCTATCTCGGTGCCAAATCCCAGTGCCCCTCCGTCACCATGGATGTCAAGTTCACCAACTCCTGGTTCGACATTGCCAAGGAAAAGGAAGCTGCCATCTCCCTGATTAACGACGGCTGCGTCATCATCTCCCAGCACGCTGACTCTGAAGGCGCTCCCAAGGCCTGCGAAGAAAACGGCGTTCCCAACGTTTCCTACAACGTCTCCACCATCGACATCGCTCCCAACACCGCTCTGATCGCCTCCAGAATCAACTGGGTGCCCTACTTCGAGATGATCATCAAGGCCACCATGGCCGGCGAAAACTATCCCACCGACTACTGCGCCACCATCGCAGAGGGCGGCGTTGAGGTCTTCGGTTTGAACGACAAGGTTGCCGCTCCCGGTACTGCCGAGAAGATCGAGGAGATCAAGGCTAAACTGATCTCCGGTGAGATTCATGTCTACGACTGCTCCACCTTCACCGTTGGCGGCGAGACCGTGACCTCCTACATGGCCAACGTGGACGCTGACGAAGCCTACACTCCCGATACGGAAACCGTTGCTGACGGTTACATTCACGAATCCGAATACCGTTCCGCTCCTTACTTCGGTCTGGACATCGACGGCATCACCCTCAAGTAATCGTGATCAATCTGTAATCTGATACCTTGCCTCCCGGAGTCTGTCCGGGGGGCAAGGATTCGTTTTGAAGAATTGTTGTGTTTTCACAAGTGATTGCCGAAAAGCGTTCGTTCGGAACTTTTTTCAGTTCTCATTTCATTCGGAATACAAGGAGGGAACACGCTCATGGCGAGCAATATCGCAATCGAGCTCCGTGACATCACCAAACGTTTCGGCCGCATCACGGCCAACAACAAGGTCTCCCTGCAGGTCAGGGAAGGAGAAATCCTTTCCATTCTGGGAGAAAACGGCAGCGGCAAGACCACGCTGATGAACATGATCGCCGGGATTTATTTCCCGGAAGAGGGTCACATTTATGTGCGCGGCAAAGAGGTCGTCATCCGCTCACCCAAGGATTCCTTTGAACTCGGCATCGGCATGATCCACCAGCACTTCAAGCTGGTTGACGTGTTCTCTGCGGCTGAGAATATCATTCTCGGTCTGCCCGGCAAGCTGGACATCAAGACTGCTTCCGAGAAGATCAAGGAGATCTGCGACAGATACGGCTTCGATGTTGACCCTCAGCAGAAGGTCTATGACATGAGCGTGTCTCAGAAGCAGACTGTTGAGATCGTCAAGGTGCTCTACCGCGNNTGATCCACCAGCACTTCAAGCTGGTCGATGTGTTCTCCGCTGCGGAAAATATTGTGCTGGGTCTGGAAGAAAAGGGCAAGTACAACCTGAAGCAGGTCAATGCCAAGGTGCGTGAGATTTCCGAAAAATACGGGTTTGATATTGATCCCGAGAAGAAGATTCACGAAATGTCGGTCTCCGAAAAGCAGACCGTCGAGATCGTGAAGGTGCTTTATCGCGGCGCGGATATTCTCATTCTGGACGAGCCCACCGCCGTTCTGACACCGCAGGAGACCCGCAAGCTCTTTACCGTGCTGCGCAAAATGCGTGACGACGGAAAGGCCATCATCATCATCACCCACAAGCTCAATGAGGTATTGGCGCTGTCCGACCGCGTTTCCGTGCTTCGTCACGGCGAGTATGTCGGCTCCATCGACACCAAGGACGCCAATGAGAGCATCCTGACCGAAATGATGGTAGGCAAAAAGATCGAATTGAATATTGACCGCAGCGAGCCGAAGAATGCCGTGGATCGGTTGGAAGTTAAGAACCTGAACTGCTTTACCCACGACCATATTCAGACCCTGAAAAATGTGTCCTTTACGGCGCGTTCCGGTGAAATTTTAGGCGTTGCCGGTATTGCCGGTTCCGGGCAGAAGGAGCTGCTGGAAGCCATTGCCGGTTTGCAGGTCATCGACTCCGGCGATATTCTCTACAATAACCCCAAGAACAACGAGCAGGAAGACCTGCGCAACAAGACCCCCCTGCAGATTCGTGAGCTGGGCGTTCGTCTGTCCTTCGTTCCTGAGGATCGCTTAGGCATGGGTCTGGTAGGCTCCATGGACATCACCGACAACATGATGCTCCGCTCCTACCGCCGCGGCAACACTCCGTTCCTGAAGCGCGAAGAACCCAAGACATTGGCGGAGAGAATCATCAAGAATCTGGAAGTTGTGACCCCCGGCACTGCCATTCCCGTCCGTCGCCTGTCCGGCGGCAACGTGCAGAAGGTGCTGGTCGGACGCGAGATCGCCGCGGCGCCCACCGTGCTCATGGCGGCGTACCCCGTCCGCGGTCTGGACATCAACTCCTCTTACCTGATCTATAACCTGCTCAACCAGCAGAAGGAAAACGGCGTGGCCGTGATTTTCGTCGGTGAAGATCTGGATGTGCTGCTGGAGCTCTGCGACCGCATCTTAGTCATTGCCGGCGGTCGGGTGGCGGGCATCTGTGATGCAAGAACCACCAAGAAAGAAGAAATCGGTCTGCTGATGACCAAGGCGGACACCATGGAGGAGGCTGCCAATGAGTAACACGACAACAAAAGTGCGCGAGCCCCTGATCCGTATGTCCAAGCGCGCTTCCATCATCTGGTGGAAGGCGTGGCTGATCCGTGCGGCCGCCATTATTCTCGCCCTTGTGTTCTGCGCCGTGATTATCGTGCTAATGACCGGGCAGAATCCCTTTGCGGTTTACGGTTCCCTGATTGCCGGCAACTTCGGCTCCGCCCGCAAGGTGATGATTACCCTGCATAAGACCGCCATTCTGCTGTGCATCGCGCTGGGCGTCACCCCGGCCTTCAAAATGAAGTTCTGGAACATCGGCGCCGAAGGTCAGGTGCTGATGGGTGCGTTAGCCTCTGCCGCCTGCATGATTTATTTAGGCAATGTGCTGCCCACCGCATTGCTTATGCCGGTTACGCTGATCTGCGCCATGGCGGCAGCCGTGATCTGGTCAATCATTCCGGCGCTGTGCAAGGCCAAATGGAACACCAATGAGACGCTGTTCACCCTGATGCTTAACTATGTGGCGATTCAGTTGGTGTCCTATGCCATCACCTTCTGGGAAAATCCCTCCGGCTCCAACTCAGTCGGCGTCATCAACCCCAACACCCAGGGCGGCTGGATGCCGCTGCTGTTCGGGCAGAAATATCTCCTGAACATCGTGATTGTCGCTGCTCTAACCATCTTCATGTATATTTACCTCAAATATTCCAAGCACGGTTATGAGATCGCCGTTGTCGGTGAATCACAGAACACCGCCCGCTATATCGGTATTGAAGTCAAAAAGGTGATTATCCGCACGCTGGCCTTCACCGGCTGCATCATGGGTCTCATCGGCATGATGCTGGTCTGCGGCACCGACCATACCATTTCCGTCGATACCGCCGGAGGACAGGGCTTCACCGCCATCGTGGTCTCCTGGCTGGCCAAGTTCAACCCCATCTTCATGTCCTTGACCTCCTTCCTCATCATCTTCATGCAGCGCGGTGCTTCGGAGATCGCCACCACCTTCCGCCTCAATGAATCCGTCGCGGATGTGCTCACCGGCATCATCCTGTTCTTCATCATCGGCTGCGAGTTCTTCATCAATTACAAGGTCAGCTTCCGCCATGCGCACGAGGAGGGAAAATAAATGATTGCGGTAATTTTCTCTTTCATCAAGCAGGCCATCATTCAGGGCATTCCGCTGCTCTTCGGCTCCACGGGCGAGATCATCACCGAAAAGAGCGGCAACATGAACTTAGGCGTTCCCGGCATCATGTATATCGGCGGCATCGCGGGCATCATGGGCTCTTACTTCTATGAGAAGTCCGGCGCGGTCATGAATCCCGTGCTTGGCATCCTGATCCCGCTGCTGTGCTCCTTTGCCGCGTCCGTCCTCATGGCGCTCATCTTCTGCTTCCTGACAGTCACCCTGCGTGCCAATCAGAACGTCACCGGCCTTGCCCTGACCACCTTCGGTGTGGGCGTCGGCAACTTCTTCGGCGGCTCCTTGACCACCCTTGTCGGCGCGGAAGGCACCATCTCCGTTGTGACCTCCGGTCTGTATTTCAAGGCGACCCTGCCCTTTGCAAGCAAGCTCGGTATCTTCGGCGATACCTTCCTGTCCTTCGGTTTCCTTGCGTATCTGGCCATCATCATTGCCCTTGTGGCACAGTGGTTCATGAACCACACCCGTGCCGGTCTCTCCCTGCGTGCTGTGGGTGAAAGTCCCGCAACCGCAGACGCTGCCGGCATCAACGTCACCAAGACCAAGTACCTTGCCACCTGCTTGGGCGGCGGCGTTGCCGGATTAGGCGGCCTTTACTTCATCATGGACTACATCGGCGGCACCTGGACGAACGGCGGCTTCGGCGACCGCGGCTGGTTGGCCATCGCGCTGGTCATCTTCGCCCTGTGGAAGCCCGCTTCCTCTATCTTAGGCTCCATCCTCTTCGGCGGCCTGTATATCCTGTACCTCTACATTCCCGGCCTCTCCCGTTCCTCACAGGAAATTTTCAAGATGCTGCCCTACATTGTCACCATCGCAGTGCTCATCTTTATTTCCATCCGTGACCGCAGAGAAAACCAACCCCCGGAATCCTTGGGATTGTCGTACTTCCGAGAAGAACGATAAATACTGTATTTACGCAAAAAACGCTTCTGTTTTTCACCATGAGAAACAGAGGTGTTTTCTTTTGGATAACAGGAAGGATGAAAGGGAACAAACGGCGAATATAATTAGTTGAATGATTAACGGTATGGAAGGAGGCGCGTCATGCCTACGGATTTCAGAGAAAAGATCAACGATTCATTAAAGGCAGTGCTGCCCATCACGGGCATTGTGATGGTGCTTTGCGTGACGGTGGCCTCCATGCCGCTTGCCCCCCTGATGCTGTTCCTTGTGGGCGCGGTGCTGCTGGTGGTCGGAATGGGACTGTTCAATGTGGGCGCGGACATGGCCATGATGCCCATCGGGCAGAAGGTCGGCCTGTTCCTCTCCCGCACCGGGAAACTCAAGCTGATTCTGATTTCCAGCTTCTTCATCGGCGCGCTCATCACCATGGCGGAGCCGGATCTGAACGTGCTGGCCGGGCAGATTCCCGGCGTGCCGGATGAGACGATCATCTGGTGTGTGGCCATCGGCGTGGGCTTGTTTCTGGTGCTGGCGTTCCTGCGGACGTTGCTTTCCTGGAACCTGAATTTCCTGCTTCTGCTGTGCTACGGTCTTGTGTTTACTTTGGCGGCCTTTGTGCCGGGAGATTTCCTGGCCGTGGCCTTTGATTCCGGCGGCGTTACCACAGGCCCCATCACCGTGCCCTTTATCATGGCACTGGGCATCGGTCTTTCCTCCATGGGAAAGGACGATTCCGGCTCCAACGATTTCGGCCTCATCGGGCTTTGCTCCGTCGGCCCTATTCTGTCCGTGCTGATTTTGAGCCTGATCTATCGCTCCGGCGGCGGCAGCTACACGCCGCTGTCCATCCCGGAATTGTCTTCCACCAAGGAAGTCTGGATGCAGTTCCAGTCCTCCTTCACGGATTACGCCAAAGAGGTCACATCGGCGCTGCTGCCTGTGCTCATTCTCTTTCTGACCTTCCAGTTCATCTTCCTGCGGCTCAACAAAAAGACGCTCATCCGCATCACATTAGGCATTGTCTATACCTTTGTGGGGCTGACGCTGTTCTTAACCGGGGTGAATGTGGGCTTCATGCCGGCGGGCAATTACATCGGCTCGCGGCTGGCGGCATTGCCGTACAACTGGATTCTGATTCCTCTGGGAATGCTCATCGGCTTCTTCATCGTCAAGGCCGAGCCTGCCGTCGGCGTGCTGGGACGGCAGGTGGAGGACATTACCGACGGCGCGATTTCCCAGAAGACCATTCTTGTGGGTCTGTCAATCTCCATGGCGTTGTCCGTCGGCCTGTCCATGGTGCGTGTGCTTACCGGCATTTCGATTCTGTGGTTCTTAATTCCCGGCTATGTCGTGGCGTTGGGGCTTTCCTTTGTGGTACCCAAGATATTCACCGCCGTGGCCTTCGACTCCGGCGGCGTGGCTTCCGGCCCCATGACCGCGACCTTCCTGCTGCCCTTTGCCATGGGCGCGGTGGAGGCGCTGGGCGGGAATGTGCTGCAGGATGCCTTCGGCATTGTGGCTATGGTCGCCATGACCCCGCTTGTGACACTGCAGCTCATCGGGCTCGTCTACAAACTGCGTACAAAGCACAAAAAGCCAAAGGTGGAATACGAAATTCACGAAGAAACCATCATCGAACTGATGTAGAAAGGAGCGCGGCATGAGCCTGCATTGCCTGTTTGCCATTGTCCCGCCGAGAGAGGGCGTGAAGGTCTCCAACGTCTGCGCGCAGGCGCACATCGCGGAGGCGTTGGTGCTGCAGGCGCACGGCACCGTCAAGAGCAGCCTTAGGCAGATGATCGGCATGGATTCCCACGAAAAGGAGCTGGTGATGGCGATCGGCGAGGAAAAGCGCATCCGGGAAGTGCTGCCCGCCCTCAAATTGCAGCTCCATTTAAGCCACGCCGGACACGGCATCGCTTTCACCACGCCGCTTTCCGGCATTGCGCTCTCCACATTGGAAAGAGTCAGCGGGGAGAAAACGGCGCAGGATTATCTGAACAGGGAGAAAAAGGACATGAAGGACAATTACACCCATGATCTGCTGGTGGCCGTGATGGACGGCGAAGCAACCGATGCCGTGTTTGACGCGGCGCGGGCGCAGGGCTGCCGGGGCGGCACCATTCTGCACGGCAGGGACGCGGCAAAGGAAGGGCACCTGCTTTTCGGCAGAGCATTGCAGCCGGAAAAGGACATTCTGCTGGTGCTGGTCATGCGGGAGAACAAGCCCCGCATCTTAAAGGCCATCTGCGAGGCCATCCAGCGCGAAACCGGTGAGGACGGCTTTGCCTTCTCTCTGCCCGTGTCCGATTTGACCGGCCTTGCGGGTCTGGTCAAGGTGGATTCCTAAGGCAACACCGCCCAACTCGGTGGCGGCATTGACGATGCCTTTTCCG
>DCHO01000012.1:25499-79865 GCA_002315655.1 Christensenella sp. UBA1750
CCTCATTTGTGCGGTGTTGCCCTAATCAAATCCATAAAAAGGAAGCACATACCGAAGCTTTTCATCGGTATGTGCTTGATTTTTACGGCTTTTTATACCATATCGGCACAGTGCGGGTCAGATTGTTATACCAAGAGAGCACCAGCGCAGCCTGCTCCTGCATGACGGCGATCTCCGTTTCACCAAAGGGAATTGCCCAAGGGAGGGATGAAAATGTGTTGCAGGAAATGTAGAGGAGAAGCAGCTGCCAGAAGGTTTCGGGAACAGTGCCGTCAAAGTAGCCGTCGATGAGCCCGGAGGCGAACAAATCAGTGCCGTTCTGCACGCACCACACGAT
The DNA here is from genome assembly GCA_002315655.1 of Christensenella sp. UBA1750. Lineage (GTDB taxonomy): Bacteria > Bacillota > Clostridia > Christensenellales > UBA1750 > Spyradocola. The sequence goes on from DCHO01000012.1 coordinate 25,837, forward strand.
GCGGTTGAATTCCTCCCATGGGTCGCCGAAATCCTCCCTGTCAAAGTCGATGACATAGAGCGCATCCCCGTTGACGACGAAATTTCCGATGTGGTAATCGCCGTGCTGAAAGACCTGCGGGCGATTGGTTAGCAGATGCCGGTGGGATTCAATGTACCCAAGGAAAAGTTCCCCGTGCTCGACCTTGATGGGACATTCCTCCGCCATTTTGAGCTTTCGGTCAATTTTCTTGTTAAAGAAATCTTCCCACTGCTCCCGGGTCTCCGGCGCGGGAACGGAATGGATGATTTGCAGGATTTCTCCCGCTTTTCGCCCCATTGCGTATTGCTTTTCGGGGGAGAGTGTGGGAATCACCTCGATGGCGTCCTGCCCTTCCACCCAGCCTTGAATGAGCGTCACGGAAGTTTCATCCTCAAAAATTTCCAGCGGCTCATTCATGGGCACGCCTTTTGCATACAGGATTCTGCACATTTCAAAGCAGTGCTTCCGCTTCTCGGCTTTCTCTTTGGGGGAAACGCGCATGAGAAAGCGCTTTCCTGCGTTGTCTGTGCAGATGTACTTTTTGTCCTCCGACCAACCCTTATGGAGAGGTTCTGTTGCTGTAAAGCTTTCTTTTAACATAAAAATGTTCCCTGATTTTACAAGCCCGCTCCGACGAAGAAACGGGTTATTTTTGTGGTCAGAGGGTTTCGCGCTTCACGGCCATGCTGTTGTATTTGAGCAGAATATCCATCTCGCGGGGATCATAGGGGCGGAGGTTCGGGCGGAACAGATCGTGCTGCCACTTGGTAAAGTCGCACTTGCACAAATCGGGGTTCTGCTCGTATTCCTCCCACAGGGAATCCCAGGGCTCGTTGGTCTGGGTTTTGCCCACCACAAAGCCCCAGCAGTAGGAGCCGATGCGCAGCATATACAGCAGGGGATAGATTTCGCGCACATCGCACTTGTTGATGCGGTTGAGCCATTCGGTCATCAGCACCGGGCGCCCTTCGCCCATAATCTTCTCCAACTGCGGCACCATCTTTTCGATGGGCTGATAATTGTGATAGGAGATTACATCGGAAAGAGCGATGGCGGCCTTGCGCTTTTCGGAATCGTCCTCCGTCCACACATCCGCGCACAGCGGCTGCATGGGGTCGCAGGAGCGCACCGCCTCAAACATCAGATTGAGCAGGGAAACGCATTTCTCACCCACGCCGATGCCCGGCTCGTTGTAGACGTTCCAGACCAGCACGCGATTATCCTGCGCATATTTTGTGACGATCTCCTTTACCATGGAAAGGTATTTCTCACGGGTCTCCTCGCGCTGCAGGGCGTGAATGGGCGTTTTTGCCTTTTCCTCGGCGGAAAGCGGCAGTCTGCCCTGATGAAACCCGGGAGCGCAGAACTGCTTGCCCAAAGGCTTGTAGGTGTAGGGTACATTTCGGCACATGACGGCCTCGTGCGCAAGGCAGACCATCACGGACTGACGGTGCTTGGCGGCAAGGGTAAGGTAGCTTTCCAGGTTGTCCATGAAAGCGTCATGCTCCTGCGCCCATACGTCAAATTCCACGATGATGCGGATGGTATTAAAGCCGATCTTTTCGGCCAAGGCAAGCTCCTTATCGGCGGTTTCCATGTGCTGCTTGCTGCCGTAGGACTGCCACATATCGATGCGCCCGGCGCAGTCAGAGCCGATGAAGTTACAGCCACGCAGCCAGGGAAGGGCATTGTACCAGTCCCAGACCTGTTGTTCTGTCCAGCGCGTCTTCATTTGTGTTCTCCTTAGAGATTGTTCAGGGCTTCGCGCTGGGCTTTTAAGGCTTCCAACATGGTTTTGTTGGTTTCCAGCTTCTTGCGTTCGGCTTCCACCACCTGCGCGGGAGCCTTCGCCACGAACTCGGCGTTGTTGAGCTTCCCTTCGGCGCGGGCAATCTCGTTTTGCATATTGGCAATTTCCTTATCCAGACGCTTCTGCTCCTTCTCAATGTCCACCAATTCGCCGGTGGGCAGGAAGGCTTCTCCGCAGGGGCAGACGCAGGAGGTCACGTTGGCGGGCACTTCGGCTCTTGTCACGGCGGACACGGAGGAAGCGGAGGCCAGACGCTGGAAGAAAGACTCGTTCTCGGTGAAGGTGTTGCCGTCAATGCCTTCGGCGGGCACGATGTAGATGTGCGCCTTCTTGCTCGGGGGCACGTTCATGCCGGCGCGCAGGTTGCGCACGGAGGAAATGACCTCCATGATGTGCTGCATCTTGGCGGCTTCTTCGGGATAATCCTCCGTGACCTTCGGCCAGGAGGAAACCATGATGGAGCCCTCCGTGTCGGGCAGGAAGGAGTAGATTTCCTCGGTCAGGAAGGGCATGAAGGGATGCAGGAGCTTTAAGGTGTTGGTGAGCACATATTTGAGGGTTGCTCTGGTGGAGGCGGCGGCAGCCTTGTCCTCGCCGTAGAGCGGCGCTTTGGCCAGCTCCAGATACCAGTCGCACAGCTCGTCCCAAATGAAATCATAGAGCTTCTGCGCGGCCATGGCCAGGTCGAACTGCTCCAGCTTCTGAGAGATCACGGTGATGGCATCGTTCAGGCGGGTCAGAAACCACTTGTCCGCAATGGACTTTTCGGCCTTCTCGTCGCACTCGCCTTCCAGATTCATCAGGGCGAAGCGGGAGGCGTTCCACACCTTGTTGGCAAAGTTTCTCGCGGCGGTGACCTTCTCGTCGGAGAAGCGCACATCGTTGCCGGGTGCCACGGACTGCACCAGCGAGAAGCGCAGAGCGTCCGCGCCGTACTTTTCGATCATTTCGATGGGGTCGATGCCGTTGCCCAGGGACTTGGACATTTTGCGTCCCTGTGCGTCGCGGACAAGGCCGTGGATGAGAACGTGCTTAAACGGGGTCTCGCCCATGTGCTTGCAGCCAGAGAAGATCATTCTGGCGACCCAGAAGAAGATGATGTCATAGCCCGTGACCAACAGGGTGTTGGGGTAGAAGCGTTCCAGATCGGAGGTCTTTTCCGGCCAGCCCAAGGTGGAGAAGGGCCACAGGGCGGAGGAGAACCAGGTGTCCAGCACGTCCTCGTCCTGCTTCATTTCGCCGCCGCAGTCCGGGCAGCAGGCCGGGGCTTCCTTCTGCACGACCATCTTGCCGCACTTTTGGCAGTAGTAGGCGGGAATGCGGTGTCCCCACCAGAGCTGGCGGGAGATGCACCAGTCGCGGATGTTTTCCATCCAATTGTAATAGGTTCTGTCAAAGCGCTCGGGCACGAACACGGTCTTGCCGCTCCGAACGGCTTCGATGGCGGGCTCGGCCAGAGGCTTCATGCGCACGAACCACTGGGTAGAGACCATGGGCTCCACGGTATGATGACAGCGGTAGCAGGTGCCGACGTTGTGGGTGTAGGGCTCAATCTTGACCAGCAGCCCAAGCTCCTTCAGGTCTTCCACGATGGCCTTGCGGCATTCCAGCGCCTGCATTCCGGCGTACTTGCCGCAGGCGGCGGTCATGGTGCCGTCGTCGTTCATCACGCACTCGATGGCCAGATCGTGGCGCATGGCGACCTCGTAGTCGTTGGGGTCGTGGGCGGGGGTCATCTTGACCGCGCCGGTACCGAACTCTTTCTCGACATATTCGTCGCCCACAACGGGGATGGGGCGGTTGCGGATGGGCAGGATCACGTTCTTGCCGACTAAATTGGTATAGCGCTCATCCTCGGGGTTCACGGCAACGCCGGTGTCGCCCAGCATGGTTTCGGGACGGGTGGTGGCGACGATCACGCCCTCAGAACCGTCCTCTGCGGGGTAGCGGATGTACCACAGGTTGGAGGCCTGCTCTTCAAACTCGACTTCGGCGTCGGATAAGGCGGTCTTGCACTCGGGGCACCAGTTGATGATGCGGTTGCCGCGGTAGATGAGGCCTTCGTTGTAGAGGTTCACGAACACTTCCAGAACCGCGTCGGAGCAGCCCTTGTCCATGGTGAAGCGCTCACGGCTCCAATCGCAGGAGGAGCCCATGCGGCGAAGCTGGGTCTCGATGCGTCCGCCGTACTCGGCTTTCCAGTCCCAGGCGCGTTTCAGGAACCCTTCACGGCCTAAATCCTTCTTGGTGAGACCTTCCTTGCGCATGGCCTCGATGATCTTGACCTCGGTGGCGATGGAGGCATGGTCGGTGCCGGGGAGCCACAGGGTATCGTCGCCGAGCATTCTGTGATAGCGAACCAGAATGTCGGGCAGGGTGTTGTCCATGGCGTGACCCATGTGGAGCTGGCCGGTGATGTTGGGCGGGGGCATGACGATGCAGAAGGGCTTGGAGCCTTCCGGCTTTTTGTCAGCGGGCTTAAACAGGCCTTCGGATTCCCACTGCTGATACAGACGGGTCTCGACCGATTGCGGGTCGTAGGTCTTGGGCATATCGAGTTTTTGTTCAGACATACGGATACATCCTCCAAAGTATTATTTGCCGATGAAAATGAGTGTGGAACCTGCAAAGGCGAAAAGCAGCGCGGCAATCTTTGCCGACAGCTTGAATTTTTCGGGAATGATTTTGCCGCACAGCATAACGATCACGCCAAGCAGCAAAAAGATAAGCCCCAACGGGTTCATGCTCGTCAGTCTGCTCATCATGGCAACCGCCTCCTTACGCAAAAAAAATACACCCTGTCCTTCACCTAAAGGACGGGCGCACCGTGGTACCACCTTTATTCGCAGAAAATCATTCTGCCTTTCTTTGTGCTGTAACGGGCAGACCCGATGAACGTTACTGTGAGTTCCCGTTCATTCCTATGCGGCGACCTTCGGGAAGACTTTTCCGCGTGACGGTTTTTCAGCCTGCGAACCGTCTCTCTTTTCCCTGCGGGAAAACAGCATCCTTACTCCTCCGCATCAACGGATTTCGATATATTATAGCACGTCAAAAGGGTGTTCGTCAATGATAAAATACAGGATTTTTCTGAAATGAATAAAGAAGCAAATAACACTGGAAAATTGCTTTTTACAATGCTATAATGTAGATGGTACGATTTCAATCTATCAAAAATGGAGAATACAGCTATGCGAAAAAATAACAGGATTCTTTGTGCGCTGCTTGTCGTGGCATTGGTTTTGAGTCTTGCCGGGTGCACGAAGAAGGAAGAAACCGCACAGAGCGTGCGCCTCTCTTCGTGGAGCGACTTTGTGGGGAAAACCTTTTCCGCAGTGGACGGCACGGTTTTTGATGCCCTGATGGAGGATGCAAATCTGATTCCGGGAGAAATCTCCTGGGACTTTTATCCGACGTCAACGGACGCGGTGCTGGCTGTGGTCAAGAAACGTGCGGACGCCTGCACTGTGGACAAGCCTGTGGCCGAGCTCATGGTGAATACCTATCCTGAGCTTGGCATCTACAAGGACTATATCTGCGAGGACAATTACGGTTTCGTTCTGCAGAAGGGGAGCGATCTGACCGAAAAGGTCAACGCGATCATTGAGACCTGCCATGCGGACGGAACCACGGATCGTCTGCGTGCAAAATGGTTCACCGAGGATGTGGAAGACCTTTCCGTACCGGAAGTGACCTGGAGCTGCGAAAACGGCACCTTAAAGGTCGGCATGGTCAATTCCCTGATGCCCATGGCGTATCTCAAAGAAAACAAGCCCATGGGTTATGAGGCGGAAATGATCTACATCATTGCGGAGCAGCTTCACATGGAGCCTGAGGTTACCCCCTGCGATTTCTCCGCGCTGCTCGCCGGCGTGTCATCGGGCAAGTTCGATATTGCCGCAGGAACGGTCTCCATCACGGAGGAGCGCCGGGAAAGCGTCGATCTGACCGTGCCGGAATATTACGGCGCGGCGGTCGTTCTGTGCCGCAAGGAGGACATTGAAGAAGCGACAGAGACACAGAAGACCGAAAGCGCGGCGAGCGGAAAGGCTCGTTTCAGCTCCTGGGACGACTTTGACGGAATCACGGTTTCGGACATTGATTCCTCCACACTGTCCAAGCTGGTGGAGCAATCCGGGCTGATTTCCGGCGAACTGAACTATGTGTATTTACCCACAAGTACAGATGCGGCAATGGCTGTGGTCAATAAAAAGGCGGACGTGTTTGTCACCGATCTTCCTATGGCTGAGATGATTGCAAACACTTACCCCGAGCTTGGCATTTATAAGGATGTAATCGGAGAAGACAGCTACGGATTTATCCTGCAGAAGGACAGCCCCATTACCGAACAGGCCAATGCGGTGATCGAGAAGTGTAGGGAAGACGGCACACTGGATGCGCTGCATGACAAGTGGTTTGCAGCTGATACGAAAGGGTGCTCCATGCCGGAAATTGATTGGTCGGGCGAAAACGGAACCCTGCGTCTGGCACTCAACACCTCCATGCCGCCGATGGAATATATTTCCGACGGCGAGCCCATGGGCTATGAGGCGGAGCTTGCTTATATCATTGCCCGCGAACTGAACCTGAAGCTGGAAGTGACCATGTGCGATTTCGCGTCCATGCTCAGCGGTGTTTCCGCCGGCAAGTTCGACATGGCGGGCGGCAGCCTCTCCATCACGGAGGAACGCAAGCAGAAGCTGGACATGACGGTGCCCGACTATTACGGCGCAACGGTCTTCCTGTGCAGAAAGGAAGATATTGAGGCGGAGACCGCTGCGCAAAATGAGGGTACCGTACTGGAATCCTGGGATGATTTTGTGGGATTGCGGATCGCCGTGATGGATTCCACTGCGCTGATTGAGATGGTGGAGGATTCGGGCCTGATCCCGGGTGAGGTGAATTGGATCAATTTCCCGAGCATTTCGGATTCCGTGATCGGCGTGTTGCAGAACAAGGCGGATGCCTGCGTGGTGGATGAGCCTGTGGCGCAGTTGGTTACACAGACCTATCCCGAGCTGGCCATCTATAAGGATGTCATCTGTGACGACTCTTACGGCTATCTGCTGCCCAAGGGAAGCGAACTGACCGAGAAATTCAACAAGGTCATCACGCAATTCAGAGAAGACGGAACGCTGGAAAAAGTGCGTCAAAAGTGGTTCACCACGGAACTTGACGGACTTTCCGTTCCTGAGCAGGGTTGGTCGGGAGAGAACGGGACGCTGCGGGTGGCAACAGACCCCACCTCCATGCCGATGGAATATATGATTGACGATCAGATCGTGGGCTATGAGGTCGAAGTGGTCTATGAGATCGCCAAGATGCTTGACATGAAAGTCGAACTGATTACCTGCGATTTCGGCTCTATTCTGGGGGGGATTTCCTCCGGTAAGTATGATCTGGGAATCGGCTGCATCTCCATTACGGAAGAACGGCAGGAGACCATGGACATGACCGTGCCGATCTATGACGGCGCAACGGTCTTTGTCTATAAACCCGGAAAGACCGAGACAAGCACCGGCGAAGGAAGCCTTGATGCTTATGAGAACGCCACGCTTGCCGCCTGGCAGGGCAGCATATATGATGCGGCCTTGAAGGTACGTTTTCCCAATGCCGAGGTTGTTTACAACAATTCCCTGTCCGAGATGGCCGAGTGCATCCGTGTCGGTAAGATTGAGGCGTTCTGCGCCAGTGATGCAATTGTAGGTCCCATCGTGCGGGCAAACAACGATTTGCAGATTCTGCCGGATGCGATCGACACCTTTGAAGCGGGTTATGCGCTTAAAAAAGGCAGCGACAGCATACTGCTGGAACAGCTTAACGAATATATTGCCGAGGCGCGTGAAAACGGAGAGCTGGAAAAGCTGAAGGACATCTGGATGTCCGGCAAAACCGAAGAGATTAATATGGAATTCTCCGGCGAGAACGGCGATCTCGTCTTTGCCGCAGATTTCATCAACGAACCCTTCACTTTCATCAAGGACGAGGAAATGACGGGCTATGATGTAGACCTCATCGCCCGCTTCTGCAAGGAATACGGCTACAACCTTGTGCTTGAGAACGCGAGCTTCTACAACCTGATCCCCGGTCTGGACGCCGGACGCTACGATGTGGTCGGCGGCTCCATGGAGATTTCCGATGAGCACAAGGAAGCCGTGGACATGACGGATGCCAACTATACGGGCGATGTTGTGCTGGTGATCGGCAAGGAGGTCGAGCAGAAGACCGGCTTCTTCACCTCGGTCACGGAGAGCTTTGAAAAGACCTTCCTCCGCGAAAACCGCTGGAAAATGTTCTTATCCGGCATCGGAACCACCCTGCTCATCACTATTCTGTCCATGATCTTTGGCTCTATCTTAGGCTTTGCTCTGTATCTTCTGTGCAAGGGCGGCAACGTCATTGCCAATAAGGTCACGGGCTTCTGCATCTGGCTTGTGGAAGGAATGCCAATGGTTGTGCTGCTGATGATCCTGTTCTATGTGGTCTTCGGTTCCGTGGCGATTTCCGGCCTGTGGGTCTCGGTCATCGGCTTTACCATGACCTTCGGCGCATCCATGTACGGCATGGTCAAGGCCGGCGTGGACGCGGTGGACCCGGGACAGATGGAAGCAGCGCTGGCTATGGGCTACGGCAAAAATGCGGCCTTCTTCCGCATGGTTCTGCCGCAGGCGGCGCGGCATTTCCTGCCGGCTTACAAGTCTGCTACGGTGCAGCACATCAAGGCGACCTCCATTGTCGGCTACATCGCCGTGCAGGATTTGACCAAGATGAGCGACATCATCCGCTCCCGCACCTATGAGGCCTTCTTCCCGCTAATCGCCACTGCCATCATCTACTTTGTGCTTTCCGGCTTGCTGACGAGCGTGATTAAACGCCTCCAGTTCAATCTGGATTCCAGAAGCCGTGATAACAGAAGAACGCTGAAAGGAGTGAAGCTGAAATGATCGAACTTCGGCACGTTGAAAAGGCTTTCCCCAACGGAACGCCGCTCAAGGATGTGAACGTGACCATCAACGAGGGAGACGTGATTTCGGTCATCGGCCCCTCCGGAACGGGTAAATCCACCCTTCTGCGCTGCATCAATATGCTGGGCGCGCCCACAAAGGGACAGATTTTTGTGGACGGTGAGGAAATCACCGCAAAGGGCTATGACATCCGCAAGGTGCGCCGCAAGATGGGCATGGTGTTCCAGTCCTTCAACCTGTTCGGACACCTGAATGTCATTGAAAACATCATGGTGCCGCCGATGGATTTGCTCGGCGTTTCCAAGCAGGACGCCTATGACACCGGCATGAAGCTGCTCGCCCAGGTGGGTCTGGCTTCCAAGGCCATGAGCTATCCCGAGGAACTGTCCGGCGGACAGAAGCAGCGCGTTGCCATCGCAAGAACGCTGGCTATGAACCCTTCCATCATCCTCTTTGACGAGCCCACGTCCGCCCTTGACCCCACCATGGTGGACGAGGTGCAGGCGGTTATCCGCGAGCTGGCGGGAACGGGCAAGACCATGATGATCGTCACCCACGAAATGCGCTTTGCGAAGGAAATCTGCAACCGTGTGTTTTACATGGACGAGGGCGGCGTTTACGAGGACGGCACCCCGGAACAGATTTTCGAGCATCCGAAGAAGGACAACACCAGACGCTTCATCCAGCGCTTAAAGGTCATGCACGAGGCCATCAATGCCAAGGACTTTGACTTCCTGAGCCTTTACAGCCGCCTGAACGAATATGTCTACAAGAGCCAGATCGACGCAAAGCCCGCCTACCGCATCCGGCAGACCATCGAGGAATTGTGCCAGCAGATTCTTGTGCCCGAACTGCCTGACAAGGACTTCCTCATTGACCTTGTGCTGGAATATTCTGTCGATTCCGGCACCGAGATCACCGTGCGTTACGGCGGCAAGCCCTTTGACCCGAAGGACACCGAAAACACGATCGCGTGGAGCATCTTCACCTCCGTTGCGGACAAGATCCGCTACCGCATCCGTGAAGCCGATGAGCTGCACAACGTCATTTCCTATGTGATTCAGTAATATGTTTTTGAGCCTTGCTTGCCGGGGAAATCGCCTTTGGCGGGCAGGGCTTTGTGCGTGAAAATCGTCAATGAAGAAGGAGCAACATGATGCTGACGGAAGAATTTGTGAAAAAGTATGTTGAAAACCACGCGGAGGAAGTGCTGGAAGTCACACGCGCCCTGTGCGCCATTCCCGCGCCCTGCAATGGGGAGACGGAGCGGGCGAAGTTTTGTCTGGAGTGGTTCCGAAAGAACGGCGGGGAAAATGCGTACATCGACGGGATGGAAAACGTGATTCTGCCCGTCCATGTGACGGAGGACAACAATCTGTATGTCTTTGCCGCCCACACCGACACCGTTTTCCCGGACACCGGCGCATACCCTTGGCGCGAGGAGGGAGAGAAGATTTTTTGCCCCAGCATCAGCGACGATACCGCGAATTTGGCCGTTGTGATGGTCGCGGCAAAGGGATTGCTGGAAAGCGGAGAGGTGCCACCCTGCGGGATGCTCTTTGTGGCGAACTCCGGCGAGGAAGGATTGGGCAATCTCAAAGGCGTAAAGCAGCTGTTCCGCGATTTCGGTACACGCATCAAGGGCTTCATCTCCGCAGACGGCGGCAGCTTTGCCGGCATGACCAACGGCGCGGTGGGCTCGCATCGGTACAGGATTTCCGTGGACACCGAGGGCGGGCATTCCTTCGGCGCATTCGGCAACCGCAACGCCATCCATGTGCTGTCCTCCATGATCTGCTCGCTCTATACCGTGAAGGTGCCAAAGAAAGGCGATTCCCGCACCACCTACAACGTGGGCGGCATTTCCGGCGGCACCACAATAAACACCATCGCCGCCCATGCGGAAATGCTCTATGAGTATCGCAGCGACGATTTGGAATGTCTGAACCGCATGAAGAAAATGCTGGAAGCCACCTTGGAAGCCTACCGCGCCATGGGCGTGACTGTGAACTGCGAGCTGCTGGGCGACCGCCCCTGCACCGGGGATATAGATGCGGAGGACGAAGCGGCGTTCACCGAAAAGGTCAATTCCGTTTATGAGGAAGTCATGGGGGAACCCTGCTCCCTGCATTCCGGCTCCACGGATGCCAACATTCCGCTGTCGCTGGGGGTTCCCGCAGTCACCATCGGCCTGTGCGTGGGCGGCGGCGGGCACACACGCGGCGAATGGCTGGAGAGAACCAGTCTGTCCACGGGACTTACCATCATGCTGAAAATCATCAACCAATTTTTGAAATAGAGAAGGAGAACCGATATGTTTGACATTGTTCTTGCTGACAAAAACGAAAGACCCTTGGAAAAGCTGCTGCCCGACGGCGGGTTTGTGGGCATTTTCCGCACCTTGGCCGTCATCGGCGATTCGCTGTCCTCCGGGGAATTTGAGGGCACCAATGAGGAGGGCAACAAAACTTACCACGATCTGTACGAATACTCTTGGGGGCAGTACATCGCCCGCGCCGCCGGGTGCAAGGTCTACAACTTCTCCAAGGGCGGGATGCGCGCCGACGCTTACATGAAGAACTTCGCCGACGACCGGGGCTTCTGGAACCGCGACCTTGCCTGTCAGGGTTACATCGTCGCCATGGGTGCCAACGACATTTCCGCCATCGTGCGCGGGGAATTGGAGTTCGGCACAACCGCCGACATTGACATGGAGAACTGGCGCAACAACAAGGAAACCTTTGTGGGACAATATGCCGCCATGATCCAGCGCTACCGCGAAATTCAGCCCGATTCCTTCTTCTTTCTCATGTCCATGCCCCGCCGCGACGAGGAAGGCGAGCGCAAGGCTTACGAAGATAAGCATCAGGCGTTGATGTACGAGCTGGCGGAGCTGTTCCCCAAGACCTACGTTCTGGATTTCCGCAAATATGCGCCGGTCTACGACAAGGAGTTCTACCGCAATTTCGCGCTTGGCGGGCATTTGAGCGCGGCGGGCTATCTGCTCACGGCGAAGATGGTCATTTCCTACATGGACTACATCATTCGGCAGGACATTCGCGCCTTTGCGCAGGTGGGCTTCATCGGAACGCCGTGGAAGAACACCGTGGACGTGGATTAGGAGGCATTTATGGGACTTTGGAATAACGATCCGAACATCATGCTGGTGGCGGGACACCGCGGGGCGCGGGTCGGCTGGCCGGAAAACACCGTGGCGGCGTTTAAGTACGCCATTTCCGTCGGCTGCGACATGGTCGAGACCGACGTGCGGCAGACGAAGGATCACGAATTGGTGCTGATGCACGATGCGCTGGTGGACAGAACCACCGACGGGCATGGCAGAGTGCAGGACATGACTCTCAATGAGTTCCGCTCTCTCAACGCCGCCGCCCATGTGGAGGGCTTTGCCTTTGAGCCGCCCGCAACCCTTAAAGAGCTGCTGGAATTGACCGCCGCGCACCCGAGTCTGCTGCTCAACATCGAGATTAAGGATTATCCCCATGTGGAAGGCGAGGAATGGGCGTTTGAGACCGTGAAGAAAACCATCGAAATGGTGGAAAAGTACGGCCTTGGCAAGCGCATTGTGCTCAATTCCTTTTCGGGAAAGCAACTGTCCTACATCCACAAAAAGTACGGCAGAAAATACCCCCTGCACGGCTTTTATCCCTATTTCATCTTAGGACAGGAGCGCGATAACCCGGACGAATATCTGGACTGCGCCTGCCTGTTCCATGTGGCGCAGGGCGAAAACGGCGAGAATGTCGGCCTGCCCGGGCAGATATGCCCCGCACAATGGGCGAAGGAGCTCACCGACAAGGGCATTGAGCCGTGGTTCGGCGCGGGGGTCAAGACCTACGAAGATTTGAAAACCTGCTTTGAACAGGGCGGGAGGCTCGTCACCTCGGACGACCCGGCGCAGAGTTTAGCTGACCTGCGGAAAATGGGACACCACAAGTAATAGAAGAACATAAAAATCACCCTCGCGATTCAACCGCGAGGGTGATTATCATTAAAAGGGCTTTTCCAGGGATTTGCAGCCGACGTGCGGCGGGAAGGTTTCCACGAAGTTGATCTCCTGCGCTTCTGCCTTAGTCAGCGGAGTTTTGCTCCAATCAATCGTGTATTCATAGTTGGAATAGTCGCAGATGCGGATGGAGCACAATTTTCCGTCCTTGCCGCGCTCATAGGAGGAAACGCCGGCGGTGGCGATGCGGTTCAAATCCTCGCGCCCGGCGCGGGAGATGATGTGCTGCCACTCAATGACGCAGTTCACGCCGTCGTCGGTGATGGTCTCGATGCGCATGGCCACGCAGCGGGGAATGTAGGTCTTGATGTGCTCATAGGTGGAAAGCATATCCTGATGCACCTGTGTGGGAACGCCGGATTCTGTCCAAGGGCCGTAGCCGCCGAAAATACAGTCGGGGGAGGAGCAGTTCATGATGCGCTCCACGTCGGTGGACGGCCAATGGTGGATGGCGTCAAAGTATTCCCGCACCGCGCCGGTGAGCAGTGTCACATCGGTTACTTCCTTGTAGGCGGAGGTGTAAATGGGCTTGCGGTAGGCCTGCTGGTCGGGCACGAAGGTGAAATGGGTGTAGATGCGCAGCTCTTCCAGAGTGTCTTGGGTGCGCTTGTCCGCCACCATGAAGAAGGGCACCTGATTGATCTGACCGTCCACGACAAAGTTCACCACGGCTTCCAGCGCCACTCTGCCGCCGCCGATGGTCTGAATGATGGGCACGATGGCGGAGGATTCGGCCTTGAACTTGGGGTTGAAATCCGCGATAAAGGCGCGGATGCCCTCTAACCCTTCATAGCGCTTCCAAGGGGTGTCCACCGCGCTTTTGACCTTGGCAAACTGCTTGTCCTCGCTGAAAAATGCTGCGGCGGCATCCGTATTGCCCTTGCAGACCTCCTGCATGAACAGATATTCCGGGGAATCGCTTACGATGGGGTGGGTGTGACCGTAGAAGGCTTCCAGTTCGCATTGCTTTCTGAATTTCATGGTGTTGCTTCCTTTCGTTGGTTTTTTGCTGCTTTTAAGTATAGCGTACTTTGGCGAAATAAACAAGAAATTTTCATTTTTCGGGTTGTGTGAATGCGAGTATTTTGATACAATAAATTCATTGTTTTGTCGAAGAAACGATCTTCGGGGAATGAAATCTCATCAAAAGGAAACCGCACGAATGAAAAGCGACCTGCAGCCCTTTGACATGACCAGACACCCCATTTCCTGCCGCTGGTTCCTGAAACCGGTGGCTTGGCTCATTGCTCTGCCGGGGTTTCTACGGCACCGCCCCGTTGTCACCAAGGAGGGCGTGAAGGGCTTAAAGCCGCCCTATCTGCTGCTGGGCAACCACAACGCCTTTTTCGACATGAAGGTTTCCGCCATGGTGACCTTTCCGCATTTCGGGAACTATGTTGTCGCCATTGACGGCTTCATCGGGCGGGAGGGGCTGCTGCGCTCCATCGGCTGCATCTGCAAGCGCAAGTTCACAAACGACTTAAACGTGGTGCGGCACATCCGATACGTCATTCAGAATAAGGGCATCGCGGCCATTTATCCCGAGGCGCGGTATTCTCTCTGCGGCACCACCGCGCCGCTGCCCGCCGCACTGGGAAAGCTGTGCAAGATGCTCAAAGTGCCCGTCGTCACTGTCATCTGCCACGGGCACCACATCAATCACCCCTTTTGGAACACAAAGCATGAGCGGAATGTGAAGCACACCGAGGTCAACGTCAAGCTGCTGTTAACCCCGGAGCAGCTGGCCGCCATGTCCGTGGAGGAGATTAATCAGGCGCTGGTTCGGGAGTTCCGGTACGACGATTTCAAATGGCAATATGAAAACAAGGTGGAGGTCGCCTGCGTAGACCGCGCCGAGGGCTTGCAGAAGATTCTCTATCAGTGCCCGAACTGCGGGAAAGAGTTTGAGATGACCGCCTCCGGCGACACGCTGAAATGCAACGCCTGCGGCAAGGAATGGATCATGGATGTGTACGGGCGGCTTTCCGCAAAGGAAGGCGAGACCGAGTTTCCCCACATTCCCGACTGGTACGAATGGGAGCGGGATAACGTGCGGAAAGAGGTCGAAAACGGCACCTATTCCACGGGGATTCTGCCTGTGCAGGTGGATTCCCTGCCCAACGCAAAGGGATATATCGACTTGGGCGAGGGAACCCTTTGCCACGATATGAACGGGTTCAGAGTGGAGCTGGTCAACGCGGACGGCTCCAAGCTCGTGATGGAAAAGCCGGCTTCTTCCTTATATTCCTGCCATGTGGAGTACGATTATCTGTTCAAAAAGGGCGACTGCGTGGACTTGAACACGCTGGACGACACCTGGTACATCTATCCCCACGATTGCAAATTCTCCGTGACCAAAATGGCGCTGGCCACCGAGGAGCTCTATTTCGACCATTGCCGAAAAATCGGAAAGCCCTGCCCGCCCGGAATTGCTTGACAATACAACAAACCTCTCCTACAATAGAGAAGAATCATGTAGGGGAGGTTTATATTTATGCTGGTACAGACTTCGCGCCCGCCGATGGGCTGGAACTCCTGGAACGGATATTTGGGTTCTCCCGATCAGGAGGAGCTTTTTGCCACGATGCGCTACATGGCGCAGCACCTTCTGCCTTACGGCTACGAATACGCCGTCACCGACGCCCGCTGGTATCAATACGACGAGGATTCCGATGAACCCTCGGAAGCCTATCCCGTGCCCCATGTGAATTTTGATGAGTACGGCAGACTGTGGCCGCATCCCGAAAAATATCCCCTGTGCAGGGACGGCAGCGGCTTTACCCACATCACCGAGTATGCCCACGATTTGGGGCTCAAGTTCGGGCTTCACATGATGCGCGGCACCTTCAACAGCGTGCTGGGCAAGGGCTTTACCGTAAAGGGCACGGACACAAAGCTGGATGAGATCATCGACCTGTCCTCCGGCTGCACCTGGTCGGCACGCACTTTCGGGCTGAAAACCGACCATCCCGCGTCTCAGGCGTATTACGATTCCATCTTTGAGCTTTTCGCCCAGTGGGGCATCGACTTTGTGAAATATGACGATATTGCTTCGCCCATTCACCGGGAAGAGATCGAGATGATCCACAAGGCCATTGATAAATGCGGGCGGGACATTGCGCTGTCGCTCTCTCCCGGCAACTGGACGGAGCGCGCCGACGGGGATTTCTATGCCAAGCATTCGACCATGTGGCGTATTTCGCAGGATTTCTGGGACGACTGGGACGAAAATATGCGGGAGAGCTTCGATCTGCTGGCACTGTGGAACGACCACTTGGGCAAGCCCGGCTGGCCGGATGCCGACATGATTCCCATCGGCTGGCTGTGCGAGCATCCTTCCGTTCGCGGGATGCTGCCCCGGCTCACAAGATTCAATGTCACGGAGCAGCAGGCACTGTTCACCCTGTTTTCCATCGCCAGAAGCCCGCTGATGCTGACCTGCAACCTGAACCGCAACGACGACCACCTTTTGCAGGTGCAGACCCAGCCGGACTGCATCGCGGTGAACCAGCGCGGGGAGGGGAACAGGGTCGTGCAGTGCGGCAAGGACAATGACCTGCACCTGTGGCGGGCGAAGGCAGACGGACACGACTATCTGGCTTGCTTCCACTTAAACAAGAATGAGGAAGAATGCACTTTCCCCGTGCCTTCCGATTTGCAGGGGAAAAAGGGCTTTGAGGTGTGGAACGGGCGCGTGATTCCCGCACTTGGAGAAACCCTCACCATTCCAATGACCGCGCATTCCGTGTGGTTTATCCGCCTGAACTGACGGCAGAAAAGAAGGAAAATGCGATGGAAATGAATATCCTTTATGCCATACAGAACTGGCACAGCCCCGTATTGGACAGCATCATGGTGACGGTTTTCAACACCGTCATCGGGGAAAAGGGGCAGTTCTGGATTGCCTTGGGCGCGCTGCTTCTGCTGATTCCCAAGACCCGCAAGAGCGGCATCTGCGTCATTGTGTCCTATATCTTGGCTTATGTGATCGGGGACGGCATTCTGAAGGACTTTTTCGCCCGCCCGCGCCCCTGCGCCGTGGATGAGACCGTGGAGCTGCTGATCAAGCGTTCCACCTCCTATTCCTGCCCCTCCGTCCACTCCATGCTGGCCTTCGCCTCCGCCATGTCGATTTTCCTCTGGCACAGGAAAATCGGGATTCCCGCGCTGGTGCTGGCGGCACTGGTGGGCTTCTCGCGGCTGTATTTCTTCGTCCATTATCCCACCGATGTGCTCTTCGGCGCGGTGCTGGGCTGCGGAATCGCCTGCGGCATCTATCCTCTATGCAAAAGCGTTTTTGCCCGCAAGAAAGGGAAAAAGAATGAATGCGAATGATTATATTTCGATTGTAACAAGCACCATTGCAAGTGCATGGGAGACCCAGAGGGAGGCCATCGAGCAGACCTCGACACTGGTTGCGGAGGCCGTTGCACAGAAGAAAAACGTGTTCGTCTTCGGCTGCTCCCACGCCGGCATCATTGCGGAGGAAGTCTTCTACCGCACCGGCGGGCTGGCCGTGGTGAACCCGATTTTCTTCCCCGGCTTCATGCTCAACACCCGCCCCGTGACCATGACCTCGCAACTGGAGCGTCTGCCGGGCTTGGGAAAGACCCTGCTTGACCAGAATCATGTGGGGGAAGGGGATGTGCTGATCCTGCACTCCGTTTCCGGGCGCAACACCGTGCCGGTGGAAATGGCCATCGAAGCGAAAAAGCGCGGCACACACACCGCCTGCATCACATCTTTGGCATATTCCAAGGCGGTCACTTCCCGCCATCCCGACGGCAAGCGGCTGTATGAGGTCTGCGACATCGTGATCGACAACTGCGGTGTGGTGGGCGACGCGGCGGTGAAGCTGGATGGCTTGGAAGAAAAGATCGGCCCGACCTCCACAGCAGTGGGCGCAAGCCTCATCAATGCGCTGGTCATTGACGCGGTGGACAAGCTGATTCAAAGGGGCATCGTGCCGCCCGTATTCCTCTCGGCCAATCTGCCCGGCGGCGACGAGCACAATGCGCGGATTTTTGAGGAATACAAGGAAAATATCCGTTATATGTAAAGGAGGAACGGGATGCTTCATTTAGCTATGGACAGCGGCGGCACCAAGACCCAGGGGCTGCTGTTTGACGAGAACCTGCGCCCGGTGAAGGCCGTTCGCGTGGGCTCCACGCGCCCCAATTCCACCCCGCAGGACGCGGTGAAGAAAAACGCAAACGACTTTATCACGGCGCTTTTCGGAAACGAAACTGCGGAATTGGGCTATGTCTGCGGCATTTTCTACCCCGGCATGGAAGCAGCCTTGAAGGAGCGGTGTCGTGTGCGGCATTTTTTCCGCGTGGGCGAGCTTGCGGCAGGGCTGGCGGCGGGCGGCGTGTTCGGGGACGGCATTTTAGCGCTCTCCGGCACGGGCTGTTCCGTCTTTGCCCGCTTGGGGGAGGAAACCTTTGCGGCGGGCGGCTACGGCGCCAACGTGGACGACGAGGGCTCCGGCTACTGGATGGGGCGAAAAGCCATACAGCTTGGCATCAAGGACTACGAAGGCCGTGGGGAACGCACGCTGCTGACCGAAATGCTGTGCAAACACTTTGGCTTTGACGATTACCGGCAGGCGATCTTCTCCATGTACGGCGGCGCGAACGATTCTCCCTCCACGGTGGTCACGAAGGTGGCAGGCTGTGTGCCCACCGTCTTTGAGACGGCAAAAATGGGGGATGAACTGGCGCTCAAACTGGTCAGGCGCACCGGGGACGCCATTGGAAGCATCACGGAGGCGCTGATTCGCAAGCGGAACGTCCCGGAAAACGTGCCGGTGGTGCTGGCGGGCAGTCTGTGGAAGGGCAGTCCGCTCATTCTGGAAGGCCTCAAAAACCATGTGCACGGGCGGGAGATCATCATGCCCACCTATGAGCCGATTGCGGGCATGGTGCTGTGCTGCGGCAGGGAAATGGGAACCGAAACCAGCCCGGAACAATTCAGGGAAATGTATTCCGAATACTTATACAAATAGAAGGAGAATATACTTATGAACTTAATGGAACGCTATCAGGAAGCCGTGGACAACCTCTTCAAAAAGGTGCGCGACACCCAGACCGAAAACATCGAAAAAGCCGGACACATGATCGCAGACTGCGTGGCCAACGGCGGCAATGTGTACTTGGGACGCATCTGCCATTCCATCGAAAACGACCTTATCTATCGCGGCGGCGGCCCTATCTTCTACAAGCACTTTTCCTACAATCTGGACGTGGAGAAGAAGGGCCGCAAGCGCGACCGCTCCGACCTGAATTACGACTACGAAGGCCGGGATGCGAAGTATGCGCTGGAAGCCTCCGATATGCGCCCGGGCGACGTGCTTGTCGTGGCGTCCGTTTCCGGCAGAACCAAGTCCGTGGTGGAGCTGGCCTACGAAGCCGTGAAAATGGGCATCAAGGTCATTGCCTTCACCTCCATGGAATACGCCGTGGCCGTTGATCCCGTCCATTCTTCCGGCAAAAAGCTCTATGAAATCGCCACGCTGACGCTGGACAACTGTGCCCCCGCCGCCGAAGCCATGCTGGAGGTGGAGGGTATCGAGGCGCACTACGCCGCAGCCTCCGGCATCGCCTCCGACTACATCATGTGGAGCGTCACCTCCGTGGCCGTGGAAGACCTGCTTGCCCGCGGTATCACCCCCGGCATCTTAAAGAGCGCCAACTTCCCCGGCGGCAACGACTACAACAAGACCGTGGTGGAGCCGAATTACGAGAAATTCGGCTGGTAAGCAGAGCTTGACAAAGAAAAACGATAGACGGTTCAGCCCTCTTGTCCATAGGGATAGGAGGGCTTTTTGCTGATAAACTGACAAAAAAGAAATAACCGCCCCACATCTTCCGATGTCATCGTATCTTTGTGACATTGCGCAAGCAGTGGCTTCGTTTTTTCTTGTGCTGCGGAGGGATCAATGGTACAATAAAGAAAAACACAGCGGAAAGAAGGAGAAAAACATGACGATTGCAAAGGTTGAAAAGGTGAACGGTTCTCCGGCGATCACCGTAAACGGGGAAGTTTATCCGCCGATGCTGATGACGACGGAGTGCGATAATGCGGAATATTTGCGGAAAATGGGGAAAGCGGGGCTGAAAATCTTCTATGTGGTGGCCAGCACGAACTGGAACCAGCCCGGAGACCCGAACTTCGTCAAACCGAAAAAGGAATGGGCATACTTCATCCGCCCGGACATGGGCACGCCCGGCGAAACGCTGTTCCTGCGCGACATGGCGACCTTATTTGAGGCTGTGCCGGATGCCTATGTGTTCCTGCGCTTGAACGTCAGTCCCTCGGTGGAGTGGGTCAATGCCCATCCCGACGAGCAGGTGAAGTATTCGGACGGAAAGCAGCACCCGATGCTGTGCACCTCGGTCTCCCGTTATGACGAAATTGACGGGATGCACTCGCTGTGCTCCGATGTTTGGCGGAAGGAAGCCATGGAGGCGGTCAATGCCTTCTTCGATATGTTGGAAAACACGGCCTATTTTGACCGCGTGATCGGCGTGTTCCTCTGCGCCGGCGGCACCTTTGAGTGGTATTATCCCAAGGGAATGCTGCAGGAAGACGGCGTGTATGGCGACCTTTCCGAGCCTTTCCGCAAGGAATATGAGAAGTTCCTGCGGGAAAAGTACGGAACGGAGGAAGCTCTGCGGGCAGCGTGGGGGAGACAGGATGCGACCTTTGCACACCCCATCATCCCGGATGCAGAGGATCGTTATTTTGTGCAGGACGCGGATCAGGAGATCGTCCGTAAATTGGAATACTGGCTCATCAAGCGTCCGCCGAAGGAGCAGAAGGCCGAGCACGATGCGGCAGACGGCATTTTCCTTAACATGAACACCGCGCCCTATGTGGCGGATTACTATGCCGCGTGGAACAAGGCCACGGCAAATACCATCATCATTTTTGCGGATTTCATCAAAAAGCGCTATCCCGGCTGGCTGGTGGGCGCGTTCTACGGCTCCTACGGCTGCAACGATTTCTTTGACAACAGCACCTCCACGGGAACTTTGGATATTCTCGATTCCGGGGTCGTGGACTTTCTGGCTGCGCCCGGGGTCTATAACAACCGCGAGCCCGGCGGCATTGTCGCCCTGCGGGAAATGCAGGATTCCTTCCGCATCCGCAACTGCATCTATATCAATGAGGATGATACCCGCACGCACCTGTGCAATCCGGAGATACAGAGGGTGGGACATGGGCTTTTCTCCGTGCAGGATTCCGTGAACACCTTAAAGCGTGACTTTGCCCGCGATCTTTGCGAGGACATTTACGGCTGGTGGTTCGACATGGGCGGGGATTGGTTTGACGACCCGACCTTAATGCGGCTGCTTTCACGCCAGCAGGAGATTGCCAAGGCCGCTTACCGTGAAAACCGGCAGAAGAATAATGAGATCGCCCTAATGTACGACACCGAGAGCGTTCACATGGTCTCACTCTACACCTCCCAGCGGGTGTGCGACTATTATCGCTCTGCTGACTTGGGGCGCATCGGTGCGCCGGTGGACTACTATTTCCACAACGACATGGCAAGAGACGATGTGCCGGACTACAAAATGTATGTCATGCTCAACCAATATTGCCTGACGGATGCCGAACGGGAAGCCATCATCCAAAAAGCAAAAAAGAACCACGCGCTGGTGCTGTGGCTCTATGCGCCGGGCTTCATTGACCCGGAAAAGGCGGAAAAAATGGCGGTTTCGCACATTTCCGATACGGTTGGAATGAAGGTTGTTCGGGAAGAAGGGGTGCGGATGCCGCACTTCCGGCTGAATCCGTATGCACATCCCATCACGCAGGGCATGAGCGGCACAAAGGATTACGGCATTTTGGGGCACAATGTCCGCGGGAACAACGCCCTTGCGCAGACCGTAGTGAAGGCCGACTTTTTAACTCCTGCGTTCTGCATCGACGATGAAAATGCCACGGTGCTGGGGAATTTCTGCGATACCGGAAAGCCCGCCATGGCCATCACCGAAAAGGACGGCTATGCAAGTGTCTACTGCGCGGCGCAGGTCATCGGCAGCGACCTGTTGGCGGCGCTGGCGAAATATGCCGGATGCCACTTATATGGCGAACAGGACGATGTGATTTACGCCAACGAGCACTTCCTGGCCATCCACGCCAAGGAGGACGGGGAGAGAACCTTGCACTTCAAAAAGCCCTGCACGCCTTATGAGGTTTATGAAAAGCGGGAATACGGAAAAGGTGTGGACTCCATCACCGTTCGGCTTCAAAAGGGCGAAACGAAGATGTGGCACTTGGACGGAGACTTGTAGTTTATAGTTGCCTTTCCGGGGACTTCAAGCATCATATACAAAATCGCATATTTGAAGAACCTTGTCAAACAAAAGCCGAAAAACGGCAGCTGTTTTCTGATTGATTTTTTCGGTAAGCGGATATAAAAATTAACGATTTTTTTCTTGCAAAAATGCCTTCTGCCGTCTATACTCTTACCGAAAAGTCTTTAAGGCGGTACAGAGAGACCGGCAAGACGGCATAGCAAAAATGGACACAAGTTTTTGTGCCTTTGTTTGCGGAGCACCTATGCCAGCCTTGAGCCTTTCGGACAGATGCGGAAAGGAGCTTTGCAGTATGACCAGTTCTGTTTCTTCTTTGATAAAATTACCCGGTTTTGCGGATGTGCATGTGCATTTTCGTGAGCCGGGTTTTTTGTATAAGGAGACCATAAAAACCGGCTCCATGGCGGCGGCGCACGGCGGCTACTGCGCGGTGTGCACCATGCCGAATCTGTCTCCTGTTCCGGATTCCCTTGAGCATCTGAAAATGCAGCTTGAAGCCATCGAAAAGGATGCGCTTGTGCGGGTGATTCCCTACGGTGCGCTGACCGTGGGCGAGAAGGGCGAGACCTTGGCGGATTTGGACGGCATGGCGCCTTATGTTATTGGGTTTTCCGACGACGGCAAAGGCGTGCAGAGCGAAAATATAATGCGTGAAGCGATGCGGAAAGCCAAAGCACTTGGAAAAATCATCGCGGCGCACTGCGAGGACAACAGCCTGCTGAATGGCGGCTACATCCACGAAGGGGATTATGCCAAGGAGCATCGACACCGAGGCATCTGCTCGGAAAGTGAATGGAAACAGGTCGAGCGCGACCTGAAACTGGTGGAAGAAATCGGCTGCAAGTATCATGTCTGCCACGTTTCCACAAAAGAAACGGTAGAGTTGGTTCGGCAGGCCAAGAAAATGGGGCTGGATGTGACCTGCGAGACCGGGCCGCACTACCTGACCATGACGGATATGGATTTGCAGGAGGACGGACGGTTCAAGATGAACCCGCCCATCCGAAGCGCAAAGGATCGGGATGCTCTCATTGAAGGTTTGCTGGACGGCACCGTTGACATGATCGCCACCGACCACGCGCCGCACGCCGCGGAGGAAAAGAGCAAAGGCTTGGAAGGCAGCCTTATGGGCGTTGTCGGGTTGGAAACCGCCTTCCCGGTGCTCTACACAAAGCTGGTACGCCCCGGCATCCTGACGCTGGAACAAGTCGTGGAAAAGCTCCACACCAACCCCTGTAAGCGGTTCGGCATCGAGCTTGACCCCGAGAAAAACTATTCCCTTTGGGATTTGGATGCAAAATATAGTATCAACCCGGAACACTTTCTCTCTATGGGGAAAAGCAGCCCGTTTACCGGCTGGGAAGTGTACGGGAAATGCGTAAAAACGGTCTGCATGGGCAATATCGTTTATGAAGCCTGATTGATATTGGAGGATAAAAAGTATGGCAAAGCGCACGGATTTGAAGAAAATTATGATTATCGGCTCGGGTCCCATTGTGATCGGACAGGCAGCCGAGTTTGATTACGCGGGCACCCAGGCGTGCCTTGCTCTGAAAGAGGAAGGCTACGAAGTTCTGCTGGTGAACAGCAACCCCGCTACCATTATGACCGACACAACCATTGCGGACAAGGTTTACATGGAGCCGCTGACGCTGGAATATGTCTCCCGCATCATGCGCCACGAGCGCCCCGACGCCATTATTCCCGGCATCGGCGGACAGACCGGCTTAAATCTCGCCATGGAGCTGGAAAAGAAGGGGGTCTTACGCGAGTGCCATGTGGAGCTGCTGGGCACTTCCTCCG
This sequence comes from Christensenella sp. UBA1750, assembly GCA_002315655.1. Classification (GTDB taxonomy): domain Bacteria; phylum Bacillota; class Clostridia; order Christensenellales; family UBA1750; genus Spyradocola. The sequence goes on from DCHO01000012.1 coordinate 49,789, forward strand.
AATCCATCGAGCGTGCCGAGGACAGAGAGCTGTTCAAGGAGTTGTGCCAGTCCATCGGCGAACCCGTCATTCCCTCCGAAATCACCTATTCCATCGAGGAAGCGAAATTGGCCGCGCAGCACATCGGCTATCCTGTGGTGCTGCGCCCCGCGTTCACTTTGGGCGGCACCGGCGGCGGCTTTGCCTACGATGAGGAAGAACTCATCGAGGTGTCCACGAACGCCTTCCGCCTGTCCCCTGTGCATCAGGTTCTTGTGGAAAAGAGCGTCAAGGGTTACAAGGAGATCGAATTTGAGGTCATGCGCGACAGCAACGACCACGCCATCACCATCTGCGGCATGGAAAACGTGGATCCCGTTGGCGTACACACCGGCGACTCCATCGTGGTCGCGCCCATTCTGACGCTGAACGACCACGACTTAAAAATGCTCAACGATTCCGCCATCAAGATCATCCGTGAGCTGAAAATCGAGGGCGGCTGCAACGTGCAGTTCGCGCTGAACCCCAATTCCTCCGAATATTTCCTGATCGAGGTCAACCCCCGCGTGTCCCGTTCCTCTGCGCTGGCCTCCAAGGCTTCCGGCTATCCCATCGCCCGTGTTACCGCGAAGATTGCCGTGGGCATGGCTCTGGAGGACATTGCCATTGCCAACACCAACGCCGCCTTTGAGCCGTCGCTGGATTACATCGTGACCAAGCTGCCCCGTTTCCCCTTTGACAAGTTCGCCTCCGCTTCCAACCAACTGGGTACCCAGATGAAGGCCACGGGCGAAGTCATGGGCATCGGCTCCACCATCGAGGAGAGTTTGCTCAAATCCTTCCGCTGCCTGGAAATCGGCGTGTGCCATCTGCAGATGAACCGCTTTGACGACTGGACAAAAGAGCAGCTGCTCGATTACATCAAGGATTTCCGCTCCGATTCCGTCTTTGCCGTGGCACAGCTCATCCGCATGGGCGAGAGCGTGAAAGACCTTTATAAAATCACCCAGATCACGCCTTATTTCCTTGAGGTCTTTAAGAAGATTATAGACTTTGAGCAGGTCATTTCCGCAAACAAGGGCGACTTGAATACCTTGATCGAGGCCAAGAAGCTGGGCTTTGCGGATAAGTACATCGCCAAACTGTGGAAGGTGAAGGAGACCGAGGTGTGGAAGACCCGCCGCGAGCACGGCATCAAGCCCCACTTCCGCATGGTGGACACCTGCCACACGAACGCCTACATTCCCTACTTCTATTCCAGCTATGCGGGAAAAGACCAGTCCATTATCACCGACAAAAAGAAAATGGTGGTGCTGGGCGCAGGTCCTATCCGCATCGGGCAGGGCGTGGAGTTTGACTATTCCACTGTTCACGCCGTCACCACTCTGCGGGATTCCGGCTATGAAGCCATCATCATCAACAACAACCCCGAGACCGTTTCCACCGACTACACCACCGCGGACAAGCTTTACTTTGAGCCGCTGACCCCCGAAGATGTGATGAACATTCTCGATTACGAGGGCGCGTACAACGTCATCGCCTCCTTGGGCGGGCAGACCGCCATCAATCTGGCGGCACCGCTTGACGAGCGCGGGGTCAACATCGTGGGCACGGACGTTAAAGCCATCGACAATGCCGAGAACCGAGACGCTTTCGAGCGCATTTTGAAGGAACTGGACATTCCCCAGTCCGAAGGCCGCGCCGTGACCAACATCGAGGACGGCGTGAAGACCGCGCAGGAGATTGGCTATCCCGTGCTGGTGCGCCCCTCCTTCGTGCTGGGCGGCAGAGCCATGCAGATCGTCGCCAACGAGGAACAGCTGCGCACTTACCTGAAAACCGCCGTTGAGGTGGACACCGACAAGCCGGTGTTGGTCGATCACTACATCATGGGCAAGGAAGTGGAGGTCGATGCCATCTGCGACGGACAGGATGTGTTCGTCCCCGGCATCATGGAGCTGGTGGAACGCACCGGCATCCATTCCGGCGACTCCATCTCCGTCTATCCCACTTTCTCCATCTCCGGAAAGGTGAAGGGAATCATTCTGCAATACGCCAAACAGCTGGGCTTGGGGCTCGGCATCATCGGCCTTTACAACATCCAGTTTATTGTTGACCAGAACGAAAAGGTGTTCATCATCGAGGTGAACCCCCGTTCCTCCCGCACGGTGCCCTTCCTCTCCAAGGCCACGGGCTATCCGCTGCCGGACATTGCGACCCGCGCCATTTTGGGGATGTCGTTAAAAGAGCAGGGCATCTTCGACCTCTATCCCGCCGAGAAGAAGCGCTGGTATGTCAAGGTTCCCGTCTTCTCCTTCGCCAAGATCCGCGGGCTGGATGCGTACCTCTCTCCCGAAATGAAGTCCACGGGCGAGGCCATCGGCTACGACAGAACCCTCTCCCGCGCTCTGTATAAGGCGTTGCAGGCCTCCGGGATGCAGCTGCAGAACTACGGCACCGTGCTTGTGACCCTGTGCAAGGACGACCGCGAGGAAGCCCTGCCGCTGATCCGCCGCTTCTTTGAGCTGGGCTTCAACATCGAAGCCACCGACGGCACCGCCCATTTCCTGAAAGAACACGGCATCCGCACCCGCGTGCTCAAAAAGATCTCCGAGGGCAGCGAGGACATTCCCGACGCGCTGCGCCAGGGACACATTGCCTACGTCATCAACACCCGCGACCCCGATTCCATGAACCAGCTCCGCGACGGCTTTATGATTCGCCGCCTCACTGTGGAAAACAACGTCACCCTGTTCACCGCGCTGGACACCGTGCGCGTGCTGCTGGACGTGCTGGAGGAAATGACCATCTCCGTCTCCACCATCGACAAGGAGTAAGGCATGAAGGATTGCGTATTTACCCTGCTTACGAACCGCGAATTAGCACCCAAAACCTTTGAAATGGTGCTGATGGGCGATTGCTCCGCCATTACCGCGCCGGGGCAGTTTGTGAACATCCGAATCGAGGGCTTTTATCTGCGCCGCCCCATTTCGGTCTGTGACGTGGAAGGGGACAGGCTCACCCTCATTTATAAGGTTGTAGGCAAGGGCACGGAGGTCATGGCGAAAATGACTCCCGGACAGAAGCTCGATCTGCTGACCGGCCTTGGCAACGGCTACGATCTGACCCTTTGCGGGGATGAGCCGCTGCTCATCGGCGGGGGCGCGGGCGTGCCGCCCATGTTCCTGCTGGCAAAGGAGCTGCTGAAAATCGGCAAGCAGCCCACCGTGATTCTGGGTTTCAATACCAAGGCTGAAATCTTTTACGAAAAAGAGTTCATGGATTTGGGCGTGAAAACCATCGTGACCACGGTGGACGGTTCCAGCGGCACAAAGGGCTTTGTGACGGACGCTTTTGTGCAGGTTAAGTATTCCTACACCTACTGCTGCGGCCCCGAACCCATGCTGAAAGCGGTTTACAATGCCTCCGCAACCTCCGGGCAGTACAGCTTTGAGGAGCGCATGGGCTGCGGCTTCGGGGCGTGCATGGGCTGCACCTGCAGGACGAAGTACGGCAACAAGCGCATCTGCAAGGACGGCCCCGTGCTCAAAAAGGAGGAGATTGTATGGTAGATACCAAAGTCACCCTTTCCGGGTGGGAGCTGGACAATCCCGTAATCCCCGCCTCCGGCACCTTCGGCTACGGCAAAGAGTTTGCGGAACTTTATGATATAAACTGCTTGGGAAGCTTCTCCTTCAAGGGCACGACGCTGAACCCCCGCTTCGGCAACGAAACGCCCCGCATCGCGGAGATCGCTTCCGGGATGATCAACTCGGTGGGCTTGCAGAATCCGGGCGTGGAGCACGTTATCGCCCATGAATTGCCCGAAATGAAGGAGTTCTTCCATAAAAAGGTCATTGCAAACGTGTCCGGCTTCTCCGTGGAGGAATATGTGAAAACCGCCTCTCTGTTGGATAAGGAAGACGCGGTGGGCTTGATCGAGGTCAACATTTCCTGCCCCAACGTCCACGGCGGCGGCATGAGCTTCGGAACCGACCCCAAAGCTGCCGCGGAAGTGACCAAGGCGGTAAAAAAAGTGTGCGCAAAGCCGGTGTATGTGAAGCTGACCCCCAATGTCACGGACATCACCGAGATTGCCGTGGCCTGCGAGGAAGCGGGCGCGGACGGGCTTTGTCTCATCAATACCCTGCTCGGAATGCGCATCGACTTAAAGAAAAAAGCGCCCATATTAGCCAACACCATGGGCGGAATGTCGGGCCCGGCCATTTTCCCGCTGGCGCTGCGCATGGTCTGGCAGGTGTATAACAAGGTACACATTCCCATCATCGGCATGGGCGGCGTAACGACTGCCGAGGACGTGATCGAAATGCTGCTGGCGGGCGCAACCGCCGTGCAGGTGGGCGCGGCGAACCTGATTGATCCCTTCGCCTGCAAAAAGATCGTGGACAATCTGCCCGCCGTGATGGAAAAATACGGAATATCTTCCTTAAAAGAAATCATAGGAGGCGCGCACAGATGAAAAGAGACGTGATTATCGCCTGCGACTTTGCCGACCGGGCAACGACCCTAAATTTCTTGGACAAATTCACCGAGGAAAAGCCCTTTGTGAAGATCGGCATGGAGCTTTTCTACGCCGAAGGCCCCGAAATGGTGCGGGAGATCAAGGCAAGAGGGCACAAAATTTTCCTTGATTTGAAGCTCTGCGACATTCCCAACACCGTGAAAAAGGCCATGGCGGTGCTCTCAAAATTGGATGTGGACATGGTGAACCTGCACGCCTTCGGCACCATCGACATGATGAAGGCCGCGCTGGAAGGGCTGACCCGTCCTGACGGCACAAGACCTCTGCTCATTGCCGTAACCCAGCTCACCTCCACCTCGCAGGAGCGCATGGAGCATGACCAAATGATCTACAAGCCTCTGCTCGAGGTCGTCATGCACTATGCCGCCTGTGCCAAGGAAGCGGGACTGGACGGCGTGGTGTGCTCGCCGCTGGAGGCTCAAAAGGTGCATGAGGTCTGCGGAAACGCTTTCTTGACCGTTACCCCCGGCGTGCGCTTTGCCGGCGGGGATGTGGGCGATCAGGTGCGCGTCGCTACCCCGGAACGCGCAAAGGAGATCGGCTCCGACTTTATCGTCATGGGCAGACCCATCACCGCCGATGCTGACCCCGTGGGCGCTTATCGCCGTGCTATGAAGGAATTTGCCGAATAAACAAAGATATTGGGAGGACAGACCGATGAAAAAGCAGATTGCCGCCGCCTTAATGAGCATTGACGCTGTGATTTTGCGCCCCGATGAGCCCTTCACCTGGGCTTCCGGCATCCACAGCCCCATTTATTGCGATAACCGCCTGACCCTGACCGCCCCTGAGGTGCGCACGCAGGTGGAAAACGGCCTCATGCAGACCATCCGCGAACACTATCCCGAGGCGGAAGTGCTCATGGGCACCTCTACCGCCGGCATCGCCCACGCTGCCATCGTGGGGCACATGATGAACCTGCCCATGGGCTACGTCCGCTCCGGCGCAAAGGATCACGGCAGAAAGAACCAGATCGAAGGCAAGCTCATACCCGGACAGAAGGTTGTTGTGGTGGAAGACCTGATCTCCACCGGCGGCTCTGTCATTGAGGTGGTGGATGTGCTGCGCGAGGCCGGGGCGGAGGTCTTGGGTATTGCGTCCATCTTCACCTACGGCATGAAGAAGGGCATCGAGCGTCTGGCGGAGGCGAAGGTTCAGAACATTTCCCTGTCCGACTTTGACGCGCTGTGCGAGGTCGCCGCCGAGAACGGCAAAATCGCCCCTGCCGATATTGCGCGGTTGAAGGCCTTCCGCGACAACCCTTCCGATGAGAGCTGGATGGGAGGCAACAAGTAAATGCGCCACCTCATCGACATTTTAGACCTCACCTGCGAGGAGATCGACGAATTGCTGGACACCGCGGACAGCATTATCGAAAACCCTGCGGCGTATGCCACCCGCTGTGCCGGGAAGAAGCTGGCGACGCTGTTCTTTGAGCCGTCCACACGCACCCGCCTGTCCTTTGAGGCGGCCATGTATGAGCTGGGCGGGCACGTCATCGGCTTTTCCGATGCGGCCAATTCCTCCTCCTCCAAAGGGGAAAGCGTCTCCGACACCGTGCGCGTAGTGGGCTCCTATGCGGACATCATCGCCATGCGCCACTTCAAGGAGGGCGCACCGATGGTGGCGGCGATGAAGTCCACCGTGCCCATCATCAACGCGGGCGACGGCGGGCACAACCACCCGACCCAGACCTTAACCGACCTGCTGACCATCCGTAGGGAAAAGGGGCGGCTTGACAACCTGACCGTGGGCTTCTGCGGAGATTTGAAGTTCGGCAGAACCGTCCATTCCCTGATTTCCGCACTGTCGAGATATGAAGGCATCAGGTTCGTGCTGGTTTCCCCAAAGGAATTGCAGGTGCCGGACTACATTAAGGATTTATTGACGGAAAAAGAGCTCTCTTTCATCGAGACCACCGATCTGGAAAGCACGCTTCCCGAAATGGACATACTCTACATGACGAGAGTGCAGAAGGAACGCTTCTTCAACGAGGAAGATTATCTGCGTCTGCGCGACAGCTACATTCTGACCCCCGAAAAAATGCGTCTGGCCAAGCAAACCCTGTCTGTGCTGCACCCCTTGCCCCGCGTCAACGAAATCTCCGTGGAGGTGGACGACGACCCCCGCGCCTGCTATTTCCGGCAGGCAAAAAACGGCAAGTTCGTGCGCATGGCACTGATCTGCAAGCTGCTGGAGGTGTAGAGAAATGAAGATTGATTCCATTCAGAACGGCATTGTCATTGACCACATCCCCGCCGGGAAGGCTATGCAGGTTTATCAATATCTGAAGCTGGACGAGGCGGAAGGCTCCGTTGCGCTGCTGCAAAATGTCCCTTCCCGCAAGCACGGCAAAAAGGACATCATCAAATTGGACGGCGTGACCGAGCTGGACTGGAACATTCTGGCGTTCCTCGCGCCGGACTGTACGGTCAACGTGATTGCCGACGGCAACACAGTGGAAAAGAAGCACCTGAAACTCCCCGAGACCTTAACGGATGTGATCGTCTGCAAGAATCCCCGCTGCATCACCACCGTGGAACCGGGGCTGCACCACATCTTCAAGCTCGCCAACCGGGAAACCGGCGTGTATCGCTGCGTCTACTGCGAAAGCGCACACAACTAAGCATGAAAAAACTCTCTGTCTGCATTTTGCGAATGGAGAGTTTTTTGTAGCATTAGATAAATTTTTGTGCTACACTAAGAAAAAACCCCGATAAGGAGAAGCAACATGATTTATACACAGCTCAATAATTGGACGGTCTCCGGCGCGTGGCCGTACACGCCCATCCGGGAGAAATCCATGGAGACCGGGCATCAGTTCATCGGTGTGACGGGCGTGATTCCCGCGCAGGTGCCCGGCAGCATCTATCAGGACTTACAGAACGCCGGGCTCATCAAAGACCCCTATTTTGAGCTCAACTCGCTGGATTGCGAGTGGGTCTCCAACCGCTGGTGGGTCTACAACACCGCCTTCACCCTGCCTGAGACGCTGAAAAATCAGCGCGTATTCCTGAACTTCGCGGGCATCAACTACAAGTGCCGCATCTTCTTAAACGGGGAGCAGGTCGCCACACACGAAAATATGTACACCCCCTGCCGCATTGACATTTCCGCTATGGCGAAGTTTGACGGCGAGAACGCCCTGCAGGTCATCCTGGAACACGCGCCGGATGAGATGAGCCAGATCGGGCACACCTCCTTGACCACCACGCAGAAGGCGCGGTTCTCCTACAAGTGGGACTTTTGCACCCGGCTTGTGGACATGGGACTGTGGGACAAAGTGACCGTTGAGCACGATTTGGGCGTGCGCATCACATCTACGGCGAACCACTGGGACGAAAAGACAAAGACCCTCATTGTGGCCGCCGAAATCGACGGCGCGGGGGAAGTGGAAGGCGTGCTTTCCTTTGCCGGGAAGGAGATTTTCTGCGCAAAGGCCGAAGCGGAAAACGGAACAGCCATGCTTGCCTTCCCCGTGGAGAAGCCCGAATTGTGGTTTCCCAACGGCTACGGAACGCAGCCGCTTTACGATCTGAAACTCACCTTGAAAAACGAGCAGGGCATTTCCGACGAAAAGGAACTGCGCGTTGGGCTGAAAACCGTGGAGTATGTCCGTGCGGACGGCGCAATCGACAGTGCGCTGCCCTATTGCCCCGTTTTCAACGGCGTGCGCATCTACATCAAGGGCGTGAACATGACCCCGCTGGATCACAAGATGGGCATCGTGACGAAGGAGCAGTACCGCCACATCCTCATGCTGGCGAAGGAAGCCCATGTGAACCTCATCCGTGTGTGGGGCGGCGGCATCATCGAGAAGGAAGAATTTTATGACCTGTGCGACGAAATGGGACTGATGGTCTGGCAGGAGTTCATCCAGTCCTCCTCCGGCGTGGACAATATCCCCTCCGAGCTGCCTGAGTTCATGGAAAAGCTTGCCGACACGGCGAACTGGGCGGTGAAGACGCGGCGTCCTCATGCCTCCCTGACCTTCTGGTCGGGCGGCAATGAGCTCATGTGGGCGGACGGGACGCCGGTGGACTTCACCAACAAGAACATCGCCATGCTCAAAGGCATCGTGAACCGCCTCGACCCGGATCGGCTCATGCTGCCCACCTCCGCCTCCGGCCCCACCGAATGGCGGGACGATGAACATATCGAGAACAATCAGGACATTCACGGCCCGTGGAAATACGCCGGGATTCAGGGGCATTACGAAATGTATAACACCTCCGCCATCCAGCTTCACTCCGAGTTCGGCTGCGACGGCATGAGCAACCCGGACGCGATCCGCAGCGTGTTTGCGCCGGAAAACCGCACCGTTGTGACCATGGACAACAGCCTTGTGTGGCGGCACCACGGCGAGTGGTGGGACACCTACAAGGACAGAGACTTGGAGCTGTTCGGGGAAACGCCCGACCTTGACCTGTATTGCCTCATTTCCCAGTTCATGCAGGCGGAGGGCATCCGCTACGCCATCGAAGCGAACCGCCGCAGAGCGTTCCGAAATGTGGGCAGCATCGTGTGGCAGCTCAACGAGCCGTGGCCGAACGTCTCCTGCACCTGCATGGTGGACTTCTACGGCGAGCCGAAACTGGCGTATCACTTCTATGCCGAGGCCGAAAAGCCCCTGCACGTTTCCATGGCTTACGATTCTCTTGCATGGAAGACCGGGGAAACCTTCTCCGGGCGCGTGTTCGTCCACGACGATTTGCAGGAGGGCTTTGACAAGGCCAAAGTTTCGGTGAAGGACGAAAGCGGCAAGGTGATTTTTGAAAAGGAGATGGCAAAAGCCGAAGATTTCACCTGCACCGTGCCCGAAGGCAAGGCCTTTACCGTAACGCTTTCCTTGCTGAAAGCGGGAAAGACGGTGGACGAGAACCGCTACCTGTTCCTCATCCCGGAGGAAAACGGGCTGCTGAACAGGGAAGCCGTGGTGAAGTTCGTAAAAGGTTTGGGACTGGACAAAGCGTTTACCCTTTAATTGCAAAGCAAAGCCGACAGGAGATTTTCGCTTCTGTCGGCCTTTTGCTGTTTACTTTTTATTGGAGGGTGCCTGCCCGCCGCCGAAACCGCCGGGAGGGGTCTGCCCACCCTGTTGCATCTGCCCGCCCTGCGGCATCTGACCGGGGGTGAAGTCACCCGAGGGCATTTCGCCGTTTTCCGGCATTTCGGGCATTTCGCCGCCTTCAGAGTCGCCCGAGGGCGGGGTCACGGAGGAAGCGGAATCCTCATTGTCGGCAGATTCAGAGGCATCAGAGGGTTCGGAGGCGTTTTCGGACTTGTTCCCGCGGCTTTCCGTTCTGCCGCTGAAACCGCCCTTGTCGCCACCGCCCATGTTTCCGCCCATGGATCCCATGTCGGAGGTGTTGAGGTCGCCCACATCCACAAGCGTATCGTCACCATTTAACTGGTTGGAAACGGCCTGCGCGCGCAGGGTCACGAATTGACTGAGGGCTTCCACGCCCGCCTCAAATTCTTCCGTGGTGCAGAACTTGGTGGGATCGGATTCCACATAGGGACGAATCAAATCTTCAGTGTCGGAAATCATCTGCGCAAGCTGCCCGTCGGAGAACCACTTGTCGATGAACTCGGCAAAGAGCTCGTGGTAGCTTTCCGTGTAGCTTTCGTCGGAGAAGATCCAGCCCAGCATGGGGCGATCATCCACATTCCCGCCGGGTATAGGGTTGTCGATGGAGGTGTTGACGGAGGAGGAAGCACTGCTGCCCTGGAAGGTGCCGAATGCCAGGTTGTAGTCCCAGGGGATCATGGCCAGCTGCCCGTCGGATTCGTGAAGGTAGTAGTTGTGGATCATGGAACCGGTGTAGGAGTCGCCGTTGCAGACGAAGTTGTGCACCACGAAATAGCGCATGACTTCATCGGTGTCCACCACGTTTTCCAAGTCCTCATAGTTGTTCAGCGATTTCAGAGAGGCGATGAGGCGCTTCTCGTCCGCCGAGGACACGTCGGTCTTGGCATTGTTGAAGATGTTGGAGTAGGAATCGGCGTTGTCGTCGATGTATTGCAGTTTCACATCGGAGGAACCCATGCCGCCGCCCATGTTCCCACCGCCACCGAAGCCAAAGTTGAAGCTGTTGCGGGAGGCCTTTTTGTCGGTGGAATCGGAAGCCTCGCCCTCTGTTACAGCTTCTCCCTGTGTTGCGTCGCCTTCCGTGGGCGTGAAGCCGCTCATGTCGGGCATCTGTCCGTCAAAGTCTTCGGGCAGATCGTCGGGGTCAAAGCTGCTCATGTCGGGCATCTCACCGGGGGTGAAGTTGCTCATATCGGGCATTTCGCCGGTGGATTCGCCGTCCTCGGAGGTACCCCAGTTTCCGCCGGGGAAGGCCGTTCCGGGATTGAAGTTTTCCCACGGATTGCCGGAGGACTCGCCTTCACTTGCGCTTTCCTCACTATTTTCGCCGTTTTCGCTGTCGTCCTTGCTCCAGCCTTCCAGACTGTCGAAGTCGAAATCGTCCATGTTGAAGTCCTTGCCGTTGCCGCGGCCGCCGCCGAAGCTCATGCTGTCAGGCTTGTAAAGCTCGCCTTCCTCGTTGCCGTAGTTGCGCTCTAAGAAGCTGTCTTCTATGGCTTCCACCGCCAAATACAGCCCCCAGTCCTCGCCGTTTACGGTGAGGTAGGCGTAGGAGGAGAGGGGAGCATCCACGCCGAAGTCGTCCATCAGCTGATAGGTGATGTAGTCCTTCATCATGGTGTTGTCCTGAATGATGTTGTTTAAGCACAGCTTATCCAGACCCTGAAAGGTCTTGTCCTCGTAGTGGTCAAATTCCAGCTTAAAGGAATACCGCTGGTTGCCGGAGGAACGCACGCTGGAAAGCGAAGTGTTCCCTTTGGCGCGGATGGCCACGTTGGACATTTTCTCCCCGTCAATCACCACGGTGCAGACGGAATATTCCTCGCTCTCACAGGACTCGATGAAGGAATCCCAGTCGTTCATCACGATGTCGATGCTGTGCACCTTGTCCGTGGAAAAGAGAGAGGTCTCGTAGCCCGTCACATGGTCGGCATATTGGATGCCCAAGGCCGCACCGTTCATGAACAGGATGGTGATAACGAGGGTCAGGGCGGTGATCGCAATGCAGATTTTATCAATGTGCTTGCTGGTAGACATTCTGTTTGCCCCTTTATATTACGCCATGTAGTCGCCGTTGTAGGTCACCATGATGGCGGAAGCCACGCCGTTCATATCGGAAAGTGCATTGATGAAACCGGTGTTTTCGTCCTTTAAGCGGATTTCCAGATTCATCTCGATCATGCCCTTCTGCACGGACTTGGACTTGACGACAGCCTTATCCACCTGATTAAAGAGGAAATTCATGGCAGCCTTTTCGGCTTCCTGATTTTCGCAGGTAAGAACGAGGATGAAGGGTCTCTTATGGGATTTCTTGTTGACGAAGAAATAGAGGATGAGGCCGGTGATGATGGAACCGATGACCGCCAGAGGGATCATGCCGGCGGCTAAGATGATGCCCGCGCCGATGGACCAGAACAGGAAGGCGATGTCCAGAGGCTCCTTGATGGCGGTGCGGAAACGCACGATGGAGAGTGCGCCGACCATGCCCAGGGACAGAACCACGTTGGAGGTGACGGCCAGAATGAGCTGGGAGGTGATCATGATGAGGGCGATCAGGGTCACGCCGAAGGAGGAAGAGTACATGACGCCCTGATAGGTCTTTTTATAGATGAAGAAGATGAAGCAGCCGATGCCGAAGGCCAGGATCAGGGTCAGTGCCATGTCCAGAGGGCTGACGGCGGAGACGTTCTCTAAGAAGCTGGATTTGAAAATGTCGTTGAAGCTCATGGGTGTAATTCTCCTTTTAAGATGTTATTGATTTAGCCGTAGATGCGGCATTGCGCGTATTTGGAAAATGCGGAGGCCTGGCGGCCGGTGAGACCCACGGTGTCCTTGATGATCTCGGGCAGGAATTCGTCCCATTTGACCTCCAGCAGCATTCCCGCGTCGCCCGCCGGCATGGTCAGGGTGTCGGGGTTCAGGAAATCGTTGCGGAAGTCGCCGGTGCGGATGTCGTAGTCCAGCGTGACGCGGACATTTCCCGGGGCATAGACGAAGGCCTCCCGTGTGTAGTCCACGATGGTCTTTGGCCGCAGCCCCTGCGAGCGCATCTTGGCGTAGAGCTCCTGACACAGAGGACGGTCGGAGGCTTCCTTCATCCATTCGATGTCGTTGTCCACAATGCGCTGGGCTTCCTCCTTGGTGATTTTGCAGTCCACCTTCCCGGTCAGCCCGTTGACCTTGCATTTCTTTTGCAGGGAAATGTAGGAGGTGTCGCCGTTATAGAAACGGATGCGGAACTTTTCGCGGACATTGACGCCGTCCACCTTTTCCCGAAGGGCTTTGTCGGACAGATTGTCAAAATACACGCTGCGGATGAAATAGGTTTCGCCGACAGAATGTTTGTCCTTTTTCATCACGGCTTTCATGCGCATCCTCAGAATCAGAAGATCGGAATAGTTGATCTCGTGCTTCCATTCATGGCGGTATTTCATGAATTGTCTCCTTTCCGACGGCCTTTGATTGCCGTCTGCGGTTTTGAGTATAGATACGAAAGCTGATACAACGCTGAAAGCAGCAGTAAACAAATTATGAATCTTGTTTTTCAGCATGGTTTCAGTTTGGGATTGTAGTATAATGACAGATAAGGGGATTCACGGCTGACTGTTTGGAGGATATAAATGAAAATACTGGTGATCGAAGACGAAAGATCGTTGGCGGATTCCATCAAGATTCTGCTGGAACGCAAGGGCTTTTCCGTGGAATGTGTCTATGACGGCGTGACGGGGGAGCAGTTCGCTTCCCTCGGGGTCTATGATTTGCTGATTCTGGATGTGATGATGCCCGGGATGGACGGCTATTCCGTTGCGAGGCAGGTTCGCGCCAAGCACTGCAACACGCCTATTTTGATGCTCACAGCAAAATCGGAGCTGGAAGACCGCATCACGGGCTTAAACTCCGGCGCGGATTACTACTTAACCAAGCCCTTTGACACGCGGGAGCTGCTGGCGTGCGTGGGTGCGCTGCTGCGGCGGCAGGCGTATCAGGTGGATGTGTTGACCTACGGAAACACCACATTGGACTTAAACACCTGCATCCTCTCCTGCGGGGAGAAGAACATTCGATTGTCCGATCGGGAGTTTGACATGATGCGGTTCCTGCTGCAATCCGGCGAGCACAACATTGCAAAGGAAGTGCTGCTGGTGCGCATCTGGGGCTTTGAATCCAACGCCACGGAAAACCATGTGGAGGTCTATGTGGGCTTTCTGCGGAAAAAACTGCAATCCATCGGCTCCAATGTGCGCATTGAAGCCATAAGACGGCAAGGCTACCATTTGGAGGTTGACGAATAAATGCTCAAAAAGCTGCGGCTCAAGTTTGTGCTGGTGATCCTCGTGATCGTGGTGCTGCTGCTGTCCTTTGTCATCGGCTTTCAGTATTCCTCCACGGCGGCCAATCTGGAAAAGGAAGCCATCCGCATGATGGAGATCGTTGCCCGCTCTCCCATGCAGAAGCACAGACCGGGGCAGGATATGGGGGAGGATGTGCGCCTTCCGTATTTTATGGTGAAGGTGGACGAGAATGGGGAAATCACCGAAACCGCAGGGGAAGTTTTCGACCTGTCCGATGAAGACCTGATGCGGGAACTGGTGGAACTGGCAAATGGTAGCGGGGAGAGAACCGGCATTCTCAAAAGCCACAATCTGCGGTTCCTCATTTCGGAAACCCCTGTCGGAAAAGACTATATTTTCATGGACAGCACGAACGAGCATTCCACGCTGCGCAGTCTGCTTAATTCCTCCCTCATCGTGGGTGTTGTGGTGCTGATTGGGTTTGTGGGCATTTCAACCCTGCTGGCGTATTGGGCGGTGAAGCCCGTGGAAAAAGCATGGCAGCAGCAGAAGCAGTTTGTGGCGGACGCTTCCCATGAGCTCAAAACCCCGCTCACCGTCATTCTCACCAATGCGGAGCTGCTCAACGCGCAGGGCTGCACGGACGACGAGCGCCGGAGCTTATCGGGGAACATTATCACCATGTCCGAGCAGATGCGCGGACTTGTGGAAAGCCTGCTGGAGTTGGCGCGGATCGACAACGGCAACAAAAAAGCCGCGAAGCTGCGGGTTTCCCTGTCGGAAACCGTATCGCAGGCGGCTATGTTGTTTGAACCCGTCTTTTTTGAGAAGGATATGCTGTTTTCCTACGAGGTCGAAGATCAGGTGGAGATGCTGGGCAACGATGTGCAGATGAAGCAGCTTTGCGACATTTTACTGGATAATGCGTCAAAATACGCTTGCATAGGCGGGGAGGTCGTGCTCACCCTCAAACGCAATCAGAAAAAACACTGTATATTGGAAGTGAAAAATCAAGGCGAAGCGATTGCAGAGGACGATCTGAAGAATCTGTTCAAGCGCTTTTACCGTGCGGACAAGGCCAGAGCCATGAACCATTCCTACGGGCTTGGGCTGTCCATCGCGCAAAGCATCTGCTTAGACCACGGCGGAAAGATCACCGCAAAAAGCGAAAACGGCTGGAACCGCTTCATCGTGGAGCTGCCCGTAAAGAGCTAAACCAGCCGCCCATAATCGTTCCATTCGCCGTACATTTTACCGGCCTTTGTCTGCTGAACAAAGTGGGCAAAGGCCTTTTCGTATTCTGCGGAGGAACGCCTTTTCGCATCCGCCAAATTGGAGGCACGGACGCGCTGATAAAGATCGGGAAAGGAAGTGAAGCTTTCCCACAAATTCGCCTCCCGGATGGCTGCTTCTATGCTTTCATCCATACGGAAAGCCATGTCCGGCAGAACGGCGCGTCCTGCTTCTGTCATCAGTCCCAGCTTTTCCAGTCTGCGCCCCCGTGCCTTGTTGAGCTCTGTCCAGTGAGAGTTCTTTGCCCGGGGTGCAAACCGCTGCAACCGCACGCCGTCAATGAGAGACAGGGTGGAATCGACCCAGCCGAAGCACAGGGCTTCCTCCACTGCGTCTATGTAGTAGAAAAGCCCGTCCTCCTGCGGTCTGCCGCGTTTAAGTGTGAGGTAACATTCGGATTCCCTGCCTGCGTTCTGCATGAGCCATGCGCGAAACGCTGCACGGGTTTGAAGGTTCAATATATTTTGAGG
The DNA here is from genome assembly GCA_002315655.1 of Christensenella sp. UBA1750. Lineage (GTDB taxonomy): Bacteria > Bacillota > Clostridia > Christensenellales > UBA1750 > Spyradocola. Next base: position 65,458 of record DCHO01000012.1, read on the forward strand.
CATAAATTGTGCTCCTGCAGCTTCATTTTTCTTTATTGTAGCACGAAATGAGAGCCGGAACAACCGCCCCGGTTGATGGGAAGGAACGGATATGCTATACTGATTTCAACACTTTGATTCGGAGGAAGCTATGAAGGACTATCGCGTTTTTTCCAACTGGGATTTATCGGGGCTTGGCACCATTTTGACCCCGCAGGGCGGCGTGGTGGGGGAGCCCATCAACAAGGAGCACGTCAAGACCCTGATTCAGGATGCGGCGAACACCTCCGTGGACGCAATTCTGTGCTGCCCAACGGTGCTGCGCTGCCCACTGTGGGATTCCAAGGTGCGTCCGTACTGGCATTTGCCCATCTCCGATATGGAGGAGCCGGAATACTTAAAATGCACCTCCTCCCAGCGCACCATGAACCGTCTTCGCAAGTATGTGAAGGCGGGCGGCGACCCGCTGCGGGAGACCTATGAGGCCACGCGGGAGTGCGGGATGGATTTTTTCTTCTCCCTGCGCATGAACGACTGGCACAACATGAACGAGCTTAGGGACGACAACCATGACGCTTTCCCGACCCTTGATCTGTTTTACAAGCAGCATCCCGAATACCGCATCGGGGAACTGAACGAGCACAATCCCGTTGGCTGGACGCAGATGAACCCCTACATGGAAGACTATATGCACAAGGAAGTGCACGAACACTATCTTGCGCTCATTGATGAGCTGCTGGACTATGCGCCCATTGACGGGCTGGAACTGGACTTCATGCGCTGCGGGAATTATTTTAAGGAAAGCCAACTGGAACAGGGCATTCCCGTGATGACCGACTTCATCATGCAGGTTCGGAAAAAGCTGGACAGAGAGGGCGAAAAGCAGGGGAAATTCCTGCCGCTGGTGCTCAGGATGCCGCAGAAATACGAATATTGCCGCATGATCGGCTTTGATTTGGAGACGCTGGCGAAAAAGAAGGCGTTCCAAATCGTCAATGTGACTTCCTCTTATCTGGAAAGCATCAATTTGGACATTGAGGAGTTTAAGGAAAAGCTGCCCGGGATTAAGGTCTTCGGCGAGATTCAGGCCATGACTTCCTCCGTGCGCCCGCCCCTTGGCAAGGGCTGGAGCAACGAACGGCGGCTCACCGAGGAAATGTTCTTTGCCGCGGCCAACTCCATCTGGCAGCGCGGCGGCGACGGCGTGACGCTGTTCAACTACCAGTTCCTGCGCAGGCTTACGCTGGCGGGCTGGAAGGAGCCGCAGTTCCCCGACATTACCAAACGGGTTCTGGAAAAGCTCGCCGACAAGGAGTATCTGAAAACCTGCGGCAAGCACTACATTGTTTCCGGCGCAAAGGATGTGGGCTGGGAGGATGTGCTGCCCGCAACGGGGAAATTCACCGTGACGATGCGTGTCTTTGAGGATTTGCAGGACTACGCCTCCGCCAAGCTGCGTCTGGTCAGCAAGGACGAGGCTTTTGCCTCCAAAAAGACCGCCGTTTCGTTAAATGGCATTTCCCTGAAACCCATACAGAGCGGCGAATTGTATCGCCCCTATGTGGACGAAGGGCTGCCCATCGAGGGACAGGCCGTGACCTTTGAGGTGGACGTGAATGCGCTTTGCCCCGATAACAAATTCGTGATCGAATCCACGGGCGAGGTCTTCATCGTGGAGCTGGCGCTTTACCCGAAAAATGCAGAATAAGGGAGAAAAAGGATGAAAAGAGTGCTGTTGCTGGGCGATTCCATCCGCATCGGCTACTGCCGCGAGGTGAAGGAAGTCTTTGCGGGAAAGGCCGAGGTGCTGTTTCCTGACGAAAACTGCCGCTTTGCGGAATATTTCCTGCGGCATCTGACCGACTGGAAGGAAGAAACCTGCGAAAATGAAGATGTGGATGTGCTGCACTGGAACGCGGGGCTGTGGGACTGCCTGCGCCAATATGACGAGGAACCGCTGACACCCATCGAGATTTACCGCTACTACATGGAGCGCGTGTGCAGGCGCATTCGGCTGTTGTTCCCCAAGGCGAAGGTGATTTTTGCCACCTCCACGCCGATTCAGGAGGAAATGTACGGCACAACAAAGGAGTTCTTCCGATACAATGCGGATATATGCGCCTACAACGCTGTGGCGGTGGATGTGGTGAAGCAATTCGGGATGGAGGTCAATGACTTGTATGCCGTGGCTGAGCGGTTCCCGAAGGACTATTACACCGACGCGACCCACCCGTATTCCGCGCAAGGCCGCTATGCGCTGGCCAAGCAGGTGACGGCTTATGTGGCGGATGCGCTAAACATGGAAGCCCCGGAGGTACCCTGTGATATTGCCCTGCGTGCCGGGACGATTGAGAAAATCAGCGGATTTTAAGAAGAAGGCATTTCCCGACCCCGTTTTGGGAAAACGAATCCGTAAAGGAAAACGGCGCACAGGTGCGGACGGAACGCGGCTGCGCACAGACGCAAATAGGAGTGAAAAAGTGACAAACCGGGTAAAAAATCTGAAAGGCAATGCGCTGCTGGTGCTGGCGGCGCTGATTTGGGGCGTGGCGTTTGTGGCGCAGGACAAGGCGGCGGAGGTTGTGCCGACCTTCACGATGAACACCCTGCGCTCGTTTATCGCGTCTATTGTGCTTGTGCCCCTGATTGCCTTCATGCAGAAAAGGAAAGGCAAGCCCTTTCTTGAAAAAGAGCCTTTGGAGCGCAAAAAGCTGTGGACGGGCGGGCTTGTCTGCGGCATTTTCCTGTGCATCGCGGCGAACTTTCAACAGTTCGGCATTGCGGCGTACCCTGCAGATGCGGCGGCTTCCGGGCGTTCGGGCTTCATCACCGCCATGTATGTGGTGCTGGTGCCCATTTTCGGGCTGGCGACGGGGAAGATTGTGCCGCATCACGTCCGCTTCGGCGTGATTTTAGCGGCGGTTGGCATGGGGCTTCTGTGCCTCTCCGGCGGCGTGAACCGGCTGTATTGGGGCGACCTTTTCGTGCTGTGCTGCGCCTTTGTCTATACCTTTCAGGTGCTCGCCATTGACAAATACGCCCGCCTTGTGGACGGGCTCAAGCTCTCCTGCCTGCAATTCTTAGTCTGCGGCGTGCTGTCTGCGGTACTTATGCTATTCTTTGAGCAGCCGAACTGGGCAGAAGTACTCTCCGCGTGGCCGTATGTGCTCTATGTGGCGGTCATGTCTTCGGGCGTTGCGTACACTTTGCAGATCATCGGGCAGGGCATGAGCGAAAACCCCACAGTGGCTTCCATCTGTATGTCGTTGGAGTCCGTCTTTGCCATGATTGCCGGGGCAATTCTCATGCACGAACGCTTCACGGCGCGGGAGGGCATAGGTGTTATCATGATGTTTGCGGCGATCCTTTTGTCCCAGATGCCGGAAAAATGGTTTGCGTTCCGTAAAAAGACAGAAAAACAGAAGGATTCTCATTAAAGAGTGTTGCAAAAATCCTCTAAATGTTGTATCTTTATTGTATCGCGTTCCGTTTCATAATACATACGAAAGGATAACTAAAAAATGGAAAAATCTACCGTCTATTTCACGAATTTCAGATGCGCTCCCGGCACCAACCGCATGGAGAAAATGCAGAGACTGGCCATCGCCGCCGGCATCAAAAACATTGATTTTGAGGGCAAATTTGTCGCCATCAAGATGCACTTCGGCGAGCTGGGCAATCTGGCTTTCCTGCGCCCCAATTATGCAAAGGCGCTGGTGGACATCATCAAGGAGCAGGGCGGTATGCCTTTCCTGACCGACTGCAACACGCTTTATCCCGGCAGCCGCAAGAACGCTTTGGAGCATCTGGAATGTGCACAGCTCAACGGCTTCTGGCCGATGACCACCGGCGCACAGGTGCTGATTGCCGACGGCCTGCGCGGTACGGACGAGATGGAAGTTCCCGTCAAGAACGGCGAGCTTTGCAAGACCGCCAAGATCGGCCGCGCCATCATGGATGCGGACATCGTGATCTCCCTGACCCACTTTAAGGGGCACGAAATGACCGGCTTCGGCGGTGCCTTGAAGAATCTGGGCATGGGCTCCGGCTCCCGCGCCGGCAAGATGGATCAGCACTGCGACGGCAAGCCCGTCTTTGATGCGGATGCCTGCCGCGGCTGCCGCCGCTGCGCCCGCGCTTGCGGCTCCGATGCCATCTCCTATGTGAACAACAAGGCCGTTGTGGACTATTCTCTGTGCAAGGGCTGCGGCCGCTGCATCGGCGTCTGCTCCTTTGACGCCATCTCCGCGCCCAACGATTCCTCTAACGCCAACCTCTGCCGCAAGATCGCGGAGTACGCACAGGCCGTTTGTCAGGATCGCCCCCACTTCCACATCGCGCTGATGCAGGAAATGTCCCCCAACTGCGACTGCCACGCTGAAAACGACGTCGCCATCCTGCCCGACATCGGCATCTTCGCCTCCTTCGACCCCGTTGCGCTGGATCAGGCCTGCGCCGACGCCGCCCTGGCCGCCGCGCCCAATCCCGGAAGCCAGCTTTCCGACAACCTTTCCTCCGAAGGCTGGGTCTGCCACCACGACAACTTCCTCGACTCCAACCCCAACATTGCATGGAAGGAAACGCTGGAGCAGGGCGAGAAGATCGGCCTTGGCACCCGTTCTTATGAGCTTAAAGTCTTAAAGTAATTGCACAAAACTCACAGCCGTGCGGAAGAACCCCTTCCGTGCGGCTTTTCTTTGTGCCGCCATGCGAAAATCCATTGACGGACGGGACAAGATTGGGTACAATTAAAGTAGGAAAACAAATAAAAAGGCGCATAGTGCGTCAGGAGGATATTGTTATGAACAAGATGTATCATCAGCCCTGGGAGTTGGTGCAGAACCATATCCGCGGCAAGGGCGGCAGAGAGATCGACAAATTCCGCGGCGTGGAGCCGGCGGTGGACTATGATGCGGGGTCGGAGGCGTGGATCGGCTCCTGCACCCATGTGGGCAATCCCCCGGCGGACAAGCCCTATTACGGCTGCTCGGAGGTCGTGCTGCCCGACGGGCGCAAGATGTTCCTCTTTGAGGCCGTGAACGAGGCACCCGAGGAAATTCTGGGCGCAAAGCACATCGCCAAGAACGGCACCGGCATGGGGATGCTGATTAAGTATCTGGACGCGCAGGTGCAGTACGGCCTGCAGTGCCATCCCACCCGCCCCTGGGCGAAGAAGATGTGGAACAGCGACTACGGCAAAGAGGAAAGCTGGTTCGTGTTGGGTGCGCGGGACGACACCAAGGAGCCGGCGTACATTCTGCTGGGCTTTAAGGAGGGCGTGACCCGCGAGGAGTGGGAGAAATACTACTATGCGGACGATTTGAAGGCACTGGAAAACCTCTGCCACAAGATCGTCGTCAAGCCCGGCGATGCTTTCTTCGTGGGCGGCGGCTGCCCCCATGCGTTGGGCGAAGGGTGCTTGGTCATCGAGGTGCAGGAGCCTGCGGACATTACGCTGGGTGCGCATCCGTGGAACGCGCTGAATGAAAACTACCGCAAGACGGTGGATGAGCAGCTCTACAACGAGCGTCTGCTGGGCGCTTATGTCTATGACGGCTGCTCCGAGGAAGAAAACCTCAAACGCTGGCGCATTCCCCGCAAGGTGCTGCGCAGTGGCGATTGGGGACAGGAGTGTATCGTGATCGGCCCCGGGCAGACCAAGTTCTTCTCCTTTACCGAGCTTAATGTAAAGGGCGAAACCGAGATGCGCAAGACCGGCTTCCCGCAGGTCGGCATCGTGACCGAGGGCAGCGGTAAGCTCACTTGGGACGGCGGGGAAATGGAAATCTCCAAGGCCAAGGAGCTGTTCTTCCCGGTAGACATTCCGAATTTCCGCATTTCCGGCGATGTGAAGATCGTGCTGTGCAACCCCGAGGGCGTGGAGTTTTAGCAGGAGGATGAAATCATGTTGACCTTTCCCGGCGGCAAGACCAAGTGCCTGACCTTTTCCTACGACGACGGCATTTTTCAGGATATGCGCCTTGTGCAGCTGTTCAATCTGCACGGCATAAAAGGGACGTTCAACTTAAATTCCGGCAAGATGAGCCGCGTGGATGTGTGGCAGAATCAGGATGTTCAGGTGCGCCACATGGAGCCCGAGCATCTGAAAGAATTGTATTTGGGGCAGGAGGTGGCGGTACATACCGTGCACCATAAGCACCTGTATGCCTTGTCGGACGAGGAACTGTCTGCGGAGCTGGCACAGGACAAGATTGCGCTGGAAAACTTATTTGGCTATCCCATTTACGGCATGGCGTATCCCTTCGGGGACTGCGACGAGCGCATCGAAGCGGCGGTTGCCAAAGAGGGGTTGTATTATGGCCGCTGTGTGCAGACCACCGGCACCTTTGCGCTGCCCGAAAACCCGCTGGCATGGAAGGGCACGGCGCACCACAATGACCCGAAGCTCATGGACTATGCGGAGCAGTTCCTGTCCGACGGGGACGAATTGCGGCTGTTCTACATCTGGGGACACAGCTATGAGTTCGACGTGAACCGAAACTGGAACGTGATCGAGGACTTGTGCGCAAAATTGGGCGGCAGAGACGATGTGTGGTATGCCACCAACGGCGAAGTCGTCCGCTGGATGAAACAAAATAAGTTATGTTAATATAAAAGGACACGGTGAAAGAAATGCCTTCATCGTGCCCTTTTTCTTGCCGAAAAAGAAGGAGGAACTTATGAGTCAATATAGCATTATTGCAATCGAGCGGCAGTATGCCAGCGGCGGCGACGCCATCGGACGACTGGTGGCAAAAGAGTTGGGGATTCCCTGCTACGGGCGGGAAATTCTCGAAATGGCGGCGGAGAGAAACGGACAGACGGCGGAATACATCGAGCATCTGGAAGAAACGGTGTCGAACTCGATGGTGTCGTCCCTGCGGGCACTCTACAAGATCGCAAGGGGCGAGACGGATATTATTCCCGAGGAAGAAAAGCTCATGATGAGCGAGAGCGAGATCATCCGCGAGCTGGCGAAGGAAGGCGCCTGTGTCTTCGTTGGGCGCAGCGCGGGGTGCATTCTGGCGGATCGGGAGGACGTGCTGAAGGTCTTCATCTATGCGGACGATGAGTACCGCATTAAGCGTGCGCAGGAGGGCTACGGGGATTCGCCGGAGCAGGCGGCCGTCAATCTGCGGAAATTCGACAAACGCCGGGCGAATTTCTACAACGTCAATTTCAACCTCGATTGGGAGAACCGCGAGGGGTATCAGCTGTGCCTCGACAGCGGGAAGCTGGGCGAGGAGACCTGCGCGAGAGTGCTGCTGGAATTGATGAAATAGCTCGTATTCGCTTTGAACAAACCATTTTAAGATAATATGACATGAAAAAGAACCGAAGGAGAAGGGTTTCTCTTTCGGTTCTTGTGATTTGAGACTTTAAGCTGCGAGAGCTTCGGTCGCTATGGGTCGATTAGGACCACAGACGATCGTGAGCGGTCCAGTTGTTGTTCCATTCGTCGGTGGACTGCCAGATGTCAGCGGGATGGTCGGGATCGAGCTCGCGGACAACATCCTCGTTGATGCCGTCGAAGCCCAGACCGGGCTTGTAGGGCACTTCGATGTAACCGTTGTCGATGAGGGGGAAGGGCAGGCCGGTGACGACCTTGGACCAGGTATCCACGATGTCGTGAGAGTGGAATTCCTGAGCCAGGAAGTTCTCGGTGGCGGCAGCAACCTGCACGCAGGCCATGGCGGCAACGGGAGTTTCGGCCATGTGCAGAGCCATGGCAACGCCGTACTGCTGGGCATAGTCGCCGATCTTCTTGGTTTCCAGGATACCGCCGGAGGTCAGGATGTCGGGATGCACAACGCCGACGGCGCGGTTCTCGATGAGAGCCTTGAAGTCGTCTAAGCAGTAGCAGTCTTCGCCGGTGGCCACGGGGGTCTTGCAGGAGGTGGCGATGCGCTTCCACATATCGGTGTACTGCCAGGGAACCAGGTCCTCGATCCAGGCCAGGCCGTAACCGTCGAAGCGGTTGCAGACGGCGATGCAGTCTTCCAGACCGATGTGGCCGTAGTGGTCAGTGGCCAGAGGCACATCGTAGCCGATGATGTCGCGGATGGTCTTTAAGCGCTCTTCCAGAGCGTCCAGACCCTTGTTGGTGATGTGGATGCCGGTGAAGGGGTGAGCGATGTTCTGATAGTCGTCCACACGAGCCTGAGCGGTGCGGATGGCATCCTTGTCGCCGGAATCCCAGGCTTCGTTGAGCTTGGCGCGCAGCTTGCGGCCTTCCTCGAGGAAGCCCAGAGGAGCGGTCAGAGCGCCGTCAATATCCATGATATTGCCGATGCCGATGTCCATCTTTAAGAAGGTGTAGCCGTTATGCTTGGAGCGCTCCATCAGAGCGGCAGCCATGGCTTCGGGAGTGTCCTTGCCGGAAACATCGGTATCGCAGTAGATGCGAACCTTGTCACGGAACTGACCGCCGAGCATCTGCCAGACGGGGATGCCGTAGATGCGTCCGACCAGGTCCCACAGAGCGATTTCCACAGCGCAGACGCCGCCGCCCTGACGGGCACGGCCGCCGAACTGCTTGATGCGGCGGAAGATCTTGTCGATGTTGCAGGGGTTTTCGCCGAGGATGATACGCTTGAGCATCTTGGCATAGATGGCGTCAGCGCCGTCACGAACCTCACCGTAGCCGCAGACGCCCTGGTTGGTGTCGATGCGGATGATGTAGCAGGGATTCCAACGGGAATGGGGATGGAGCTTCACGGCAGCAATCTTGAGATCGGTGATCTTAAGATCCTTGGGGCTGGAGCAAGTGTTGTTGATGCAGATGTCCATGGGAAAGTCCTCCTTGTAAATTTATACAGCCTCATTCTATCACAGAAATAAACGGAATTCCATTATGTTTATGGAAAAAGTTTTCTGCGGTTTCATAAAATGAAACGTGATTCGACTGTAATACCTGCATTTTGTCTGAAATATCAACTTTTTGTCTTGTGATTTTGTTTAGTTTGTGGTAAAATACAGGCAAAATGATAAGTATATGTCGTAAAAAAGGAGGTCGCATTCGTATGGCGCTCAGGTGTTCAAGAATTTTAATCACCGGCGGCAGTCGGGGCATCGGTCTTGCCATTGCACAAAGGCTGTGCAGGGAGGGTGCCATTGTCACCGTCACGGCGGGGCATCAGGAAAATCTGGATGCGGCGATCAAAATTCTGCCGGAGCATCAGGCCTTCGGGCTGCTGATGGATGCTGCCAATGTGGAGAAAATGCAGGAGGTCATTGACACCGCCTCGGTGCTCATGAACGGACTGGATTGCCTCATCAACTGCATGGGAGCCGCCCCGGTGCCGGAGTTGGAAAGCGGCATGGGACTTTTTGATATGACGCCCGAGATATGGGACAGAATCATGAACACGAACCTGCGCAGCACCTTCTTTATGATGAAGTCCGCCGCGTGGTATATGCTCAATCACAATCAGGTTTTCGGCAGCGGCGAGTTCCGCTATATCGGGGACATTCTGAACATTTCCGCCGACGCGCCTCTTGTGAGCGGGGCGTTCGGCTTGTCAAAAAAGGGCGTGAACGCCTTGACGGCAGGATGGGCAGAATGGCTCAATCGCTTCGGCATCATCGTCAACGGCATTGCGCGGGGCATCGCCATTGATCCAACCGGGCTGCAGTACGACCCGGAAGCGCAGCGGCTCGGCGGGCGCACGAGTCTGGCGGAGGAGATTGCCGACACAGCCTGCTTCCTGTTGCAGGAAACCAGCAAGAGCATACAGGGGCAGATCATCTTTGTTTCCGGGAAACAGGGGAATTAGCGGGAAAAGACGGTTGCTTATTCCGTTTATTTTTGATATACTGAGTCGAAAAATATAGATTAAGCGAGGAAAAACACATGGAACTCAAATATAAAACGCATGGTACCTGCTCTCAGCGCATCGACCTCACCATCGAGGGAGACATCATCAAGGAATGCACCTTCATCGGCGGCTGCCGGGGCAACACCCAGGGTGTTGCGGCGTTGGTCACGGGCATGAAGGTGGATGATGTGATTGCCCGCTGCGAGGGCATCCAGTGCCGGGGCGGTACCTCCTGCCCCGATCAGCTGGCGCAGGCGCTGAAATCAATTAAGTAAATAAACGAATGAAATGCCCTTTGAAAAAGCCGAAACAGGCTTTCTCAAAGGGTTCTTTTCTCCCAATCGGGAAAGATAGAGCGAGGTGAATGATATGAAATATGTGCTGTTGACGATAGCGGCGGTGGCGATATGCGGTGGGATCGGTATCTTTTTCGTCGTGCGGGCGCACAGGAAAGAGAGACTTTCCAAAAAGAAAATGCAGTCTGCGCTGTATGCCATAGAAATCATTGTTGTTTTGGTGATGGCCGCGCTGTTTGTGTTTTTAGGTATGTTCTACAACCCGGAGGGAAAGGCCTGGGCGGCGATGGAGGGAAATGGGAACGTGACGGTTTCCCGCGTCCGAGGCGGGTACTTCTTTGACGGGAGTTCTGAGGACACGGCCATGGTCTTCTATCCGGGCGGGAGGGTGGCCTGTGAGGCGTATGCCCCGCTGATGCTGTCTTTGGCGGAGAACGGCTGCGACTGCTTCCTTGCGGAAATGCCCATGAATCTGGCGCTTTTTGACATGAATGCCGCAGAGAAATACATGAATGCGTATTCCTATGACATCTGGCTATTGGGCGGGCACTCGCTGGGCGGCGTTTCGGCGTCCGTGTATGCGCAGAACCACGCAGAGGAAGTGGACGGAATGATGCTGCTGGCGGCCTATCCGTCCGTAAAGACGGACGATTCTGTCAAAGTCTGTCTCCTCTATGGAAGTGAAGACGGCTGTCTGGAAATGGACAAATATGAGGAAAGCCGGGAAAACTGGCCGGAGAATACGACAGAAGTCGTCATCGAGGGAGGGAACCACTCGCAGTTCGGGGATTACGGACACCAGCGGGGTGACGGCGAGGCCACGATTCCCGCAGAGGAACAGATTCGGCAGACGGTGGATGCGCTCAAAGCGTTCTTTGAAGAATAAATAAGCAAGAGAGAGAATCGGAAGTTCGGTTCTCTCTCTTGCTTTTAGGATGTGATTCTATACGCCGGGTAACTATTTCCTGACGCAGACCGGGGCGCTGAAATCGGAGCAGACCTTGCGGGAAGAAAGCGGCACGGCGACAACCTTATAATAGTAGGTGGTGCGGGCTTTTGCGGAGGTGTCCGTGTAGAGGGTTGCAACGGTGGTGGCGATCTTTTTATAGTCGCCGTTCTCGCTGGTGGCGCGATAGACCGCGTAGCAGGAGGCACCGATGGAGGCTGTCCAGTTGAGAGAGGGCTTGCCCAGCAGGGCGCTGCGTCCGGCATACCAGATGGTCGGCGCGGACAGGCGGTTGCTCTGAGCGGAATCGCCCGGCTCCGTGGTTTCATCCATGATGGGGGTGGTGCGGGAAATGTCCGCCATGAGATCACGGTAGAAATTGCGGGTGGTATAGGGCTTGACGATGTAAAGCCCGCCGATAAATTCCATGTGATCCAAATCCTGATCGACATGATAGTTCCATGTGCCGGGTTTTATGCTGTTGATGTTGTAGGCTGTGTGGTTTGCGCCCAGGGGATAGCGGGCGGAGATGGTGTTGACCATGCCGTCGTTGTTCAGCCATTCCCGGTCAATGCCGGTCACATCATTGCCGTTCACGTCCAGCACGCGCTCGTTTTTGTTGGTATAGTTGCTCATGTTGGCGGAATAAGCCAGCAGCAGCGCCCACATATCCGCATCCGGCATCACGCTGCCGCAGACAGTGGAGAAGCACTTGTCTCCGGCAAAGGAGAAGTAGTACACATTGTCGTAGGTGTTCCAGCCCTGCTTGAGCTTGTTGGTGCCTTCGATGGAAAGATCATAGAAAGCGTGGTCGCTGCCGGCAATGAAGCCCTTCTGGTCGAGCAGGGAGAAGTAGGCTTCCAGATCGCCGGTGTTGGAGGATTGGGTCAGACCGAACTGTTCCAGCTGGAAATCGTACAGATCGGCAATTTCGGAGGTACCCAAGGCGTTTGCGATGAGCGCGGAGAGGTCTTTTGCCAGCACCATGGTGTTTTTGTTGGAGGAGATGAAGGTGGTGCCGTTGAGCACACCGGCCAGAGAAGTGACGGAATGGATCAGATATTCGCCGTGCCGCTCTGCGCCGCCCTCTTCATAGGGCTCGCTGCCCCAGAACAGAGGCGAAACATAGTCGTGCCAGTTGCCGCCGTAAAGCGCGGCCTGTTCCTTGCCGAAGGCGATCTCGTCCGGATCGCCTTCAGCCAGATATTGCAGAAGCTGGCAGGAGGTAGGACCGCCGAAGGAGTGACCCACCAGATTGATCTTGTTGTCATACCATTCCCCGGTGGGCTTGTCGTTCTCATCGTAGATCGGCCCCCAGGATTCCACCTGCGCATTGCCGGTATAATCGCGGCCGTAGCGGCTGTGGGTGAGGCAGTAGCCTTTGGAGGCAAATTCCGCGGTGCATTTGTCCGCGTGCGCCTGGCCGTAATCCACACGGGTGCCCGTCAGCTGGGCAAAGACCTCGCAGCAGCGGTCATGGGCGCTGGAAATGGGGCCGACGCTGGCCACATAGGTTTCATAGCCTAAGGATTCCAGATAATCGGGCATATCTCCGGCCAGCAACCCCCAATAGGGCAGCACATCGGAGAGCTCGTCCTCATCGCCGAAGCCCATCAGGCCGTGGATGAAGACCGTGGTGTAGTCCGCGCCGGAGGTTTTTTCTTCCGCAAAGGCTTCCGTGCAGAAAAGCGGGATCAGAAGTACGAGGATGAGCAGCATGGCAAGGGATTTTTTCACAACGTTTCGCATGGATGAAATACTCCTTCATCATTATTGTTTTTTGATTGTTTTTTACCGTGTTGTGCGCTCGGGTTGAAAATACTATACCACAAATCGGAAGAAAAAGCTATATGAAATATTTCAATGAGGTCTCCTATGAGGAATTTTTGTTAGAGCTGCTTTATGCGTTTTGCACGTTGACAAACCATTCAGATATGCTATACTGTTCTTAACGGTTTTCTTCCTATATATTATGATAGAATTGAGGAATTTACAATGAGTATGCAGTCGGACAGAATGATTTTACGGGAACTGGCAAAGCAGGTCATGGAAATCGCCGTGTCGGAAAAGCATCAGAGGATGCGTCAGCGCTTCTGCGACAGCAACGATCTGAAAATTGTGCGTCCGCCGCTTATTATGGAAGAAATTCCCTGGTTCGAGATGAACGTGGACGATGAGTTGACCAACCGCTGCGAGGACGAGCGGGCGCAGGAGATCGAGACCCGGCTGCGCCGCCTTTTGTATCGGGAGAAGCATTTTGCCTGTGACAATTATATCGAGCCGTTTTACAGCATCCCCAAGGCCAACGACAGCACGGGCAACGGCTTTGAAATTGCGGAAAAGATCATTTCCATGGATGCGAAGAACAACATTGTGTCCCATGAGTTCCACGATGTTTTGGAGGACGAAGCGGCGCTGGATAAGTATCACGATCCCGTTATCACCGCACGCCCGGACATTGATGAAGCGAACAAGAACTTTGCGCAGGAAATGTTCGGGGATATTCTGCCCGTTCGCCTCATCGGGCAAATGACCTATTTTGCGCCCTGGGATGTGATTCCGCGGCTGCATGGCGTGGACAATGTGCTGTATGATCTGGTGGACAGACCCGAGTTCATGCACAAGGTCATTTCTCTGTTCACCCGTGCGAATCTGTCCGAGATCAAGCAGAAAATTGCATTGGGTCTGTATAGCGGCGAGGCGATGGACATTCATTGCACGCCCGGAGCCATCACATACGATGAGAACGACGGCAAGGTGCACACCTGGTTCCGCACTATGGCGCAGATGTTTTCCAGCATTTCACCCGATATGCACGATGAATTTGATGTGCAGTATTCCCTGCCGCTGTCGGAGCTTTTCTCCTATACCTATTACGGTTGCTGCGAACCGCTGCATGACCGGCTGGATGTCATCAAGCAGTATAGGAATCTGCGGAAGATCGGCGTGTCGCCCTGGGCGGATGTGGAAAAGAGCGCGGAGGCCATCGGCGGGAACTATGTGCTGTCCCGCAAACCCAATCCCGCGTTTGTGGCAAAAGACTTAAACGAAGAAGTCGTGCGGAAGGAAATCGAGGATACCGTGAAGCTGTGCGTCAAATACGGTTGTCCCTGCGATATTACGCTCAAGGACATCAGTACAGTCAGTTATCGCCCGCAAAATCTGATGAAATGGTCTGAGATTGCAGCAGAGGTGCTGAATCGCTATTACGATTTGCCTTGATTTGGCCTGAATTCAGGCGTTTCTCAATTATTGCAAAAAAAGTTCCAAAAAAGATGAAAAAAGGTGTTGACAAAGGAAGAAGAAGGTGGTATCTTATAGAAGCTGTCGCGATTGCGGCGGCGAGCGAACCTTGAAAACGATACATAG
>DCHO01000027.1 GCA_002315655.1 Christensenella sp. UBA1750
AGTCCTTAGCCAACCTGCTCAATCCCCTGCAGCGCATCCAGAAGCTGCTCACAAAGCACCGCGCCGCCCAACTGGCCGAGGAAGCCGCGAAATAAGCCCGGAGTACAAAACAGAATAAGCGCACAAACAAAGGAAGTTGCTTTTCAGCCTTGAAACGCAGCTTCCTTTATGGTATATTTTATTTGAGAAATAGTATTGAAGGGGAGTGTCCGCTATCTTTTTCCGTTCGTATATAGAGACAGAGATCGGTGCGGTAGCGGCACTTGTACCGGATGGTTCTCCGGAAGCAGTTTTCGTCAGAAGGAATTTCCAAAGCGGGAACATTTGGCTTCGTGATCCATGAGCTGCTTTGAAGCAGCAGAAGAAAACGATTCAAGGAGGAACTGGCAATGACAGAGGACAACAGGCTTCTTACGGATGAGCAACTGCGGGAAGTGGTCGGCGGGCTCACCCTGTCCGTGCAGGGCAGGATACCGACGCATGAGGATTTCGACTTTCAAGTCGGGGAAACGTTCTATGTTCAATCGATGCATGGCACAGTGAGCTGCAAGGTGAAAAAACACGGCTATCACACAGACCCTTACGGGCTGAAGCATTACGCCCTTCATTACTATCTGGAATGTGTTTATCCCGGCAACGGATGGTATTCCGTTGCTGACCTGAATGTGTCGATGATGGTCTTGATCGATACATCGGACTATCCGATCACAGAATTGCTTTGATAATGTAAGATTGATAAAACAAATTTGCCCTTGGCCTCCGTGCACCCTCAATATGTATTCAAGCAAAACCCTGAAAGGGTATTTGCTGAAAGAACGGTGAGGGGAATAGGAAGGACAAGGGCTTTTGCGGTCTCTCCAAACGGCAGGGTGCATGAAAGAGAGGCAGTATATCGGAGAAACACCGTCAGTGGGAGTACGCTTCCGTCCGGCGTTATTTTTTTGTGTCTTTGTGGAAGCCGGCTCCTGTTTGTGATATGATATACTTGATGGAAAATAGGATTTTTCCGATAAAGGACGGTTTATTATGGATATCAGACTCATCGCCCTGGATCTGGACGGCACGCTGCTCAACAACAAAAAGGAGATTTCCCAGCGCAACCTAAAAGCCCTGCGGGATTGCATTGACCGCGGCATTTTCGTTGCCATCGCCAGCGGCAGGCGCCTGTCCGATGTGACGCGCATTTCGGACACCATTGCGCCCGATCTGCCCTTCATCTGCGCCAACGGTGCGGCGGCGTACCTCTCCAAACCCTTTGAGTGCGTCTACTGCGAGACCATAGAGCAGAAGGATCTGCGCAAGGTCGTGGACGTGTTTGAAAAGGAAAAAATCTATTATCAGGTCTATGTGGACGACGGAAGCGTCATGGTCTCCCGCTTTAAGGAAATTTTCTCCTACGCCAATTATGAGAACATGGTGATGAACAACGGTGACGAGATGGTGAAATACGTCGGCGACGGCGCGCTCAAAATCATCTGCATCGACGATGACGAAAAGCGGATTGAGAAAATGCGGAAGGTCGTGTCCGACCTTCATGTGGGCGAGATCAATTCCTCCTGGAAGAACAACATCGAGGTCATGGCAAAGGGCGTGTCCAAAGGTTCCGCGCTGACCGCTTTGGCGGAGCGGCTGGGACTTGCCCCCGAACAGTGCATGGCCTTTGGCGACAACGAGAACGACATCGGAATGCTCAAAGCCGCCGGGCTTTCCGTCTGCATGGCAAACGGCACCTACGCCGCCAAGGCCGCCGCGAATTATATTACCTTAACCAACGAAGAAGACGGCGTGGCATACGCCATTGATAAATATATTCTAAATCCCGAGGCGAACGACTAAATGACCGAGGTTTATCTTTCCCGCTGCAATACCTACGATGTAAACGAGATTCTGCCCCTTCTGCAAAACGCCATGACCGGGCTCAACGCTTATAACAAGCTCACCCCCGGCGCAAAGGTTCTGGTGAAGCCCAACCTGCTCATGCGCCGCGACCCGGACAAGGCCACCACCACCCACCCCGCTGTGGTGGAAGCGCTGTGCCTGCTCCTCAAAGAGCGCGGGTGCGTCGTCACCATCGCGGACACCCCCGGTGGGCTGCTCAACGAGAGCATCCTGCGCAATCTCTACAGGGAGACAGGCATGGAGGGCGTAGCCGAGCGCACGGGTGCCAAATTGGACACCACAGGCGAGCAGGTCACGGTGGAGGTCAAAAACGCAGTGAAGTCCCACATCCTCACGGTGCTCAAAAGCGCCGCCGAGGCCGACTGCATCATTTCCGTGGGCAAGCTCAAAACCCACGGCCTCACCGCCTACACCGGCGCGGTCAAAAACCTCTTCGGCCTCATCCCCGGGCTTCTCAAGGTGGACTACCACGCCAGATATTCCGACGTGAACAGCTTTTCCGAAGCCCTGATGGACATTGCGAATTGGGCACAGCCGACTCTGTCCATTGTGGACGGGATCGTCGCCATGGAGGGTGCAGGCCCCTCCGGCGGTTCGCCCCGCAAGGTGGGTGCGCTGCTTGTTTCCGACAATCCGCACGCGCTGGACGTGGTGGGTGCATCCCTCATCAACCTTTCGACAGACGAGGTTCCCACGCTTGTCGCCGCGCAGAAATTCGGGCTTCTGCCCGTGCCCGAGGTCATCGGCGAATCGGTGGATTCCCTTGCCGTTCCTGATTTTGTGCACGCCCCCTCCGATGGCATCAGGGTGCTGACCAATCCTATGTTCTCCGCGCTGGTGCGCTCCCATCCCAAGGTCAACGCAAAGCAGTGCGTGGGCTGCGGCGTGTGCGCCCGCTCCTGCCCGGGCAAGGCCATCACCATCATCAATCGCATTCCCCATTTTAAGCTGCACGACTGCATCCGCTGTTACTGCTGTCAGGAGCTCTGCCCCAACACCGCCATTTCCGTAAAGCAGCCCTTCTTTATGAAGCTGCTTCATTAAGAAAGGAGAAAACCCATGCACATCGAAACGCCCCGCCTCATCATCCGCGATCTGGAACAGAAGGATAAAGAGCAGATTTTCAAGATCGTCTGGCAGAAAAACGTCGTGCGCTTCATGCACGACTGGTCGGAAAACATTCCCGATGCCGAAAGTCTTACCGGCTATGTGGACTGGCACCAGAGCCAGAAGGATTCCACCGACCTTTACGAATCCAAGCGCTACGCCATCACGATAAAGGGCAAAGATCGCTTGATCGGCTGCGTGGGCTTTGGCTTTGAGGACACCGTAAATGAGGTCGAAATGGCGTATTTCATGGACGAGGATTTTCAGGGACGCGGCTATGCCACCGAGGCGCTTTGTGCCCTGTTTGACTGGTGCATGAGCGTCTCCTCCCTTCCCTACCTCATCCTCACCATTGACGCCGCCAACACTGCCTCCCAAAGAGTTGCCGAAAAGGCGGGCTTTGAGTGCTTTGAGGAACGCCGTCCCATCTCCCATCAGCAACCCAATATGGTTTCTCCGACCTATTTTTATTATAGAAAATACCGCAAAAACGACTGATAACAGGAGGTAATTTTATGTTCTGCAAACAATGCGGTTCCGTTGTGCCCGAAGACGCTCTCTTCTGCACCAACTGCGGCGCAAAGCTCGAAAAGGAAGAACACAAGGCCGAGGAAAGTGCCTGCGAAACTCCCATCATTGACATGACGCAGGACGGCGCTTCCGTGGAAGAAGAACCCGTCAGCGAATCCTACGAAGACAGCGAAGCCTACGAAGCTCCCGCCTTTGAAGAAGCCCCCGAAAATACCGGCGCACAGTCCGGCGCTTATGAGGCTCCGAATCAGGATTACACAAATCCCCAGTATTCCGCGCCCCAGCCCCAGCAGCCCATTCCGAACGGCGAAGCCCCGCAGGATTATCTGGTGGTCAACATCATCTTAACCGCCGTGTCCGTGCTTTCCTGCTGCTCCTGCTGCTCGATGATCTCGCTGATCACCGGCATCATCGGCATCGTCTATTCCGCCCAGGTGAAAAAGGCCGTGGAAACGGGCAATTTCCAGCTGGCGCAGGAAAAGAGCAAGGTCGCAAAGATCATGTGGATCGTCTCCGTCATCGTGCTGGCGGTGTCCCTGCTCACCTCCATCATCGCCGTGGCCA
This sequence comes from Christensenella sp. UBA1750, assembly GCA_002315655.1. Lineage (GTDB taxonomy): Bacteria > Bacillota > Clostridia > Christensenellales > UBA1750 > Spyradocola. Next base: position 4,102 of record DCHO01000027.1, read on the forward strand.
CCGGCGCGTATGCTTCCGTGATGAGCGGTCTGGGCACCTTTGACGGCATCGGCGACATCTCCAAGTATCTGCCGTAACGTGAAGGACGAATCTTACCGCTTCCGCCTGTGGAAAACGCTGCTGTGCTGGCTGCTTGTGCTTGTTGGCGTGGGCTTGTGCGTCTATGTCTTTTTCCACGACCCGAAGGACATGAAGGTCACAGTCTGTATGTTCAAGCGCATGACGGGGCTGGACTGTCCCGGCTGCGGCATGACGCGGGCGGCTTATGCCCTTGAGCACGGGCGCATCCTGGAAGCAATTCGCTATAACCTCTTTATTCTCGTTCTCCCCTTTTTCGGATATTTTCTCCTCGCCGAGCTGTCGCCTCATCTGTTTTTCGGCCACCGGCTTCCGCGGCTGAATGTTCCGCTCTGGGTTCTGTATGTCTTAGGTGCGCTGCTGCTCCTCTATAGTGTCGGGCGCAACGTGATCAAATTCCTGTAAAAAGAAGGTTCATTTATGCACATTGTTCTTGTGGAGCCGGAAATTCCGCAGAACACGGGCAACATCGCCCGTACCTGCGCCGCGACCCGCTCCACGCTGCATCTGGTTCACCCCTTGGGCTTTTCCATCGACGAAAGGCAGGTCAAGCGTGCCGGGCTGGATTACTGGCACTTGGTCACCATTGAGGAGCACCCCTCCTTTGACCAGCTCCGAGAGGAATATCCCGACGCCGAGTTTTTCTATGCCAGCACCAAGGCGCCGAAAAATCACACCGAGGCGCACTATCCCGAAAACGCCTTCCTGGTCTTCGGCAAGGAGACAAAGGGGCTGCCCGAGGAGCTGCTGCACGACAACTACGACCGCTGCTTCCGCATCCCCATGGTGGAGGGCGCACGCTCGTTAAACCTCGCCAACTCCGTGGCCGTCGTCCTCTACGAAGCCCTCCGGCAGAACGATTTCAAGGGCTTGCAGCAGGAAGGGCATCTGACGAAATACTAAAACCATTGATTCTGACAAAAAGAAAGGGTACCACACTATGACCTGGCAGGACTTTGTAACCATGGCGGGCGGTCTCGGCCTCTTCATGTTCGGCATGAAGATGATGGGCGACGAGCTGGAACGCGCCGCCGGCAATTCTCTCCGTCACTTCCTGGAGATTCTGACCCGCAACCGCTTCTTGGGCATGGTCGTGGGCATCGTGTTTACCATCCTTGTGCAGTCCTCCTCCGCCTCCACCGTCATGGTGGTGGGCTTCGTCAACGCGGGGCTCATGGACCTGTTCCAGGCCGCCGGGGTCATCACGGGCGCGAACATCGGCGCGACCATCACCGCACAGCTCATCGCCTTCAAGCTGACCGATGTTGCGCCGGGGCTCATCTTCATCGGCGTGCTGTTCATCGTCTTCGGAAAAAAGGCGTTCCTGAGGCAGTTGGGCGGCATCATTGCGGGCTTCGGCATCCTGTTCTTGGGCATGGATTTAATGTCCTCGCCCGTATCCAAGCTCAAAGAAATGCCGGAAGTCACTGAGCTCTTTACGACCTTCGGCAAAAAACCGCTGCTGGGCATCATTGTCGGCGTGGTCATCACGGCCATCATCCAGTCCTCCGGCGCGTCCATCGGTATTCTGCAGCTGCTGGCCGAGCAGGGCTTGATCACGCTGGAATCCTCCATCTTCATTGTGCTTGGCGCGAAGATCGGCACCTGCGCCACCGCCATGCTGTCCTCCATCGGCACCGGCAAAAACGCCAGAAGAACCGCGCTGTTGCACCTGCTGTTCAATGTGGTCAACACCACGGTTTGTTATTTCATCTTCCGTCTGCTGCCCGCAACGGAGTGGATTTCGGCACTCTCGCCCAACAGCCCCATGCGGCAGATCGCAAACGCCCATGTGATCACCTCGCTCATCGGCGCGGCACTGTTCTTCCCCTTCATCAATCAGTTCGTGGGTCTGGTCAATCTCATCATCCCCGGGCAGGACGAATCCGCCACCGAGATGCAGCTGCAATACCTCAATGAGCCCATCTTAAAGACCCCGCCGGCAGCCGTCGCCGCCGCCATCAAGGAGTTAAAGCGTATGCTGCGCATCTCGCGGGACAACCTCGAAATGGCCATGTATCGCCTGATCTCCGGGCGTGTCACCGAGGACGAAAGCACCGTGATCGAAAACCGCGAGGAACAGATCAACTTCCTGCAGCACGAGATCACAAGGTATCTGGTGCTCATCAACCAGACCGAGCTTTCCGAGCACGAAGCCACGCTGGTCGGTGCGCTGTTCCATGCCGTCAATGACGTGGAGCGCATCGGCGACCACTCCGAGAACCTGCTGGAATACGCGCAGGTCAGAACCGGCGAAAAGGTGCCCATCTCCGATGCCGCCCTTGCGGAATTGCAGGAGATGTTTGACGGTGTGCAGGAGCTGCTCGACATGACCGAGACCGCCTTTGACCACCGCGACGACACCCGTTCCGCCAAGGCCTACGCCATTGAGCAGCGCGTGGACGATCTGGCCGATGTTCTGCAGGAGCGCCACATCGAGCGTCTCAATCAGGGGCTTTGCACGCCCCGCTCCGGCGCACTGTTCTCCGACACCATCACCAATCTGGAACGTGTCGCCGACCACGCCATCAATATCATCAATGCCTCAGTCAAGGATTGATTCCGCACCGAAACTCCCCTTCGGGAGAGTTCCGGTGTTCCGGGCGATTTCTTCATCGTGTAACACCCCACCGGGGTGTTCCCCTCGAAAAATCCCCCTCCAGTCGCTACGCTCCCTCCATAATTGAGGGGGCGCTGGCGCTCCCCCTCAAACACCTCCTGCCAAGCCGCGCACGCCTTCGGCTTGCGCGGGGGCGCGACAGGAAGTGCAGTTGTAAAACCAATATGGTAAGTCGCGCCAAACGTTTCTTTAGAAGCGGCCCAACAGGAACGCCGCCTGCGGGCGGGTTATTTCAAGGGGTTCTCTTACGATTATATAAAACCAAGGACTGCCTCGCTTTGAGACAGTCCTGATTTTTTTACGCCGTGAAGATCTGCACCCAATAGCGGGTATTGCCGACCTTCGCCATAGCCACGCCGATTTTCGTAAAGAGGCTGTTCAAAATGTTCGCCTTGTGCCCGGCGGAGTGCATCCAGCCGTCCATGACGCTTTCGGGGCTCTGGGAGCCCTTGGCGATGTTCTCCCCGCAAGCCACATAGGAAATGCCCATTTCTTTGAGCACCGTGAAGCAGGAGGAGCCGTCCGGGCGGTCATGGGAGAAGGAGGTCACGATCTCCTGTGCCCGAACCTCCGCGGCTTTGCAGAGGTCGGCATCGTAAGCAAGGGTGGAAAGCCCCGCCTTCTCCCGCTCTTCATTGACCAGTTTTGCCACCTGCGCGGCGGCATCGTCGGAAACAGAAGGGGTTTTGATCTCCTGCACGGGAGACATTTCCTCCGCAGGGGTATCGGGGGTCACGCCGTTTTCCCAGACGATGGCGGACGGCTTGGTTTCCACCGTTTCCGCCGCCTTGCACGGCAGGGCGCAGGGCAGGGACAGGTTTGCCGCCACACAGGCAGCCAAAATACACACAGGAATACGCATTGGGCTTTTCACCCTCCTTTCAACAGGTTCCAGTATAGCAAGCCCCTCCCCTTTTCCGCAATGGAAATGGCTGGCAGGGTTTTTCTTGCATTGCGCCGTGAAATCCTGTAAAATAAGGGAGAAACGAATCAGGAAAGGTTGAACGCACATGATCAAACCAAATATTGCCATTGCCTCCATCATCTACGGCGAGGACGATCCCCCTGCCGGGAACTACACCAACGCCATTGAGACCAACGGCGGCAGACCCTTTTTCGTGGGTGCCATTCACACGCAGGAGGATGCCGACTATATTTACGACCACTTTGACGGGCTGCTGCTCACCGGCGGCGACGACATTACCGCAGAATATTTGGGCGTGCCGCTGCATAAGAAGGCCGTGCCCGTCCCCATTGCCCGGGACGAGACCGAATATCTGCTAGCGCGTACCTTTGTTGCGGGCAAAAAGCCCGTGCTGGCCATCTGCCGAGGCGAACAGGTACTCAACGCCGCTTTGGGCGGCACCCACTGCCAGCACCTTTATGACCGCCCGGAGGTCGTCATCAACCACTCCAACCGCGAGACCCGGCACAAGATCAATGTGTTCCCCGGCTCCCTGCTCTCCCGCATCTTTGACGGAGCCACGGAATTAACCGTCAATTCCACCCACCATCAGTGTGTGGAGCAGCTTGCGCCCGTCTTTACCTTAGGCGCATTGAGCCCCGACGGCATTGTGGAGAGCTACGATGCACAGGATCGCATCCTGGCCACCCAGTTCCACCCGGAGCGGCTGCTGTCCGAGGGCATGACACCCATTTTCAAGTGGTTTGTCGGGAAATGTCTGGAGTTCCACACCGAGAAATAGGAGGAAACCCGTATGCGTTTTGCAGTTATCGGTTCGGGCAGCATTGTGGAAAAGTTCATCTCCGCCGCCCGACTGTGCCCTGGCTTTGAGCTGTACGCCGTCTGCTCCCGCAGCATGGAGCGCGCAAAGGCCTTTGCCGAACAGGTGCACGCCCCCAAATATTTTGACTCTCTGGAAGCCCTTGCGGCCTGCTCCGCCGTGGAGGCGGTCTATGTGGCCTCGCCCAACTACGCCCATTTTGAGCAGAGCAAGCAAATGCTGGAAGCAGGCAAGCACGTTCTGTGCGAAAAGCCGCTGTGCTCCAACGCAAAAGAGGCCAAAGAGCTGTTTTCCATTGCGGACACAAATCATGTGACCCTGCTGGAAGCCATGAAGCCCGTCTTTGAGCCCTCCTTTGAGGTGCTGAAAAACGCGCTGCCCCGCATCGGAGTGCTGCGCAAGTGCCGGCTTTCCTACTGCCAATATTCATCCCGCTACGACAAATTCAAACACGGCGAGGTGCTCAACGCCTTCAATCCCGCCCTGTCCAATTCTTCCCTTATGGACATCGGCGTTTATCCCCTGCATATCGCCGTTTTCCTATTCGGCAAGCCGAAAGCGGTTTCCGCCTCCTCCGTCTTTTTGGACAACGGCTTTGAGGGCGCGGGCGATCTTTTGCTGAATTACGGCTCTTTTCAGGTGTCCGTCAACTATTCCAAAATCACGGACGACGCGATGGCCTCCGAATTTCAGGGCGAAAACGGCAGCATTATTGTAGAGAAGATCAGCACCCCGCAGGACATTTCCATAAAATATCGCGGGCAGGACGCAGAACCGCTGTTCACCGTCAAGGAAAACCAGTCCATGCGCTTTGAGGCGGCATTCTTCATGAAGGCCATCGAAAATTCCCTTGATTTGAGCAAATATCGCGCCGCCTCCATCGCCACCGCAGAGGTCATGGACGAGGCAAGACGACAGACCGGCAATCTATTCCCTGCGGACAGATAGGAGAACGATATGAAAAAGAAAATCGTGATGCTGGGCAGCTTTGTGGTGGATCTGACCTCCCGACAGGTGGGGCATCCCAAGCCCGGCGAAACCATCATGGGGCAGAGCTTCAAAATGGGGCCAGGGGGCAAGGGCTCCAATCAGGCTGTGGCGTGCTTCAGAGCCGGTGCGGATGTGACCTTGGTGACCAAGGTGGGTAACGACGTGTTCGGCAAGGTCGCCACGGACTTTTACGAAAAGGAGGGCATGGACACCTCCTACGTTCTGCACGACCCGGAAAAAGAGACCGGCGTGGCACTGATTGAGGTGGACACGGAAAGTGCCGAAAACGCCATCGTGGTGGTGCCCGCCGCCTGCAACGGCTTTACGGATGAGGACATCGAATCCCTCCGCCCGCTGATCGAAAAGGCGGACATTCTGCTCATGCAGTTGGAAATCAACCTCTCCGCCATCGAAAAGGCGACACAAATCGCCAAGAAAAACGGCGTTACCATCGTATTGAATCCCGCCCCGGCGCAGCCCGTTTCGGACGAACTGCTATCCCAGATGGATTATGTGACCCCCAACGAGCACGAGGCCGAGACCATCACCGGGGTGAAGGTGGACTCCTTGGAATCCGCCCGCGCCGCCGCAAAGGTGCTCCATGACAAGGGCGTGAAAAACGTGGTCATCACCTTGGGTTCCATGGGCTCCTACGCCTCCGACGGCAAGACCGACAGACTGCTGCCGCCCCTGCCCGTTTCCGCCATCGACTCCACCGGCGCGGGGGACGCCTTCAACGGCGGTTTTACCATGGCACTGTCCGAAGGGCACGACCTTTTCACCGCCCTGCAGTACGGCAACGTCTGCGGCGCACTGTGCGTGACCAAGTTGGGCACCGCCCCCGCCATGCCGTATCGGACGGAAATTGACGAGTTCTACAAGCAAAACTACGGAAAATAAGCGTAAAAGACCTCCCAAAGCACCAACGCCTCGGGAGGTCTTTGTTTGTGTGAACTACACCGTGGGATGCGTGGAATCCTTATACACCACGCGGTTTCTGCCGCTGTTCTTGGCTTCATAGAGGCAATAGTCGGCGTTGCTGAGCATCGTTTCAAACGCCTTTTTCTCGCTGCGGGAGACCACGGACACGCCGATGGACACCGTGACATGGATCTCGTTGTTCCCCACAAGGATGGGCGTGTTTTCCACGGTGGTGCGCAGCAGCTCCGCGTCCCGGGGATAGATGGTCGCCAGCGGGTAGAACACGATGAACTCCTCACCGCCCCAGCGGCAGACCTGCCGCCCCGTGACCTCAGCCATGATCTTTGCAATGGCTTTGAGCACCTCGTCGCCCATCAAGTGCCCGTAGGTGTCGTTGACGACCTTAAACAGGTCAATGTCCAGCAGCAGCATGGCGGCGTTGCCGGTGACATAACGGTTGAACTCCTGCCGCATTACATCCTCAAAGCCGTGGCGGTTGAAGGTGCCTGTCAGTTCATCGTGCAGATAGAGATTATGGTACTGATCCTGCAGACGGTATAGCTCCTTCTGCGTCAGCTCACGGACGGTCTCCAAGAACAGAGAAATGAGATAGAACGCCGTGTAGAGCATGGGAAAGCGCATTTTGAAGGATTCCGTGTACTCATATTGCAACAGGGTCTGCCCGTAGGGGCACCAGAAGAAGAAGACCATTACCAGCATCATGATGGCGCACAGGATGGACGCCTGCTTGCGCTGAAAGAGCAGCATTCCGCAGGCGGGCAGCATGGCGATCCAGATGGCCGAAAAGCCCTCCGGGTTGCCCGAAACAATGAAAAAAACGAACAGCACGACCATTTCCACAAGGAAGAGCGTCGTTGCCAGCTTTTTGCATTTTTCGCCAGAGAAAAGGAGCAGCACATCCACCGCGCACAACACGGCAAAGATTGCCGTCGCCCAGGTCAGCGCACCCTTGTGGGTGAAGACATTCACCACGGTCATGAACAGCGACACCAGCCCCAGCAGGGAGAACGCCACGATATATTGCGTATGGATGCGCCGCGGCTCATCCAACAGCACGGTCTTGACGCTTTCCAGCCAGACTTCCAGCTTCTTTTTCACGGGCTCTCTCCTTTCTGTAGGGATGGTATAAGTATAGCATACAACAAAATCTTCGTCCAATCTTTTTTCACATTTTAACCTGAACTGCTTGCAGAATGAACTTTCTTTCCATATAATAGGAAAGGTTTTTTCTGAAATAATTCATTCGGAGGCATTTCTTTCCATGTCCCAGCAAAATTCCCTTGGCTACAATCCGCAGGAACAAAGGATTTTCCGCAGATACGGGCTTTACTATCTGATTTTTTTCAGTTTGCTTTATATGGCGGTTTATTGTACCCGTCTGAACCTTCTCAACGCTTCCGCCGTGATGATGGACGAGCTTTCCTTCACCAAATCCGACATCGGCGTGCTCACCTCCGTGCTGTTCTGGACGTATGGCTTGGGGCAGCTTGTGGCAGGCAGAATGTCCGAAATGTTCGGGGAAAAGCGCATCATTTTCGTGTCCGTTGTGGCCTCCTGCGTCATGTCCGTGCTCATGGGCTTCCAGAAGGCGCTGCTTCCCATGGCAATCCTCTGGGGCATCAACGGCGCGGTGCAGTCCTTATCTTGGGCACCCGGCATGGCGCTGCTGACCAAATGGTACCCCGGCAACCGCCGCGGATTTGCCACGGGCTTTGTCCACGCCTTCTCCGGCTTCGGACAGGCGGTGGCCACACTGTCCGTCACCGCCGCGCTGGCGATTCTGCCCGCAGCAGGGTTCCGCTCAGCTTTCTTCCTGCCCCCAATCCTGCCACTTTTCTTCCTTGTCTTTTTCCTGATCTTTGTCAAATCCTCCCCCAAGGCCGTTGGGCTGCCCGAATATAAGGAGGAAGACCCCGAAAAGGCTGCAAACGAGGCAAAGCTCAAGGCGATGCTCAAAGAAAAGGGCGCGATGTATCCCTATAAATACCTGCTGACCAACAGGGGCTTTATGCTGTGGATGGTCTCCGTTCTGCTGGGCGGGCTGGCGCGGTACGGTCTTACCACCTGGATCCCTCTGTATTTCGTGGACAAGTTCGGCGTGGACATCACCGAAGGCCTGCTGCAATCCCTGATGCTGCCCGTCGGCATGGGCATCGGCACCTTTGTGGTGCCCGTGCTCACCGACAAATACTGCCCCAACGACCGCCGCCCCGCCGTCATCGTCTCCGCGCTGGTGGGTGCCGCCGCCGTGGTGTGCTTTTTGTTCTTAGACCCCCGGATTCCCTTCCAGAAGGTGCTCATCGCCGCAGACCTGTTTGTCACGGGCTTCTGCATCTACGCCTGCAACGGCACCGGCATGACCTACGCCACCGACATGGGCGGGCGCATCTTCGGAGGCACCTGCACCGGGCTTCTCAATTTTTCCGCCTATATGGGCGCGGCACTGCAATCGCTTCTTTACGGCTTCCTGCTGGAACGCTTCGGCTGGTCGCTCATCTATGTTTCCGTCGCCATGTTCTGCGTGGTCATGGCGGTGCTTGCGAAAGTCAAGGTCAAGGAGGCCAAGCCCCATGCGTAAAGTTCTTGCCTATCTCAAAAAAGAGCTCATGCTCTCGGTTTCGGTGCTGGCTGCCGCGGCGGCGCTCATCATCACCCCACCCACCGTGGAATTGGTCAAAGACATTGACTGGAAGACCTTAGCTACCCTGTTTATGATGCTCACGGTCTTAGAGGGCTTTAAGCAGGAGAACATCTTTCGCCCGCTGCTTAAATTCGCCGGGCGCATCCCCTCCATGGCCAAGCTCTCTCTGTTTCTGGTCTTTTCCGTGTTCTTTTCCTCCATGTTCGTCACCAACGACGTGTCCCTCATCGTCTTTGTGCCCTTAACCATTCTGCTCTTCCGGGCGGGGCACAAGGAAAAATATATTCTCCCGGTCATTTCCATGGAGAACATTGCCGCCGTGCGCGGTTCCATGCTCATGCCCTTCGGCTCGCCGCAGAACCTGTTCATTTTCGGTCAGTCCGGCATTTCCGCAGGGAAATTCATACTGCACATGGCGCCGCTGTGCGTGTTCTCCGGCATACTGCTTGTCTGCTTTGTGCTGTTCCTCTATCGAAAGGACGAATCCGAGGCGCTGGAGCTGCGGGGTGAGAGTGTCACGGAGGACTGGAAGCCCGAGCGCAAGAAGCAGCGTGTTTCCTACCTCATTCTCTTTACGCTGATCCTGCTAACCATCGTCACCCGCACAAAATACTGGCCGTATGTGACCCTCATCGTGCTCGTCACGGTCTTTATCGTGGACAGGAAGCTGCTCACCAAGACCGATTATGTGCTGCTGCTCACCTTTCTATGCTTCTTCGTCTTCTCCTCCTCCATCACCGCAAACGAGAAGGTCTCCGCATTCCTCTCAAAGGTGGTCTCCGGGCACGAATACGCCGTCTCCATTCTTCTGTCTCAAGTCATTTCCAACGTGCCCGCCGCCATCGTGCTCTATCCCTTCTCCACCAACACCGCCGCCCTGCTCTACGGGCTGGACTCCGCCGGGCTTGTGTCCCTCATCGGCTCGCTGGCCTCGGTCATCAACTATCGCATCTACGTCCGCGCCTACCCCGGCAAAGGCCTTTCCTTCATCAAGACCTTCACTTTCGTGTCCCTGTGCTTCTTTGCCATCGTGGTCGTCCCCGGCTGGTTGCTGTGCCGCTGGCTGATCTGACGATAAAGACAGAGGTTCTTGAAACAAGTGGATATATAGCGGCGTTTTTCTCTGTGGAAAGCGCCGCTTTTTTCTCGTTTTTGCAACATTTTGTACGATTCGTGTCTAAGTTGTAATAATTCTTTTCCATCTTCAAATCGCCTTGACAAGGCCTTTCATTTCCCGGTAAAATAAGAATTGAACCCTGCCGAAAGGAGGTCGCAAAGTCCCTGTGAAAAAGCTCTTTTCCATCATACTTACGCTGCATTTGCTGCTGTCTTTTGTGCTCCCGGTGCACGCGGACACAGCGGCGCAGCTCACGTTCAATATCATCCCGACGGAAAACACAGACGGCAAAGTGGTGCTTGAGATCGACATGAGCCTTCTCAACGGTTCCTCAAACCAGTCCATCAGCCAACTTGAATTCCGTTACGAAAACACGCTCATCGGCAGTATGCAGTCCTTAAATGCGGGCTCCACCGCGTTCCTGCGCTCCACGCCCATCGACCGCTCCATGGAATCCATGGCAGGGGACGTGGAGATCGAGATCACCTACATCGACTTTGACGGCACTCCGCGTTCCCTCATCAAAACCGTGGACGCATCGGCCGCCGCGCCCATCATCAATTTCAAGCGCACCGCCTCCGCAGAGTCCGTGGGGCTCAACGAGAAAATCAAGCTCACCTACATCATCAAAAACGAAGGCGCCGTGGTGCTTACCGGTCTTGTTCTGACTGACGATATGGAAGGCGTTGGCCAAATCGGCACCATCGACACGCTCTATCCCGGCGATATGCGCCAGTTTGAGAAGGAAGTCACCATCACAAAGGATGTCGTCTCCCTGCCGCATCTGTCCTATTCCACGATCAATTCCACCGCATCACAGTATATGGAGCTGGATGCCTTAAAGATTACACTGTACCAACCCCAAATCACCGTCACGTTGAAAAGTGACAGCGAGACCATTTCCTCCGGCGAGAACACCACCCTCACCTGCTCCATCGTCAACGACGGTACCGTGGCGTTGAGCGACGTCACCGTGACCGATGCAACCCTGGGCACCATCGTGGAAAACGTGACGCTGGAAGTGGGCAAGGCCTACAGCTGGAGCAAGCTCATCCGCCCCATGCTGACCCAGGGCTATATGGTCGCGGTCTCCGCCAAAGACCCCGCCGGCAACACCGTCACCGCCACCTCCAACGCCATCACCATCACGGTCAACACCGCCTCCGCCCCCAATGTACTGCCGGAAGAAATTCTTGAACTGACGGCCACCCCGAACACCAAGGAATTGTCCGGCGTATCGACCGTCAATTTCAACATTCTCGTTCGCAACAAGGACACGGAACCCTTGACCGGCGTAACCCTCTGTGACCAGAACGGCACCGTGTTGCAGCGTCTCTCCGATCTGCCCGTGGGCGATCAGATGCTCACCGTTTCGGTCAATGTGGATCACACCGGCGACTATTCCTTCACGCTCTCCGCCACGCGCTCCACCAAGGAGACCGTCAGCATCACCTCCGAACCTGTCACCATCACCATCGCGGACAGCGCGATGGTCGCGGAGGAAGTCACCGTCACCCCCACGCCTGAAATCAAGGAGACCAAGAAGCGCAGCGGCATCGCCCCGTGGCTGGTGATGATTCTTATTGTGGTGATTCTGCTTGTCATCGCCTGCATCGTGGTGCTGGTAGTGCTGCAGCTCCGTGCCAACCGCGTCTCCGAACCCGATGAGGCAGAGGAGCAATACACGCCTCCGCCCGTTAAGGAGGAGCGCCCGCGCCCCGTGCGGGAGAATCCCTACGACATCCGCGAGGAGATCAGCCGCGCCGCCACCGAGTATTCCCGCCCGGTGCAGCAGCCCTCCCGTCCCGTGCCCCGCTACCATAATCCCCCTGCGCCGCTCCCCGACGACGAGCCTACGGTCTACACCGCCCCCCGCCGCGAGCCCCGCACAAAGGACAATACGCCCCAGTAAAAGCCAACACCGCCGTGCCTCGTTCAGAAGCCCGGCGGTGTTTTTCTCTTCTATCACATCATAATCCAATCGCGCACAGACAAGCGTTCACCGTAGGGGCGGGGTCTCCCCGCCCGGGTTCAATCCCCATAATCACAATGATTTTCAAAGAGAAATCAGGATTTTATCCAGCTGCCCGATTGCATACAGGGGAAGGTTCAGCAGCCATTCTTCCTTTTTGTAATCCGCCATGGAGCATCTGACGGCGATCTCCGGGGCGAATTTCTCGACATAGGTTTTCAGGCTTTTTGCCCTTAAATTCACCTCTGCTTTCACTTCAATCGGCATGACCATTTCGCCGTTATCGACCATAAAATCAATTTCGCATTGCCCGTTTGCGTTGGTGTAGTAATAAACGTTCAGACCTTTTTGGACAATCATCTGCTGCAACACATACTGTTCCGTCAGCGCACCCTTAAATTCCACAAACAGGTCATTCCCGTCCAGCAAAACTTTGGCAGTGAGCCCTGCCATGCAGCCCAGCAGCCCCACATCCAGCAGATACATTTTGAAGGCCTTCGCATCTTCGTAGGCTTTCAGCGGCAAATGCCCGATCGTGACCCGCATCACCTTATGCACAAGCCCGCAATCGGACAGCCAGAGGATCGCGTTCTCAAAATCCTTCGCCCTTGCGCCTTCCCGCACCATGCCATAGACGAACTTTTTGTTTTCCTTTGCAAGCTGCGAGGGAATGCTGTTCCAGAGCATCCGAATTTTCGGCACGATCTCCGTGGGCGCGTGCTTGGAAAAGTCCTGCTCATAGGCATTCAGAATGCGCATCTGAATTTCGCGCACCTCCCGAAAATCCCTGTTTTCGGCAAACGCCCTGACCGCCTCGGGCATTCCGCCTACGAAATAGTATTGCTTCAAAAGGTCAATGAAATCCTGCCGGAACGCCGAAACCAAGGCATAATCCCCGCTTTCAAGCAAATGAACCAGTTTTTCCTTGCCCAGCGCGAGCAGAACCTCCTGAAAGGTCAGCGGATAAAGCTTCAGGAAATCGACCTTGCCGACGGGGAAGGAAGTCCCTTCGTGAAGGGCAATGCCTAAAAGCGACCCGGCACAGACGATGTTGTACTCCGGGGCTTCTTCGTAGAAATATTTGAGGCTCGACAGCGCCCGGGGCACCTCCTGCACCTCGTCAAAAATGATGAGAGTGTTCTCCGGCTCGATCTTGCAGTCGGCATAAAGCTCAAGCCCCATGAGGATTCTTTCCACATTCAAATCGGATGAAAACAGCTCTTTCATCCTTGAATTGGAATCAAAATTGATATACACGGTCTTTTCGTAGGCCGTTTTGCCGAATTCCTTCATCAGCCATGTTTTCCCGACCTGCCTTGCGCCTTCGATGATCAGCGGCTTTCTGTTCGGGTTATTTTTCCATGCCATCAGGCTTTCAATCGCGGTTCTATACAAAGCAAGCACCCCCATAGATCGTTTTCAAAATCTATTATGCCCGGTTTCTCCGATTTTGTCAACGTAATTTGCGGCTTATGCTTGCATTTTTCGGACGAATTTTCGTCGTATCACAACGCTTTTTCTGACGAACATGGATTCAATCCCACAAAAATCCCTCTGCCGATTTCTTGGCAGAGGGATTCGTTTACATTATGAAGCTATCCTTACTTCTTCTGGGAGATCGCGGCCTGCGCAGCAGCCAGACGGGCGATCGGGACGCGGTAGGGAGAGCAGGAAACGTAGTCCAGACCGATGGAGTTGCAGAACTCGATGGAGGACGGGTCGCCGCCGTGCTCGCCGCAGAT
>DCHO01000036.1:0-209 GCA_002315655.1 Christensenella sp. UBA1750
TCAAGCGGACGGCGTTCAAGATCACAAGAGTGGGTCAGCTTGTGGCGAAGGAAGCCAGCCGGAGATTGAACGTGCCCTTCGGCATTGTGGACTTGTCGCTTGCTCCGACCCCCACCATGGGCGACTCGGTGGCGCATATATTGGAAGAAATGGGGCTGGAAGTCACCGGCACCCACGGCACCACGGCGGCGCTGGCGCTGCTCAACGAC
>DCHO01000036.1:275-462 GCA_002315655.1 Christensenella sp. UBA1750
CGCGTTCATCCCCGTTTCGGAGGACATCGGCATGATCTCCGCGGCGGAAAAGGGCGTTTTGGGCTTGGATAAGCTGGAAGCCATGACCTGCGTGTGCTCGGTTGGGCTGGACATGATCGCCGTGCCCGGGGACACTCCGGCGGAGACCCTCTCCGCCATCATTGCGGACGAGGCCGCCATCGGCATG
>DCHO01000036.1:486-8567 GCA_002315655.1 Christensenella sp. UBA1750
TCAACCAGAAGACCACCGCCGTGCGCCTGATTCCCGCGCCGGGAAAGAGAGTGGGCGATCATGTGGTCTTCGGCGGGCTGCTGGGCGAAGCGCCCATCATTCCCGTGCATAAGGAATCCTCCGCCCAATTCATCAACCGCGGCGGCAGAATCCCCGCCCCCATCCATTCGCTGCGGAACTGATGAAGAATAAGCGGGAACATTTATCGGAATAATTTTCTTGGAGGAGAATTTGATATGGAAGAACTCAAAATCAGAAGCGAGATGGACAAGGCCTATCTCTGGAAGCTGGAAGACATTTACGCAACCGACGATATGTGGGAAGCGGACTTTGCCAAGGCGAAGGAGGCCGTGAAGGGCATCGGCACCTTACGCGGCACGCTGAACACCGCAAAAGGGCTGCTTACTGCCGAAAACGCCATCACCGACCTTGTGCAGACCGTTTCCACCCTTTACACCTACGCGCACATGAGACGGGACGAGGACAACGGCAACACGACCTATCAGGCCTTAAACGACCGGGCGGAATCGCTGCTGGTGGAATTTTCCGCCGAGGTCGCCTTCTTCACGCCGGAATTGCTGTCCGTGGGCGGCAAAGCCATCGAGGGCTTCTTTGCGGAGGAACCGGGCTTGGAGCCCTACCGCCGCGCCATCGAAAAGGAGCTGCGCATGGAGGCGCACGTTCTGTCCGACGCCGAGGAGCGCATTTTGGCGCAGACCGGCGAAATGGCCGCCGCGCCGGACAACATCTATTCCATGCTCACCGACGCGGACTTCACCTTTGACACGATCAAAGGCGAAAACGGCGAGGATGTGGTGCTGACCAACGGCAGATACGTTCCCCTGCTGATGAGCACCGACCGGGAGGTGCGCAAGCGCGCCTACGATGCGCACTACAAGCGTTACCACGAGTTCGGCAACACCATCGCCGCGACCTACGCCGCCTCTGTCAAGAAGGATGTGTTCTTTGCCAAGGTGCGCAAGTACGAAAGCGACCGGGAGCAGTCGCTCTATCAGAACGAGATTCCCGTATCGGTGTATGATTCGCTCATCGAAGCCGTGCACCGCCATCTGCCCGCCATGCACCGCTACCTTGCCCTGCGCAAGAAGGTGTTGGGCGTGGACGAGCTGCGCTTTTACGACATTTACACCTCCATTGTGCCCGAGGCGGAGATGAAGTTTACCTACAAGGAAGCCTGCGACACGGTGCTGGAAGGACTTGCGCCTCTTGGACAGCAGTATATCGACGATTTGAAGCACGCCTTCACCGACGGCTGGATCGACGTTTACGAGAACAAGGGCAAGACCGGCGGCGCGTATTCCTGGGGCACCTACGGCGTGCACCCCTATGTGCTGCTGAACTTCTCCGGCGAACTGGATTCCGTGTTCACGCTGGCGCACGAACTGGGACACTCCATGCACACCTTCTATTCCAATCAGAATCAGGCGTTCGTCAATTCCGAATACCCGCTGTTCTTGGCGGAGATCGCCTCCACCACAAACGAGGCCATTTTGCTGGAATCTCTGAAAAAGAAGCTCACCAAGAAGGAACAGCTCATGGCGCTGTGCAACTACCAGTTGGAGCAGATTCGCGGCACGGTCTACCGCCAGACCCTCTTTGCGGAGTTTGAGAAGATCGTCCACGCAAAGGCCATGGCGGGCGAACCGCTGACCAAGGAAAGCATGACTGCCGTTTACCGGGAGCTCAACGAACTTTACTACAAGGGCTGCCAAGTGGATGACGACATTTCCGCCGAATGGATGTATATTCCCCACTTCTACCGCGCCTTCTATGTGTATCAGTACGCCACGGGCTTCTCCGCCGCCGTGGCCTTCTCCCGCCGGGTGCTCTCCGGGGACGACGAAAAGCGCAGGGCGTACTTGGGCTTCCTCTCCTCCGGCTCCTGCGCCGCGCCGCTTGACATTCTGCGCCGTGCGGGCGTGGACATGGAAAGCCCCGAACCCGTGGAGGAATGTCTCAAATCCTTTGAGGAAACGCTGTCCCAGCTTGAAAAACTGATGGAGGAAAAGGAATAATGCAGGGCTATAATGAAGAAGAAGCGGTCAAATACATCGCATCCCGGGTAAATCGGGTCGCACACAAGGCCTTTTCGCCCTCGGAGATCGAGTCTCTTGTGCGGCAGGCCGTCGCGCTTGACCTTAAATTCATGCAGGAAACCGGCGTGATGGACGCAAACGGCGAGGCGGGCGACAACTACTATGACGATGACGACGCCTACGAATACATTTCCGAAAACCTCATCAGGCTCTACGGCGGTTCGGACGAGACCGCGGGGCGCATCTGCTCCCTTGTGGACGATTACATGGATTTGCAGCAGAGCTATATGGAAGAAAAGGGCATGGTCGATTGGGATTAAATGCAGATTGCCTGCAAATGGATGAAACAAAATAGAAGTAAATGACACAAAGCACGCTTTTTTTGAAACAAAAAGAGCGTGTTTTTTCCAACCTGTTTCGTTATGGTATCTAACCTGTAACAGATCGTTAGAAGCATTGACAATCGTTTTTTGCGGTGCTATACATTAGGTACATAGTTTCAAAGTCCCGGTTTAGATGCGCACTAAGCCGACGGCTCTTGGAACAAAAAAGGTACCTATTCCCATTTCTACATAGGAGGTTTTTCATAATGAAAAAACGTTCTCTGTCCCTGCTGCTCAGCCTCGTCATGCTCGTTGTGCTGATGCTGGGTTCCTGCGTGTCTGTGCTTGCTGATGCCCCCCTCGCCGCCCCTCCTGCCCCTGTTTATGGCCTCGAAGTTGAAGGCAAGAAAGGCGAAAACGGTTTCGTCCTTGCCGGTGAAAAAGAAATTAAAGTCAAAGCTACTGGCGAAGAGGTAGATAAGGCATCCGATTGGACGCTCGAAATCGACGGCGCTGAAAGCACTGGCTTCACTAAAGAGGATAACGATAAGAAGATTAAGTTCGACATCGCTGATAACGCCGAGGTTGGTACTGAGTATGTTATTTCTGCCGTAAGCAAGAAAGACAATACCAAGACCGCCAGCCTCACCTTAACTGTTGTTGACGAGTGGGAAATCGTTGCCGAAACTTCCATGGAGCCCGGCGATACTCAGACCCTCGTCATCAAGCACAAGGGTGTTCCCGAAGACAAGAAAAAAGGCGAGGAATGGATTCTCGAAGGCAACAGCAATGAGACCAAGACTACCTTGACTGATGCCGGTGTCCTGACCATTGCTGATGACGAAGTCGGTACTGATGGCAAGATCACCGTTACCCTCCAGGAAAAGGAAGGACAGAAAAAGGTTCGTGACTCCATCGAAATCGAAATCGTGCTCGAGCATGACATCTATGTTGCCGGTGGCACTGCCGACAAGGAATCTGCCAAGGCTGGCGAGTGGGTCAAGATCACCGTTGAAAAGGATGACGAAAGCATCAAGGGCTGGGAAACCTATCCCGATGACATCGAAGTCGTTAAGGTTGCTCCCAAGACCTACATTTTCCAGATGCCCGATGAGGACGTCGAAATCTACGCCCAGTACAAGTACACCATCAAGTCCGGCAACAACCAGACTTGGCTCCATGCCTTCACTAACACCTCTGATCTTGTGATCACGGTTTACGCTCCCTACGAGAAGTTCGACTACGTTACCGTTGACGGTTTCAGACTGATCGAAGGCTTCCAGTACACCGCCGCTCAGGGCAGCACCGTCATCACCCTGAAGAACGCTTACCTGCAGAAGCTGCCCGCCGGTGACCACTATGTTCAGATCGTCTTTGATGATGGAGAAGAAAAAGTCTTCGCCAAGTTCACCATCACTGAGATCGTTGATCCCGAGACCTATGAGCCCGATGGATTCCAGGGCTTTGCCAGAGAGACTGCCGAGACCACCACTGCCGTGACCGAAGTGACCACCGTCACTCCCGCCACCACTGTTGCGACCTCTACCCTCATCAGCCCCCAGACCGCTGACGCTGCGCCCATCGCCGTGCTGGCTGCTCTGGCTCTGGTCTCCGCCGCTGCCTTCGTCTCCATGAAGAAGCGTGGCTAATCCCTGAACTCTTGGAACGAGTGTTCCTGAATAGATATGCGCAATGAAAAAGGATGGCAGAAATGCCATCCTTTTTCAGGTTTTGGACATAAAAAACGCATCGAGGCAGGAAAGCCCTGCTTCGGTGCGTAATATCACATCAGGTGTCTGCGGAAGAAGGCGAGGATTGCGTCCTTGACCTCTGGGGAGCAAAACAGGCGGTCGTCGCCGTGACCTGCGCCCTCGATGGCAAGGAGGTCGGCAGGAACGCCCGCGGAAACGAGCTTTTCATAGAGGATCTCGCTCTGGGAGAAGGGAACGAGCGTGTCGCCCGTGCCGTGGATGATGAGGAAGGGCGGGTTGTCGGGCTTTACCTGATAGGCGGGGCTTGCGGCCTTCGCTTCCTCAATGTGGGTGCGCGGGTCGCCGCCGATGAGCATTACCAAGAGGGAGAAGGCGTCTGTGGCGAGGAATTCGGGGGCGGTGAAGTCCGTGGGCGGGTACCAGGGGCAGACCGCCTGTACGGCGGAGGAATAATTCAGATTGTCGCCCTCGTCAAACTGCGGGTCGCCGGAGGTGACGCCCATCATGGCGGACAGGTGCCCGCCTGCGGATTCGCCCATGATGCCGATGTGGTCAGGGTCGATATTCCAGCGGGAAGCGTTGGCGCGGAGGTAGCGCACGGCGGCCTTGATGTCATAAAGCTGCCCGGGGTGGGGACATTCCGCCGTGGTGCGGTATTCCGCCGTGACCAGCGTGAAGCCCGCCTCCGCCAGATAGACCATGGCGGGAACGTGCGCGTTTTTGCTGACGTTCTGCCAGCCGCCGCCGGTGATCCACAGGATTGTGGGACGGGGAATGTCGTCCTTGCGGCGGATGATGTTGAGGCGCAGCGGCATATTGTCCGCGCCGTACCAGCCGGGGGCCTGCTTGTAGACCACGCCCTCCGCCATGACCAGCGGCGGCAGGGGCTGGGGAAGATGGAGTGTCGTTTTCATGGGGAAATGCTCCTTTCCAAAATGGATTTACAGAACGGCTTTGCCGGAGACCCAGACCTGCTGGGGATAGAGGTCTTTGTCCAGCAGCAGCAAATCGGCGTCCTTGCCCACGGCAAGAGAGCCGGTTGTTTTGTCGATTTTGAGAAGCTTGGCGGGCTGAATGGTGGCCATGTTGACCGCCTCGCGCAAATCAAGCCCTGCGGCATTGACCATGGTGCGAAGCAGACGGTCGGCGGTGCAGACCGAGCCGGCGAAGGCGGAATAATCCATCAAATGCGCGATTCCGTCCCCGATGATGCAGGGGGTGCCGTGGGTGCGGCTGCCGCAGACGGATTTCCCGTCGGGCATTCCCGCGCCGCGCATGGAGTCGGTGATGAGGGTGATTTTGTCGTGGGGCTTGCATTTGAGAACCAACTGCAGAAGCTCCGGGGGCAGGTGCTTGCCGTCCGCGATCAGCTCCACATGGAGCGCGTCAAAGAGATAGGCGCACTCGATGATGCCTAAGACCCGGAAACCCTTGCGGCGGGTGATGGTGCTCATGCAGGAATACAGGTGGGTGACGTGGGTGTAGCCGTGGTCGATGGCGGCGCGTACCTCGTCATAGTCGGCGTTGGAGTGGCCGATGGAGCAGAGGATGCCCTGCGCGGCGCAGGTGTCGCCCAAGTGAAGCGCACCGGGCAATTCGGGCGCGGACGACCAGCGGGCGATGAGGCCTTCGGCGCGGTGCAGAATCTCGGTGAAATGGGCTTTTGTGGGGGTGCCTAAAAATTCCGGGGGCTGGCCGCCGCACTGGAGGGGAGAGAAATAGGGGCCTTCCAGATGCATTCCGGGCAGATGGGGCAGAAGGGTGGAGGAATCCGCCTTGACCGCCTTGAAGTTCTCGATGAAGGTGAAAAGCTCGTCGTCGGGGCAGGTCATGGAGGTGGGCAGATAGGTGGTTGTGCCGTGGGAAAGGTGGGACTGCGCCGCGCCGATGATGTCTTCCTTGGTGCCGTCCATCACGTCAAACCCGCCGCCGCCGTGGGAGTGGGTGTCGATGAGGCCGGGGGTGAGGATGCCGCCGTTGCCGTCGAGGACGGGAAGGGAGGAATCCTCCGGGGAGATTGTGCCGACGGATGCGATTTTGCCGCCTTTTACGGTTAAGGAAGTGTCGGGGAGGATGGCGGTTTCGGTGACTGCGTTTATGTTTTTGATGATGAAATCCATGATGAATACGCCTCCGGGTTAAAATCGGAATCAAGCTTTCTTTATTATAGAGCGAAAGGCGCGGTTTTGCAAATCTCTCCGAGCAGAACCTGAAAACGATTTGTTAAAAAGAAGAAAGATGGAGAAAAGCCGTTTACAAGGGATTTTGCGCGTGGTATAATACAATACGGCTTGAACCGCGGTCTGGGTCCTGCGCCACGCACGACGCCCCGCTCGGATCGACGGCGATTGACTAAAATTCCTTAAAAGCGAGGACACAAAAATGGATAAGGCAAGAAAAACCGAGATCATCCAGCAGTTCGGCCGCCACGAAGGCGACACCGGTTCCCCCGAAGTGCAGGTCGCTCTGCTGACCGAGCGCATCAACCATCTGAACGAGGATCATCTGAAGCAGAACAAGAACGACCACCACTCCCGTCGCGGTCTGCTCATCATGGTCGGTAAGCGTCGCGGCCTTCTGGACTATCTCAAGAAGGTTGACATCGTTCGCTATCGCTCTCTGATCGCGGAGCTCAACGTCCGTAAGTAATCCAAACGTCAAAAAGCCATGGCCGAAAAGCGCGGAAGACCCCTTTCGCCGCTTTTCGGCTGTATGCTTAATTTGAGAAAAACTTTGGGAGCATTATTCTGTCTGCGGGACACTCTTTTTTGTGTGGCGTGGGGTTTGCCGGGTGTTTATCGGTAACGGACAAGCATCGGGCAAACTCCGCGCACAAAAGACCCGCAGAAAGCGGAAACGCTGCCCGGGTACATTGTGAAAGGAGAACCTTTTATCATGGAACACAAGATCTATTCCTATGAGCTGGCCGGACGCACGCTGTCCTTCGAGTTCGGCCGCTATGCCCAGCAGGCCGCCGGCTCCGTGCTGGTGCGCTACGGCGACACCGCCGTGCTGGTCTGCGCCACCGTGGCGGAAACCGCCCGCCCCGGCATCGACTTCTTCCCTCTGGGCGTTGACTTCGAGGAGAAGCAGTATTCCGTCGGCAAGATTCCCGGCGGCTTCATCAAGCGCGAAGGCCGTCCCTCCGAGAAGGCCATTCTGACCTCCCGTCTGATCGACCGCCCCCTGCGCCCGCTGTTCCCCAAGGGAATGCGCAATGACGTGAGCGTGGTTGCCACCGTCATGTCCAACGACAACGACAACTCCGCCGAAATTCCTGCCATGCTGGGCTCCTCCATCGCCCTGGCGATCTCCGAGATCCCCTTCGCCGGCCCCACCGGTTCCGTCGTGGTCGGCCTTGTGGACGGTGAGCTTGTGCTGAACCCCACCGTGGAGCAGCGCGAAAAGAGCGATATGCACTTAACCGTTGCCGGTACCAAGGACGCCATCATGATGGTGGAAGCCGGCGCAAAGGAAGTCACCGAAGAAGTGATGCTCAAGGCCATTCTGTTCGCCCATGAGGAGATCAAGAAGCTGGTCGCCTTCCAGGAGAGCATCGTTGCCGAGATCGGCGCACCCAAGCGTGAGTTCCCGCTCGTCACGGTTTCCGACGAGGTTTCCGCGGCTGTCCGCGAGTACGCCTACGAGAAGACCGAATGGGCGTTTGACACCTTCGAGCGTTCCGAGCGCGAAGCACGCGAGGAGCAGGTGAAGGCCGAAACCTTAGAGCACTTTGCCGAAACTTTCCCCGAGAAGGAAGGCGAGATCGCCGATGCGCTGTACTATCTCAATAAGGAAGTCATGCGTAAGAAGATTCTGGAAAAGGGCATCCGTCCCGATGGACGAGTTCTGACTCAGGTTCGCCCCATCTGGAGCGAGGTCGGCATTCTACCCCGCACCCACGGTTCCGCCTGCTTCACCCGCGGTCAGACCCAGGTGATTTCCGTCTGCACCTTAGGCTCCATGTCCGACGTGCAGACGCTGGACGG
>DCHO01000006.1:0-160 GCA_002315655.1 Christensenella sp. UBA1750
GGAAGCGGAGGAAAAATCCAAAGCAGACCTTGACAAAAGATTCTCGATAGCGTAGTATTCAGTATGAGGTTTTGAAGGTACGGGCTGTGAAAAGGAAGAAGGAACAGATAAATATTCTGTTTCCTCGTCATCCGCACACAGCACAAACCTTGAATACAGT
>DCHO01000006.1:256-8246 GCA_002315655.1 Christensenella sp. UBA1750
GAGGATAGATCATCGCCGGATTCCAAAAGGCACTTGACAAATTGTCGAGTGTCTTTTACTATACCTTCGTAAGTTTATATTTGGAGGACATTATGGAACAAATTGCAATTTGCGACCAGATGCGAGCGGCAATCACGGTATTTGATAAGGATTATCCCGATTGGAACGACCACAAGGCGATCGTATGGAATTGGCAGCCTACGGAGACGCTTGGTTTTGCCTCACATCAGCAATTTGTCAATGTCTCGGATGTGAAGCTACGCCGCAGCGAATTTTACGGCGGATTGGTAATGCTGGTGACTTCCTCATTGGGATTTACCGCCATCGTGGAATATCCGTCGGGAAAAGCAATCTGGTATATTGACACCGATACCCAACCCAATCCTCATGCCGTGGAATTGCTTCCCAACGGGAATCTGTGCGTCATCGCCAGCAACGGTGCGGAGCTGCGGATGTATGCCGCTTCAAAGGAAAATAACTGCACCGAGCATTGCTCTTTTGCGATAGAGGAGGGTCACGGGGCGTTATGGGATCCGGAGAGAGAGCTTCTGTGGATTTTGGGCAAGGACTATATTTCCGCGATGTGCATAGACGGCACGGCGGATAAACCCGCTTTTCATGAGCTTTCTGAATACCATACCCCCATCAACCACATTTATGGGCACGATTTACAACCGGTCTATGGCAATAAAAATCTTCTGTGGGTGACAAACAATTCAGGAGCATTCCAATTCGACAAAACAAAGCTGTGTTTTATCGAGGATTATGAAGGCGCGGAGATAGTGATTCCCAAAGAAAAGCCTTATGTGAAGGCAATCGGGAATTTTGAGGGAAGCGGGGACATCATCCGTCAGATTCCAAATGGCACCCAGCAGCCGTGGAACACGAATATCTGCGATATATTCAGGAAAACAGAGAAGGGATATATCCACGAAACCCGAAAATTCGACGCGGGTGCGTTCTACAAGGTGCGCGTGTGGGATGAGCGGTACAATTAAGGAGAAAATATGGACATCCATGAATTGAGCATTGCGGAGCTGCGGCAGGAGATCGTTTCCGGAAGAACGACCGTGGAGTACGTTTGCCGCTATTTCCTTGACCGGATTGAAATGTATGGAATGAAGGATAAGACCAACGCGGTTTACGCCCTATGCCCGGATGCCATGCGGGAGGCGCGGGAACTGGATGCGCATGGGGACAGAACCCTGCCGCTGTTCGGGATTCCCTATCTCATCAAGGACAACACGGACATAAGCGGCATGGTCACGACGGCGGGCAGCCTCGCATTGACGGACAACTTAGCAGAGAAAGACGCCGATGTGGTGGCTAAACTGCGTGCGGCGGGAGCAATCTGCCTTGGGAAGACGAATTTGAGCGAGCTGGCGAACTTTCTGACATGGGAAAGTATGCCAAACGGCTATTCCTCTGCTGGGGGACAGGTGAAAAACGCTTACGATGAGACGAAAGACCCTTCCGGCTCTTCCTCCGGGTCGGCGGTGGCGGCCTCCTTGGGACTTGCCCCATTTACCTTGGGCACAGACACCAGCTATTCCGTGGTGGGCTGCGCCACGATGAATGGAATTGTGGGCTTCCGTCCCGCAAAAGAGAATATTTCCATAGGCGGCGTGGTGCCCATCACAAAATATGCTGACACTGTGGGAATTTTCGCCCGCAAAATGGAGGATGTGGAAGCGGTTTTTCAGGTGATCGCGGAAAAAGCGCCTGATAGAATCGAACAGAAGCAATGGAAGCTGGCTGTCAATTTAAGTCGGAAGAATGTCGTTTCCATGGCGCAGAGAAAGCAGTATGCGGCGTTGCTTGAACAGTTGCAAGCGCAGGGAACGGAAGTGTTCCCCATCCGCCAGCGTAACGACAAATCGCTGCTCAGGCTTATGCAGCGGGACTTCTGCGCGTCTATGGAAGAATACCTGTCCACCCATAACAGTCGCATGAAGAGCCTGCATGACATGGTAAAGGTCTATCACGAAAACCCGGAAACCATGATGAAGTACGGCGCGAGCATTATCGAAGGCGCCTGCGAAATGGACAAATCCCCCGAAAATGCGGCAGAGGTGGACAAGCTGCTGAAACGGCAGAAATCCGTGCGGAAGCGGTTCGTGGAGCAGATCAAGGACTTTGACGCAGTGCTGCTCTATGCGCCCAACATGAATTTGCACTATGCCGGGGTGCCGTCCATTTCGGTGCCTTTCCTCTTTGAAAGAGACGGGATGCCGCGCTCGGGTGTCCTCTACGGCGCGGACGAAGGGCGCTTATTAGCCTTTGCGCGGTATTTGCAGAGCATCGTGGGGCTGATGCCGTACCCGGGCATGACAAAAGAACAAGATTAGAACATGGAACTTTTTTGAAAGCAACTTGCACAAATGCGGAGATTATAGTAAAATATAGAAAAATACTTCCGACTCTGACACTAAAGGGAAGCGCAATTCATGAGAGAAACCATTCTGACGTACATTTTCTGTGTGCTGATCCTATGCACGCTGCTGCTGAGTATTCTTTTGCAGAAGGGCACAAAGGATAAGCCGGCCAAGCGGTATATGCTGCTGATTTTAAGCGGGCTTGCCTACATCATTTTCAATATGGTCAGCGAGTTTGCGGAGGGGCGCATTGCCTTGACCCCGCTTAACTTTGCGTGCAATCTGCTTTCCTTTTTGGCAGTCGATGTGATGGTCATTTCCTTTTCCAGATACTTAACCGCGCTTTTGGAGGATGCCAGCGGCAAGCCGGAAGCGAAGCTCACGCCGCCGGTGGTATTCAGCATTCTTCGCATGATTGTGATTTTGGTGCTCGCCGCCATGGGCAAGCTGTTTACCATTGAAAACGGCTGCTATGTGGAGCAGAACCTTTCCTTCATCCCCTATATTCTGTCCAGTGTCATCATGCTGATGCTGCTGGCTGTGGCCATCCACAACCGGTCGTGCTTCTCCACCCGCCAGCTCACAGTCATCATCATTTATCTGCTGCTCCCCGTGCCGCCGATCATTGTGGAGCTGTTTACCGAAATGTATTCCATCACCGGCGTTTCGCTGACGCTCTCCATCCTGCTTATCTATGTGCTGCTGCAAGCCTCCGCCATGGAAAAGGCGAGGATGCGGGAGGCCATTTTGGAGGAAATTTCTTCCACCGACCTGCTCACCAATCTGGGCAACCGCCGCTCCTACTACAACCGTGCGGCCTCGCTTTCCCCGGAGCAGAACATCGGCATTGTCTTCTGCGACATGAACACGCTGAAATACACCAACGACCATTTCGGTCACGATGCGGGAGATCAGCTCATCAAAAATTATGCCGCGCTCATGGTCACGCATTTCCGCAAGGACGATGTGTTCCGCATCAGCGGGGACGAGTTCGTGGCCATTGTGCCGGACATTCCCGAAGCGGAATTCCGAAACAGAGCCAAAGCCTTTCAGAGCGTGCTGGAAAAGAACAACTGGATCGCCTCCATGGGTTCGGCCTACGGCACCGGCTGCTGCTTTGACCGCCTCATTTCCGACGCCGAGCACGAAATGTACCTCGACAAAAAAGCGCGGCATTTGGGCAGAACGGACGAAAAATAGAAAAAGACAATTAGAAAAGGCATGATTCGCGAATTGGTCGTAAATCATGCCTTTTGTGTGTTTATCTGACGCTTGCACAAAGATGGTTGCCGTCGTAGTCAATGAGAATGGTGTCGCCGTGATGCAGGTCAGACCCTATGATCTTTCGGGCGATCAGCGTTTCCACCTTGGATTGTAGGTAGCGCTTTAAGGGCCGTGCGCCGTACACCGGGTCAAAGCCCGCGTCAATGACGTGCTCGACGGCGGCGTCGGTGAGCTCCACCGAGAGCTGCTGATCCTTGAGCCTGCGCTGCAAATCCACAAGCAGGAGTTTGACGATTGCGCCGATCTCGTTCTTTTGCAGGGGTTTGTAGAAGACCGTTTCGTCAATGCGGTTTAGGAACTCGGGACGGAAGGACTGTTTGAGCAGCGCTTCCACCTGCGAACGGGCTTCCTCGGTGATCTCGCCGTCCCGGATACCCTCCAAGATGTACTGGGAGCCTAAGTTGGAGGTCAGAATGATGATGGTGTTCTTGAAATCCACTGTGCGCCCCTGACTGTCCGTGATGCGCCCGTCGTCCAGCACTTGCAAAAGGATGTTGAACACATCGGGGTGCGCCTTCTCAATCTCGTCAAAGAGCACTACGGAATAGGGCTTTTTGCGGACGGCTTCGGTTAATTGCCCGCCTTCCTCATAACCCACATAACCCGGAGGCGCACCGATTAAGCGCGAGACGGAGTATTTCTCCATGTATTCGGTCATGTCGATGCGCACAATGTTCTTTTCATCGTCAAAGAGCACCTGCGCCAGCGCCTTGGCCAGCTCGGTTTTGCCAACGCCCGTGGGACCTAAGAACAGGAAGGAGCCGATGGGGCGGTTGGGGTCCTGAATCCCTGCCCGGGAGCGCAGAATGGCCTCGGCGACCTTCTGCACCGCCTCGTTCTGCCCGATCACACGCTGATGGAGAATGTCCTCCATGTGCAGCAGTTTGTCGCGCTCGGTCTCCATGAGCTTGGAAACCGGGATGCCCGTCCAGCGGGAGACGATGCGGGAGATTTCTTCCTCCGTCACCTTATCGCGCAGCAGCGTGCGCTTGCCTTCCTCCGCCAGCTTTTCCTCGGCTTCCAGCTCGGCTTTCGCCTTGGGCAGGGAGCCGTATTCGATCTCGGCGGCAGTTGTGTAGTTGTATTCGCGCTTCGCCTTTTCCAGTTCGGCGTTCAGGGTCTCAATCTGCTCGCGGAGCTTCTGTACTTTGCCGATGGCGTTCTTTTCGTTCTCCCACTTGGCCGCCATTTCGTCATAGCGGGTCTGCCGCTCGGCAATCTCCTTCTGAATGTCGGCAAGATGCTCCTGCGACAATGTGTCGGTCTCTTTTTTGAGGGACTGTTCCTCGATTTTCAGCCGCGTAATGTCGCGGTTCACCTCGTCCATCTCCATGGGCATGGAGTCCATCTCGCTTCGGATCATGGCGCAGGCCTCGTCCACCAAGTCGATGGCCTTGTCCGGCAGGAAACGGTCGGTAATGTAGCGGTTGGAGAGGGTCGCGGCGGCGATCAGTGCGCCGTCCTGAATCTTGACCCCGTGGAAGACCTCATAGCGTTCTTTCAGGCCGCGGAGAATGGAAATGGTGTCCTCCACGTTGGGCTCATCCACCATGACGGGCTGGAAGCGGCGTTCCAGTGCCGCGTCCTTCTCGATGTATTTGGCGTATTCCGAAAGCGTGGTCGCGCCGATGCAGTGCAGCTCGCCCCGCGCCAGCATGGGCTTTAACAGGTTGCCCGCGTCCATGCTGCCCTCGGTCTTGCCCGCGCCCACGATGGTGTGCAGCTCGTCAATGAACAGGATGATCTGCCCTTCCGACTTTTTGACCTCCTGCAGCACGGCTTTCAACCGTTCCTCAAACTCGCCGCGGAACTTCGCGCCGGCGATCAGTGCGCCCATGTCCAGGGAGAACAGCTTTCTGTCCTTCAAGGTGGAGGGCACGTCGCCGCGCACAATGCGCTGGGCAAGCCCTTCCGCGATGGCGGTCTTGCCCACGCCGGGCTCGCCGATTAAGCAGGGGTTGTTTTTGGTCTTGCGGGAGAGGATGCGGATCACGTTGCGGATCTCCTCGTCGCGCCCGATGACGGGATCGAGCTTGTGGGCTTTCGCCAGCGCAACCAAGTCCTGCCCGTACTTGGTCAGCGCGTCGTAGGTGTCCTCGGGAGAATCGGTGGTCACCTTCGTGTTGCCGCGCACCTCTTTGAGCGCGGAGAGGAAGGCGTTCTTTTCCACGGAGAAGGCGGAAAACAGGTTTTTGACGGCGCGATTCGGCGCGGTGAGCAGGGCAAGGAACAGGTGCTCCACGGAGATGAACTCATCCCCCATGGATTTCATCTGCTTTTCGGCCTCATTTAAGGCTTTGTCGGTGTCCGGGGAAATGTAAACCCTGTCGGGTTCGCGGCCGGAGCCTGTGACCTTGGGCAGTCTGCCGACGGCGGATAATGCGGCGTTCTTCATGGCGGCGGGGTCTTTGCCCATTTTCGTCATCAGCTCGGAAATCAGCCCGCCCTCCTGCGACAGCAGCGCGGCAAGCAGGTGTTCCTGCTCAATTTGTTGATTGCCGTATTCGATGGTCAGCGCCTGCGCGTCCTGAACGGCCTCCCGGGATTTCTGTGTCAGTTTGTTGATGTCAAGCATAGAAGTTCTCCTTTCTCCCGCACAAAAGTGTGGGGGATAGCGAAAAAATGTTGGTTTATAACAATATCTTGGTGTTGGCTAAGTAATTTCTGTAAATGGCTTCCATCTGCGGCAGGGCTTCTGCCTCATCGCCGGAGGAGGCAAAATAGGATTTCAGCGCGGCATCGAACATTCGGATGAAGTCGCTCATGCCGTCCGCAATCTGCTGGTCGGTGCAGTTCGTGTTTTCCGCCAGCAGGAATTTGCGCACCAGCCGCCCCATTTCCACGGCGTACTGCGCTTCCGGCAGATTCAGCTGATTGCGGTAATGCGCTTCCAGCCCCGCCCAAAGCTCGAAAAACCGTGTCAGCATTTCGATAAGCGGCTGGCTCTGCGTGCGGAAGGAGACCCTAAGCTCCCCCACGGCGTTGTCGCGGGTTCGGTAAAGCTCCACGGAATACCTTATCGTGGGCTTATATTTGTAGCGCAGGGCGGAGCGGATGGTCATCATCGCGTCCGAGGGCTGCGGCTGAATCTGGAAGGATTCCACCCCCGCCATGAGCCTTTCCATTTCCTCAAAAATGGCGTGCATCCGCATTTCCGGCGTGGTGAAGCGCACATATTCCGCGAGTATCTGGTTAATGAGGTTGGAGCGCGAGGTGCCCATCTCGTAGGCTAATTTGTCCACCTCCGAAACAACGTGATCCATCAGCACCAGCGAATAAACGCTCTTTTTCATTGCGCCCGCCTCCTTTCTGTTTTCTTGGCATCATTGTAGCACGGGTGAAATAACTTGTCAATAGGATTATATAAGAAAATGCGCAAATTATGAATCACATGGACGGAAGTTGACCGTTGAAAGTTCGGGGAAAATGTGGTACACTGATGAAAAATACGGTAATTAAGGAGAAAATGCAATGGCAAGACTGCTTGTTTTCGGAAGCTGCTCCGGCACCGAGCCGGAGGAAGGGCGCAACCACGTTTCTTTTGCGCTGGAAATCGGGGAGCGTATTTACTGGTTCGACGCGGGCGAGGGCTGCTCCCGCACCGCACATTTGATGGGCGTTGACCTGCTCAAAATCCGCTCCGTCTTCATTACCCACACCCACATGGATCACGTCGGCGGGCTGGGAAACCTGCTGTGGAACATAAGAAAGCTCTGCTGGGTGCGTTCCGCGCAGCCTGCGGATTCCACCATCCGTGTCTTTATCCCGGTGCTGGCGACTTGGAACGGCCTTATGGAAGTCCTCAAAAACACCGAGGGGAATTTCAAGACGGACTTTGCCTTTGATGTGCAAAAGCCCAAGGACGGCGTGATTTTCGAGGACGAAAACCTCAAAGTGACCGCCCTGCACAATCACCATTTGCCGGACGCGGACGGGGAGCACGTTTCCTTCTCCTACCGCATGGACTTTGAGGGCAATGCGCTGGTGTTCTCCGGCGACGTGGGCGGCCCGGACGACTTAACCCCGCTCATCGGAAACGGCGTTGATTGGCTGCTCATGGAGACCGGCCACCACAAGGTTAAGGACGTGTGCGACTATGCCGTTGCCCACAACGCAAAGAACCTCCTGTTCATCCACCACGGGCGCGAAATCCTGGACAACAAGCCCACCGTTTGGGAAGCTCTTGCCGCCTGCCCGCTGCAGCCTATGTTAGCATGGGACAAAATGGTGCTGGATATTCCCGCAAAAAAACTGATGTAAACAGAAGGGAAATGCTTGACATGACGAACATAACGGAACATAATCTCACAGACAGACAGACAGACAGACAG
>DCHO01000006.1:8314-22915 GCA_002315655.1 Christensenella sp. UBA1750
AGACAGACAGACAGACAGACAGAGTAACTTTGAATTATTGAGAATTGTGGCAATGCTCTTAATCATTGCACATCATTTTGCTGTTCATGGCGGTTTTGATTTTGGTTATGAATCCGTTACGCTCAATCGTGTATGGACGCAGTTTCTTTCCATTGGCGGAAAAATTGGCGTTAACGTATTTGTCTTAATATCAGGATATTTTCTGATTGACAAGACGACATTCAATCTGCCGAAGATCATACGTTTCTGGCTTCAGGTTTTCTTCTACTCGATTTCCGTTTACTTTATTTTTGTGCTGTGTGGCAAAGAGACTTTCTCCATCAAGGAGGCAATTAAGTCTTGTCTGCCGATTTCCTTCCAACAGTGGTGGTTTGCATCCACTTACTTTTATATGTTGATGCTTGCCCCGTTTCTCTCTCTTGTTTTGCATAAATTGGATAGAAAGCTCTATTTTAGGTTGTTGGTGTTATTTTCTTTTCTGTGGTGCATCATTCCAACTTTTGCAATCAATACACTGTATATTAAAAGCAATAATTTACTTTGGTTTGTTTATCTGTATGCCCTTGCAGGATATGTAAAACTCCATGCCCCTGAATTGTCTATCACAGGGAAAATGTATATATGGGCAGCGGTGGTTATGTATCTTCTGATTGAAGCTTCTGCGATTGTTTTTGATTCTTTGGGAACAAAATGGACAATTTGTGCGGATCATGCCACCTATTTTGCCGAAACACAGAAACTTTCTGTTCTGTTTGTTTCCGTATGCTTACTGTTGGGATTCCGAAAGCTAAAAATCAGACAAAACAAATGGATCAATATCATTTCGTCATCGACCTTTGGAATCTACTTGATTCATGACAATGATTTGATTAGGAAGTTTTTGTGGCTGGATTTGTTCCGGAATAATTCGTTCAGCGAAAGTGCATTTCTGATTCCTGTTTCTTTAATCGCTATTGCTGCTGTTTTTGCCTGGTGTATGTTTATTGAGCTTGCCAGGAAATATACATTGGAAAAGTTATATATGAAATGGGTCAATGTACTTTGTGATAAGGTCAACCAAATCATCAAACTCTTTTATGAGCATGATTAACGTCTCTTTCCCTTAACATCAGCGCGATTGACAAGGCGCGGAAAGCGTGCTACACTCATCACAGAAATTTTCCTAAAGGAGGAAATCATTATGCTGCCTTTTGATATTAACGAAGCCAAGTGGCAGATCTTCGACGAGGGCGTGCGCTCCTGCGTTTGGAAGCCCGACGAGAAGTGCTGCGTGCAGTATTGGGAAGACCAGCCCGGCACCGGCGCTGCGCCCCATTCTCACCCCGCCGAGCAGATCACCTATGTGCAGAGCGGCTACATGGAGCTGACCGTGGACGGCAAGTCCTGGGTCATGTCTCCCGGCTGCTTTGCCCGCATCCCCCCCAACGCCGTCCACGCCACCAAGAACGTGGGCACCTCCGTTGTCGTGAACATCGACTTCTTCATGCCTGACCGCGATGATCGCTTCCCCAGCGACAGAGAAGTTGACCTCGGCCACAACTGGAAAGACTAATCGAACAAAAAACGAACCTTCCGACGAATCGGAGGGTTCGCTTTTTTCTGTGAAATTGCCGGAGCTTCGGAGAAATGTTATCCGTTGATGCCCTTCTGCTTTTCAATCTGGTCGCGGGAGCGCCAGCCGTTGTAGAACCACCAGGAATACTCGGTTTCCTGGCAATAGTACATATCGCAGTAGATGCGTGCACCGTTGTTTAAGGTGGTGTAGCCGTACTTGTGGGCGGTGACGGTGCAGCGCTTGGTGGTGCCGAAGCCAAAACCCGACTCGACCTCCACGATGGCGCCCACGGGGAAGAGGAACTTGACGGCCTCCTTGCTGGTGTAATAGGTGAGCGTGTACCATTCCGTACCGGCGGAAATGTTTTCCAGTTCCTCGTCGGACATGGGTGCTTTGGGGGTGTAGAGCTCCTTGGCCAGCATCAGCAGGTCGGAGGTTGTGGCGGTGATGCCAAAGGAGGCGAGCTTGTCGATGGCCTTTTCCGTGTCGGGGGTGGCCTTGAGAATGTCGTTGATGGCTTTCTTCTGCTCGGGAGAGAGTGCTAAAACCTGTTCTTTGAGGGTCATGTCGGATGCTCCTTGTCAGATGGTGTGGAAACGGGAACCGCAGACGCGGTTCCCGAAAAACGTTTTCCTGCGAATGAAAGCGGCATTATGCGGACGGGGGAAGTGAAAGGAGCCCCTTTTTTCTTCTCACACGCCGCAGCGTATTTCACATTGCGAAGCAATAATTCACGCGGCAAGGCCGCATTTCACAAATGCCAAAGGCATTTATTTCACTTTAAGATGGCGCGGTGGAAGACTTTTTTGCCCTTGCGGATCTTCACGCCGTTTGCAAGGTCGGCCTTGGAAACCACAAAGTCGATGGATTCGACCTTGTTGCCGTCCACGGAGACGCCGCCCTGCTCAATCAGTCGGCGGGCATTGCCCTTGGAGGGGGCGAGACCACAGGCGACCATCAAATCAACGATGGAGATGCCGTTTTCGTCCACGTTTTCCAGCTCGGTGGTGGGCATGGAGGAATCGTCGCCGCCGCCGGCAAAGAGGGAGTGAGAGGCCTCTCTTGCTTTGGCGGCTTCTTCCTCGCCGTGCACCAGTTTGGTCAGCTCAAAGGCCAGCAGCTCTTTCTTTTCGTTAATGCGATTGTCGTCCCACTTTTCAATCTCCTTGATCTCCTCGATGGGGATGAAGGTGAGCATTTTTATGCACTTCATCACATCGCCGTCGTCAATATTGCGCCAATACTGGAAGAACTCGAAGGGAGAGGTCTTTTCGGGATCGAGCCAGACCGCGCCCTTGGCGGTCTTGCCCATCTTTTTGCCCTCGGAGTTGAGCAGAAGGGTGATGGTCATGGCGTAAGCGTCGTCGCCGCACTTTTTGCGAATAAGCTCGGTGCCGCCCAACATATTGCTCCACTGGTCGTCACCGCCGAACTGCATATTGACACCGTAATGCTGGTGCAGGTACAGGAAATCGTAGCTCTGCATGATCATGTAGTTGAATTCCAAGAAGGAAAGCCCCTTCTCCATGCGTTGCTTGTAGCACTCGGCTCTAAGCATATTGTTGACGGAGAAGCACGCGCCCACGTCGCGCAGCAGCTCCACATAGTTGAGCTTGAGCAGCCAGTCGGCGTTGTTGACCATGATGGCCTTGTCCTCGCCGAACTCGATGAAGCGCTCCATCTGCTTTTTGAAGCAGTCGCAGTTGTGCTGGATGGTTTCGGGAGTGAGCATGGCGCGCATATCGGTGCGCCCGGAGGGGTCGCCGATCATGCCGGTGCCGCCGCCGACCAGCACAACGGGCTTGTTGCCCGCCATTTGCAGACGCTTCATCAGGCACAGCGCCATGAAGTGCCCGACATGCAGGGAATCGGCGGTGGGGTCAAAGCCGATGTAGAAGCGGGCGCCGCCGTTGTTGATGAGCTCACGGATCTCTTTTTCGTCCGTGACCTGCGCGATCAAACCGCGCTCGATAAGTTCCTCATAAATTGCCATGGGAATATCCTCCAAGTATTGTTTATATACGAAAATAAAATCCTCTGCCCCGATGATCGGAGCAGAGGACGATTTTCCATCGTGGTACCACCTCATGCTTTGGAAACGCCTTGCGGAACCGTCTCCCTCAGCGGCATACAGAATCGTATGTCGCAGCGCTGTATCGGGCGCACCCGGCTGAACCTACTTAGGGTTTGAAGTTCAGCGGCTCGGGAATGTAATTCGGGCTTTCGCGGTCTTTGTGCTTTCGCAGCGAACAAGCACTCTCTGAAAAAGGGGACGCGGCCTTACTCAATTTCCTTCATCGCCATAAAGGATTGAATTGTCCTTATTTTATCCCATTTTTCCGCAAAAAGCAATACGGGGGATGTTAACAATCGGTGAATCGGGATTTTAATGAAAGGGAGGAGAGGCAGATGCTGACCTGTCAACCGCTGAAGCGATTGACAGGCCTGCCGGGTTCCTCGCCGGAACCCGAAGTTGTAAGGGGGATAGAGTGCGCTTCGGAGAAGAAAGAGGAATTCGGTATTGGTACGGATGCTAACCTGTCTGCCGATAAATCGTCAGACAGGCCGCCGGGTTCCTCGCCGGAACCCGAGGTTGTACGGGGAGCGAGTGCATAAAGGGGAAGGCAAGCGCGGGTGGGGGGAGTTTCCCGCCCGCAGGCGGCGTACCTGTTGGACAAATACGGAACCCCGGAATGGCGCGACCACTGCACTTGGATGCCTACTGCAATATCCGAAGCGCCTCCCGTGGCGCCCGTCGAGGGCGCCACGGTTCCGTTTTCCCTCCCGATATGCAGAAAATTTGCTTAAAGGCTTGCACTTCTTTATGTTTTTGTTATAATGGAAGCGGAAAACGTGCGTTATTCGCATAAAAACAGAAGAAAACAGGAGGATAACCCAATGACTGTTGAAGCTTTACGCGCCAAGAATCCCGGTTTTCCCATTTTTTCCGTGAACGATCCCGAATTCATGGATTTCGGTCGTGTGATCGATGACTTTGACACAACCGCCCTCTGCGAGACCGCCAAGGCTTACACCAAGATGCCGGAAAAGGGCGTCATGTATGTGCCCGGCATGGACGAGCTGGAAGCGCTGCCCGTTTACGCGGATGTGAAACGCATTCTGACCGGCGAAAATCCCGTGCAAATCGGCAACTGCTGGGGCTTCAACACCCGTCTGGGTTCTTTGGAGTATCACCGCTCATCCGAGATCAACGTGGCCGTGACCGATGTGGTGCTGCTGCTGGCACCCCGCACCAAGATGATCGGCAACGACCTGCAGAAGGGCTACATCAAGGGTTTCTTTGTTCCCAAGGGAACCATGATCGAGGTCTTTGCCACTTCTCTGCACTTTGCGCCCTGCATGGTTTCCGAGGAAGGCTTCATCTGCCTGGTCATCCTGCCCAAGGGCACCAATTATCCCCTGGAGGAAAAGCACGGCGCGACCAAAGAGGATAAGATCCTTACTGCCAAAGACAAGTGGCTCATCACCTGCGATTCCAATGAAGCCGGCATCGCCCGTGGGATGTATCCCGGCATCCATGACGAGGACTACAACCTGAATATCTGATCATACTAACCCAAAAATGCGTTCCCACATCATGCGGGAACGCATTTTTTGAGATAATGGAGGGAGCAAAGCGACTGGAGGGCGAGCAAGTCGCAGATAACCAGTCCGGTGAACTGGTTACAAGAATAAGCCGCCCGAAACATCGGAATGCGCGAAGCACATTTCGGTGCGTTTACGGATGGAAGTTTTTGTCAGCCTCAACGATGGCATCCATGGCCTTGTCCCATTCCTCGTCAATGGCTTTCAGCTCGGGATGGGCGTTGAAATAGGCCACCGAGCGTCGCACACCCTCGGCAAAGGAGGTGGTGCAGACGAAATCGGGCACCAGCCGCTTGATCTTGGTGTTGTCGAAGACGGCGGAGGTGGATTTGTCGCCCAGCAGGTCGCCGAAGGCGGAGGGGATAAAGCGGGCGATCTGGTAGGCGGTGGCGTGGACGAGCTTGGGTTCCCTGCCCACGGCGTGGCCTATGGTGATGGCGATCTCGTCCCAGGTCAGCACCTCGTCGGAGGTGATGTGGAAGGCCTCGCCGATGGCCTTGCGGTTGCCCATGAGCCCCACGAAGCCCTTGGCAAAGTCGGTGTTATGGGTCATCGTCCAAAGCCCGGTGCCATCGCCGGGAACGACAATCTCTCTGCCGTCCAAGATGCGCTGCACCAGCGACCAGGGCTTGCCCCACGCGCCGGCAGCCATGGGAATCTGGGTGTCGCCGTAGGTGAGCGACGGGCGCACGACGGTGACGGGGAAGCCGGTCTCGCGGTAGGCGCGGAAGAGGTTTTCCTCGATCTGCCGCTTGTTGCGGCCGTACTGCCAGTAGCGGTTGTTTAAGGACGTGGATTCGGTGATGATGTACTGCCTTAAGGGGCGCTCGTAAGCCGCGCCGGAGGAAATGGCGATGTACTGGTCGCACTTGCCTAAGAACAGCCCCACATCCCGGTCGGCCTGCTCGGGCTGGAAGAGGATCCAGTCGGCGATTACGTCGTAGTGCTCGTCTGCAAGCGCCGCTTTCACGGCTTCTGTGTCGTTGATGTCCAGCACAATGCTCTTTGCGCCTGCGGGCAGGTTGTTTTTGTGCTGTCCGCGGTTGATGAGGGTCAGCTCCCAGCCCCTTTGCAGGGCGAGAGCGGAAACCGCCGTGGAGATGAGTCCCGTGCCTCCGATGAATAATGCTTTCATGTTCTGTGATACTCCTTTTTTCTTTCTGTATTTATATGAACACCACGCAAATAAGGTGGTGCGGATGGCGGATTTCGTACCGAAATGCACTTTTTGCACGCCGGGGTTTCGGGCTGTTTTTCTGCGAATGCTCGTTCTTCGGTCGCTGCATCGTCAATGCTGGCGACAAGTTGCGCGGTGCTGCCTTAAATCATATACTTTTTCAGAGCCGTTGAAAACTCTTCTATGCGCTGCTGTGAGATCTCTTTCAGCGTTACATTCTCAATGGATCGGATAAAGCTCTGCTCTTGCTCATACAGCAAACGGTTTTCGTGCGGATCAAGCTTTCGGTAGTGACAGCTTTCGACCCAATCGTCAAAGGAAATGCCCGGTTCGTGCCCCAGCTTTTCTTCAAGAAGCTTTGTCTTGTCGATGATAGCCGCACGCTCATAGATGCCGTTCCAGAACTCAAGAACCTCATGAATGTGCTCGCTGATCTCATAGCGTCTGGCACCGCCGTCATAGATTGTGCATTTTTCAAAAAGAGCGTTCTGCAAAGAGAGCGTCCGGCGTCTGAACGCGGGGGAGATAATGCCGTTGCGCCAGATAAAGTCGATATTTGCACGGTTTATGCCGGAAACGCCCTTGTCGCCTTCTTCATAGCAGGAGAAGATTCCCTCATAATAAACCGCTATGAAGCCCTCAAAATCCGGCCAAGTCTGTCGGATTTCCTCCGTGAGACGTTCAAGCAGCTCGATGCCCTTGTTCGCGCCTATTGTGAAGAACAGAATGTTGCGCAGACGGGCACCCTTTTGAATATAACAGTCGATAACGTATTTCAGGCAGTTGGCAAAGGTTTCGCCGGATGCAATAATGTCGCCGATCATCAGCGTGCTGCCGGGAACCACAGCCAGCTTGGAATACTTGATGGCAAGCCCGGTCATTTCTTCGTTTTCAAAAACACGTTCACTGGATATGAAAGAAATATCATGAACTTGGATGTGCTCTTTGTAGCAGCTCTCTTCGAGGGGGTAGTTCAAAGCGCCGCGGAGGATGGAGAGAATGTTGGCCTTGGAAATTCTGTCCTTCTTTTTCAGATGACAGAGCATCTGGGAGGTGGCGGTGAGAAGCGAATCATACACCTCATAACCGACGATCTCAGGATGATTCATGAGTTTTCTTGTTTCAGCCTCGGAAACAATATAGTACTCGTTCAGAAAATCCGTACCCGAAAGCTTGTAGCAGTCCACGCCCTGCTCGTGAAATTCGGGCTCTATATAGACCTTATTCCAATCTTTAATCATGACTTCCTCCAAAAAAGAGGTCAATTACCCCCCGTATAGTGTAATTGACCTGTGTGTTTTAGCAGACGCAACAAAAAAAGAGGCAGTGAGGCCGTAACTTGCGGAAATAAAAAGAGAACCGCGCATATACTGTCACCTCATTCTCCTCGAATTTTTCACATTTTATCCTCTTTTTAACAGCTTGTCAAGTGTTTTTGACGTTGTAAAGCGAAAAAGTTGTTGCTGTATTTACACTTTGCAACAAGTTGTAACAAATCTTTCAAAAAGGTTGTGGAAAAAAGTTGGGTATGATATGATAGGGATAAAATCACAAATCCAATTACATTCTGTTGGAAAAAGGAGAACCGAAATGGATTTTACCGAACAGCAGCTGGCAGAACGATTTGAGCAGGCGTTAGCGGATGGCGAGATCACGGCTTATTTACAGCCGCAATATAACCACACCACAGGCTACATGATGGGCGCGGAGGCACTGGCGCGCTGGGTCTCTCCGCAGTATGGGTTCATTTCCCCGGCGCAGTTCATCCCGGCCTTGGAAGAAAACAATCTGATTTCGGTGCTGGACAAGCATATTTTCACGCAGGTCTGCGCCTTGCAGCGCAAGTGCATTGACGACGGACTTGCGGCAGTGCCTGTTTCTTGCAACCTGACCCGCTACGATCTGTTTCAGGAAGGCTTTCTGGAGGAATTGGAGGCCATTCGCGCCTCTTTTGCCGTGCCGGTGCGGCTTCTTCGCATCGAGATCACGGAATCCACGGCTATCGGCGGCGCGGAGGCGGTGAATGCGGCCATAGGATTACTGCATGAATACGGCTATCTTGTGGAGATGGACGATTTCGGCAGCGGATATTCGTCCTTAAACTCCCTAAAGGATATGGACATCGACATCATCAAGCTGGACATGAAGTTCATGGAGGATTCCACGCAGAAGGACAGCAAGGGAAGCCTTATTCTTATCTCCGTGATCCGGCTGGCCAAGTGGCTGAAGCTGCCCATCATTGCCGAGGGTGTGGAGACTCAGGAGCAGGCGGATTTCCTGCGCTCCTTAGGCTGCGACTGCATTCAGGGCTATTTCTATTCCCGCCCCGTGCAGGGAGAGCAGTTCATCGGAACCTTGGCCGGCGGCGGACGCAGCGTTCTTACCGGGCGGCAGGGCGACAGAACGGTGGATTCCCCGGACTTCTGGAACCCCGGCACGCTGGATGCGCTGCTGTTCTCCTCCATGGTGGGCGGCGCGGCGGTGCTGTCCTATGACGGGCAGGAATGTGAGCTTGTGCAGGTCAACCGCAAGTATTTGCAGGAGATCGGCATGAACGAGCAGGAAACCGAGCTGGTGGGCACGGATCCCTTATCCACCATGGACGAAAGCAATAAGGAAACCTACATTCAGGCCATCAAAAAGGCCATTGCCGGGGGCGAGGAGGAAGAGTGCGAGACAAGGCGTACCATCTGCACCACCATCTGCGGGGACGATGATGTGTATATCCGCTCTACCATGAAGCTGCTGGGCAAGCGCGGGCAGGAATATCTTTTCTATGTGATGATCCGCAACATCACGGTGGAAAAACGCCAGCAGGCCGCTCTGCTGGGCTATGAGAACAGCTTCAAGCGTGTCACCGAGCAGGTGAACATCTATTATTGGGAATACACCGTGGCCACAAAGGAAATGCGCCCCTGCTTCCGCTGTATGCGGGACTTGGGGCTGCCGCCCGTGGTGCGCAATTACCCCGAACCGGCCTTTGAAGCGGGCATTTTCCCTATGGATTATGCGGAAATGTACCGCGACTGGCACAGACAGATCGCTTCCGGCGTCAAGGAGCTGGAAGCCATCATTCCGCTCACCGTGGGGCGCGTGCCCTTCCGGGTCAAGTACACCACGGAGTTTGACGAGAACGGAAACCCCGTCAAGGCGTATGGCTCCGCGACCTATGTGCCGGAGAGTGAGCGGGAGTAAAAAGCGAACAAAACCACCTTTGACAAAATCGGATCAAAGGTGGTTTTTGTTTGACATTTGAAATTATCTGGTGCTTTCCAGATAAGCAAACACGTTTCGGATGTAGTCGAGCTTGTAGCCTAAAATGGGTAAGGGTGCGCTGCGCTCACCGGGGATTTCCAGGTTGTAAAGGCCGTCATAGCCGATCTCCTTACAGGCGGCAAGCACTTCTGCAAAGTCGATGCTTCCGCGCCCGAAGGGCATCATGTGCTGGTCTCTCTGTCCCTCGTTGTCCGCAATGTGCAGGGCGCGCAAATCTTTTCCGGCTTTCAGGATGAAATCTCTCTGGCTCTGCCCGGCAACGAGGTTTAAGTGCCCGGTGTCCAGACAGATGCCGAGGTGCTTGTCGTTGTCCACCGCGGCGATCACGGTTTTAAGCTGGTCAACGGTTGCAACAACCGGCGTGATGCCCTCCGGCACAGGCAGGTTTTCCAGACAGATCACCATGTCGCTGTCGCCCAAATGACGGCACAGGCGGCGAAGCACGCGGGCGTTTCTTTCGACCTTCTCTTCAAAGACCGTGCTTTCCGGGAAGGAGCGGCTGTCACAGTGCAGCACGGCGTTTTTGACGCCGCAGGCATAGTAGAGGTCGAGCCAGCGGCACAGGGTCGTGACCACATAATCTTCGTCCGCATCGCAGAGGTTCACTTTGAGCCACAGATGCCCCTGAGGCATGGAAACGCCCAAATCATCGGCAAACGCTTTGTATGCCGCACCGATCTTCTCCGGGTCGCCGCGGTGCAGAAGCTGATCACCGTGTTCGTCGGAAAGCTCGGTGTAGGCATACTTGTGCGCCGATAACTCTTTGAGCGCATCCTCCGGGGTCAATTCCCAGTAATAGGACGACCAGACCGACAGCTTCATTTGTTTGCTCCTTCTTTGCGCAAATCTTTTAGTGGGCTTTCTTTTCCCTTTCCTCTGTGTAGGTTTCGCCGGCAGCATTGACCTGCGACAGCTCATCGTCGGAAAGGGCGGCAGAATTCCGCTCCCGCGCCTGCTGCGCATAGCGCTCCAGACGGGGATTCCTCTCAAAATGCTGGAAATCCAGAGCTTTCTTCAGTTTTTTTTCGGTCATATCTCAGCTTCTTCCCTCCTTCAGGAATGGATTTCGTTCTTTTATACGATTCAGTGGCATAAATGGCTACTGCATTTTCACTTCTTGCCTCTATTTTATCAGCTTCTTTGCCCGTTGTAAATCGTTATCTGACGCTTATTTTGAGGATCGCGTATTGAAAATTGCTTATGTCAGGTGTAAAATATGGAAAACGGGACAAATCGAAATGAAAGCAGGGAAACGATATGAGAAAACTTTTTGAAAATGATCTTTTCTTTCTGCTGATGACCATTCTTGCCGTGGTGGGGGAAACCCTGTATTCGATCATCGGGCTGGCTGTCACGCCGAGAGCGCCGCTGCCGTATATCGGGCTGCTTTTCCGCGTGGGCTGCGTTATCGTGCTGTATGATTCCTATCGGAAGCACAGCAAGAACGTGATGAAGGGCATGATGGGTGCGCTGCTCATGGGGCAGCTCCTCACGGCGATTTCCCTGCTCTCCGACCGTGTCCTGCCCATCGAGGTCGTCACCACGCCCATCTTTGTCATTCTTTCTGCGTTCCTCTTTATCAACCATTTTATCATCAATGCCGACCACAACCCCAGCATGGCCATGGTGAACCTGAACCGTGTGCTGGTTTTGGTGCTGCTGGTAAACAACTTCCTGCGTGCGGGCGCATACTGTTTGCAGTGCGAAAGCCTTGTGGAAGGGGTCAGCGTACTGCTGGACGGGCTGGGCTTTCTTGGGCTGTCCTCCGTGGTGGTTTGCGTGGAATCGCGGCTGGACGCTTACCGCATCGACCGGCAAACGGCCGGGTGGACGGAGGAAAAGGGCTACCCGGAAGGATATAAACGAAAATAAGGGAAGAAATGAAACCGCCTGTATCGGACAAGCACCGATACAGGCGGTTTTTCAGTTCAGATTCAGTTCGTAATAGCGGAACAGTACGTCCCCTAAGCTGTCGGCAAAGAGCACCTGCGTGCCGCGGAAGGCAAAGCCCAAGTGCTCATACATGGCATTGGCCGGGGTGTTGGAGGAAAGGCAGTCCAGCCGGACGGCCTTTTTGCCCATTTCCTTTGCACGATTTACCGCGTGGGCAATCATCGCCCTGCCGATGCCCTGCCCGGAAACGGCGGGATGGACGCAGAACAGATGAATGACGGACACCTGATCGTCGCAAAGCGCCTGCGACCACGGAATCGGGTGATAGTCCGCCCCCTGCGCCTTTGTCTGCGCCATGGCGGAAACGATGGTGTCGTCCTGTTTCGCCAGCACGATGCAGCCGTCTTCAATGTAGTTAAGGATCATGCGGTCGGTGGGGTGTTTCCCGTAGACCCAGCGGGCGGCTTTTTCCATGTCGGTCTTTTCAATGACTTCCTTATAAAACGCGCAGACGGCGGGGAAGTCTTGCATGGTTGCGATTGAAAATGTCAGATTCATAGTTTTTCCTTGCTTACAGGGTTTTCAGGGCTTCGCGCATCAGTTCCTCGTGGCACATCCACTGTACCTGATCGGACAGATGTTCCTGCACGCGCTGTGCGACGGTGCCGAGAATGCGGATGCCGGTTTCGTTGCCGTTGGAGAAAAGCGACTGCCATTGGGTCGTTAAAATAGGCCAGCCGCCGCCTTTAAGGACTTCCAAGATTTTCCCGGATTTTCCGTCGGCGGTCAGGTAATTGTCCGCGATCTTCGAGATGTATTCCTCGGAGGTGTCGTTTGTGTCCATGGACTGCCAGATATTGTCGGAAATGGTGCCGGGGATGGCGACGCATTTGTGGGTTGCATCCTCATAGCCCATCCACGGCTTTGCCTCCGAGTTGCTGCGGTACACCGAGCGGCAGAAATACCAGCTCTCCTTGCGTCCCCACACTTCATCCATCGCGTAGGCGATGGCCTTTGCGTATTCGTCCTCGTTCTTCTCGCCGAAGTCCCAGGGGGAGGTCACGCCGGTTGCGTCAATGCCCACGTTTTTAAGAAGCTGCAGACCGAAGGCGATGTAGGGAGTCAGTTCCTTGCTCGTCTGCCGGAAAGACCACTCGTTTTCCCGCTCGCCCTGCATTTGCATGGTGGAAAGGTCGATGTAACCGTGATGGGTGAGGATTTCCGGGCAGAAGGAAAAATAGGGGGATAAGCGGGTCTTTACCGTGTCCACCCACTCCTGAATCTCGGAATAGGGGAAGCCGGAAAAGCCCTCGTCAATTCTGCCTCTGCCGCCCGCCATGGGAACGACGGAGAATTTGCCGCGGATGCCGTATTTCTCCACCACGTCACAGAAGCGGAACAGGAAGGAATTGGGCACGTTGTCGGGAATGGGTCTGCCGTCTTGGACGGTCTCCTTGCCCGCGTGCTCGTGGTAGACAAAGACCCGGGGCGCGGGGTCGTCGATGATTAAGGCAATGGGCGTTTTTGCCATGGAAAGCACCACCTTTTTTGCAAATGTTTTCTGCAATCAGTTTAGCAAAAACCGTAGAATTTTGCAAGAATTGATAATGGCGGAAAAATGGTGTATGATAGAGACAGCACTGATAAGGCTTGGAGGATTTTTATGGACAAACACGCACTCGCTCTGGCACAGCAGTTTTCTTTGCAGAGCGTTCACGCACAGAATATCATCGAATTGCTGGACGGCGGCGCGACCATCCCGTTTATCGCCCGCTACCGCAAGGAGATGCACAACAACACGGACGATCAGGTGCTCCGCGCCTTTGCGGACAAACTGGAGGCCATGCGCAAGGTCGATGCCCGCAAGGAGGAAATTTCCGCGTCTTTGGAAACGCTGGGCAAATTGGATGAGCCCCTTGTCGCCGCCATCGAGAAGGCGCAAACCTTATCCGAATTGGAGGACATTTACCGTCCCTACCGCCCGAAGCGCAGAACAAGAGCGTCCATCGCCCGGGAGAAGGGCTTGGAACCACTGGCTACCCTCATCCGCTGGCAGAGACCGGGGGACTTATCTGAACTGGCGGCAAAATATGTGGATAAGGATAAGGGCGTGGAGACGGCAGAGGACGCATTACAGGGCGCGTCCGACATTTTGGCGGAGGACATTGCGGACGATGCGGACATCCGCACCCGCGAAAAGGCGCTGATTCGCCGTTTGGGTGTCATCAGAACCAAGGCCGCCAAGGAGGGCGATTCGGTCTACCGGCAGTATTACGACTTTTCCGAGCCGGTGCGCCTGACGCAGAGCCACAGAATCCTTGCCATCAACCGCGGGGAAAAGGAAGA
Source organism: Christensenella sp. UBA1750 (assembly GCA_002315655.1). Classification (GTDB taxonomy): domain Bacteria; phylum Bacillota; class Clostridia; order Christensenellales; family UBA1750; genus Spyradocola. Next base: position 22,168 of record DCHO01000006.1, read on the forward strand.
ATGGCTGAAGGTTTCCATCGAGGTGGACGCGGAAAAGGCGCTGGACGAAATCAAAGCCCAGGTGCTGCTTCCGAACGGCAATTACCGCGACTTCCTCTGCGCCATGATCGAAGACTGCTGGGACAGACTGCTGTTCCCCTCCTTGGAACGCGAGATACGCGGGGAGCTTTCCGAGCGGGCAGAAAAGCAGGCGATTTCCACCTTTGCGGGCAATCTGCGCCCGCTGGTTATGCAGCCGCCGCTTAAAAATAAAGTGGTGCTGGGCTTTGACCCGGCGTACCGCACCGGCTGCAAGCTGACGGTGGTGGAGGAAACGGGCAAGGTGCTGGCCACCTCCGTGGTCTATCCCACGCCGCCCCACAACAAGAAGGAGGAAGCCGCCGCGACCTTAAAAGCGCTGATTCGGAAGTACAACATCACCGCCATCGCCTGCGGCAACGGCACCGCCTCCAAGGAATCGGAAATCTTCATTTCCGAGCTGCTGAAAGACTGCCCCGGCGTGGGGTACATGATGGTCTCCGAGGCGGGGGCTTCGGTGTATTCCGCGTCCAAGCTGGCGGCGGAGGAGTTCCCGGACTACGATGTGTCCCTGCGCTCGGCGGTTTCCATTGCAAGAAGATTGCAAGACCCGCTGGCTGAACTCGTCAAAATCGACCCCAAGGCCATCGGCGTGGGGCAGTATCAGCACGATATGCCGACGGCGGAGCTGGATTCCGCGCTGACGGGCGTGGTGGAGGACTGCGTCAAC
>DCHO01000056.1:0-1119 GCA_002315655.1 Christensenella sp. UBA1750
TTTATTTATGTTCAATTTCGAGTATACTGAATAACGGTAAAACTGTCAAGCGAGTTTCAACAGAAAAGAGGAATGAAAAAGCAATGAAAATGAAACGAATCGCATCGATACAGGATATTTCCTGTCTGGGAAAATGCTCCCTTACCGTAGCACTGCCCATTATCTCCGCCATGGGCGTAGAGACCTGCATTGTGCCTACCGCAGTGCTTTCCACCCATACCATGTTCAAGAATTTTACCTTCCGGGATCTCACCGAGGATCTGACTCCCATTGCCGATCACTGGCAGCAGGAGCAGTTCCGTTTTGACGCCATCTACACCGGCTATCTGGGCTCCAAGCAGCAGATCGACATCGTCAAGGATTATTTCCGCCGTTTCAAGCAGGCAGATACGCTCACTGTGGTAGATCCTGCCATGGGCGATAACGGCAAGCTGTATCCCGGCTTTAATGAGGAGTTTGCCCGGGAAATAGGCACCCTTTGCGGCGTGGCTGATATTATTCTGCCCAATCTGACCGAAGCAGCCTTTATGCTGGGCGAGCCTTATGTGGGTGAGGGCTATGACGAGGCCTTTATCAAGGAGCTGCTGCAGAAGCTGTGCGCCTTGGGCGCCAAGACCGCAGTGCTCACCGGCGTCAGCTTTGATAAGGACAGCATCGGCGCTATGGGCTACGATTCCTGCAAAAAAGAATATTTCTCCTACTATAACAAAAAGGTGGATGCTGCCTTCCACGGCACCGGCGATGTTTTTGCCAGCACCGTTGTAGGCGCTCTGATGAATGATCTCAGCCTGGAGCAGTCCTTAAAGGTGGCAGCCGACTATACCGCCGAAAGCATCCGCATCACCGCCGCCGATCCCGAGGGCATCCGCTACGGCGTGTATTTTGAAGAGCTGATCCCTCAGCTGCTGAAAGCTATCGGCAAGTAAACCCGGAAAACAAGACAGTGCAAACAAAAAGACCTGCTGCGTTGAGCAGGTCTTTTTTGTGTGCAGGGAGTTGCGCCGGTTTTCTTAATTTTTCAGGCTGTGCAGCGGTGCGGGGATGCGGCCGCCGCGGGAGATAAATTCCCGGCTGGAGCTGGGATGTACCGGCATGACAGGAGCCGAGCCCAGCAGACCG
>DCHO01000056.1:1194-4729 GCA_002315655.1 Christensenella sp. UBA1750
TGGTCTTCTGGTTCACCATGCCGATGGCCGCTTCGTCGGCAATGATGGCAGAGACGGTCTCGGCAGGTGTATCGCCGGGGATGGCGATCATATCCAGACCCACCGAGCAGACACAGGTCATGGCTTCCAGCTTCTCCAGAGAAAGCAGGCCTTTTTCCGCAGCGCGGATCATACCCGCATCCTCGGAAACGGGGATAAAGGCGCCGGAAAGACCGCCCACATGAGAGCTGGCCATAACGCCGCCCTTTTTCACCGCATCGTTCAGCAGCGCCAGCGCGGCTGTGGTGCCGGGAGCGCCTACGCTTTCCAGACCCATCAGCTCTAAGATATCCGCTACGCTGTCGCCGATGGCCGGGGTGGGCGCCAGGGAAAGATCCACAATGCCGAAGGGCACATTGAGACGGCGGGAAGCCTCCTGCGCCACCAGCTGTCCCATGCGGGTAATGCGGAAAGCGGTCTTTTTGATGGTCTCCGCCACATCGTCAAAGGGCATACCCTTGCAGTTGCGCAGGGCGTGGCTGACCACGCCGGGGCCGGATACCCCTACATTGATCACGCATTCCGCTTCTCCCGCTCCGTGGAAGGCCCCTGCCATAAAGGGGTTGTCCTCCACCGCGTTGGCAAAAACCACCAGCTTCGAGCACGCAAGCCCGTCCCTGTCGGCGGTTCTCTCGGCGGCTTCTTTTATAACCTGCCCCATGAGCTTCACCGCGTCCATGTTGATGCCGGCGCGGGTGGTGCCCACGTTGACGGAGGAACACACAAGGTCGGTTGTGGACAGTGCCTCGGGAATGGCGCGGATGAGCCGTTCGTCGGCCTTCGTCATGGCCTTGTGCACCAAAGCCGAAAACCCGCCCAAGAAATTGACCCCGACCTCCTTTGCCGCCGCATCCAGCGTTTTGCACAAGCGCACCGGGTCAATGCCGGGAGCGCACAGCAAGGAGGCGGGCGTTATGGAAATGCGCTTGTTCACAATGGGAATGCCGAACTCCCGCTCGATGGCTTCGCCGGTTTTCACCAAGTCACTGGCCTGTGTCGTGATGCGGTCATACACCCGGTCATAAAGCTTATCCGGCAGCCCGCTTGCGCAGTCCAGCAGGGAAATGCCCATGGTGATGGTGCGCACATCCAGCTTGTTCTGGTCGATCATTTGGAGGGTCTGCAAAATCTCCGTTGAATTGAGCATGAAACTCCCTCCTTAAATGCGGTGCATGGCGTCAAAAATGTCGCTGCGCTGCACGCGGATCTCCAGCCCCATTTCTTCCGCCAGTTTGAGTAGCTTGTCGCGCACAATGTCGTACTGTGCGCCTTCGCCGATCTCCACCAGCATGATCATGGTGAACATTTCCGATAAAATGGTCTGGGAAATGTCTAAAATATTGACGTTTTCGTGATACAGCAGCCCGGAAACCTCGGCAATGATGCCGGTTCTGTCCTTGCCCAGCACGGTCACAACAGCTTTCATAGGGAAACCCTCCTGATGTCATAAATTCCATAGATACAGTATAACACAAAGCGCGGGGTTTGCGCTATACTCTTGCCACGATAAGCAAAAACATCTTCGTCTTTATGGAAGGCCATCCTTGGGACGGGTTTCCGCAGGAGAGGACAACACTTACCGCTCAGGGCTTTTCATCGGTTATGCGCACAACGCCCGCCACGATGCCTGCGGACTGTTCGGGCGCGAAAAGATTCACGATTTTTACAAAGCCGCATACGCCTCCGTGGAAAAGCACATTGCAGAATACCGAAACGGAGACGCCGAGGTTTGCAAGAACGTTCGGATTTTTGTAAAAAGCTCTGTTCCGTGCCCTTTTCCTCCGCAAAATTCGTGCTCATGATGCCCGACCGGTGCGCCGATCAATATTTATACGATAAAACGAATAATCTGATCGCCTATGCGGACATGGACGCCTATGTGGTCGCCCCCGCCGAATGGGAGCTGGCCTTCCTGTCCAAGCAGTTTTCCGACCGGAAAGCATTGCGCAAAGGCTATGAGCAATATCAGCCTATGCCCGATTTTGACGTTCAATCGGACTATTTCACCTTCCTCATGAATCTCAACGCCCCTTGGGACAAGGAGGAAACGGTCGCCTTTCTTGCCGGGAAACAGCCGCAAAGCAAACCAAAGACCCGTCCTCCTTGCTCAGGGGAGAACGGGTCTTCGTTGATTCCGAAAGTGTCAAAATGAAACAGGCAGAAGCTCCCATGTGAGGAGGAGAGGTAAAAGATCAGGGGCGCGCTGTCTGCTGGGTAAACCTTTTCATAGTCAGGAGAGACGATCAAAAATCTCGAACGATATTCCGTCTCCCTTGAAGTATCGTCAGTATAACACGCCTGTTCATCAAAGTAAATCGGTAAAGCACAAAAAACGCATCAATTTACTAAACATTAACAATTTTCGCCGCACTTCACCAGAAAGTGCGGCGAAAAAATGTCATTTATTGCGTTTATTAGTACCCTCTGCGGTTCACGGTGCGGCGCACGGGCTTGTATTCCTCGCCGAAGGTCTCCACCGTGACCTTTTCCATCACGGGATAGTCCAGGGGCTTGTCGGAAGCGTCGGTCTTGAGCGCGGCGATGTGGTCAACCGCCTCAATGCCCTCGATAACCTTACCGAAAGCGGCATAGGAGCCGTCTAAGTGGGGCGCGTCGGCGTGCATGATGAAGAACTGGGAGCCGGCGGAATCGGGCATCATGGAGCGTGCCATGGAAATGACCCCGCGGGTGTGTTTCAGGGAATTGAAATGCCCGTTGATGCGGAACTCGCCCTCGATGGCAAAATCGGGACCGCCCATGCCGGTGCCGGTGGGGTCGCCGCCCTGCACCATGAACCCGGGAATGACGCGGTGGAAGCCCAGCCCATCATAGAAGCCGTCCTGCACCAGCTTCACAAAGGAAGCCACGGTGTTCGGCGCAGCCTCGGGCATCAGCTCGATCTTCATCACGTCGCCGTTCTTCATCGTAATGGTCACAATAGGATTTTTCATAAAAGGATTCCCTTCTTTCTCGATTACTGTATGGTCAGTATAGCAGACAAAACGAAAATCCGCAATCCCGGACTTTGCTAAAACCTGTCGGAAAGCAGAAAGTCCGCAACGTGCATGGTCTGAACGCCGCTGTAAATTCCGCCGGAAAATTCGTATGTACGCAGCACGAACTTGGGGAAATTGTCCGAAATCGCCAGCAGTCGCTCGTATTCGCGCTTTTCCGTTTTTTCGCTGTCGATGCACTGGGTCACCTGCACATAGATTTTTTCCTGCTGTCTTGTCGCCACAAAGTCGATTTCCTCTTCTTTATCCTTTCCGACAAACACCGCATATCCCCTGCGGCACAATTCCAGATAGACCACATTTTCAAGGGTCGAAGCTACCATGTCCGCATTGTAGCCCATGACGGCAAAGCGCAGAGCCGGGTCTGCCGGATAGAACTTCTCCTGCGTTTTGAGGATTTCCTTTCCCTGCAAATCATAGCGGGAACAGCGGTGCAGGATGTAGGCCTTTTCCAATTTTTCCAGATACCCATAGACCGTTTC
>DCHO01000056.1:4811-6022 GCA_002315655.1 Christensenella sp. UBA1750
TTGCCCACGTTCTGAAATGTGTATTTCACCACCCGTTCCAGCTGATCGACCTTTCGGATCTGATTGCGCTTCACAATGTCGGAAAAAACGGTGGAATTGTAGATGTCCCGGACAATGGTATAGACCTCGTCGGACGCATACGCCTGCAAATGCGTCGCGGGGAAGCCACCTAAGCGAATGTAGTTCGCAAACTCGGTGTGCAGGTCAGACAGCGTCGTGTAGCTTTTCTTAAAGTCCAGATATTCCGCAAAGGACAGCGTGTAAATGCGGAAGGACACATAACGCCCGGTCAGATAGGTCTCGATCTCGGAGGACATCATGCGGGAATTGGAGCCCGTAACATACAAATCCACATCATAATCCGAAAAAACGGAATTGACCACCTTTTCCCAGCCGGAAATTTCCTGTACTTCGTCCAGAAAGAAATACGTCCTCTTGCCCGGAAGCAGTTTTCCCTTCATCGCGGCATACATTTCCGCAGCCGTCATGCCCTCATATTCCATGGAATCAAAGCGGAAGGAAACGATCTGCTTCGGTGTGATTTTCCGTTCGCATATCAGCTTTTCCATCAGCATTTTTAAGATGGTGGACTTGCCGGAACGCCGCATCCCGGTCAGAATCTTCACAAACGGCGTATCCACATACGCCATGAGCCTGTCCATATACGTCTTTCTGTAAATCATATCCTCTCCTCCTTTTCACCAATTATAACCGCAAAACTATACAAAATCAAGAAGTTTTTCGGGTTATAACCGCAAAACTTTTCGATTCACCGACACCCGCAGGACGGCGGCGGTCATGTCGTCCTTTACGGTGCCGGACGCGGCAAGAAGGGTCTGTGCCGTGTGCTCGGGGTCGCGCAGGGGCAGGGTCACAAGCTGCTTTTGCAGGGCGGTTTCGTCCCCGGCAAGCGCGTCGCACACGCCGTCGGTGAGGAAGAAGAGCGCATCTCCGTCCTGCACGGTAATGTGCGTAACCGACGGCTTCACCTTTTTGAGGATGCCCAGCGGCAGGCTTTCGCCGTGCAGTGCGATCAGTTCCTTCCCCCGCCGGATGTAGCAGGGCGGCGAGCCGACCTTCATCACATCCATGCAGCCCGTTTGCTTATCCAAGATCGCCACGTCCATGGTGGCAAAGCGTTCCGCGGCCGCGGAGGAGAGCAGCGCGTCATTGACCGCAAGCAGGGCGTCCTCCGTGGCAAAGCCCGCCGA
>DCHO01000056.1:6096-21572 GCA_002315655.1 Christensenella sp. UBA1750
TCCCCGTGCCCCATGCCGTCGGAGAGCGCCAGCAGCAGCCTGTCCTCCGGCAGCTCCATAGAGGTGAAGGTGTCGCCGTTTTCTCCCCGAATCGCCCGCGAAGCCGCGCCCACGGCACAGCGGATGGGCGCTTCCTCCGAAAAGCGCAGGCAGCAGCAGCCGTTTTCGGGGCACAACCCGGCGGGAATCAGCCGCATGGGGCGATCCAGTGCCCGGGAGACAAGGCGCGGCAGTTCCCGGGCGCACAGCCCGTCCTTTGTGCGGCAGAGCACCGTGACCTTTGCGGAAATGCGCCCTTTGCGCTGCTCCACCGCGACCGTTTCCGTCACCACGCCCGCCTTTTCCAGCACCTGCCTTATGCTCTGTGCAAGGTCGATGCGCATTTCCGGCGGCTGCTCCAACTCGCCCGCCACGGTGCACAGGGCTTGTCCCAATGCGGCATACTGCCCCGCCAGCTCCCCGCCCGCGTGGCTCATGCGGCGGTAAAGTCCCCCGAAGCCGCGCAGCCTGTCCGCCGTCTCCCGCACGGCATCCGGCAGGGGATACGGCACACAATCCCGGTTCAGTGCCCGGGAGATTGCGTCACGCCCACGGGCATCCAACAGGAAAAAGGCGAGGAGCGCGGCGGCAAGCTCGATGCCGTGGGAGAGCATGAGCAGCGTCTTGTCAAAGGCAACGGAGAGAAGCGCTGCGGCAAAGGCGGCGGGCAGCACCCACAGGCGGCGTTTCGTCACGGGCAGCCCACACAGCAGCCCAAGCAGAGGAAACACCGGCAGCAACGTGGGGTCATTGGGCAGCGTCACCGCCGGGAGAAGCCCGCAGATGACCCCGCACAGCGCACCCTTGCCCGCCCCGCCGTAAAAGCCCACCGTGACACAGCAGAACAGCAGCCCAGCCAGCACCGGCGACACGCCAAGCAGCCGCAGGCTCCGCAGTCCCGACAGCGCCGAGGCCAGCAGCAGCACGCCACCCGTCAGCTCCTCCGGGCACAGGTATTTTCGCGCCCGAAAGCGCACGGAAAGTCCCTCCGCATACAGCGGGGCGAGCAACAGTACAGCTATAGCCGAAAAAAGAGCCAGCAACCCGTCATATAGGCTTTCCGCCCGAAGCAGCGGCAGGACAAGCTGCAAAATCCCCGCCGTCACAAGGCACAACAGGGCATTGGGGCGGATTTTGAAGCACCTCAGCCCCTCCAAAGTCACCGTCATGACCACGCAGATGAGCAGCCCCGCGCCGTCCAGCATCAGCAGTGTGCCGGATATGCACCCTATGGCGGCGGCCAGGCGATGCTTCTCCTTCATCTGCGAAGCGCACAGAAACGCCGGCGCAAAGGGGCACAGCCCGCCCGTCACCATGCCGTGAGAGAGCACCGCCCCAAGCAGGAACACGGGAAGCCCCCGTAGCGCCTTCTGCAGCCACGGATGCCCGCACAGCGCAAGCACCGTTTCGACCCATTCCTCAAAAAAGCCGTGCCTTTCCCCAATGCGGCTCCACACCTGCGTTTTCCGCACCGTCTTTTGTACCATATTCTTCCCTCCCCAAGCGCAATTCCCAACATTTTCAGTGTATTTTGAAAATCGTGCGATTTCTGTCGTTCGGACGATGAAAGAATCCCTGATTTAAGCCAAACTTTATGTAGGGTTTTTGTAAAAAATATGTTTTTGTGTTTTGCGTCCTTTTGCGGAAACGGGCAAAAACGCACGGTTTTTCGATTCCGGCAAAAATGTTTGTAAAAGTTTTATTTTTCATTGACAGACGCGCCGAAATATGCTTAAATAATCATGCTTTTCTGTTTAGTTTCCCTAAACTCAAAATCAAGAAATACTGCTTTTCACGGAATACCGTTCACTCATTCTAAACTTCACTTTTACTGTTTATGCAGGTTAAAGAAACTAAACTTACGGTTTAGAAATTCTTTTCCTTCATTCGGAGGCGAATCTTTTTCATGGAATTAGGCGAAAAAATCAAGCAATTACGGCTGCAGCACGGGCTGACGCAGGAGGAGCTGGCGCTTCGGTGCGATCTTTCCAAGGGCTTTATCTCCCAGTTGGAGCGCGACCTGACCTCTCCCTCCATCGCCACGCTGATGGACATTCTGGAATGTCTGGGCACCGATCTTCGCCGGTTCTTTGCGGAGCCGGAGGAGGAAAAGATCATCTTCGGAGACGCCGACATTTTTGATTCCCACGACGAGGAAAAGGGCATCGACATCTCCTGGCTCATCCCCAACGCGCAGAAAAACGAGATGGAGCCGATCTTAATCACCCTGTCCCCTGGCGGAGAGACCACGGAGGAGAGCCCCCATTCCGGCGAGGAATTCGGTTACTGTCTGGCCGGGCAGGTCACGGTGCTCCTGGGGCACAAGCGGCACAAGTGCAAAAAGGGCGAGAGCTTCTGCTTCAAGCCCACCGCCCCGCACAAGCTCATCAACGCCGGCAAGGTTCCAGCCAAGGTACTTTGGGTCTCAACGCCCCCTTCATTTTAATTGCGCACCGTAACTCCCCTTCGGGAAGTTCCGGTGTTCCGGGCGGCTTATACCTTATGAACCGTCCACTGGACGCTTCATAAGGAAACGCTCGCCCTACAGGTGCCCTTGCGGGTACCCTCCATAATTCGCACATCAATCCCAATCACGGAGGACAGCCCCATGTCTGTTGTGGAAAGCGAACATCTGATTGACCTTGTGGATTTATCCAAATCCTACGACGGCGGCGAGACCGGCGCACTGAAAAACCTCAATTTATATATCCGCAAAAAGGAATTTGTGACGCTGCTGGGGCCCTCCGGCTGCGGCAAAACCACGACCCTGCGCCTGATTGCGGGCTTTGAGACCCCCACCACGGGCAAGGTCTTTTTTGACGGCGTGGATGTGACGGACGTGCCGCCCCACAAGCGGCGGGTCAACACGGTGTTCCAGAAATATGCGCTGTTCACCCACTTAAACGTTTATGAGAACATTGCCTTCGGTCTGCGGCTCAAAAAGGAGCCGCAAAACAAGGTGGACGCCAAGGTCAAACAGATGCTGCATCTTGTAGGTCTTAACGGCTTTGAAAAGCGCAGGGTGGACACCTTATCCGGCGGCCAGCAGCAGCGCGTTGCCATCGCCCGCGCCTTGGCCAACGAGCCGGAGGTTCTGCTGCTGGACGAGCCGCTGGGTGCGCTGGACTTGAAGCTCCGTAAGGAAATGCAGGTGGAGCTTAAAAAAATGCAGCAGGAATTGGGCATCACCTTCCTCTACGTCACCCACGATCAGGAGGAGGCCTTAACCATGTCCGACACCATCGTGGTGATGAAGGACGGTCTTGTGCAGCAGATCGGCACGCCGACGGACATTTACAACGAGCCGAAAAACGCCTTTGTGGCAGCCTTTATCGGGGAAAGCAACATCCTGCGCGGCACCATGCTCAAAGATGAACTGGTCAACTTTGACGGGCACGATTTTGTGTGCGTGGACAAGGGCTTTGGCGAAAACAAGCCCGTGGACGTGGTCATTCGCCCGGAGGATCTGAAGGTCTCAGAGCCGGCAGACGGGCAGATCACAGGAGTCGTTCAGTCCGTGGTCTTCAAGGGCGTGCACTATGAAATGATGATTGCCTCGAATGGCTTTGTATGGAAGGTTCACTCCACTCTCTGCCGCGAGGTGGGCGACACCGTGGGGCTTTCCGTCATTCCCTTTGACATTCACATCATGAAGCCCACCTTGAACGAGACCCCGAAGGAGGCGTAAGACAATGCACCGTTCGCAGAAATCCGCCTCCCTCCCTTTCATCGTGTGGATGGTGCTTTTCACCATCGTGCCCATTATCTTGGTTATCGTCTATGCCCTGCAAAACGGCGGCGGCGATTTCACCCTGCAGAATTTCGTGGATTTTGCCGACCCCATTTACATCAATGTGCTGCTGCGCTCCATCGGCATTGCGCTGCTGTGCACGGCGGTGTGCCTGCTCATCGGTTATCCCACGGCGTACTTTCTCACGCACAAGGGGCTGGACAAAAAAGGCATCCTGATTCTGCTTTTCATCATTCCCATGTGGATGAACTTCCTCGTGCGCACCTACGCCTGGCTGACCTTATTGGAAAGCAACGGCCTCATCACCTCCACGGTCAACGCCATCCGGCACTTATTCGGTGCACAGGATGATGTGCGCCTGCTGTATAACTACGGCGCGGTGCTCATGGGCATGGTTTATAACTATCTGCCGTTCATGATCCTTCCTCTTTATACCGCACTTGACAAAATGGATAAGAAGGTCATCGAGGCGGCGGAGGATTTGGGGGCGACGAAATTCCAGGTCTTTGTAAAGGTCGTGCTGCCGCTGTCGCTGCCCGGCATCGCCTCCGGCATCACCATGGTGTTCATGCCCGCCGTCACCACCTTCGTCATCTCCCGCCTGCTGGGCGGTGCGCAGTTCAAGCTCTTCGGCGATCTCATTGAACAGCAGTTCCTGTTCACCGGCGACTGGAACTTCGGCTCCGCCATGTCCCTTGTCATGATGGCGCTGCTGCTGATCTCTATGGGGCTTATGAACCGCTTCGGCGACCGGGAAGGGGGCGGCATCCTGTGAAAAACGCAAAAAAAGAGCGCAATGTGTTTGCGCGCATCTATCTTGCACTGGTGCTGCTGTTCCTCTATCTGCCCATTTTGACCCTTACCGTCTTTTCCTTCAATGCCTCCAAGTCCCGCGCCGTGTGGGGCGGCTTCTCCTTAAAGTGGTACATTTCCCTCTTTGAGGACACCGACATTCTGCAGGCACTGTATGTGACCTTAGGCGTGGCCATTCTCTCCGCCATCATTTCCACCGTCATCGGCACCTTGGGCGCCATCGGCTTTTCCTCCATGAACCGGGGGCAGAAGGCACTTTGGCTCAACGTGGCAAACCTCAATATGCTGACCCCCGACATCGTGACCGGCGTGTCGCTTATGATTCTTTTCATCTTCTGCAAGCTGAATTTGGGCTTTTTCACCATGCTGTTGGCGCACGTTTCCTTCAACATCCCTTACGTCATGTTCTCCGTGCTGCCCAAGCTCAAGCAGATGAACGCCCACGCCTACGAAGCCGCGATGGACTTAGGTGCCAGCCCCGCACAGGCGCTTGTCAAGATCGTGATCCCCGAAATCATGCCCGGCATCATTTCCGGCGCGATCTTAGCCTTCACGCTTTCCCTTGACGATTTTGTCATTTCCTTCTTCACCACCTCAGAGGTGCAGAACCTCTCCACCCTCATCTACTCCATGGCAAAGCTGGGCATCAACCCCACCATCAACGCCCTGTCCACCTTAATGTTCATCGCAGTGCTCTCCCTGCTGCTTGTTTTGAACCGCCGCTCCGCGCTGGTTGAACGCAAGAAACCCCAACACCATCACCACACTACCGCCTGAAAGGAAATAAACCCATGAAAAAGCTGTCCCTGCTGCTTGTCTTCGTTCTGCTGATCGTCACGCTCTCCGGCTGCGGCGCAACGGCAAAGGAGTCCATCACGGTCTACAACTGGGAGGACTACATTGACCCCGCCGCCCTTGAACTCTTCACCGAGGAGACCGGCATCGAGGTCAAGTATGTGCGCTTCACCACCAACGAGGAAATGTATATCAAGCTGGAAAAGGGCGGCACAGCCTACGATGTGGCCTTTCCTTCCGATTATCTTATTGAGCGCATGATCGCCAACGATATGCTCATGCCGCTGGACAAGGAAGCCCTGCCGAATTTCCGGTACATAACAAGCTGGATGCAGGACCCCGACTACGACCCAAACTCCGCCTACTCTGCCGCCTATATGTGGGGCACGGTTGGCATTCTCTACAACACCAAGATGGTCTCTGAACCCATCACCTCCTGGGGTGCCATGTGGGACACGCAGTATGAGCGCAATGTGCTCATGATGGACTCCGTGCGCGACTCGCTGGGCGTGACGCTGTGCTACTTGGGCTACGACCTAAACACCCGCTCCCAGTCCGAACTGGAAGCCGCCCGCGATAAGCTCATCGAGCAGCGGGAAAGCGGCGTGCTTCTTGCCTACGGCGTGGACGAGATCAAAGACAAAATGGTGGCGGGTGAAGCCGCCATGGGTCTGGTCTGGTCGGGCGACGCGGTCAATTCCATCAAGCTCAACCCCGATCTGGCATACGTTGTGCCCGATGAAGGCTCCAACGTCTGGCTGGACGGTATGGTCATTCCCAAAACCTGCAAAAACTACGACGGAGCCATGCAGTTCATCAACTTCATGCTGCGTTCCGACATTGCCGCCATGAACAGTCAGTATATCGGCTATTCCACCCCCAACGACGGCGCACTGGAATACCTGCCCGAGGAAATGACCTCCGACCCCAACTTCAATCCCCCCGAGGACGTGATCGCCCGCTGCACCTTCTTCCACGACGTTGCGGACGTGCTGGATGTGTATAACCGCATCTGGCTGGAGGTCACGGCTAACTAAATTTATTTAACGAAGACTGAAAACTGAATACTGAAAATTGAAGAATAAGAAACGGCAGCTGCCCCGCAAACACAAGGCTCCCCCGTTCCTTATTTTTCATTATTCTTTTTTCAGTCTTCAGTATTCATTCCTTCTTCTTCTCTCCCCCCGCCCGGATTCGTGCGGGACTTTTTGACATTTGAGACAAAAGGCATTTACAGGAACGAACCGATATACTGTAAAATAAAAAGGAAGACCGAAAACTGAATACTGAAAATTGAAGAATAAGAAACGACAGATGCCCCCGCAGGGTTGAAGGGGCGTCCCCCGTTCCTTATTCTTCATTATTCTTTTTTCAGTCTTCAGTATTCATTCCTTCTTCTCTCCCTCCGCCCGGATTCGTGCGGGTTTTTTTTTGACATTTGAACCTCAAATTGCGACATTTGAGACAAAAGGCATTTACAGGAACGGAACGAACCGATATACTGGTAACAAAAAGGAGGGAAAACCATGGCAGAAATTTTGCAGATCATTTCACTCAACTGGCCGGCGGCCATCTGTCTTTTACTGGGCTTTGTGTTTGTCGCCATTGAGCTGTTCACGCCGGGCTTCGGTGTGCCGGGTGTGCTGGGGCTTCTGCTGTTGGCGGCAGGCGTGTTCCTGGCTGCGGACAGCGTGCTGGAAGCCATCATCTTAGCCATCATCATTCTGCTGGTGCTGGTGCTCATCACTACCGTCGCCATGCACTCCGCGCAAAACGGCGCACTGGCAAAATCCCCGCTGGTGTTAAAGGAATCCGCCAACCGTCAGGACGGCTTTACCAGCGGCGAAGATTTAGGCTACTTCATGGGACATGAAGGCACCACCACCACTTTCCTGCGCCCGGTCGGCACCGCGGACTTTGACGGTGTGAAGCTGGAAGTGCTCTCCGAAGGGGAGTTCATCGAGGCCGGAACAAAGGTCAAGGTCGTCAAGGTCGAAGGGCACAAGCTCCTCGTCCGCAAAATTTAAGTTTCCCAACCCCCATTTTCAACAAGCATAAGAAAGAGGTACACTATGGATCCTATCATCATCGCATTTGCCGTGCTCGTTATCATCGTTATCCTGCTGGCCATCTTCTTCTCCTTCTTCCCCATCGGGCTGTGGATTTCCGCCATGGCCTCCGGCGTACACATCAAAATCTTCTCTCTGGTCGGTATGCGCATCCGCCGCATCACGCCCTCCCGTCTGGTTTATCCCTTGATTAAGGCCACGAAGGCCGGCATCAACATCTCCATCAACAAGCTGGAGGCGCACTATCTGGCCGGCGGTAATGTGGATCGCGTCATCAACGCCTTAATCGCCGCCCAGCGCGCCGACATTGATCTGGAATTTGAACGCGCCGCCGCCATCGACCTTGCCGGTCGTGACGTGCTGCAAGCCGTGCAGATGAGCGTCAATCCCAAGGTCATCGAGACCCCCGTGGTCGCCGCCATCGCCAAGGACGGCATCGAGCTGCGTGCCAAGGCCAGAGTGACCGTCCGCGCCAACATTGACAGACTGGTCGGCGGTGCCGGTGAAGAAACCATCATCGCCCGTGTCGGCGAAGGCATCGTCACCACGGTCGGTTCCGCCGAGACCCACAAGCTGGTTCTGGAAAACCCCGACATGATCTCCCGCACCGTGCTGCAGAAGGGTCTGGATGCCGGCACCGCCTTTGAAATCCTCTCCATCGACATTGCGGATGTGGACGTCGGACGCAACATCGGCGCCCAGCTGCAGACCGACCAGGCCGAGGCCGACAAACGCATCGCCCAGGCCAAGGCCGAGGAACGCCGCGCCATGGCCGTCGCCCACGAGCAGGAAATGGTCGCCGCCGTGCAGGAAATGCGCGCCAAGGTCGTGCAGGCCGAAGCCGAAGTGCCTCTGGCTATGGCCGAAGCCCTCAAATCCGGCAAAATGGGCGTCATGGACTACTACAACATGAAGAACGTCATTGCCGACACGCAGATGCGCGACGCAATCGCGGGCACCGGCAAGTCCGACAAATAACCGCAAAAACGAGAAACACTGATTGAAAGGAGGGGAAGTCATGCAGTTTTTAGTCGTCCCGATTCTGATTCTCATTGTGATTGCAAACCTTTTGAAGAAGAAAAAGGAAGCCGAAGCAAAGGAAAAACAGGCTTCCCTCAACAGAAAGCTGGCGGAGATGGAGGCTTCTGCTTCCGCTCCCAAGGCTCCCCCCATGCAAGCCGCACCCTCCCCCGCCCGCCCGGTGCTACCCACGAAAAAGCCCCCGCAGGTGCCAAAAAAGCAAGCCGCAAAGCCTTTTATTACGGAAAAGCCCGTGACAAGTGCCGACATGGCCTACATTTCCCCCGAGGGCACGGAGCTGCATGAGGACAAGGACATCCACGGCACGCCGCACATTGCCGCCGCCCAGCCTGTGAAAGCGGAGACCAAGCCCCGCTACACCGCAGAGCAGCTGAAAAACGCCTTCATCATGAAGGAGATTCTGGATGCGCCCGTCTCCCGCCGGGAAAATCGGAGGGTATCGTTATGAACGATCTTAGCGTGATGATCTGCGACGACGAGCCGGGAATGCGGCTCATTCTGCGCAAGCTCATCGAAAAGGCCGAGGGTTTCACCTTAATCGGCGAGGCGGAAAACGGCGAGGAAGGCTTAAAGCTCTTTGAGGAAAAGCACCCTGCCGTGGTCTTCCTGGATGTAGAAATGCCCGTGATGGGCGGCGTGGAGACCGCGCAGCGGATTCAGGACATGGACCCCCGCGCCGCGCTCATCTTCGCCACCGCCCATGAGGGCTACCGCAGCGAGGCCTTCTCGGTCTACGCCTTTGACTACCTTGTCAAGCCCTTCAAAAACGAGCGGGTGCTGGAAACCTTAGCCCGCATTCGCACGCTTCTCTCTCCCCGTATCGAGGTGCCGACCAAGCTCCCCGAAAAGCGCAAAATGCCCGGGCGGCTGATGCTCAAAACCAAGGACGGCGTTTCCTTTGTGGACGTCTCCGACATCATCCTGCTGGCGCGGGAAGACCGCCAAACGGTGCTCTACACCGAATGTGGCAGCTACTTTACCTCCGATTCCCTTTCCGACATGGAGGAAAAGCTGCCGGAGGACTTCTTCCGCTGCCACAAGTCCTACATCATCAACCTCTCCTGCATCGACTCCGTCACCCCCTATGGACGCTGGACGTATGTGGTGAAGCTCCGCGGCATCAAGGAGGACGCCCTCATCACCCACGACAAATACGAAGAATTGGAGCAGATGTTTTCCTGATCCATTCTTCACAAAAAAGGAAGTGCCGTGCAAGTCCGTTTGCACGGTTCTTCCGCATTACACGGAAAAACATCGGAGAATGAAGAACCCCACCCGAATAATCAATTCTATCCATCATTTCATTTGCCTGACAGTGAAAGGAAAGGAAAGGAACTTATTATGGCCTGTATTTGCGTTTACGGTGCGGCAAGCGACCGCATCAACAAGGACTACATTCAGTCTGTCGAGCATCTTGGACAGCTCATCGCAGAGCACAACCACAGCATCATCTACGGCGCGGGCGCGTCAGGGCTCATGGGCGCAGTTGCCCGGGGCATGACCGCCGCCGGAGGGCACGTCATCGGCGTGACCCCGCACTTCATGCACAAGTTTGAGCCGGTCTACGGCTGCACGGAGATCATCGACACCGAGACCATGGCGGAGCGCAAGAGCGTGATGGAGTCCCGTGCGGACGCCTTCATCGTCGTGCCCGGCGGCATCGGCACCTTTGACGAGTTCTTCCAGATTCTGACCCTAAAAGAGCTGGATCAGCTGGGCAGCAAGCCCATCGTGCTGCTCAACATCGACCGCTATTTTGACGAATTGCACACCATGATGAAGGCCGCCCATGCCAAGGGCTTCCTGCGTGAAAAGGTCATGTCCCTCTTTGCCGTCTGCGACACCCCCGAAGAAGCGCTGTCCGTCATCGAAGCCCAGCTTGCCGCCAACGCCTGATTCGGACAACCAAACACACAAAAAGCCGAAACGCATCTGCGCGCTTCGGCTTTTTTAAGTTCATCACGGAAATTGGAGATAAGGTAATAAAGCGTATCAAAGAAACCGCAAATCAGCATTTGCCGTCCAGACACCACATTTTCGTCTCGCCTTTTAGCATCTTAACCTCGATATGGTCTACATTGTGGCCGTAGAAGGTCTTTTCGTAGACTTCAAAGGGGGAACAGGGGCGTTTGAAGGTAATTTGTTTTGTGCCGTCCTCCTTGGCATGGAGCGTGATAAAATGTTCGTTTGCAAACAAAGCGTCATCGGTATGCAGGAAGAGATGGCAGCCGGCCCACTGCGCGATCGAGGCGATTAAGTCGCTGCGCAGCACCTGCGCCGCGCAATAGACACTGGTGAAGCCCTGCTTTTCGGTCATAGCCATCGCCACATCACCCGTTTGGCAGTAGCGCCCCAGCGCAACCGCATCGGGATCGTCGATGGAGAACAGCGGGGAGACATAAGCCGGGGGCAGAACCGACGGGCCGATCCAGTAGCTTGTGTGGATGTCCCGGTCAATGTAGCCGTAGCGGATGCGGGCGCTTGCTCCCGAAAGCATGGGATGCGCGTCCGGCGATACGCGGAAATGCGGGTAATACAGTCCGTTGTGCCGGCAAACCTTCATGCCAACGGTCTTTTCGATATTGGAGACATCCATGACGGTTTCCGCATCGGGGTTCACATAGCCCGGCGCATACAGCCAGATCACGGTGGCGTGGTTCCTTCGCGCCTTTGCGAAAACCGCCTCCCGCTCCGCATCGGTGAGGTGATACTGGTTGATCATCAGATAAACCTTGTAATCCGGCATCGCGGGATGGGAAAGATCGTTGTGAAAGTAGTAATCCACCGGGGCACCGATGCGGCTTAGTTCCGTGGTGCGCACCCATTCGCAGACCAGTCTGTTGACAGCCAGCGAGACATTGTGAATGCTCTCCGTGTCGTAGATCACGGCAATCTCATTGCGTTTGGTGCGCTCCGATTCATAGGCAAACTTTGCAACCTCCTGCTGACGGCGGAACAGAGAAAGAATGTCGGGATCGTCATACCAATCCCCGGCCATATCGAACCACCAGGCCTGAATGTCCTCGCACAAGTCCTGCCCGAAATCGCGTTTGAGCGTGGTAAGCACATCCTCTATGGTATCCAGTTGGCATCCGAAACGCTGCATCCAGAGGTCGGATTTGTGGGTGATGGAGTCGTCCTCATTGATGAAGATCATGTTCCGCAGCCGGAAAGAATCCTGCATTTCGCGCTTGGCGATGTAACCGCCGGGTTCGCGGTTGTGGTAGCAGCCGGGAGCCGCGAGAAAATCCACCACACCGCTGTCCAGTATAAGGCGCGTCGCATTGGTCGTGGCAATGTCGAAATATTCCGTGCTGCCATACGAGCCGTAAAACGCCCCTACCAGCAGATCGGGAAAACGCACCTTGAGCGACTGTGCAAAGCGCACGATCATTTTTGCTACGGCGGCGTGCCAGGCGTCGTAGAAGTCCGCCACATGAGCGTATCGGTTCATGTTCAGGAAAACGCCCGCGCTGGGCGCATCGGGATCAAAAACCTTAACCGGGTCTTTGGAACGTCCGCGGGAAAGCTCCGCAAGAAAGCGGCTGTCTGCGGCGGTGACAAAATCGCGCTCCTCGATTGTGGGAATAATAGGATGCTCAAAGCTTGCGTCGGGGCGCTTCCAGGCTTTCCGCAGGGCATCCTCGGTTCCGTATTTTTCTTTCAGATATTGAGAATACGCCTTGCGGAAGGGCTCGGAGAAATCGCCGTAGGTTCCGTCAGGATTTACCAGCGAAATCGGGTAATACCATTCGCTGGTGCCGCCGGCGCAGAGGAAGAAACCGATCACCCGGTCAAAATACGGGGAGGCGGTAAGTGCGGCAAAGTATTCCTCTAACGCTTCTTGGGCGGCGTCGTACCAAGCCTCCGAGCACAAAGACGGGCAGCCCTCCACCGCCTCGCCCCGGCTGATGGTGGTGACGCGGGTGGGACGGTGCGTTCCGTCCGAGAAGGTGACCATTTCGGAAGGATGGGCGTTGAGCCACTCCGGCGGCGGCGCGACATTGAGGCGCAGCATCACATAAGCCTCCGGGATCTCATCCAACAGAAGCTGCATCATCTTAAAGGTGTACTCTACCCCGTTTTCCGGGAGCGGTTCCGTGCCCTCGCAGAACGGGTAATCCTCTACTTTATTGCCGGGGTTGTTCCAGTTTGTCGTGGTGCTGATATAAAAAATGCGGAATCCCGCCTCGCCTAAGGCTTTCAGATACTCCCTTTTGTAGGTGCGAACCGTCATGGTCATCGGCGGGAAGGCTTTTCCGTCGATCATGATGGCCGGCTCGCCATGGTATCGCTCCACACGGCAGATAGGCATAGACGCATCCTCCTTCATTACTTTGCCGTCATTGTATCGCAAACCCATCCATTTTTCAAGCCTTATCATGCAAGTGTCGGAGCGAACGCACATTTTATAAGATGTATAACGGCACATAATCATTTACACGAGGACGGAAAAAAGGTAGAATAGCCTTATCGAAACAGCGAGGTGATCTTACATGGCAAGCGCGGCAGCACTTCTGAAAATTCTCGCCCAGCTTTTTCTGCTCATGTCGGCGGGATTCATCTTCCGAAAAATCAAAATCCTCGAGGCCAAGGGGCGCAAGCTCATCACCGCCATTGTGATGAACTTTTTTCTCCCCTGCAGCATCCTCAAATCCTTCATCGGCGCTCTCGATTCCGTTTCTCTCGAATCCATGGCGGCTATCGTCGGAATCTCCCTCGGAATCTCCCTCCTCGGGATTCTGATCGGACTGATCTTCCGCATAAAGAAGGCAGACGGAGCTTTGGATCGCGGCACAAACACCGTGATTCGCTACGGATTGATCTGTTCCAATGTCACCTTCATGGGCATTCCTCTCATCTCCGCCCTCTTTGGCAATTCGGGTCTCATTCTCTGGAGCATCTACATGATTCCCTTCCGCATCGTCATGTGGACTTACGGTACAGGTATGTTCACACGCCCAAAGGCAAATGAGATTCTCAAAAAATTCCTTCTCTCCCCCAGCATCTTATCTACCGCGCTTGGCATTCTTCTCATGTTCATGCGCGTCACGCTGCCCGATTTTCTGACAAGCACCCTTTCCTCCGGCGGCGCTGCCGTCACCCCGCTGACCATGCTCGTCATCGGCAGCCTGCTGGCAGAGTCCAAGCCCTCGGAAGTTTTCAACAAGCACTCCGTTGCCGCATCCGGTGTCAGGCTTATCGTGATGCCGATAATCGTGCTTGCCGTCACATCTGCCCTCAAATTCGACCCTCTCGTCGTCGGCGTCAGCACCGTCCTTGCAGGGATGCCCTACGCCACCACCACCGCGATGTTTGCGGAACAGTACGACTGCAACGCAGGGCTCGCGGCGCAGTGTGTCTTCGTGACGACCCTGCTCAGCGCCATCACCGTCACCATTCTTATGATCCTGTTCAATCTCATCTATCCGGGAATCATTCTTACATGATCGTCAAGGGCATCAGGTGTTGAAACCGTTCTCGTGAACAGTCAAACGCCCGCGGCATCGGAATTTCCGATAGCTGCGGGCTTCGCTGTTCTGTTATAATTTAATCGCTTGCTTTACAGCAGCTTTCTTTTGAATCTTTTAAAAATACAAATAGCAAAATATGTTGACTATTACAACAACAGACGCATCCAAACAAAAACAAAACGGATGCCTCCCTCCAAATTTAGGGAAACATCCATGGTGCAAAACCAACTGCGAATTTGGTGTCCGGTTTTTTGGTACATACCACTCTCCTTATACTTCTGCCGCAATCAACTTGATCGAAAAACATAAAAATACCCCCGAAAAGTATGTCTCAGCTCAAGCACTTAAGCTGTTTTCAGTCTTCTTTTCGGGGATTATCTGATTTGTTATCTACAGCCTTATATATTATTGATGTTCTAAGCATTTCGCCTATCATTACGGCATTGTTTAACTCTTTTTGACAGTTTTTCTCTATATCTTCCTGCTTTTTGCTCCGCACCATACACCATTTTACGGCGGATACCCGGTCAAAACCGCTCTATTACGGTCTCTGTTAGAAAGGGGTTAGAAAAATCTAACGGAGGCGTTTGGTGTCATTTCCCTATATGGCTTGAAAAGCGGCGCAGGGATGCCGGTTTTATGGCAAGCAGCGGTGAAATCAAACCGGAGTTGAACCGCAGACTAAACGCCTTTTGGGTGAGAAGCGGCTATGAACACGATTTTGCATTTTTTGCCATACACGCAGGATAGAAGTGAAGTTCATTCGCTGTAAAACAGAAAGAGATTTTCATCACTCAATTTTCATCAGTCTATTGTTTATTCTCATCATTATGGATATAATTGAAGAGAAAAAAGGAGCGTGATGAGATTGCGTCAGTTCGACTATGCAAAACTGAAAGATAAAATGTGGGATACAGAAATTGTGAATTACCTTTCGCTGATCCATGAAGCGAAGGGAAAACAGTCCGTGTATCTGAAGCAGAAGCCGGAGCAGCTTGACAAACTCATAGAAATCGCCAAAGTGCAAAGTACCGAGGCTTCCAATGCCATCGAGGGCATCCGCACCACCGAGACACGCCTGCGTCAGCTCATGAGCGAGAAGACGACACCGCGCAACCGCGACGAAAGTGAAATTGCCGGATACCGTGACGCTCTCAATGTAGTACACGAAAGCTTTGAATATATTCCTCTGACGCCGAACTATATCCTGCAGCTCCACAAAATCATGTTCAGCCACACGGATTCTTTTTTCGGCGGAAGCTTCAAGAATGTACAAAACTACATCAGTGCAACGGATATGTCTGGGAAAGCGTTTATCCTGTTCACACCGCTTGCCCCCTACGAAACCGCCCCTGCCATGCAGGAAATCTGTGATGCCTATAACCTCGCATTGAGTGAGGGGAAGGTCGATCCTCTGCTGCTCATTCCGGTATTCATTCACGATTTTCTTTGCATCCATCCGTTTATTGACGGCAACGGCAGAATGTCCCGACT
>DCHO01000038.1:0-12993 GCA_002315655.1 Christensenella sp. UBA1750
GTCAGCGTAGCTGACTGAGAGGGCATTTCACAGAATGCCCCAACATTTGCGATAGAACCGAAATTAACCGCCTAATTGTTCGATTCCCGTCTGGATCCTCTTGAGAGTTTCCTCTTTCCCAAGGATGTGGCACAGTTCCACAGCTCCGCCGGGGGTGGTTGGCTTGCCGGAGACGGCCACTCTCACGGGCCACATGATGCGGCCGTTTTTTAGTTCATTGGCCTGAGCCACCCCCATGAGGGCGTCGTGGATGGCGTCAAAGCTCCAGTCCTCCATGGCTTCAAAGACGGGCTTTACCAGATTAAGGGCGTCCAGAGAGTTTTCCTCGTTGGTCTTCATCTTCTTGTGGACATACAGGTCGTTGCCGTATTCCGGGAGATCGTCGAAGAAGTCCAGCATGGGGGGGATCTCCGTCAGGGTGTCCAGACGGGTCTGGAGCAGGGGAGCCACTAAAGAGAGGTCAATGGCGGGATTTTTGATCCCCTGTCTGAGATAGGGTTCTGCCGCCTTCAGAAAATCCTCCGGGGACAGCTTCTTGATGTAGGCGCTATTGAAGTATTTCAGTTTCTCGATATCGAAGATGGCGGGAGACTTGGAAATGCCGGTAATGTCAAAGGCCTGTACCAGTTCGTCCAGAGTGAAGAACTCCTGCTCTGCAATCTCCCCTCTGGGGGACCAGCCCAAAAGGGCCACATAGTTCAGAATGGCGTCCGTCAAGAAGCCCTGTGCCTTCAGATCCTCATAGGAGGGGTCTCCGTGCCGCTTGGACATCTTGTGTTGGGCATCCCGCATAACGGGGGAGCAGTGGATGTAGGTGGGCACTTCCCAGCCGAAGCCCTCATACAGAAGATTATATTTTGGGGCGGAGGCTAAGTATTCGCTGCCCCGCACCACATGGGTGATGCCCATGAGGTGGTCGTCCACCACATTGGCGAAGTTGTAGGTGGGCAGACCGTCCGCCTTGATGAGCACGTTGTCGTCCAGCTCGGAGCAGTCCACGGCGATGTGGCCGTAGAGCACATCGTCAAAGGAGGCCTCGCCGCTCTCGGGGATGTTCTGCCGAATGACGTAGGGGATGCCCGCGTTGAGCTTTTCCTGCACCTCTTCCGGGGTCAGGTTCAGGCAGTGCTTGTCGTATTTCCAGGTCTTGCCCTCGGCTTCCGCGGCGGCGCGGCGCTCGGCCAGCTCCTCCTTGGTGCAGAAGCAGTAATAGGCCTTGCCCTCTTTGACAAGCTGCTGGGCGTAGGGCAGATAGATGTCCTTGCGCTCGGTCTGCACATAGGGGCCGTAATCGCCGCCGATGTCGGGACCTTCGTCCCAGTTGAGACCGGCGAGCTTTAAGCTCTTGTAGATTTTTTCGGTGGCACCGGGCACCAGACGCTCCTGGTCGGTGTCCTCAATGCGGAGGATGAACACGCCGTTGTTCTTGCGGGTGAACAGATAGGTGTAAAGTGCGGTGCGCAAGCCGCCTAAATGCAGATAGCCGGTGGGGCTGGGCGCAAAACGGGTACGAACCTGCATGGGAATGAATCTCCTTTGTATGATGATAACATAAGTGCGCTATGCCGCCGAATAAGGGAGCGAAGCGACTGGAGGTCGAGCGTTTCCTTATCAAAATGCCTGTGGCATCTTGATAAGGTATAAGCCGACCGAAACACCGGAATTTCCTGAAAGGGAATTTCGGTGCGCTATTCGGGCTTGTAGGAGCCTTTCAGGGAAACGGTTCTGTTGTAGACGGGCAGTTCGGCGGTGGAATCCTTATCCACGACGAAGTAGCCCTGACGCATGAACTGGAAGTGGTCGCCCACCTTGGCGTTTTTGAGCGCACCCTCGATGTAGGCGTTCTTCATCACCTTGATGGATTCGTATTTGAAGTCGTCGGTGAAGTCCTTCTTGACGGGAACTTCGGTTTCTTCCTCGTCTTCCAGCTCCACCTCGTCTTCGTTTTCTTCCTCTTTGAGCATATAATCGTACAGGCGCACTTCGATCTTCTGGGCGGTGGTTTCCTCGACCCAGTGCAGCGTGCCCTTGACCTTGCGATCCGCGCCCTCGGAGCCGGAGATTGTGTCCAGATCAACAGAGCAAAGCAGCTCGATGATGTTGCCGTTTTCGTCCTTCACCACGTCTTCGCACTTGATGATGTAGGCGGCCTTCAAGCGTACCTCGCGTCCGGGAGCAAGACGGAAGAACTTCTTGGGTGCGTCCTCCATGAAGTCCTCGCGCTCGATGAGCAGATGCTTGCCGAAGGCGACCTCGCGTTCGCCCATTTCGGGATGATTGGGGTGATTTTCGGTTTTGAGATAGACAATCTTGCCCTCATCCCAGTTGGTCAGGGTCACTTTGATGGGGTCCAGCACCGCCATGGCGCGGGGCGCGGATTCGTTTAAGTCTTCGCGGACGCAGTGTTCCAGCAGCTGGATGTCCACAACGGAGTCTGCCTTGGCAATGCCCACGCGACGCAGGAAGTCGTGGATGGAAGCGGGGGTGTAGCCGCGGCGGCGCAGACCGCAGAGGGTGGGCATACGGGGGTCGTCCCAGCCGGAGACAAAATGCTCCTCGACCAAGCGGCGCAGATAGCGCTTGGAGAGCTTGGTGTGGGTGATGTTGAGCCGCGCAAACTCGATCTGGCGCGGATGGGCGGGCAGACCCGCGTTGTCGCGCACCCAGTTGTAAAGCGGGCGGTGAATCTCATATTCCAGAGAGCACAGGGAATGGGTGATGCCCTCGATGCAGTCCTGAATGGGATGGGCGAAATCGTACATGGGATAGATGCACCACTTGTCGCCAGTCTGGTGGTGCTTCTTGTGCATGATGCGGTAGATGGTGGGGTCGCGCATACAGATGTTGGGGGAGGCCATATCGATCTTGGCGCGCAGGGTTAAGGTTCCGTCGGCAAATTCGCCGTTCTTCATGCGTTCAAAGAGGTCTAAGGACTCCTCCACGGGGCGGTCGCGGTAGGGGCTGTTCTTGCCCGGCTTGGTCAGTGTGCCGCGATATTCCTTCATCTGCTCGGGGGTCAGCTCGTCCACATAGGCCAGCCCCTTCTTGATAAATTCAACAGCCAGTTCGTAGGTCTTGTCGAAATAGGACGAGCCGTACACGCACTTGTCCCAATCAAAGCCCATCCAGTGAATATCCTCCTGAATGGCCTCGACAAATTCGTTGTCTTCCTTGGAAGGGTTGGTATCGTCAAAGCGCAGGTTGCACTTGCCGCCGAACTTTTGGGCGACAGAGAAGTCCACATACATGGCCTTGACGTGACCGATGTGGATGTAGCCGTTGGGCTCGGGCGGGAAACGGGTCTGAATGGAGCCGGTGACCGCGCCTTCTTCAATATCCTGCTTCACAAAATCTTCAATAAAATTTGTGGTGTTGATGTTGGATACGTCCATCTTGTTCCTCCTGTTCTCCGATTCTGCGGAAAATCTCGTCTCATTATAGCACCTTCATTCCGGCGCAACAATGAGAAAACTGTAAAACCCTTCCTATTTTGGCGATTTTCTTAAAAGAAATCCGCATGAGGGGCACGGCGTCCGGGCTTTTGAGGGATTGCTGCGGGGAAACCCACGGCGAGACTTACGCAGACCAGCTCGTTTTCGGGAATGTTGAGCTTGCGCAGGGTGTTTGCCACAATGGGGTCGTCCTGCGTCCAGCGCACCTGATTGACCCAGCAGGTACCAAGACCAAGCGATGCGGCGGCGTGCATGAGGTTTGCGGCGGCAAGGGCGCAGTCCGCCATGTTGTTGGGATAGGACTGCGCCGCGCTGATAATGATCCAGCAGGGCGCATGGAAATAGCAGCAGTAGTTTTCCTGCTTTGCGGCCTTCTGCCCGGAGATCTGGGACTTGTAGGAGTGCTCGTTAAGCCGCAGATTGAGCATTCCCTGCCGCACGGCGGCGTTGAGGGTTTCTTTTGCTGCCTGCGAGGTCAGCACGGTGAAGTGCCAGCCCTGCGTGTTGCCGCCGGTGGCCGCCTGCACCGCCGCGCAGAGCAGCTCATCTATGATTTCTTTGCTGACTTCCTCCTGCGTGTATTGCCGGATGCTCTGCCTTGAGTACATATTTTCGATGATTGCGTTCTTCATTCTGCCCCCCATGTGTCTGTGCAGAAAAACCCCGCATTTCTGCGGGGCGAGTTGTTTCTTTGCCTTTATTTGTGGTTCGGAGGCACGACCTCGACCCAATAGCCGTCGGGGTCTTCCACAAAGTAGATGCCCATGGCGTGATTCTCGTAGCAGATGCAGCCCATCTTCTCGTGCAGAGCGTGGGCACCTTCGTAATCGTCGGTGACTAACCCTAAGTGAATCTCGTTTTCACCCAAGTCGTAGGGGGTGTCCTGATGGTCGCGGAGCCAGGTCAGCTCCAACTGCCAGAACTTGTTCTCGTCCTGCAGGAAGTTGAGGATGAAGCTGCCGTCCTCGGCAACCTTGGTGCGGGCAACCTTGAGCCCGAAGGCTTCCTCGTAGAATTTCAGGGACTTGTCCATGTCGCGGACGTTGATGTTGTTGTGATTCATCACAAATTTCATGAAACGATCCTCCTGTATGGTTTATTTGTGTTTAGTATAACTGATTTCGTGAGGAAAATCAAATGTTTCCCGTCTGTCCTCTTTGGTTAAGCAGGAGGACGTTATTGTATTGCGCGGAAAAGTCGGTGACTTCTTTTGTGGGCTTCATAAAGTGCATGGGGACAAAGACGGAAGGTTTCAGGGTCTCCTGAATCCGATGCGCGCCGCGGGCGGTGTTTTTGCCCATGCGGGGGTCAACGGGGAAGAAGCACAGGTCGATGGTGCCGGAAAAAGGGGCAAGGGTGGTGAGAATCCGCTCGAACCAGTCCGTTGCCTCCTGAATTTCGTTTTCGGTGCTCTCGTCCTCCCAGTGCCAGAGGTTGTAGTCCCCGGCGTGGAAGATGCGCTTGCCCTCCGCGTCCACGAGGAAGGAAACGCCCAAATCGGTTGAGCCGAAGGCGCGGACGGTAAGGTTCGGCAGGGTCAGGGTCTGCCCTTCGGATAAGCGGTGACCGGCATAGCCCTTGGGGAACTCGTCCGACAGGAAAACTTCGGAAAAAGGCAGGGCGAGGACTTCTTTGCACCAGTGGTCGTGATGGCTGTGGGAGAGAAAGAGATAGCTTTTCTCAAAAACCTCTACCTGAGCTTTTGTCACGATTCCACGTCCGTCTTTGTCGGCTTTTCCGTTGCACTCGTCAAACACAAGCAGGGTTTTGTCCAATTCCACGGAAAACCCGCTGTTTTCCAGATAGGTGATCTTCATAAGCGTTCCCCTTTATTTTTCCAGCTCCACAAAATCCTCGCTCATTAAGCCGGCCTCATATTCCCAGACCGTCTCGCAGCGGTGCGCCTTTTCGTGGTCGGAGTTCATATATGTGCCGCAGGGCAGCACCTCATAGGTGTCCTTGCCGTTGGAATCGCCGCGATAGACCACCGTGGGCACATAGCCCGCCTGAGTGAGTGAAATTTCCCCGGTCTCGCCGGACTTTTTGAGCTGCAATTCAAAGATGATGCCCATGTCCCGCGGTCTGTCCTGCTGGTTGGAGATGAAATTGCCCATGGAATAGGCAACGGGCACGGTGACTTCCGCTCCGTCACGCTCCACGGTGAGCATTTCCGCCTCCTGCACCACATGGGGATGGCTGCCGAAAATGGCATCCACGCCGCATTCCGCCAGCATTTGCGCCTGCTGCTTCTGGGTGCTGCCGTAGTGTTCCTCATATTCCGCGCCCCAGTGCACCATGCAGACGATGTAGTCCGCGCCCTCCCTGCGGAGCTGCTTCACATCGTCCTCCACCACGCCGCGGGAGAGCTTACGCACCATCCATTCGGACTTGGGCGTGGAGTTGAACACGGAAGAATAGGCCAAAATGCCCACCTTGATGCCCTTTACGTTCATGATGAGCAGGTCTTCAAAATCGTCCTGCTGCCCGCACGCGCCCGTGGAGAGCAAGCCGTTTTCCTTCAAAACATTAAGCGTGCGCCGGATGCCGTCAATGCGCTGGTCATAGGTGTGGTTGTTTGCAAAGGTCAGAATGTCAAAGCCCGCAGCTTTGAGCGCTGTGGCGTAAGCATCGGGGGAATTGAAGGAGGGGAAGCCCGTGTAGCCCTCCTCCTCGCCCGCAAACACCGTTTCCAGGTTGCCGATGGCAAGGTCGGCGCAGGAGATGGACGCGGAAATGCTGCTGAACCAGGGGGTCATATCGTAGGAGCCGTCCTCCTGCAGGGCGGAAGCCAACTGCCGGTCATGGCACATGATGTCGCCCACGAAACGCAGGGTGATGTCGGAATCCGGCACCGGGGTGGGGGTGGGTGCTTCTGTCGGCTCCGGCGTAATCTCCGGGGTGGGCGTGGGCGTTTCCGTAGGCTCTGCGGAGGGCGCGGGGGTGCTCGTCAGATTGACGGCGGCTTCTTCCTCCCAGATGAGGGATTTGAGACTCGGAATCCCCGCCCCCTGCGCGGTGAAAAACATGACGCCCAGCAGCCCGAGACAGAGCACAAGGGCGAGAATGAACGCGATGATAAGCCCCTTGGGGGCACGGTTGTCAGCCATGAAATGCACCGCCGATCTGCTTTATTCGGGTCTGTTGGCAACGGTTTTTCCGCTTTGGATGATTTCAAAAATCCTGTCCCAGCGGGAGCGGAAATCCTCCGTGGAAAGGTCGGGCACAAAGCCCATTTTGAGATAGCCCTTGATGGCGGGAATACGCCAGTCGTCGGTGGTCAGATAAGCGGTGGACTGATGCCTGCGTTTAAGTTCATACAGGCAAAGATCGTTCATCACATGGGAAAGTCCGCGCCCGCGATAGGCTTCCTTGCAGGCGACCATGTGGATGTATCCTTCGCCGGGCTTTTCGCCATCGCAGATGACGGCAACGGAGGCTGCCGGATCGCCGTTGACCGTGATGAAAAAGCAGTCGCTTTCCTTATATCCCGGGTGTTCCAGCATGACCTTTTCATAATAAGCATAGTCTTCTCTCTTGGCGGAAAGGCCGTACTGCATGATGTCCAGCCAGTGTTCCACCCCGTTTTCCATATCCGGCAGGGAGACAATGCCGACACCTTCCGGGCAGACGGGCGCTTTTGCGGGGATATTATCGTTTGTCCAGACCATTTTGAGCTGTTCCATTTGTTCTCGCTCCTTCTTCGGAAGAAAGTGTTTTTTCTTATTATAGCGGAAAATCGCGGGAAGAACAAGGCACACTGTTAAGGTTTTTTGCGGTTTTTGCGTATCGCTTGACAATACGCGGAGAACCTGTCTATAATATGGATAATTGCGTTGAAGCAGTCATGCGAAGGAAAATGACTTTTGCCCAGAGAGCCGGAAGTTACGCTGCGATTCCGGCCGTAAAGTTCTTCTTTCGTGCCGCTGCGTGAGCACCCGCAAGCCAATGCGGGCGGATTCCCACCGATAGAGGGGAAATGAAGTTGGACGAATTTTCGTCAACTTGGGTGGTACCGCGGAAGCCTCGCCTTCGTCCCAAGATGTTGTGTCTTGGCGGGGGTGTATTTTTTACCATATTCTTCTCATTTTGAAAGGAGAAACAAGCCATGAAGACCTATTCTTCCAAGGAACTGCGCGAAAAGTTCCTGCAATTCTACAAGGATCATCAGCACGCCGTCATCGCCTCCGCCTCCGTCATTCCCGAAAATGACCCCACGGTTCTGTTCACCACCGCCGGAATGCACCCGCTGGTTCCCTATCTGCTGGGACAGAAGCACCCCGCAGGAACGAGACTGACCGACGTGCAGAAGTGCATCCGCACCGGCGACATTGACGAGGTGGGCGATGCTTCCCACTGCACCTTCTTTGAGATGCTGGGCAACTGGTCGCTGGGCGACTATTTCAAGAAGGAAGCCATCTCCTGGTCTTGGGAGTTTCTGACCTCCGAAAAGTATCTGGGCATTGACCCTTCCCGTCTTGCGTTCTCCGTCTTTGCGGGCGACGATGACTGCCCCGCCGACCATGAAGCCCACGACCTGTGGCGCTCCTGCGGCGTAGCCGAGGATCACATCTTCTATCTGCCCAAGGAGAACAACTGGTGGGGGCCCGCCGGCGTCACCGGCCCCTGCGGTCCCGACACCGAAATGTTCATCATCACCGACAAGGAGCCCTGCGGCCCCGACTGCTCTCCCGCCTGCTCTTGCGGCAGATACCTTGAAATCTGGAACGACGTGTTCATGCAGTACAACAAGCAGGCCGATGGCACCTTCATCCCGCTGACCCAGAAGAACGTGGATACCGGCATGGGTCTGGAGCGCACGCTGCTGGTGCTCAACGGTCAGAAGACCGTCTATGAAACCGACCTGTTCTGCGACATCATCGCCAAGATCGGCGAGCTGTCCGGCAAGGACTATGCCGCCGAGAGCGAGGAGAATGTCCGCGCCTTCCGCATCATTGCCGACCATACCCGTACCGCCACCATGATCTTAGGCGACCGCAAGGCCGTGACCCCCTCCAACGTGGATCAGGGCTACATCCTGCGCCGTCTCATCCGCCGCGCCGTTCGCATGGGCATGAAGCTGGGTCTGCCCGAGGGCTCTCTGTGCGAGGTCGCCAAGGTCATCATCAACCAGTACAAGGACGTTTATCCCGAGCTGCCCGAGAACGCCGCCTTCATCATTGAGCAGTTAAAGCTCGAAGAAGAACGCTTCGGACGCACCTTAAAGCAGGGGCAGAAGGAGTTCGACAAAGCGGTTGCCCGCTTAGGCGACTCCAAGGAGATCGACGGACTTACCGCCTTCCACCTGTATGACACCTTCGGCTATCCCATCGAGATCACCGAGGAAATGGCCGCCGAGCAGGGCATCAAGGTTGACCGCAACGGCTTTGAGGAGAACTTCAAGAAGCATCAGGCCACCTCTCACGCCGGTGCCGAGCAGCGCTTCAAGGGCGGTCTTGCCGACCACAGCGCCCAGACTGCGAGACTGCACACTGCCACCCACCTGCTCCACGCCGCGCTGCGTCAGGTGCTGGGAGACGAGGTTGCCCAGAAGGGCTCCAACATTACCGCCGAGAGACTTCGCTTCGACTTCTCCTTCGGCCGCAAGGTGACCAAGGAAGAGCTTGCCGAGGTGGAAGCCATCGTTAATAAGAACATTGCCGCCGCTTACCCCATCACGCTGGAGGAATCCACCGTGGAGGAAGCCAAGGCCGCCGGAGCCATCGGCCTGTTCGAGAGCAAGTACGGCGAGCGCGTCAAGGTTTACACCATGGGCCCGGCCTCCAAGGAAATCTGCGGCGGCCCCCATGCCAACAACACCGCAGACCTCGTTTCCTTCAAGATTCAGAAGGAAGAGTCCTCCTCTGCCGGCGTGCGCCGCATCAAGGCCGTTATCGGTGCCGACCCCGATGCCGAATAATCCCTGATAACCCGTAAAAAGAACGCCCCTCTGTTTCCCAATGACGGGAGATCGAGGGGCGATTTTTGTCTGCTTTGTCTGCTTACAGAAGATGCGTGTATGCCGCAAGGAAGTGAACCGGCACGGCTCTTGTGTAGCGGGTAAGGTCGATGGAGGAAAAGGCGGAATTAAACAGGGACAGGGCTTCGGTTGTGGGCTTCACGCCCGCAAGGCCGCATACAAGCACGATGTTCGCCGCGTCCTGCAGTAGCCAGAAGGAATCAATGCCCTCGTGCTGTGGGGAATAGTAGCGCTTCTCTTTTTCCGGGAAGCCGATACGCTCTTTTCGGAAAAGCCGTCGGTACGGCGTGTAGGGGAAGTTCACATCCTTATACGCCGCGAGCTTCTGCCTCACCTGTTCTGACTGCGTGAGCGCGTATTCCGCGACGGTTTTCATGAGGGCAGCGAATTTCTCCCGCCACGCTTCCTCCGGGTCAACCTGCGCCGCGACCCATAAAGAGACCTGCATCTGCTGTACGGCGTAAAGGTGCCAGTAATTCGTCATGGGCAGACAGCGGCGGTACGCTTCTGCACGATACTGTTTATATAAGAATAAGAAATGCCCGTTCCCGCTGACCTTCCATGCCGCAAGGTAAAGCATCGGCAGGCGGAAGATTTCGTGATTGCCCATTTTGCCGCCCCACATGGCGGAAACCAGCGAGGGCAAACCGTCCTCCCGGGGCAGGTCGAAGCCGTTTTCCGGCGTGATCAGTCTTTCCGCCCGGTTGGCGACATTGACCAGCGCGGTTCGGATGCGGCGCTTCATGCTCTCGGGCGTGACGGGGGAGAGGAACATCCGCAAGCAAGCGAACGCGAACAGGGTGTACTGGTCGCGGGAGGAATCGGGGTAGTGGGAAACGCCGTCCGGGCAGAGCGAGCGGGGAATAAAGCCGGGGTCGCGTGCGCTTTCGGCACACCTAAGCAGCCCTTCCAGCAAATCCAGCGCAAAATCCGCATATTCCCGCTTGCCGGTCTTTTCATAGAGCGTCAGCAGCCCCTCGCACAGCGTTCCGCCGTGGATCATGCTGTCCTCCATGTCGGTTCCGTAACCGCAGGGGTTCGGAAAACAGCTCTCCGCCTCCTCCGCCGTGGGCAGGTTGCGCAAATTGTCCACCGCCGCATCGTAGAGGAGGTGCGTGCCGGGGAAATAGAGATTTTCCCGGATGTAGGAAAGCGCGGCGTTCATTCTGTCGTCCATTTTTGCTCCTTTGAAAACAGGTTCGGGGAGGGGAGACCCCTCCCCTACGGATAGCCGGGGGTTTATTCAAAAAGGGAAGCCGAAATTGACTTCCCTTTCATTTGCAATTACGCGAAAATCTTTTTGTAAGCTTCCTCGATGCGGGCGTTTTCCGCGTCGGTCATTTCCCAATCGGCGGCCTTGACGTTCATGATTGCCTGTTCGGGGGTCTTGCAGCCGACCAGCGCGGTGGACACGGCGGGCTGTTTCAGCACCCAGTTGATGGCGGCTTCCACGGTCTGCACCCCGCGTTCGGCGGCAATGTCCCGGAGGACATCGACCAGCGCGGCGGTCTTCGGCCAGGCTTCCTCGGTGAAGAACTTGGCATAGAAGCGGTTGCGGGTGTCGCCCTGCGGGAAGACAGGCTTTTCCGTGAACTTGCCGGTGAGCACACCCGCGCCGATGGAGCCGTAGGACAGTACGCCGATGTTCTTCTTTTCACAATAGCCCTGCAATTCGTCCTCAAAGGCACGATCCAGCAGAGAATAGGGCGGTTGCAGAGAGACGATGGGGCAGAATTTTGCGGCCTCGTCCATCTGAGCGGGGGAGAAGTTGGACACGCCTACGGCGCGAACCTTGCCTTCCTTTTGCAGCTTGTAAAGCTCGGTGAAGGTCTCCTCCAAGGGGGTGTTCACATCCGGCCAGTGCACTTGCAAAAGGTCAACATAGTCCTGCTGCAAACGTGCGAGAGATTCCTCAAAGCCCTTGCGGACGGCTGCTGCCTTGCCGTTGCGGACATAGCCGCCCTCGGGGGTGCGCTCGTTGCCGCATTTGGTGGCAAGGATGATCTTGGAGCGGTCAAGCCCCTTTAAGGCCTGTCCCACGACTTCCTCGGAATGGCCTCTGCCGTAAACGGCGGCAGTGTCAATGAGGTTTACACCGTTGTCCACGGCGGCGTGGATGGCGGAAATCGAAACCTTATCGTCGGTGACGCCGTAGGAATCGCCGCCCAGTGCCCAAGTGCCAAGACCGATGACGGAGACGTTTAAGTCGGAAGTGCCCAATTTGCGGTATTTCATGTTCTGTGAACCTCCGTTTTGTTTATTTTTGGAAGGGGTCTATACGTTAAAACGGAAGAGCATCACATCGCCGTCTTTGACGATGTAATCCTTGCCTTCGGAGCGGATGAGGCCTTTTTCCTTGCAGACGTTCATGGAGCCGTTGGCTTTCAGGTCTTCATAGGCCACGGTCTCGGCGCGGATGAAGCCGCGCTCGAAGTCGGAGTGGATTTTGCCGGCGGCCTGGGGCGCGGTCATGCCCTTGGTGATCGTCCAGGCGCGAACCTCCTTGGGGCCGGCGGTGAGGAAGGAGATGAGCCCCAGCAGCTTATAACTGGTCTGCACAAGGCGGTCAAGGCCGGAGGTTTCAAGCCCTAAGTCGGCCAGATATTCCTTGCGCTCGTCGTCTTCCAGCTGCGCCAGTTCTTCCTCTATGCGGGCGGAAATGACCAGCACCTCCGCGCCCTCTGCGGCGGCAGCCTCGCGCACCTTCTTGACCAGGGGCAGATCGTCCTGCCCTTCGCCGATTTCGTCCTCGGCAATGTTGGCGGCGTAGAGCACGGGCTTGGAGGTCAGCAGGAACAGTCCCTTGGCGATTGCTTCCTCGTCCTCGGTCAGCTCCACGGTTCTGGCGGGCAGCCCCTTGTCCAGTGCGGCCATGATTTTGTCCATGACATTGACCTCGGCCTTGGACTTGGAATCGCCGCTCTGCGCCAGCTTGCGGGTCTTGTCCAGCCGCTTTTGCAGGGTCTCAATGTCGGCGTAGATGAGCTCTAAATTTATGGTCTCCATGTCGCGGACGGGGTCGATGGTGCCGTCCACATGGGTGATGTTCTCGTCCTCAAAGCAGCGGACGACGTGGACGATGGCATCCACCTCGCGGATGTGGGAGAGGAACTTGTTACCCAGACCTTCGCCCTTGGACGCGCCGCGCACCAGACCTGCAATGTCAACAAACTCGATGATGGCGGGGGTGTATTTTTCGGGATTATACATTTCCGCAAGCACGTCCAGCCGCTCGTCCGGCACGGCAACCACGCCGGTGTTGGGCTCGATGGTGCAGAAGGGATAGTTGGCGGCCTGTGCGCCGGCCTTGGTGATGGCATTAAAGAGCGTGCTCTTGCCCACGTTGGGCAGACCGACAACGCCTAATTTCATATTCTTGTCCTCCTTAATAGGTAAGCATAGCGATTGAGATTATTATAAAACAAAACCCGTCTTCTTGCAAGAAAAACAGGCTGAAACAATATGGATACACCGAAAAACTTGTATTTTCCGACAAAATATGCTATTTTGATTAAGAACCCGCAAGGGTTCAAGGGAGTCGCACGACGACGGCGGTCAGCCACA
>DCHO01000038.1:13085-13210 GCA_002315655.1 Christensenella sp. UBA1750
AAAAGCAGAACCGCCACCCTGGCCGGTGACGGTTCTATTCTTTAGTTCTGTAACCGAAATGGGCTAACCGCCTGTGCGGCTCCCTTTTCAATTATCATTATAGATGCCGCCTTATTGTTTGTCAA
>DCHO01000038.1:13288-13447 GCA_002315655.1 Christensenella sp. UBA1750
CGAAAAACTTGTGTTTTCCGACAAATTATGCTATTTTATGCTTGAACCCGCAAGGGTTCGGGGAGTCGCACGACGACGGCGGTTAGCCACATCTCCGAAAAGGAGGTGGGACAATGCCTTTGACCATTACTTTCCATATTTTGAAGTACATCGTTACGA
>DCHO01000014.1 GCA_002315655.1 Christensenella sp. UBA1750
TGCCCTTGTCCGTGCTC
The DNA here is from genome assembly GCA_002315655.1 of Christensenella sp. UBA1750. GTDB lineage: Bacteria > Bacillota > Clostridia > Christensenellales > UBA1750 > Spyradocola. The sequence continues at coordinate 18 of DCHO01000014.1, forward strand.
CGGCAGGGCATGACGCGCTATCCTCAGGTGCTCAAAAACGTGGTGGTGGACGACAAGGACGCAACGGTTAATGAAGAAAGTGTGCAGAAGGTTGTAGAAAGCTGCGGCAAGGCGCTGGAAGGCCGGGGGCGCGTGCTGCTGCGCAAGAGCGGCACGGAGCCGGTACTGCGGGTGATGAGCGAGGCGGACACCGTGGAGGAAGCGGAGAAGGCCGTAAATACCATGATTGCCGCGATTGAAAACGCGGGACACTTGATCGAGGTGAAAAAGAGTGCAAGACATTAAGATTGCAAGCCTGTTTGACTTATCGCACACGCTGGCGAAGGAATACTTACAAAACTATACCTATCCGTGGGAGGCGCTTTCCGGGATTTCCGACTTGGTTATTTCTTTGGGAAGTGCCCTTTCAGCAGAGGAATTTGACCACCCCATGGAGAATGTATGGATAGCGAAGGATGCGGTTGTGTTTCCCTCCGCCTACATCGCAGGCCCCTGCATCATCGGGCACAAAACCGAGGTCAGGCATTGCGCGTTCATCCGCGGCTCTGCGCTGATCGGGGACAACTGCGTCATCGGCAACTCCACGGAGGTCAAAAACGCCATCCTCTTTGACAATGTGCAGGTTCCGCACTTTAACTATGTGGGCGATTCCGTCTTGGGGTACAAGTCCCACATGGGCGCAGGGGCGGTGACCTCCAACGTCAAGTCCGACAAAGCACTTATTGTTGTGCACAACGAAGGCACGGACATCCCCACGAACCGCAGGAAGATGGGCGCGATGCTGGGCGACTTTGTGGAGGTCGGCTGCAACTCCGTGCTGAATCCCGGAACCGTCATCGGGCGCAATTCCAACGTGTACCCCACCTCCTGCGTGCGCGGCGTGGTGCCGGAGAACGCGATCTGGAAGAACGACGGCTCAATTACCGCCAAAATATGAATGGGAGCACGGGAAGGCTCGCCCGCGTGCGGGAGAGCTGTCATTTTTCAACAAGTTGAAAAATGACTGAGAGGGTTCTCACGGTAAACACGATATTGAATGAAAAGGAGATAAATCGAATGAAAGTTATCATCGTCAATTCCTACGAAGAGGGCGCAAAGGTCGCCGCTGACATCATCGAGGGTATTGTTCGGGAAAACCCCGCCTGCACGCTGGGTCTTGCCACCGGCTCTTCCCCCGTCGGAATGTATAAGGAGCTTGCCCGCCGCTGCGCAAACGAGGGGCTGGACTTCTCCGCCGTGCATTCCGTGAACCTGGACGAATACGTCGGCCTCACCCCCGACCATCCCCAGAGCTACCGCTACTTCATGGACAGCAACCTCTTTGACCACATCAACATCAAAAAGGAAAACACTTATGTGGCCAAGGGCATCGACGATCCTGCGGCGAATTTAGCCGAGTTCAACGCCGTGCTGGCGAAATCCGATGTAGCTGTGCAGGTGCTGGGCATCGGCCCGGACGGACACTTAGGCTTCAACGAGCCCGGCGACACCCTGCACGACCACGCCTACATGGAGACGCTGGACGAATCCACCATCGAGGCAAATGCCCGCTTCTTCGCCTCCAAGGACGAGGTGCCCAAGGCGGCCTTCACCATGGGCATGGGCGACATTCTGCGCGCCCGCAAGCTGCTGCTCATCATCTCCGGCAACAAGCAGGAGGCGGCAACAAAGCTGCTGGTTAAGGAAGCCATCGACCCGCACTGCCCCGCCACCTTCATGCGCCTGCACCGGGACGCCACCGTCATCATCGAAAAGAAGCTGGCGGACGAGATCGGCTACAAGGGCTAACAACAAAAGGTATTCTAAATCGAATCACGAAGCATCACGGCAGCGGAGGGGCAACCTTCCGCTGTTTTTTATCCCCAAACGGTCAAAATCCGCTTGCGTTTTACGGAATTGTGTGCTATTGTTAAGACAGTAAAAGCAAGGAGGTTTTCCGTTCATGGGAAACAAAAGAGTCGTTCCTGTCTGGGTTTCCGTTCTGCTGTTGGCGATGACCGTTCTGAGCATGGCGTTTTACGCCTACCTCCTGTTCTCCGGCTCCGGCAGCAGCTTTGGCGCGGTCTCGACCAGCGTTGTGTTGGCCCTGCTGTGCGATGTGTTCGCACTTCTGTACTGCTTAACGGGGTACAAAAAGAACAGTGCCTTCTTCTTCAAGCTGTTCGTCCTCAGCCTGTATGTGGCAATCGCACACAATGTTTATAACCGCGCAACCCTGATTACAGCGGATTCCGTGCCGGATGTAAAGCTCATCTCCTCGCTGATCGGGTTTGCAATGTTCTCCGTTTTCTTCTTTGCGAAGGACGTTGGCAAGAAACGCTCGCTCATCTTCGCTCTCGTTGCGCTGGCTTCCCGTCTGGTGTATTCCTATGTGAGCATCAGCAAAATCGACTTCCTGTCGGTGCTTTACACGATGGGCTCCTGCGTGTATTATATTGTGTTCGTGCTGATGATTTACGCCAAGTATAAGGACAAAGAAGCAAGAGGAACCAAATAAGAGGAGGATTTCATCATGGAAAAGAAACGTGTTGTGCCCGTGTGGGTTTCGGTGATTCTGCTGGTGCTGTGCGCCGCTGTGACCGTGCAAAGCATTATCGGACTGTTTACGAATGAACTGGGAGGCATTTTCATCGTCTATTATGCGATGGATATTATTACCGTTGTTCTGGCTGCCTTCTACTGCCTATCAGGGTATCAAAAGCCTTCGGCGAAGTATTTCAAGGCCGTCAGCATCTCGTTTCTGATTGTCAGCGCCATTGCATTGGGGCTTGCTTTCAAAAACAGTCAATTATTTGATTTCATCTTCATGATGATCATTTTCGGTTGCCTGTCGGTATTCTCGGTTGCCAAGGATTTGGGAAAGAGACGTTCGCTGTTCATGGCCGGACTGATGATTCTCTGTTTCCTGATTTCTTCCGTTATCTTTGCTGTCACTTGGTCTTCCGTCTTATCCCCGATTTCTACAAACCTGCTTCTTTCCGTGATTTTCTTTATCATGGTTATTGCAAAGTACAAGGACAAAGAAGCAAGAGGAACCAAATAGAAGGAGGATTTCATCGTGGAAAAGAAAGCATCGAATAACTTAGCTGTTTGTATCATTTGCGGAATACTTACCGTGGTTGGCATCATGGCAAGTATTGTTTCTATAGTTGCCGGTGGTAAGGGTATTTGGGTAGTCAATAATGTGACAGATATTGTAGTGTCTGCATTGATTGTATATTATGCCTTTATCGGTTATCGGAAGCCACATGGAAACCTTTTGAAATACATCATTCTGATATGTACCGTTCCTCAGTTTATCGCTGTATATCAGTTTGCTCAGTTGAGCAGCCCGTGGCAGGCAATTATTGCAGCAATCGAAATTGGGTTGTGCTTCTATGTTGCAGGAAGATTGCATCGTGTGAAACAGAACATGATTCTCATGAGTGTTGTTTTTGCTATCAGATTGGCTGCATCGGTTGTTGGTTTAGTGAAAGGAACTATGGTTATCGGTGCAATTACGCCTCTGATTCTCTGGCTCGACATCTGCGTCGCATATATCCTCCGCTACAAGGAGCACAAGGAAGCCGGGCTGCAAGACGCGCCGAAGAAATAAAAGGAGGAAAACATCATGTCTAACAAGAACACATCGAAGAACGTCTGGCTGCACATCATGGGCGTGCTGATTCTTTCGGAACTGACCGCGACAGTCCTCTCCCTTATTATTGGAGCAGGTGGGGTGATGAGTGAGATAATTATTGTACCGATGGTCTTTGCTATACTATATGGCTTTTGGCTATATAAGAAGCCCCATGGTAATATGTTGAAATATACAATGCTTCTGTTGGCTCTCGCCCAGATTTTACAGCACGCACGTTTGCTTATTTTAGGTAATACCGAGGGTTATGTAGCAATCATCGGGCTGTTGTGTGCCGGCGTGATCATTTATGTAGCGGGAAGATTGAATCGGATTGAACAGAACAAGTATTTGTTGATTGCTGTGGCAATTATCACTTTTGTTTGCACAATACTGGACATCGTGCCAGATATTGGAAAGTATAGCCCGATTCTTCTTTTCTCGTACTTATACGAACCTATAATGGTGCTCGCTCTGATGATCGCCTACTTCACCCGCTACAAGGAGCATAAGGAAGCCGGGCTGCAAGACGCGCCGAAGGCGAAATAACCGGGCTTTCCCCCGTTACGGCATCACAAGGCGGCTGTTCTTCGGAATGGCCGCTTTTGCATTTTTCCGAACGATTTTTGGGAAAATCAAATTTTTGTGTTATGTTTTGGCGTAATGGGTTGACGGAATCTGTTTTATGCGCCTATAATTGTGTGTAATAACAGTTTGGCGCAAGGCTCGGCTGCGATTACGAAATAGTAAGCGCGGCCGGGCTTTTTAAGCTTCGGGGCGCAAGAAGAGGAGGATGCGCAGCTTATGGAAAAGTATTTCAAAGTGCGCGAAAACGGTTCCACTGTCCGTACTGAGATCATCGCCGGTCTCACCACCTTCATGGCCATGTCCTACATCCTCATGGTCAACCCCGGAATGTTCAGCGATCTGGGCGTTGTCTCCTTCGGCGCGATTTACATCGCAACGGCCATCTCCGCCGTCATCGGCACCCTGCTCATCGGTCTTCTGGCCAACCTGCCTCTGGCACAGGCCTCCGGCATGGGTCTGAACGCCTTCTTCGTCTACACGGTCTGCTTCGGGCTGGGCTTCTCCTATGCAAACGCCCTGCTGTTCGTCCTGGCAGACGGCATCCTCTTCATCATTCTGACTGCCACCGGTCTGCGCAAGGTCATCTTTGACGCCATCCCCAACCGCGTGCGCAAGATCATTCCCGCCGGTATCGGCCTCTTTATCGCCTTCCTGGGCTTCCAGGATTCCGGCATCGTCATTAAGGATTCTTCCACCGGCGTTGCGTTGGCTTCCTTCAACCTGTTAGGCTCCGCCACCTGGGCTTCCATCATGCCCATGCTCGTGACCATCGGCTCCGTCATTGCCATCGCCGTCATGTCCAAGAAGAAGGTCAAGGGCGCGATCCTGTGGGGCATCCTGGGCGGCACTGTGGCCTATTATCTCTTAGGTCTCACCATCCCCGGCTTCTACACCGACTTCTGGGCGGGCAAGACCATGAGCCCTCTGGCCGCCTTCAAGGATTTCGGTGATCAGGCCTTCTTCAAGGTCTTCACCGAGGGCTTCAATTTCGACAGCTACCTCGCCGCTGAAGGTCACTCCGTCTCCGGCCTCATCATCGCCTTCATCACCACCGCTCTGGCCTTCTGCATGGTCGATATGTTCGACACTATGGGAACCCTCTACGGTGCCTGCCGCGGCGGCGATATGCTTGTGCCCAATGAGAAGGGCGAGCTGGAAGTGCCCAACATGAACAAGGCCATGCTGGCGGACGCCATTGCCACCTGCACCGGCGCGCTGTGCGGCACCTCCACCGTCACCACTTATGTGGAATCCTCCGCCGGTGTCGGCGCGGGCGGACGTACCGGCCTTGCCGCCATCGTCACCGCCATCCTGTTCTTCATCGCCACGTTCTTATCTCCCATCGCGTCCCTCATCCCCGCCGCCGCTTACGCTGCCGCGCTCATCTACGTCGGCATCCTCATGATGGGCTGCGTCAAGGATTTGCAGTGGGAAAACCCCTCTGTGGCTCTGCCCTCTTTCCTCACCCTGGTCATGATGGCCTTCACCTACAACATCTCCTACGGCATCGCCTTCGGCCTGATTTCCCACGTCCTCATCCGCGTCTTCCGCGGCCAGGCCAAGACCATCTCCGTTGCCACCTGGATCATCACCATCCTCTTTGCGGCGATGTTCTTCTTAACCCATTAAAGTGCAGACAATCAATTATGTGCAGGCGGGGGCTTTACGGCTCCCGCTTTTTTTGATAAAATAAACCCAATGAAATAGGGGAGGGTTGAATGAATGAATCAAAAAGCAATCATTGATATGATTTCCTACTACAAAAACGAGCACTGGGCGGCGCACACGCTGAAGGTCTTCGGCTACGCGCAGGGCATCGCGGCGGGGGAGGACATCACCGGGAAAGAGAAGGAGATCATCGAATACGCCGCGCTGTTCCACGACGTCGGGATTCCGGCGGGGATTGCCGAGTGCGGCTCCTCCGCAGGCCCCATTCAAGAGCGCTTGGGTGCGCCCATCGCCATGGAAATGGCGGGGAAATATGTAGACGACGAGGCAATGCTCGAACGCATCGGGTATCTCGTTGGGCACCACCATTCCTTCCAGATTAAGGGCGAGCGCGATTTGCAGGTGCTCTTTGAGGCCGACTGGCTGGTGAATCTGGTCGAGGGTAACAACTTAGACAGGGCGCAGGAGACCTATGACAAGATTTTTGTCACCGAGACCGGCAAGAAATTTATGCGGGAATTGCTGCTGAACAAATAGGAGGTTAATATGATTAGCAATAAAAACAAAGTGGGGGGGTACTGCCACCTCAATATTTGAAAGCTGATTACTTATCGAAAGATAGAACCGAGTGTCTTAGAGGCATATTCGCTCTCTTTGTGCTGGCTCATCATTTGTATCAGAACACAGGTTTATTTTCAGAGAATATAGCTTTGTCTCAGATTTTTTCTTTGATGGGTTATCTTTCAGTTTCGGTTTTCTTTTTCCTTTCGGGTTATGGGCTTATGTCTGGATATGAGAAGAAGGGAATAGAATATGCAAAAGGAATGTTGCTGCATAGGATAATTCCGTTTTATATAGTCTCTCTGTGTCTTTCCTATATTGACATGATAGGCACGTTGAGTTTCTCAATTAAAAGGGTGTTGCTAACACCGATTGCCTTTGGAGATTATGGATATTTATGGTATCTTGAAGTCCAATTATTCATCTACGTTTTGTTTGCTATTATTTTCTCATTTCATGTTTCTGATGAATTAAAGTTGTCTCTGTTCTTTGGAGGCATTATGCTCATGGTCGTTGGATTATGTGCTATTGGAATGGGAGGTTGGTGGTACAACAGCGTTATCTGTGTTTTCATTGGTATAATTTGGAAAAGACAACAAAATGAAATTGATGGCTATATCCTTAACCGAAGGGGATATTGGATTGCGTTGCCACTTGCTTTCCTGCTGTTTTGTGGGTTGACTGTTTCACGATATTTTACAGGTAATATCTATATTTTAGTTGCATACTTATCTGCTGTTGCTTTTGTACTCCTTGTTATTGTCGCAATTATGATTTTTCCTTATGAGAATAAGGTAACTTATTACTTGGGGACAATATCCCTTGAAATCTATGCCTTGCAACATATTTTTGTTTCTGCTTTTCATTCAAATGTCGTAAATGTAGAAAATCCATGGATATATTGTTTGATAGTGTATGGAGCTACTATTATAGCGGCTTCGGTTGTTCATCCCTTCATTCAACGTTTCATGTCAATGAAATGTTGGAGAAAATAATTCATTCAAGAGGATTACTATGTCGATATTATATGTGGTCGGGACGCCCATCGGGAACCTGTCCGAAGCCAGCGAACGGGTAAAAGAGACACTGAATGTGGCCGACATTATTCTTGCAGAGGACACCCGCGTGACGGGCAAGCTGCTCTCCGCCTTCGGCATCACGGGCAAGGAGCTGCTGTCCTGCTATCAGCACAACGAGGCGGGGCGGGCGGAGCAGATCGTGGCGCGGATGTGCGAGGAAGACCTCACCGTGGCGATGGTGACGGACGCAGGCACGCCCTGCATTTCCGACCCGGGCTGGCGCGTTGTGGCGCAGGCAACGGCGGCGGGAATCCCGGTGCAGCCAATCTCGGGCCCCTCGGCGGTGATCGACGCACTCTCGGTCTCGGGGCTGGAAAACGAGTCCTTCATCTTCTATGGCTTTATTCCGAGAGAGGGAAAGGAACGTTCGGAAGCCTTTGCGAAAATGCGCAAGAAACCCGCAAATTTGGCGGTTGTGTATGAATCCCCCCATCGGGTCGTAAAGCTCATAGAGGATATTTTGACAGAACTGCATGACCCGAACGTCTCCCTGTCCTGCGACCTGACGAAATACTATGAATTGACCCTGCGGGGCAAGGCCTCGGAGGTGCTGGAACGCTTGCGCGCCAACCCCAACACCGAAAAGGGCGAGTACGTCTGCGTGATTCAGCTGACGTGCATCCCGGAGGAGGAAGCGGGCGTGTCCGGCGTGTCCGCTCACGGGCTGCTGCTGGAGCGGCTGTTTTCCGGGATGCGCATGAAGGACGCGGTAAAGGAGGTCTCCGCGCTGCCGGGCTTTACCCGCAACGAGGTCTACAAGGCATCGCTCGAGGTCGGCGCATTCCTAAACGGCGAAGAATAACGGCTGAAAAGAGCTCTGCGGGGCTCTTTTTTTGTACGATAAATGTTGATTTCTGTTCTTTTATGTGATATACTGACTTTACAAATATTAAGGAGGTACTGCCATGTCGCAAAAGAAAACATCCAAGAACATCGTGCTGGCCATCATGGGCATCCTCATCATCTTCACCCTTGCTGCCAGCATTCTCAAGGCGATTCTGACCGACACACCCGCCATCTGGCTGAACAACATCACCTTCCTCGGCATTGCGGCCTACGGTTTCTGGCTCTACAAGAAGCCCCACGGCAATATGCTCAAATACACCATGCTGCTGTTCGCCTTCACGGTGGCTTATTCCAGCTGCCGCGCCGTGTTCCTCTACGGGGACGGCTTTGCCGACCTGTTCACCGGGGTGCTGGCCGCAGGCGCGATCTGCTACGTTGCGGGTCGCCTGAACCGCATTGAACGGAACCGCATCCTCATGCCGATCATCGCGCTGGTGCTGCTTGTGGATTTCCTGCTGGATGTAATCTGCGCCCCCGAAGCACCGTTCCTGCAACACGTCAGTGCCGCCCGCTTCTTCGTCACCTTTCTGACCCTGTGCTGCGCGTACTTCACCCGGTATCAGGAGCACAAGGAAGCCGGGCTGGCGGATAAATAATAGGAGGAAATAGAAATGTCGGAAAAGAAAACATCGAAAAACATCGTGCTGGCCATTATGGGCGTGCTGATTCTCGCCATGCTGATTTCGTAGCTCTACCTGACTTTCACCGGCATCAACACAGCTACGGGATATGTTCTTGCGGCTTGCACCATCGTCTCGCTCATCTTCATTGCACTCTACGGCTTCTTCCTCTATAAGAAGCCTCATGGGAATATGCTCAAATATGCCATGCTGATTCTGGCAGCTTCCCAGATGCTGCGCTATTCCAACTATTTGAGCGCGGGCGTGATTGCGGAATATCTCAACATTCTCGTTCTGCTTTCCTCTGGGGTGCTCATCTTCGTTGCGGGACGGTTGAACCGCATCGAGCAGAACCGCTATCTGCTCATCGTTGCACTGTTGGCGCGGCTGATTGCCGGTATCATCGGAATCGCTCATGACGGAGGCGTTGCCCCTGTACTGTTCCTGATTACCTATCTGTTTGATGCAGTGGAAATTCTGACCCTGTGCTGCGCGTACTTCACCCGGTATCAGGAGCACAAGGAAGCCGGGCTGGCGGACAAATAATAGGAGGAAAGAACATGGAAAAAACCAAACAGAACAAGGGACTGCTGGCTCTCATCGTGCTGATCATCGTGGTGCAGCTCATTTCCTGCGTGTCTGCTCTGCTGAACAACCCCGCCGTGAACTACACGGTTCTGACGCTGATTGCCGCTGCAGAGCATCTGCTGGCACTCTACTATGTGCTCCACGGGTACAAAAAGCCTCACGGCAACCTGCTGAAATTCGTGATGATCGCGTTCATCCTCACGCTCTGCGTGGAAACGATTGCATTTCTCGGCAGCAATGCCCTGTACTATTCTGCCATCAATATCGTTTGCATGATTCTGATGACTTACGCTTCGGGAAGACTGAACAAGATCGGGGAAAACAGAGTGATCATGACGCTGGTGCTTGTCCTGCTCATCATCAGCGGAACCACACTGGTGATCGAGTTCAACCCGGATTCGATTTTCCGCTATGTGGTCATGTATGGCAAGGCACTGGAATGGCTGGTGCTGTGCTGCGCGTACTTTGTCCGTTACAAAGCCCACAAGGAAGCCGGGCTGGCCGACAAATAATAGGAGGAAATAGAAATGTCGGAAAAGAAAACATCGAAAAACATCTGGCTGCACATCATGGGGCTGCTGATTCTTGTAGAACTTGCAGTTGCAGTTAAAGCGTGCGTATTTGGTTGGGTCATAGATGAAATTCTTGACATGGCCGTGCTGATCGGAATCGCACTGTATGGCTTCTGGCTGTATAAGAAGCCCCATGGCAATATGCTGAAATATGTCATCATTCTGAATGCGCTGTCCATCGTTCTTACCTCGGTTCTATCCATTTACGAATGGGGAGATTTGCTTGTCGAGGTTATTTTTCCGATTCTTGCCGCCTGTATGATGTTCTACGTTGCAGGGCGACTGAACCGCATCGAGCAGAATCGTTATCTGTTCATCCTGATTGCGGTGTGTGTCATTGTCGGCCGCTTCTCCGAGCTGGTTTCGATTTCTGCTGATCCTGACCCCGCATCCAAGTTACTGCGCTATCTTGAAGCCCCTCGTCAGCTCATCACAATTCTGACCCTGTGCTGTGCGTACTTCACCCGGTATCAGGAGCACAAGGAAGCCGGGCTGGCGGACAAATAATAGGAGGAAATAGAAATGTCGGAAAAGAAAACATCGAAAAACATCTGGCTGCACATCATGGGCGTGCTGATTTTGCTTGTTACCATTTCTCGTCTGTGCACCATCGGTGAAAACACCTTACAGGGCATCCTGATGATTGCCTCGCTCGTCCTTACGGCGTTGTACGGTTTTTTTCTCTACAAAAAACCCCACGGCAATATGCTGAAATTCGCTATGTTGCTCTTTTCCTTCACGGGTATATTGAGCAACTGTATATACTTAGCTTATGCCCCTGTTGCCTATGATTACGCCATCATCTTGGGCTATACCGTTCTCTTTTACGTTGCGGGTCGTCTGAACCGCATCGAACAGAACAGGTTCATCCTTCCAGTGTTACTTGTGATGCTCATCATCAAGTCTGTCATTCTCGTCAATGCTTTCCATCCGGAAACCTTTGTGGGCTTCCTGTCGAACTTCTGCCAGCCTATCACTCTGCTGACCCTGTGCTGCGCGTACTTTACCCGGTATCAGGAGCACAAGGAAGCCGGGCTCCAAGACGCGCCGAAGAAATAAGGAGGGAAAGACAATGACGGAAAAGAAAATATCCAAGAACATTTGGCTCCACATCATGGGTGTGCTGATTCTCGCGGAGATTGTTGTTACCATCCTTTCCCTGATGGGCGGACAGGACGACACGCTCATCTGCATAGGTACTATCATAACACTTGTCTTTACCGCTCTGTACGGCTTCTTCCTTTACAAAAAGCCCCACGGCAATATGCTGAAATATACCATGTTGCTTCTTGCTGCTTTTATGGTATTTAACGCTGCGTTGTGCCTGAAAAACAGGTACAACAGCTCTCTTGTTCATATCCTGCGTTTGTTCATTCCGTGCATTATCTGTTATGTTGCAGGGAGATTGAATCGCATCGAACAGAACAAATATCTGCTGACATTTGCGACAGTCGCCACTTTGGTGTTGGACATTATCCCCGTAATTCTGTGTATTGGTAACTTTAATGCGAGCTGGCTCTTCCGGATTTTCTGGGATGTGATTATTCTGATCACCTTAATGATTGCGTACTTCACCCGCTACAAGGAGCACAAGGAAGCCGGGCTGCAGGACGCTTAACTCACTCAGTCAGGCTCGCCGCCTGACAGCTCCCCCATAAATGGAGGAGCCAGGGTAAATAATAGGAGGAAAGAAAAATGTCTAATAAGAAAACATCCAAGAACATCGTGCTGACCATCATGGGCGTGCTGATTCTCGCGGAGATTGGGATTGCGGTTTATGCCTGCATTTGCAATGCGGCACCTGTGTATCAGTTGGTGAATATTGTTGCTCTTGTTGGTGTTGCACTATATAGCTTTTGGCTTTATAAGAAACCGCACGGAAATATGCTGAAATATGCAATGCTACTGAGTGCGTTTTCTATTGTTTTTTCTAAGGTTTTGGCAATGCACTTATGGGGAGATACGATTATCGAAGGACTTCTTCCGATTACTACCGCTTGTCTGCTCTGCTACGTTGCTGGTCGATTGAACAGAATCAATCAGAGTAAATTTTTGCTGCCCATCATTTTGGCTGTCTTACTTGTGTGCTGCATAATTGATTGGGTTTCAATTTCTGTTGAACCAGAATATGCGACGATTCGTTATCTTCAAGCTCCGCATCAGTTTATCACAGTTCTGACCCTGTGCTGTGCGTACTTCACCCGCTACAAGGAGCACAAGGAAGCCGGGCTGCAGGACGCTTAACTCCCTCAGTCAGGCTCGCCGCCTGACAGCTCCCCCATAAATGGAGGAGCCAGGGTAAATAATAGGAGGAAAGAAAAATGTCTAACAAGAAAACTTCTGCCAATGTTGCGTTAATCATCCAGAGCATCCTCGTTCTGGCACTGCTGGTTATGACGCTGTTCAGCCTCAAAGAGGAGACGCTTCTCAGTGTGATCAATCTCGTGATTCTCGTTTTTGCCGCCCTTTACGGGAGCTTTCTGTATAAAAAGCCGCACGGAAATATGCTGAAATATGCAATGCTTCTTTTCTCTGGAAGCATTGTTGTGTCGAGCAGCCTCTATTTGTGCATCGTCCCCGAAATGACTTCCGGGATAAAGGCATTGGAAGTGACCCATCTGATTGCAGCGTTTGTGATTACTTACGGTGCCGGAAGATTGGACAGAATTGGTGCCAACAAGTATCTGTTCTCATTAGCCTTGCTGATGTTCGCAGTACCTTCGTTTATGGTTGCAAAGAATTTCATGGCTGCGGATAATCCAATCATCTATCTCCTAAAGGCTTTCTATAACACGATTCTGTTCTTAACCCTGTGCTGCGCCTATTTCACCCGCTACAAGGAGCACAAGGAAGCCGGGCTGGCGGACGCGCCTAATGGAAAATAAACCGACCGCAGGAGCGGCTGTCCGAAGGGATGGCCGCTTTTTTGCGCAAAAAAAGAGCGGTGCTGTGGCACGGCTCTTTTCTGTTCGGTTTTGCCGGGATGCGGGTGTTACCCCCTGGCAAACTTAGGGGCGGGGCGACTGATCACCGCCTCGCCGAAGCAATAGTTCTGGGAGGTGTAGGTGATGCCGTTGAAGATGGCGTAGTAATAGTTGTCGCTGTTTTTGCCTTGGAATGCGCCGTTGCCGATGAACGTATAGTTCGTGGAATAAATGCCGACCTGAGGCTTAAAGCACTCTGAGGCGGAAGTGCACAGGGTTTCCAGCTCTGCGACGGTATAGATGTGCAGGCCTTCGGGGGGAGTGGTGCCGCCGGAAACGGAGGATAAATCTTCGTTGTTGAGTTCGTATTTGTCGCTCATAGGTTTTCTCCTTTATCCATAATGATTTGATTTGCAGACGATTCTGCGTGATGCCGGGGCGTTAGTGACCTGTGGATGAGGAAAATATTTCCTTGGCGAAGTAGTAGTTCTGGGTTGTGTAGGAAACGAAGTCGGTATTGGCATAGTAGTAGCCTGCTGCATTTTTGCCTTTGAAATAGGAAAGGGCGATGATCTCGTAGCTCATAGAATAGACAGCGATCAAGGTGTCTATTTTCAGGGCATCCAGCTCGGCGACGGTATAGATGTGCAGGCCGTCGGGAGGATTGGTTCCGCCGGAAACGGAGGAAAGTTCGTCGCTGTTCAGTTCATATTTGTCGCTCATGGCCATTCTCCTTTATGTTGGTTTGAAATAAAACGAGTTGAGATCCGGCGTCGGAATCAGATCATCGGTATCCGACTATGTTGGCTCCGTCCGTACCTGCCTCTTCCGGGTTCGATGTGAGGTTGAGGCCGTTGGACTGCCATGTTAGCCGGGCACCGCCGGTAACGCCGTCCAGCTTTTCCTCCCGTAAGGATTCCTCAATGGGTTCAGCGGGCTTGATGGTCTTCTCGGACATGGCTTGCTGCCTTCTTTCTGTCGGTTTCTGCCGATGGATGCCGGGAGCTGTCGAATTGCGGCGAGGAGCTCTATCAAAAGCGGTATCTCGAGTCGGGAAGAGGAGGGGGAGGGGGAGGGGGAGAGGGAGGG
>DCHO01000044.1 GCA_002315655.1 Christensenella sp. UBA1750
ACATCGTTACGATCAAAGTGAAAGAAAGTAAGGAAAAGCAGAACCGCCACCCCTCGCACAGGTGACGGTTCTAAAATGTACCTAAACCAATGACTTGGGCTAACCGCTTGTGCGGCTCCCTTTTCGACTTTTATTATAGATGCCGCCTTGTTGTTTGTCAATAGGCGGCGTTTGATTCTTTTGGCGGAGTTTGGGGGCAATTAACGCGAAAAGAATTGACAGAAGGTTGTTTATACGATATACTGATTTCCGGCCTGTTAAGAATGTGAAAAAGTGTTGTTTACAGCCCGTTCACAACTTATTCAAAGGTGAATTGTATAATAGAGAAAAGCGTAAGCCCGCGCATGGAGGAACATCCTTTGGCCGGGTCACAACAAAGGAGGGCACAAGGCATGATCGAACTTAAGCACCTGACAAAACGTTATGGTGCAAAATGCGCGGTCGATGACATTTCCGTTACCATCGGTGAACATCAGGTCGTGGGTTTTTTAGGCCGCAACGGTGCGGGCAAGTCCACCACTATGAACATGATCACCGGCTACATTTCCGCCAGCGAGGGACAGATTCTTCTCAATGGCATGGACGTATTGGAGCAGCCCCGTGAGGTCAAGCGCCGCATCGGGTATCTGCCCGAGCTGCCGCCGCTTTACATGGATATGACCGTGGACGAATATCTGCGGTTCTGCTGCGACATCAAGGAAGTCAAGCGTTCTTCCCGCAAGGCGCATCTGGACGACATTTACAACCTCGTTCGCATCACGGATGTGAAGGACAGACTGATTAAGAACCTGTCCAAGGGCTACAAGCAGCGCGTGGGGCTTGCTCAGGCGCTGATCGGCAACCCTGAGGTCATCATCCTGGACGAACCCACCGTCGGCCTTGACCCCAAGCAGATCATCGAGATGAGACGCCTGATCACCGGCCTTGGCAAGACCCACACCGTGATCCTTTCCTCCCACATTCTGTCGGAGGTTGCGGATGTGTGCGATGACGTCATCATCATCAATCAGGGCAAGCTCGTTGCGCACGATTCCATCCAGAACCTGACCAACGGCATCGGTGATTCCGCCCGCCTCGAAGTGCGTGTGCAGGGTCCCGAAAAACCCGTCTCCCGTCTGCTGCACGACATTCCCGGTGTCAAGAATGTGACGGCCTTAGGCTCCAAGGAGGAAGGCAGCGTGGACTTTGAGGTCGTTGCCGATCTTGGGAGCGACATTCGCCGTCCCATGGTCAACGCCATTCTCTCTGCGGGCTACTCGCTCCTTATGCTCAAACCCACGGACGTGACGCTGGAGGACATCTTCCTGCGCCTGACTTCCGAAGAAAAGGGAGGAATCTAAACTATGCTGGCGGTATTCAAGCGCGAGCTGCAATCGTATTTCTATTCCGCAATCGGCTATGTCTTCATGGGCATTTTCATGATCATCGCGGGCGTGTTCTTCACCTTCGGAAACGTCATGTCGGCATCCTCTTCCGTAGGTACCCTCTTTTCCAACATCACCTTCATCTTTATTCTCATCGTGCCCATCTTAACCATGAAGCTGATGAGTGATGAAAAGAAGTCCAAGACCGATCAGCTGCTCATCACCTCGCCCCTTTCCCTGTGGGCCATTGTGCTGGGCAAGTTCCTGGCTGCCTGTGCCGTGTTCTTCCTGACGCTGTGCTGCACCGGCATCTATATCATCATCCTTTCCGCCTACGGCAACGTTTCCGCCATGGAAGTGTTCGTCAATTACTTGGGCTTCTTCCTCATGGGCTGCTGCCTGATCTCCGTGGGTCTGCTCATGTCCACCCTGACCGAGAACCAGGTGGCCGCCGCCATTTCGTCCTTCGGTATCATTCTGCTGCTTTACCTGCTGGATTCCATCGTGTCCTCCATGGCTTCTGTCACCATGCTGGCCTGGCTGTGCACCGCGCTGGAATGGATCTCGCTCTTTGCCCGCTTTACCGACTTCTCTTCGGGCATTTTGAGCCTGGAAGGCGTTATCTACATGATCAGTTTTGCGGGCGTGTTCCTGCTGCTTACGGTTCATGCGATTGAAAAGAGAAGATGGAGTGAGGGTTAAGACCATGAGCAATAAGAAAAAATTCCTTTCCTCCCCGAAACTGAAGCACGGCGGATTGTCCGTACTCATCGTTGCCGCGGTCATCGTGGTGGTGGCGGTGCTGAACATTGCCGTTTCCGCGCTGGACAAGGGCTTCGGCCTTTCCTATGACTTGTCCAACAACAAGCTCTACACCCTGTCCGCCCAGACCCAGAAGGCGATCTCCGCACTGGACAAGGATGTGCACATCTACGGCCTGATGCAGACCGGCTCCGAGAGCACTACGGTTGAGAACCTGCTGGAAAACTACCGCAAGCTCTCTCCCGACCACATCGAAGTGACCGTGGTTGACCCGGTGGCCAACCCCACCTTCGCCAAGCAGTTCACCTCCGAGACCCTGAACACCAACTCCGTCATCGTCACCAATGGCGACGGCTCCCGCTACCGCGTCATTGACCAGTACGATATGTACGAGATGTCCTATACCTACACTTCTTCCGGCTACTCTTATTATCCCAAGTCCTTCATCGGCGAGCAGAAGCTCACCAATGCCATCGGCTTTGTGACGGCGGACGAAGTGGCGAACTGCTACTTCTTAACCGGACATCAGGAGGCTTCTGCCGAGAATATGGCACACATCACCGATTACATTGAGGGCGAAAACCTCATCGTTGGTGACATTTCCGTCACCAACATTACCGATCTTAAGGTCGGCGATATCCTGATTGTGTGTATGCCTCAGCAGGATCTGTCCGAGGATGAGCGTCTTGTCATCAAGGATTATCTGGAAAACGGCGGCTACATGATTTACATGGTGGATGCCACCTGCCCCGAGCTGCCCGTGTTTGAGTCCCTGCTTGACCTCTACGGCATCGGCATTGACCACACCTTGGTGGTCGAGGGCGACGAGAATGCCTACTATTCTTCTCCCGTCTATCTGGTGCCCGACATTACCGAGCATGACATCACCGCCGGTCTGACCGCCAACGATCAGGTCGCCGTGATCCCCTACGCCACCTCCATCACCATGCCCGCCATCACCGATGACGATGTGGAAGTGAGCACTCTGCTGACCACCACCAAGAAGTCTTACATCAAGACCAACTTAGATTCCACTGTTGCCGCCAAGGAAGACGGCGACAAGGACGGCCCGGCCACCGTGGCCATGGCGCTGCGCCGCGTGGATGCGGACGGCAACGATGCCGGTGAAAAGATCGTGGTCTTCTCCGGCGCGGGCTTTGTGGGTTCCTCCAGCTTCTATGCCTTGTCCGGCAACACCGACCTTATGCTGGGCGCGATCCGCTGGATGAACGGTGAGACCGATACCGTCACCATCGTCGGCAAGAACCTGATGACCAACTCCCTGCGCTTCAACAGCACCGGTGAAATGTACGTCATGGCCGCCATCGCCATCATCGTGATGCCCGTCATCATTCTGGCTGTCGGTCTCGTTGTGTGGCTGAAGAGGAGGCACCTGTAATGGCTGAAGAAAAACAGGTGCAGGAAGCGGAAGCCGCAGAGGAAACTTCCATTGACCTCGGCGCGTCGCTTTCCCGCAAACAGCACAAAGAGAAAAAGCCCGTCAACAAAGGTTTGATCGTTATCATCGCCCTGTGTGTCATCATCGTGGGCGTAGCGGCGGGAGTGGTCGTGCCCCGGCTCATTCCCGAAAAGGAAGAAGAGGTCGTGGATCTGACCGTCACCTTGGTTGACCGTGCCGACAGCGACCTTGAAACCATCACGGTGGAGGGCGAAAACACCTTCACCCTGTCCCGCGAGACCCGGGACAGCACCACCGTTTACCACGTTTCCGGCATGGATGATGCCAAGGTCAATTCCACCACCTGTGCCGCCGTGTTCTACAACACATCCACCATCAAGGCGGTGCAGCTTGTGGAGGAAAACCCTGCCGACCTGTCCCTGTACGGATTGGACAATCCTGTCTCCAAAGTCACCATTGCCTACAAGGACGGCAGCAGCTTCTCCTTCAAATTGGGCGCAAGAACCGCCATCAACAACCAGATCTACTGCCTGAACGACGCGGACGGCAATGTCTATGTGCTGTCTGAATACCTGGGCAACACTTTGGGCGGCTCCATGCTGCGCTACCAGACCCTGACGCTGGACACGCTGGACACCGACCCGGCGAACCTGAAATCCATCATCATCCGCCGCAAGGGCGAGGATCAGATCCGCTTTGAGCCGGTTACGAAGGATACTACCACCTCCCTCTCCTGGAAGATGACCCAGCCTTACGAAATCTGGCTGGACACCACCCACATTCAGGAGTTCGCGGAATACTGCGATCAGTGCTCCCTGTTCTCCTACGAGGGCAGCGCCTCCGATCTGGCCGATTACGGACTGGATGATCCCTGGTTTGCGTTCATCATCTCCGATGTGAACGGCGCCAAGCGCGACATCCGCATGGGTAATGAGGTGGAGACCGATGATGTGACCGGGTACTATTGCTGCATTGATGATTCCAACGATGTTTACATCATGAGCAAGAACTACACCGAGTTCATGGAGACCTTCAACGCCGCCTCCTTCATCACGCCCTTTACCGGCCTGGTCAGCATCCTCAATGTGGAGAGTATGACGCTGAATGTGGATGGCAAGACCTACGAAATGGCCATTTCCAAGGTTAAGCAGTATGACGAAGACGGAAAGCTGATGGTGGATTCCAACAACAATCCCGATTACGCTTACGTTTATACTATCAACGGCAAGGAAGTGCAGGAGAAGGCCTTCAAGGCGGTCTATACCTCCGTCATTTCCGTCACCATTTCCAACATTGCCAAGACCTCTTTGGTGAATGAATCCGCTGCGCCCGAAGCCTCCGTGACCTTCCGTTTTTCCGACGGCAGCCCGGAGACCACCATCGAGTATCTGCCCTACGACATCAACAACTACTGCGTCCGCAGAGACGGGCTCCTCGCTACCATCTGTAAAAAGGACGATGTGAACGCCATTTCCACCACCATGACGGCGGTGCTGAACGGCGAATACGACGAGGAAGAATAAAAAAGTTTATGGGAGCAGCCCGATAAAGGACTGCTCCTGTTTATCTTTCTTCGGAGGTTGTTTTATGGATCACCTGAACCTGTTTGAGAGCCTGCCGGAAGGCTTTCGGTTTCCCGAAAACGAGATTGATTTTAAGCTCACATCGCTGACGCTGACCCAGGCCTTTGTGGATTATGAATACCCCATTCCCTCCCTGCCCGTGTCCTATGTGGCCAATATGCGGGTGTACCATCAGCTTTCCGATATGTGGCTTCATCACGCGATGCACAACGGCGTTGTGCTGACCAACGAGGATTACAGCGCGGTCATGGTGCTCTCGCCCATTGAGAACACCTGCCAAATTGACGCTTCCCTGCTTGGCAGCATTTATGCGCAGAACGGATGCGAGGCTGCGGACAAAAACTATGTGGAGATTCTGGACTTTATCGGAGCGGAGGAAAAAGACCTTCGCTTCCGGGAAAATGCGGTCTATATTGAAGCCTTTGCCGTACAGCCCCTGAAGCAGGGGCAGAAATTAGGCTCCAAGCTCATGCGCAAGCTGTTTGAAGTCTGTGAGCAGCAGAAGCGTGACGTGGTGCTTTTCACCAACACGGAAAAGAATGCCGCCATCTACACCCACTTCGGGTTTGAGACCGTCAAAAAGAGCGAATCCAAGGAACTGAACTCCGCGACATGGTTTATGGTCAAAAAATTTGAATAAACGAAAAGGACATGGCAGAATGGTTTCTACCGTGTCCTTTTAAGCTTTATGTATGCCGATTTCCGCCCAGAACATCGTGGCGCAGATGAATCTGCCGGAGCAGCCCGAAATCGGTGCTTTCGTTATCTGTTGCCGGGACATCCGGGTTCAGTATCGGGGCGGACAACGGCTGATTTTCCAGCTTGCGCAGGGCGACCCAGCGATCGCCTTCCTTGATACGCCTGAATTGTCTGTCAGTCATAAAGAAATCCCTCCTTCCGATTTAGAATATGCGGGATTATGGGCTTGTTGACAATGCAAAAATCCTGTATAATGGTGACAAAGAAACAAAGGAGATGGGTTTTTATGAAATACATTGTCGCATTGGATCAGGGCACCACGTCCTCCCGCGCCGTCGTCATTGACGAAAAAGGGCGCAAGGTCGCCGCAAAGTCGTTGGAATATAAGCAGATTTATCCCCAGCCCGGTTGGGTGGAGCACGATCCATTTGACATTCTGAACACCCAGACCGAGACCATCAAATTGGCGGTCTCTTTGGCGGGCATTGACCCGCACGACATTGCCGCCATCGGCATCACCAACCAGAGAGAGACCACCTTTGTCTGGAATAAGGAAACCGGAAAGCCCGTCTGCAACGCCATTGTCTGGCAGTGCAGAAGAACCGCAGGGGAGATCGAAAAGCTGGTCAAGGCGGGCAAATCCGACATGATCCGCGAAAAGACCGGGCTGATTCCCGATGCGTACTTTTCCGGCAGCAAAATCGCGTGGATATTGAAAAACGTTCCCGGCGCAATGGAGGATGCCAAGGCGGGGAAACTGCTGTTCGGCACTGTGGAAACCTGGCTCATCTGGAACCTGACCGAGAACCGCGTTCATGTGTCGGATGTCTCCAACGCAAGCCGCACGATGCTGTTCAACATTCACGAAATGAACTGGGATAAGGAATTATTGGAGCTGTTGGACATTCCCGAATCCATGCTTCCCAAGCTCGTGGACAACTCCGGCATTGTTGGTTATCTTAAAAAGGATGTGCTCGGCGTGGAGATTCCCATTGCGGGTATGGCGGGCGACCAGCAGGCCGCGCTGTTCGGGCAGGCGTGCTTTGAAAAGGGCATGATCAAGACCACCTACGGCACCGGCGGATTTTTGCTGATGCAGACCGGGGACAACATCGTGGAATCGAAAAACGGGCTGCTCTCCACCGTGGCTTGGCGCATTAACGGCAAAACCTGCTATGCGCTGGAAGGCTCGGTATTCGTGGCGGGCGCGGTGCTGCAATGGCTGCGGGATGAACTCAAGCTCATTACCTCCGCGCCGGAATCCGATGTGATCGTCAAAACCGTGTCCGATACGGCGGGGGTGTATCTTGTCCCGGCCTTCACGGGGCTGGGCGCACCCTATTGGGATATGTACGGCCGCGGGGTCATGGTGGGGCTGACGCGAGGTGCGACCAGAGCGCACATCGTCCGCGCCGCGCTGGAATCCATCGCCTTCCAGATGGCGGACGTGGTGGAAACCATGCGCCTCGATTCTGGCTTGGAGCTCAACGAAATGCGCGTGGACGGCGGCGCGTCCGTGTCCGACTTCACCATGCAGTTTGAGAGCGACCTGCTGAACATGACCGTCGTGCGTCCCACCAACATCGAGACCACCGCCATGGGCGCGGCGTATCTGGCCGGGCTTGCCGTTGGGTTGTGGAAAGGCTTGGATGAGCTTGCCGCGCTGTGGCAGGCGGATAAGACCTTCACCGCCCAAATGCCCCGCGTTGAGAGCGAAAAGCGCATGAAGAAGTGGCACAAGGCCGTGGAGCGTGCGAAAGCATGGGCGGAGGATGACGAGGAATGAACGACGAATATTCCTGCGGTGCCGTGATCTTCGCCCGCATCGACGGGCAGATTCGCTACTGCATCATGGAAAGCATCGCCGGGCTGTTCGGCTTCCCGAAGGGGCACATGGAAAAAGGGGAGACCGAGGAGGAGACCGCACTTCGGGAAGTCTCCGAGGAGGTCGGGCTGAAAGTTACGCTCGTTCCCGGCTTCCGCACCACGGACTCCCATCACCTGCCGCAAAAGCCCGGCGCGATGAAGCATATCACCTATTTCCTCGCCGAAGCGCAGGACACCAATATCCGCATTCAGAAGGAAGAGCTGGCCTCCGCCGCCTTTCTCGATTACGGGCAGGCCATGAGAAAGTTCCAGTTCCCCTCGTCCCGGCGGATTCTGACCGAGGCGCATGAGTTTCTAATCAAATAAACAAAAGTTCCATTCTCGTCGTGAGAGTGGAACTTTTTTACGGATGAGACTTTGCGTACAGAAAGAAGATGATTGCCCCAATCAGGATAAGGACTGCGCCGATGATTTGGGAAAGGTCCGCGATGCGCCGCTTTTTTCGCTTATCCCCGGACTGCTTTGGAAAAATAAACATACCGGAAACCTCTTTTTTAATATGCACTTATATAGGTGCAAGATAAGAATAGCAGAGCCATATACTATTGTCAAGGATTTGCTCCTGAATAAGTGCAAAAGTTGGCGAAATATGGATGCTTTGATTGAAAAAAAGGTCGGATACAACATTCGGGTGCTGCGGGAAGCGCGTAAAATGACACAGGAACAGCTTTCTGCGAACCTTCAGCTTCGCGGCTGCGACATCACGCGCAGCGCACTGGCCAAGATGGAGGTTGGGCAAAGGCACATTTATCCCGATGAATTGCTTCTGATTAAGGAAATTCTGAATGTGCCTTTTGAGGCGATTTTCAACATGGACGATTAAAGGCGTACCGCACGAAAAATGCGATACGCCTTTTGCTATACTATTGAGGTGCGGAATTAACCCATAATCTGCATGGGAACGAGAATGGGCGTGGGGCGGCCGGCGCACTCGATGTAGCACACCAGCTTGTTCACGGCAGCCACATTTTCGCCCGCATGGATGGTAAATGCGGTGGAGGCGTGGTCAAAGACCGTGGAATTGAGCCCCAGCGTTTGCAGGTTCTTCTGATAGTCCACCGTCCAGCCCTCGGGTGCCATGAAGGTGAGACGATAACGCTTCTGCTCCGGCATGGTGTGGGGACGCATGGAAATGCGCCCGGTTAAGGTGCCGTTCGGCGCGATGGCGGGCACGTCGTCAAACTCCACAATGGCGTTGGCGTAGTAGCCTTCGATGATGTAGGAGCAGGGCTTGCGGTTTGCTATGGAATCCACGAAGGAGCGTCCGTAGAAGGACTGCACATCCAGCGCGGAAAAATCGTTGGCATCGCCCAACACATAAGCGGTGTCTTGGCCGTTGAAAATGTCCATGTGATCCTGCCGCAGGGTTTCGGGCAGCAGATTGAAGATGCAGTCGGTCAGCTCGGTACAGGAGTTGGGGAAGCGCCCGTGGCCGTTGGTGACGCAGATGGACTTGATCTCGTCGCCGATGTAGGCGCGCCAGTCTGCGGGGATGGCTTCCATGCCGCCCATGATGCCCATGAGGGAGCCGATGGTGGCGCCGGTGCAGTCGGTGTCGTCACCGCAGTCGATGGCGATGATCATGGACTTCTTGAAGTCGCCCTCGCCGTAGAGCAGGCCGATCATGGTGAAGGCCACATTGGCGGGCGCCTGGAACCAGCCGAGGTCGGCGGAGTCTTCCAGCACCATTTCGCGGGTCTTTTTCCAGTCAATTCCCTCGGCATAGGCCTTGCGGACGATGTTTACGGACTTGGCCACGCGGCAGGTCTCGGGAATCTTGGATAATCCGATGTCCAGCAGGGTGTTTACGTCCTTTACGATGTAAGCCGCGCTTTCCATGGCGGCCACAAAGATGGCGGCATAGGTGCCTTCGTTGAGGCCGTGGTCAACGGAAGCGTCCTCGTAGGCCAGACGGATGGCTGCATCGGGGTTGCCGGGGAACAGGGAAGCCCAGATCTCGGTGCGGATCCACGCGCCGTTGGAGTGCTTCCAGGTCTCGTTGCCGATTTCGCCGGACATGGGCGGCAGAATGCCGTCGCGCATATTGCCCTTGCAGATGCCGTATTCATTCCAGCCGGGGGTGATGAAGCTGATCCAGTATTCGCCCAGCAGCTTGGAGTTGATGGCCTTCACGCCGTAGTCGTTGACGGCACGCAGCCACACCAGCTGTAAATCCAAATCGTCGTTGGGCAGCGGCTCGCCGGGCTTGGAATTGAAGCCGGATATGTCGTTCAGCGTCTTCTGTCCCTCAAAGGGCGTGCCCATGGTGCCGCCGATGTTCTTGCCCAGCCAGCAGGCATAGATGTGATCGCGCAGATATTCCTTGGAAAACTGAATCATGTGATTTGCTCCCTTCCTGACGGAATTGCTCCGTATTTTTGTTGTTAGCATACCACACTTAACACAATTCTGCAACGGAAAAAGAAATGCGACATACAGTATTTCGACAGGATGGGACAGGGTACGACTGAAAATTCCATTTCCGTGGAAATCAGGGATGAGAAATAAGAACAAATAGAAGTAAAAAATGGCAAATATTTACAACTGTGATACATATAGGAGCAAAAATGAATTGACGAAAGACGGAGAATCCTCTACAATAAGGACAGATGACAGATCCGGAATGTCATGCTGAAGCTGATTGAAAATACTACTATATGTAGATATACGGAGGATTGTATGGAAAAGATCAGAGTTTTTGTTGCGGAGGATTCACAGGAATTCACGGAAAAGCTGCTTGAGGAAGTCAGGGAGCACAAAGAGCTGGAGATCGTCGGGACTGCGTGCAACGGGCTGGAAGCCCTGCGATTGATCCGGCTTGCCGCGCCGGATGTGCTGGTGCTGGACTTAGTGATGCCGTGTCTGGACGGCTTCGCCGTGCTGCGGGAGCTGAACGGCTGCGAAAAACGCCCTGCCGTGTTGGCAGTCACGGCCATGACCCGGGAGGATGTGGTGTCCCGCGCCATGGGTGCGGGGTGCGATTACTGCCTGCTCAAGCCGGTGGAGCCTGCGATTGTGGCGGATCGCATTGTGGAGATGGTTATGCCGGGGGAGGCGCAGAAGGGGAACGTTTTCCGCAAGCAGAACGAGATCACCGAGCTGGACAACGACATTGCGGACATTTTCCTCTCCATGGGCATCCCGGCGCACATCAAGGGCTATCATTTCCTGCGGGAGGCCATCAAGCAGGTGATCTCCGATCGGGACAAGATCAACGCCATTACCAAAGACCTCTACCCTTCCGTCGCGGGGCGCTTTTCCACCACCTCCTCCAAGGTAGAACGCGCCATCCGTCATGCAATCGACGTGGCGTGGAATCGAGGACAGATGGAGAACCTCAATATGCTTTTCGGCTCCCATTTCGGTCTGCGCCACGACAAGCCCACCAACGGCGAGTTTATCGCGCTGATTGCCGACCGTCTCTCCATCCGCAAAAGCGCATAAAATCGAAGAAACCCGCATAGAGTTTCCCAAACGGGAGGGATCAACATGACGGTGAATTTAGAGAAGAAGGAAATCGGGCTGCAAAGGGTCGCAGGAAGCGGTGCGGGCGAGACGGTGTGCTCGACATCGGCCATGCTGCAGGGGGGAGATCGGAATGTGACGGTGCTGTCCTGCCGGGCAATCGTGACGGAAAAGCGGAAAGAGGTCGGAAACGGCGTTACGCTCTATGGCAGCGTTTCCTTTGCGGTTGCGTATGAAAACGGCGAGGGAGAGCTGCGGGAAAGGCGCACACAGAGCGATTTTGAGCTGGAAATCCCCGTGGAAAATGCCGAAAACGGGTATGCGCAGGTACTTTGCACCGTAAAGGGCACGGAAGCGAAGGAGAAGGACGGGCGGCTGGACGTTTCCGCCCTCATCGAGGCGCAGGGCGTTGTGCTGGAAAACGTGCCCACCTCTCTTGTGACCTATGTGGACGCGGGGGAAACACTGGCGTGCAAGACCGTGGACATTTCCTACCTCTCCGCGCCCGTGACCGGGGAAAACCGTGCCTTGCTCAACGAGGAAATGGCACTCCCGGCGGGGCAATACCGTATCGCCGCCATGTATGTCACGGATAAAATCTATAAGGCATTCTTTCTGGACGGTTTCGTGCGCGTGATGGGCACGGTCAGCGTGACGGCACTGCTGGCAAAGGAGGATAACGGGCTTGTGCCGTTTTCCGTGACGCTGCCGCTGGATGAAAATGTGGAAAACAGCGGCTTTGCAAGCGGCATGACGGGGGAAGTGAATGTGCAGGTGTCCTCCTTAAAAGGCGACATTCTCTACGGCGAGGAGGACAGCGCGACCCTGTCCGTGGAGGCGGTGACGGAGGTGTCGGTTGTTGCCGAAAAGCAGCTGCAAAGCAGAGGGTTGCAGGACTGCTACCCGCTTTCTGCTCTGCCGCTTTCTTCCGTGCAGGAAAACGTGACCTATATAACGGAGAAAACAACCCGTTCGACAACGCAGAACCTCACGGGCAGCTTAAATACGAGTGAAACTATATTTGCTTTTGTGCAGATCGTCGCGCTGGAACTGCCCAAGGAGGGCGGCACGGTGGAAGGGCTTTTGAACCTGACGGAGGTTGCGCAAAACGGGGAATATAGTACACAGGAGCTTCCTTTCTCTCTGGATTTCGGGGAAAGAAGCGGGGAAATCTGCGGCGTGACCGTCGGAAATGCCGTGTTCTCCGGCGGCGGGTTTTCCGTCCCCGTGACCTTACAGGAGCTGGGCTTTGCCGAAACGAGCACTGCGATTCTGACAGGCACGAAGGAGGAACCCGCGCCAAACCTGCGCCCCGGTGTGACCATCTGTTTCACCGCCCCGGGGGAGAGCAAATGGGACGTGGCGAAACGCTGCCGCGTGCGGGAGAATGTGCTCATGGACGGGAAGGACGGACGCTCGTACATGGTCTATCGCCGCTTGACGGAAGCGTGACAAATATGGTAAGCTGTCCCCGAAAACAAGTAAGGGACGGCTTTTTTATGGAAAAGTTTACGCTTAGGGCTTATGCGAAGGTCAATCTGACCATGGATGTGCTGCGGAAGCGGCAGGACGGCTACCATGACGTTGACCTGCTCATGCAGTCGGTGTCGCTGTACGATACACTGACCTTTGAAGATGCGGACGATCTGCTTTTGACCATCGAGGGCGGGCTGCCCGTGGAGGACAACAATCTGGTGCTGAGGGCGGCGCGGAAATTGTCGGAGATTGCCGGAATCGCGCCGCACGGCCATGTGCATCTGGTGAAAAACATCCCCGTGGCGGCAGGCTTGGGCGGTGGCAGCGCGGACTGCGCGGCGGCTCTGGTGGGCTTTGCAAGGCTGTGGGGCTTACCCTATTCCTTGGAGGAACTGGCGGGCATCGGTGCGCCGCTGGGGGCGGATGTGCCCTTCTGCGTGCCGGGCGGGACGAAACGCTGCATCGGCATCGGCACGGAGCTTGAGAACGTGGAAAGCAAGCTGCCCCTGCATCTGGTCATTGTGAAGCCCTGCGAAGGCCTTTTAACCCGGGAAATCTACGAAAGCCTGCGGTTCACGGAGGACATGAAGCACCCGTCCACATCCGGCGCGATTCAAGCGGTGGAGGCGGGGAAGCTTTCTGCGCTCCTTCCCTGCATGGGAAACGTGATGGAGCCGATTTCTGTCGAAAAGCGTCCCGGTATTGCGCGGGCGATTGCGGAATTGCGGCAGCAGGGCGCGGTCATGGCGCGGATGTCCGGCAGCGGCTCGGCGGTGTTCGGGCTGTTTGAAACGAAGGAAACGGCGGAAAATGCCGCAGATGTGCTTGCGAAAAAATATGAACAGTGCTTTGCCGCCGAATCCGTGCCCTGCGGCGTGGAGGAAGCATGAAGACAGCTTTGGACGCAAAACCGGGGCGACAATCAAACAAAATTGCAGTTCAATACCGAAATGATGCTGTGAAAACCGAATAAAACAGGAACATTTTGCCAATGCTATCGGGGAAAGGACGTGAATTTCCTCAATGAAGCGTTGGCTTTTTTTGACCCCGATTTTTGCGATTTTCGCCCTGACCTTGGCGCTTTTCTGCATCGGAATGTGTTATCCGACCAAGCTGCAAAAAGCCATTGATCGCGGCGAGCTGGTGCGCATCCACATCCTTGCGCAGGACGACACCCAAGGGCAGCAGGCAATCAAACTCCATGTGCGGGACGCGGTGATCGCCGCCTTTACGCCCTATCTGGAACAGGCGGGCAGCAGCGAGGCGGCAGCGGAGATCGTCCGGCAGAATCTGGATTTGGCGCAGGAGACCGCCCAGACCGCCGCTCGGGAGATGGGCGCGGAATATCCCGTGCTTGTGACCTTCGGGATGTACAATTTCCCCACCCGTATTTACGGGGACGAGGTGGTGCCCGCCGGGGAATACCCCGCCCTGCGCATCCTGCTTGGCGAGGGCAAGGGAAAAAACTGGTGGTGCGTGATGTACCCGCCGCTGTGCTTTTCCGGGGAGGACACGGAGGAGGTTCACTTTGAGAGCACGCTTTACAAGTGGTGGAAAAGCCTGAAAACCGGCAGAAAGGCGAAAAACAATGCGTAGGATCATTGCGGTTTTCTTGTTGCTGCTCATCGTCACGCCGCTGCTGTTGGGTGCGCTGTCTATCGGCTCCCGGGGCGAAACGGTCAAGCAGGTGCAGAGGAAGCTGCTTTCCTGGGGCTATTACAGCGGCAGTGTGGACGGCATTTACGGGCAGGAGACTTACAAGGCGGTTAAGTATTTTCAGCAGAAAAACGGGCTCAAGGCGGACGGCATTGTGGGGGAGGAAACCCTGAAAGCGTTGGGGATTTCCGCAGGGAGCACCGCTTCCACCACCTCTGACCGCAATCTGGAATTGCTTGCGCATTTGGTCTACGGCGAAGCGCGGGGCGAGCCGTACTTAGGGCAGGTGGCCGTGGCGGCGGTGGTGCTGAACCGCGTGGAATCCGCCGCCTTCCCCAACACCGTGTCCGGCGTCATCTACCAGTCCGGCGCGTTTGACGCGGTGAGCGACGGACAGATCAACCTATCGCCCAACGCCCAGTGCTACCGCGCCGCGCAGGACGCGCTGAACGGCTGGGACCCCACGAACGGCTGCCTGTATTACTACAACCCGTCCACGGCGACCTCAAAATGGATATGGTCGCGGACGGTGATGCTGGTGATCGGCAAGCACAATTTTGCGCTGTGAGGTGACAAAATGAAGAAAAACACGGGCTGGATCGTGGCTTTGGGGATATTGCTTGCATTGTCTGTCGCCTTGGGCGCCATGTTCTTTTTGCAGAAGCGGGACGCGGAGCGCACGCTGCATATCGTTTATGACCGGGCGTTTCAGGCGGCGGCGGGGACGATGGAGGACGTGAGCCTGTCTCTGGAAAAGCTGACCTTTTGCAGAACCGGGCGGCAGAGCGCAAAGCTGCTGGAAAGGGTTTCCCGGGGCGCGGACTGTGTGCTGAAAGAGTTGTCCGTTCTGCCCGCCGCCGGGGAGACCTTGCCGGAGGTGCTGTCCTTTGCCAACAGGTTGTCGGAATATGCCGATGCGCTGAACCGGAAGGCCACAGGCGAGGAACTGTCTGCGGAGGACTGGGCGCAGCTGGAAGGCCTTGCGGCGCAGGGGCAGAGACTTTCCGACATTTTGCAGAACACGGATGCGGAAAGCATTGCACGGGTGGCAGATACGGAAGGGGAAACCGACCTTTATGCCGATTTCGTGTCGGAGGACGAGCCGGCAATCACGCTCCTTTATGACGGTGCGTTTTCCGACGCGGCGAAAAGTGCACCGAAGAACTTGGGGAGTGGGGAAATCTCCGCACAGGAGGCGGGGGAAATCGCCGTGCAATTCATCGGGAGCGAAAACGCAAGCGCAAAAAGCGAGGGCGAGAGCGGCGGCGAGATTCCATGCACCCTCATTGGCGTGACGGATGGAGAAAATGTTTACCATGTGCAGGTGACAAAGACCGGCAAGGTCTATCTGATGGCGGCGGAAAACGTCTCCGGCGAAGCGGTTTTGTCCGTGGAGGAATGTAAAGAGAAAGCGACCGATTTTCTCCGCGAAAAGGGCTTTTCCGAAATGGAGCCGTCCTTTGCACAGACGGATTTCGGCGTTGTGACCATAAACTTTGTGGCGACACAAAACGGTGTCTGGCTTTATCCCGATCAGGTCAAGGTGCAAATTTCCGCGCACGACGGGCGCATCGTGGGTTTTGAGGCGAACAACTACCTGCGCAACCACACAGAGCGGGAATTTCCCGAAGAAATCCTTTCGGAAAATGAGCTGGAAAACCTGATTTCCGCCTTTGAGGAAGTGAAGTACATCCGTTTGTGCGTGATTCCGCATTTTGAAAAAGAGATTTTCTGCTATGAGATTCGCGGCACAAAGGGCGGGGAAACCTATCAGCTTTACCTTAACGCGGAAACCGGGGACTGTGAGGACATCTTAAAAATCGTCGCGGACGAGCGCGGCGAGGGTGTTTCGTGAAACGGGTTTTTGTGTGCGGTTCACGGACTGAAACCCACAATAAGCTTATGTAAATAATAAGAAAACAGCGTTGAATCCTGACGGAAAATGGGGTACTCTCTTTTGTAATCATCGGATGCTTTAGGAGGAACCCATGGACGCTCAGAAGGTGCTGGTCAACATGACCGCGGTGCAGGTGCAGGACGGAGAGGAAAACAGGATCGAGCTGAAAACCGAAGGGGAAAAGCTCGTCACGGAAAACAAGACCGTGCTGACCTATGAGGAAACCGGCGATTTGGCCGGAGAGACCCGCATCGAGATGGAGGGCGACACCGTGACCCTCTCCCGCACCGGGATTGGCTCCATGCACCTCATTCTGAAACAGGGCTGCAAATATGTGAGCAAGTATTCCACACTGTTCGGGGAACTGGACATTGCCGCACTGCCCACGAAGGTCGCCTATCTGCTGGGCGAAAAAAGCGGCAGGATCACGCTGGAATACGCCCTTTCCATGAACGGGCAGGATGTGGGCATCAATCGCCTGTTCATCAATTACGAGGGCAGATAAATGACAGAGGGCTTGCGTGAAATTGCGGATAAGGTGAAGGAACTGACCGGCGGTAAGCGGGTGTTTCTTCTGCCGCCGCCCTATAAACAGGGGCATTTTCGCGTACAGGGGGATGTGAACCTCCCGCAAAGCTGCGGGTTTTCCGCCACCTCAGACGGAAGAACCACGACCCTCACCGCCGACCCCGAAACGCTCCTTTCCGCCCTGCAGGGAATGATAAATGGGGAAAACCCCAAGGTAGAACCTTCCGTATCGCCGCTGCACACGCTGGCCTTTCAGATTTTTGCGCATTTTGAGAGCGGCGTTTCGGCGGATGTGCCGGAGCTTCTGCGCTATGCGCTGGATTTGGAGGAAGCTTCCCCGCGCACAAAGACCGTGTTTGACGCGCTGTGCCGAAAATTGCCGGAGCAATACGCCAGTGCCTTGCGGGAAAACAGACCAAAAAGCTGCCTGCCGCTCATTGTGCGGCGGATGCTTGACACAAACTGGATTGAATAATCACATGGAGGATGAAGACATGAAGATCGAGTGGCTCGGACATTCCGCCTTCCGCATCATCGGGAGCAAAACCATCGTAACCGACCCCTATGACGGCGTTGGCCTTGATTTCCCCGCCGTTTCTGCGGACATTGTGACGGTCTCCCACGGCCATCACGACCACAACGCGACAGAGAAGGTAAGCGGTGAACCTGCCGTCGTTTCCGATGCCGGAGAGCACCGCATCGGGGATGTGACCGTCACGGGCTACAACACCTTCCACGACGACTGCGAAGGCGCAAAGCGCGGCAGAAACGTGGCCTACCGCATCACGATGGACGGCCTTTCCGTTGTGCATCTGGGCGACCTTGGCTGCCTGCCCACCCATGCCGTGCTCAAAGCCCTTGAAAATGCTGACATTCTGCTGATTCCCGTGGGCGGGAATTACACCATCGACGGCGAAACCGCCGCAAAGCTGGCAAAAACCCTTGCGCCCCGCACCGTGATTCCCATGCACTATGTCACCCCCGGGCTGACCGTGAACGTCTCCGGCAAGGAACCGTTCCTCTCCGCCGTCGGCGCATACGAAACCGTCCTCGGCTCTGCAGCCTGCGTGACCCCCAAGATGCCCAAGGTGCTTGTCTTTGAAAAGCCCATGGGACAGAAGGATTAAGTGGATATATTTTGCCGTGAAAGTTGCGCACTTTCACGGCTTTTGTCTGTTGTGAAACTATGAAATCGGTGCTATACTGGACAACAAAAACGACAGGAGGACAAATCCATGATTAAGACACAGGGACACCGGGGTGCGCGGGCGTACTTCCCGGAAAACACACTGCCTTCCTTCTACGGCGCGATTGAGCAGGGCTATTCCTTCATCGAGACCGACACCAAGTTCACCAAGGACGACCATTGCGTGATTCTGCACGACAGGCGGGTCAACCGTACCGGGCGCAAACCCGACGGCAGCGAATTTGAGAATGAAATTGCGGTTTCCGATCTCACATGGGAGGAATTTCGCAAAATCGACTTCGGCATCCACTTTGACAAGAAGTACGCAGGCACAAAAGCACCCGATTTGGAAGAAGTGCTTTCCTTTGTGCGGGAAACGAAAATGCCCATCAAGTTCGACAACGTGATCCAGAGCGCGACGGACAAACAGATCAACAGCTTTTTTGCCGCCATCAAGGAAAGCGGTGTGGAGGAATACATCGGTGTTACTGCAAACACGGTGGACTTTGTGCGGCGAATCACGGACAGCTTGGACAAGTGCATCGTCTATTACGACGGCCCCACAAGCCGGGACATTTATGAGGAGCTGAAAATCGCCGCAAAGGGGCATTTCCTCTCCATTTGGCTGCCCAGCGAGCCGAAATCGTGGCTGACCTATCCGCCGGCTACGCAGGAGGATGTGGAATTGGCGCGGCAGTACGGCGAGGTCGGGCTGTGGACGGCGCACGACGAGGAATCCCTGCGCATGATCGTGAAAATGCGCCCGGATGCCATGGAATTGGAGGACGGCGTGAAGCCCGAGGACGTTGTGCGGGTGGAAAAGGAGATTTTCGGATAACCCTCTTGTGAAGCTGACGGGCGGCATTGACAGAAAATGTCGGAATGGGTACAATAGGGTTTGTGAAATTTTTGTCTTGCGACAAACAGATAGATTGGGGATGGAACGAATGTATGATGTAGTCGTCATCGGCGCGGGCGTTGTGGGCTGCGCCATTGCACGGCAGTTGTCGCGCTATAAGATTCGCGTGGCGGTGTTGGAGGCCGGCAGCGACGTGGCCATGGGCGCTTCCCGCGCAAATTCCGCCATTGTGCACGCGGGCTACGACTGCGAACCCGGCACAAATATGGCGCGGGTCAATGTGGCGGGCAATGCGCTTTACGACAGCTGGTGTCGGGAGCTTTCCGTGCCGCTCAAGCGTTGCGGTTCTTTGGTTCTGGCTTTTGATGAGCGGGACATGGAGGAAGTCAAGCGCCTGTACGACAAGGGCATTGCCAACGGCGTTCCCGGCATGAAGATATTGAATCGTGCGGAGGCACTGGAAAAACAGCCCGGTTTGGCCGATGATGTGGTCGGTGCACTGTGGGCGGAGACGGGCGCGATCACCTGCCCCTATGAAATGACCATCGCCTGTGCGGAGAACGCGCACGCCAACGGCGTGGAGTTCTATTTCAACTTCAAGGCGGAAAAGATCATCACTTTGAAGGACGCCGTGGAGGTGGAGGACGACAAGAACGTGCTCTTCCGCTCACGCTTCGTGGTCAACGCCGCAGGTTTGCATTCCGACGACATTTCGCACCTCATGGGCGATAATTCCTTCACCGTTTCCGGCAGAAAGGGCGAATATATTTTATTGGATCGTTCCGTGTCGGATTTTGTCAGAACCGTTGTGTTCCAGGCTCCGGGACCCTTGGGCAAGGGAATCCTGGTTTCTCCCACCGTGGACAACAACGCCTTTGTGGGGCCGACCGCGTGGAACAACTCCGGCAAGGAGAATTCCTCCGTGTCGCAGGAGGGCTTGGATATATTAAAGACCGCGGGCAGAAAGTCCATGCCGAATGTGCCCGTGAACCGTCCCATCACTGCCTTTGCGGGCATCCGTGCGGTGCCCTCCACCGGCGACTTCATTTTAGGGCAGTCGCCCTTCAATCCCCGACTGATTCAGGCAGCGGGCATTTCGTCCCCCGGCCTGTCCTCTGCCCCCGCCATCGCGGAGGAAACCGTGGAAAGCCTTAAAAAGGCCGGTCTCTCCATGCAGCTTCGGGCGGACTTTGACCCCATCCGCGTGAAAAACAAGCCCTTCCGCCTGATGACCAACGAGGAGCGCGAGGCGGCCATTGCCAAAGACCCGCGCTACGGGCGCATCATCTGCCGCTGTGAGACCGTCACCGAGGCGGAGATCGCAAACGCCATCGAGCGCACACTGGGCGTGCCCACGCTGGACGGCATCAAGCGCCGCACGAGAGCGGGTATGGGCAGATGCCAGGGCGGCTTCTGTGCACCCCGCGTCATGGAGCTCATCTCCAAGTATGCTTATATCCCCATGGACAAGATCACCAAGAACGGCGGGGAATCCAATCTGGTCGTGGGTCGCACCCGGGGGGAGGAAAACAAATGATCAAAACCTGTGATGTTGCCATCATCGGCGGCGGCCCTGCGGGGCTGGCAGCCGCGCTTTCCGCGAGAAAAGCGGGCGCGGAAAACGTGCTCATTTTGGAGCGCGACTCCTTTCCCGGCGGCATTTTGCAGCAGTGCATTCACAACGGCTTCGGCCTTCACTATTTCGGGCAGGAATTGACCGGCCCCGAGTATGCCCAGCGGTTCATTGACGAGGCGGAAAATACCGACGGCATCGAAATCCTGCTGGACACCATGGTCATTGAAGTGCACGGGGATAAAAGCATCATTGCCGTTTCCAACAAGTACGGTCTGGTGAACGTGCAGGCGAAAGCTGTGGTGCTCGCCATGGGCTGCAGAGAGCGCACCAGAGGCGCACTGTCCACCCCCGGAACCCGTCCTGCCGGCGTTTATACCGCAGGCTGCGCACAGAGGTTGGTCAATATGGAAGGCCTCATGCCCGGCAAAAAGATCGTGATCTTAGGCTCCGGCGACATCGGCCTCATCATGGCGCGGCGCATGACCTGGGAGGGCGCAAAGGTGCAGATGGTCTGCGAGATCATGCCCTTCTCCTCCGGGCTCAACCGCAATATCGTTCAGTGCTTGAAAGATAACGACATTCCGCTGTATTTCAACACCACCATTGTGGAGATTCACGGAAAAGAGCGCGTCACCGGCGTGACCGTGGCCGAGGTCGATCCCAAGACCCGGCTGCCCAAGATGGAGACGGCGCGGTTCGTGGAGTGCGATACCCTGCTGCTCTCCGTGGGTCTCATCCCCGAAAACGAGCTGACCACCGCCGCCGGAATCGAGATGGACAGAGTGACGAGCGGTGCCAAGGTGGACGCTGCCCGCCAGACCTCCGTGCCCGGCATCTTTGCCTGCGGCAACGTGCTGCACGTTCACGACCTTGTGGACAACGTTTCCCAGGAAGCCCAGATCGCGGGCGAAAATGCGGCAAAATACGCCCTTGGCACTCTGCCTGTGGCGGACACCGTGAAGGTCATTCCCGAGGGCGGTGT
The DNA here is from genome assembly GCA_002315655.1 of Christensenella sp. UBA1750. Taxonomy (GTDB): domain Bacteria; phylum Bacillota; class Clostridia; order Christensenellales; family UBA1750; genus Spyradocola. Next base: position 21,341 of record DCHO01000044.1, read on the forward strand.
GCGCTATGTGGTGCCCCAGCAGCTTGTGAAGGGCGAGGGCAATGTCGCACTGTATTTCCGCGTGGGTTCGGCCTACAAGCCCGCAAGGCTCACCGTCAAGTGCGGGGATGCGGAACTCAAAACCACCAAAAAGCAGATCATGACCCCCGGCGAAATGGAAAAGGTCGTCATTGACTTGGGCAAAGTTACGGGCGATGTGACCGTGAAGGTAGAGGAGGCGTAAGGCATGAAAAAAGAATTCATCTGCATTTCCTGCCCCATGGGCTGCCCCTTGACGGTCTGGGAGGAAAACGGCGAAGTGCTGGTTTCCGGCAACACCTGTCCCCGGGGTAAGGCTTACGGCATTCAGGAGTTCACCTGCCCCCAGCGCGTGGTCACGTCCTCCGTGCCCGTGCGCGGCGGCGAGCAGAGTATGTGCTCCGTCAAGACCGACAAGCCCGTCGCCAAGACCGAAATTGCCAAGGTGCTTGCCGCCATCTACGGCGCGTCCGTCAAGGCGCCCGTGAAGGTGGGGGATATTGTGATTCCCAACGTGGACGGAAACGGCGCGAACGTGGTGGCGACCCGGCGCGTGCTGGACAGAAAAAAATAAATTGCTGAAAAAATGGGGGCTTGCCGGGAACGGTGAGCCTCCTTTTGTTTGACAAAAAGGGAAGTTTTGCATAAAATAGGATTGAACTTTTTGCTTTGGAGATGATTGTCTTATGCTGTTGCGCCCCACGGTGCTGGAAATTGATCTGGACGAAATTCGCCGCAATCTACGGCTTTTTGATGAAAACACGGGAAACGCCGCGCTCATGGCGGTGGTGAAGGCGGATTGCTACGGCCACGGCGCGGTGCCCTGCGCAAAGGCTGCTTTGGAGGCGGGCGCGAAGGTGCTCTGCGTGGCGCTGATCGAGGAAGGCATTGAGCTGCGGGAAGCGGGCATTGCCGCGCCGATTCTCATGCTGGGCTATGCGGACGAAAACGCGCTGGAATATGCCGTAAAATACGACATCATGCCCATGATTTTTACCGCCGAAAACCTGCTGGCTTGTGAGCGGGCTGCGCAGAAGGTCGGAAAATGTGCGAAAATTCATATCAAAATCGACACGGGCATGAACCGCATCGGGCTGAAAACCCAAAACGAGCTGCGGGAGCTTCTGGAAACCGCGAAAAGCTGTCCCCATGTGGAGATTTGCGGCGTTATGACGCACTTTTGCACTGCGGACGTGCCGGAGAGTGATTTCGGAATCGAGCAAATGGAAGTTTTCCGCCGTCTGCTGCCGGTATTTGACGAATATGGCGTGAAGCCCTTTGTCCACGCGGCAGCCTCGGCGGCGGCTCTGCGCTTTGAAAACGCCCGGTTCGACGGCGTGCGTGCGGGCATCGTGATGTACGGCGTGGACTATACGGGCAAGCTCCCCGTGCGCCCCGCCATGACGTGGAAGACGAAAATTTCCCACATTAAGGTGATTCACACGGGCGAAACCGTGGGCTACGGGCGGCACTTTGCGGCGGAGCAGGACACCGTGATTGCAACGCTCCCCGTGGGTTATGCGGACGGCTACCGCCGGGCATTTACGAATAAAGCGAATGTGCTCATCGGTGGGCAGCGGGCGCGGGTGACGGGAAACGTGTGCATGGATCAGATCATGGTGAACGTGACGGGCATCCCCTGCAAGGTCGGGGACGAAGCGGTGCTGCTGGGCGTGCAGGGGGAGGAGCGCATTTCCCCTGTTGAGCTGGCGGACATTGCGGACACGATTCCTTACGAAATTACGACGGGGATTTCCAAGCGCGTGCCCCGGGTTTATCTCCATGAATAAGGCCGAAATCCGGAAACTGTTGCGGGAAAAGCGCAGAAACGAGGCGAACAGAGCGGAAAAGGATGAAAACATCTGCAAAACCGTGCTGGAACTGCCGGAATTTGCAAAAGCGGACACGATTCTGTGCTATCATGCCGCCTTCGGGGAACCGAACCTATCTGCCGTGATTGCCGAAGCATTAACGCAGGGCAAGCGCGTGTACCTTCCCGTGACGGGCGAGAACGGGCAGATGGAGGCGGCGGAAACCCTGCCGGGAGACGCGCTGAAAATCGGCAGGTTTGGCATTTTCGAGCCGCAGGGGAAGGCAGTCCCGAAGGAGGAAATCGACCTTGTGCTGTGCCCCGGCGTGGGATTTGATCGAAATTTCACCCGTTTGGGGCAGGGCGGCGGGTTTTATGACCGATATTTGCAGAATGTTCACCCATTTTGCGTGGGAATATGCTATACTGATTGCATTATGGAGCATCTGCCGCAGGAAGAACATGACAGGCGGATGGATTGCATCGTGACAGAAAATGAAACTTGGAGGGCAAAATGAAGGACAGAATGAAATTCGCGGGACAGGTGCTCATCCTGTTTGTCACCTTAACGCTGGTGGGCGTATTCTTTATCTCGGGATTCATGAGCGACTACGCCTGGCTCAATATCATCCTGACCGTTGTGTTCATGCTCATCTGCGCCGCTGCCTCCTTCTATACGGGCTTGCAGCGCGGCACAGGCGACTGCAAATACACCAAGCTCATCGAAAAACAGATCGCAGAGAGAAATTATCAGCCGGACGAAAACGAGAAAGCAAAATTCTTCCACAAGGAAAAGGGCTTCATCGCGGGCGTCATCGCAGCAAGCCCCGCCATCCTCATTGCCCTTGTGTGCCTGTTCTGCTTCGGTTCTGTCCCAACCGGGCTGACGGTTGCGGCGCGGTTCATCTTGGGTATTTACCTGTGCGTGTTCCAGTTCATCCCCGATGTGGGCGCGTGGGTGTATCTGCCCATGTCCCTGCTGTGGCCGGCGCTGGTCGGCATCGGGTATCTTTACGGCCCGAAGATGTGGGACAAGACCGTGGCTTCCATCGAGAAGGCTAAGAAGGATAAAATCAGGAAAATCAACCGTGAGAAGAAAAAGAAGAAGCTGCAGCGGGAACGGCAGCAGAATGTAACAAAATAGACACAAAAGAGACTGTGCGGAAAATTCGCGCAGCCTCTTTTGCGTGTGGAAAGGCGAAGAAAAACCGCTTTTCGGGAGTGAAAAGATAGGAGGAGTGACCAAACACAGGTCGAAAAAGCCTTTCGACACGATTATTTTTCACAAAATCACAAAAAATATACAGAAAAAATTTGTTTCAATCTTGTTTCAAACCACAAGATATGGTATAATGACTTCATCGGAATGTCAAGGGGGAGGGTAAGCCATGCGCATTATTGCCGGGACGCACCGCGGACGCAAGCTAAATACCCTGCCCGGTGACAACACGCGCCCCACTTTGGATTCCACAAGGGAAGCACTGTTCAACATTCTATCCACCCGTGTGCGGGGCGCGAAGGTGCTGGACGCCTTCGGCGGCTCCGGCGCGATCGCGCTGGAAGCCCTCTCCCGGGGCGCGGAATCCGCCACTGTGTTTGAGCTGGCGGGCGATGCCTGCAAAATCATTCGGGAGAATATTGCGCTGTGTTCTGCGGAAGATAAGGTCAGCCTGTTTCAGGGGGATGCAATCGCATTGCTCGGACGGCAAACGGGAAAATTCGACCTGATCTTCTTAGACCCGCCCTATCGAAAAGGCCTTGCGGAAGCGGCCTTATCCGTGATTGCGGAAAGAAAGCTGCTGGGAGAAGACGGGCTTATTGTCGTGGAGACCGGCGCGGACGAGGGCGTGAATGTCCCCACTGGCCTGACACTGACCCGCAGTCGCAAATACGGAAAAACGCTTCTGCACTTTATCGAAAATGACGGATGAGGGGGAGAGAAATGAAACGCATTGCCCTGTACCCCGGTTCCTTTGATCCCATGACCAACGGGCATTTGGACATTCTGACGCGGCTCTCCGCGCTGTATGATGAGGTTTATGCCGCGGTCATGGTCAATCCCGCAAAGACCCCGTATTTAGACACCGAAACGCGGGTTTCCGTCATTGAGGAAGCCACAGCGCACCTGCCCAATGTGAAGGCGGTTTCCGCCACCGGGGCAACGGTGACGCTGGCGCGGCAGCTTCACGCAACCGTTCTGGTGCGCGGGCTGCGGTCGGTCACGGATTTTGAGTATGAAACGACGCTGGCGGCGGGAAACAAGCTGCTTGCGCCGGAGATAGAGACCCTGTTTCTGATGGCGAAGCCCGAGTGGGCTTACGTCAGTTCCTCCATCGTTCGGGAAATTGATTCCTTATCCGGTGCGGTGGATGCGTTGGTTCCGCCTTCTGCGGTCAAAGCGATGGAGAAGCGAAAGGAGAAAAAACAATGAACCTTTTGGAACTGCTGGAATATCTGGATGACGAACTGAGCAAGTCCGCTGCCGTACCGCTGACCGGCAAGCGCCTGGTTGACGCCGAAAAATGTCTGGACATCGTCAGCGAACTGCGCGTGAATCTTCCTGACGACGTGAAGGATGCCGAGGTCATCGTTCGTGACCGCGATGCGATCTTAGCCGAGGCCCATCAGCAGGCCGATCAGATCATTGCCGAGGCGCAGCAGCAGTTCGAGCAGATGGTCTCCCAGCACGCCATCACCCAGGAAGCCCAGCGCAGAGCCAATGCCATCGTCTCCGAGGCCATGGACATTGCCGATGAGGAGCGCGAGAGCTGCACCCAGTATCTCAACGACGTGTTGGGCGGCGTGGAGGATCATCTGGATCGCGTGCTCAACGACATCTCCAACAACCGCATGGAAGTGCTGCGCACCGCCCAGCAGAACCAGCCCCAGCAGCAGAAGAAAGCGCCCGCCCCGCAGGGAAAAAAGCAGATCACCCGCTAATTGCATAGAACAAAACAAGGCCGGTGCAGCGCATCAGCCTTGTTTTTTGCGTGACCTGCGGCAGCAAAGAAGCAGCAGGGCAAAGGAAAAAAGCAACGAGGCGGCGAATAAAGAGACAGGTTTGGTTTGCGGAACAGCGGATTGCGGGGCAAAGACAGGCACGGGAAAGCGCGGCAGCAGCAAAAGCAGCCGACACAGTGAAAAAGCAAGGAAACCGTGCAGAAGCCGTTGAAGCAAGTAACCTTTTATGGATACCTGCGGAAGAAACGCCTTGACCTGCATCACCATGGAAAGCCCGGAAAAGGCGCACAGCCCGCACAGAAGAGACAGCCGAAGTGGGGAGGAAATGGCGGCATCAAGGCACGCATGGCAGCCGATGCTGACCTCGAAAAGCCCCGACAGCAGCGGCGAGAGCACCGCCTTCGGCAGAAAAAACAGCGTGACCTTATGCAGTGCGTGTTCTATGCGTATTGCGGAGAAAATCCCCCGGATCGCCCCGAACAGCGCCATGCTCCCGCCGATGGTGAGGCAGGAAAGCGACGCTGTGGACAGTGCCTTTGGCAGAGCACGGGGCAGGGAAACCGGCTTTACGGGTTGCACTTGCATAGGCGATGCTTTGTCGTGTCCTCTGTAAAGAAAGCCCGGAATCAAACCGCTGACGAGCTGCACGGCGTAAATAAACAGTCCGATGAGGGGATTCCCCAGTGTGCCGCCCAATACGGAAATGCAGTAAAGCGGGCTCATCACCGTGGCGACTGAAAGGAACCGCAGAGCCGTTTTCCCGTCCGGGTCGCAGGCGGAGAGCAGCTTTGCCCCGGTGGGTGCGCCGGAAAGCCACGACAAACACAGCACGCTGCCCAGAGCTTCGGGCAAATGAAACAATCGGCACATTCCTTTCGTTAATGGATGCAGAGCTTTTATTGCACCGATTTGAATGAGGCAGAGATTGACCGCCATGCACGGCAGCACGGACGGAAGAACCGCGTTTGCAAAGAGGGAGAGCGAGGAAAGTGCGCCTTCCTTGGCGGCAGCCGGATAGCACAGAAGCAAAAGCAATAAGATACCACTGAAAAGAACGGATAGAGCGTACTTTATTTTTGACATACCATTCCCCCTTTTGACAATAGATATGGAATCAGGAGGCTTTAATATGATTGACAACATAAAAATCGGTGTGGCGCTGGGCGGCGGGGCGTTCCGGGGTCTTGCGCACATCGGTGTTTTGCAAACCTTGGAAAAGTATGGCGTTTTCCCGGACATTGTGGTGGGCACCTCCATGGGCGCCATGGTGGGCGGCGTGTATTCCTGCGGGGTGGATTTGAACCTGCTGGAACGCTACGCCTACACGCTCAATGAGAAGGAACTCATCGACCTTGTGGTGCCGCGGGAGGGCTTTATCGAGGGCAGAAAGATCGAGCTGCTGACGAGAACTCTGACCGGCAACCGCACCTTTGAGCAGACCGTGAAGAAGTTTGCGGCGGTGGCAACGGATTTATACAAGGGCGAGCGCGTGGTCATTCAGGAAGGACTGCTTTATCAGGCCATCCGCGCCTCCATCTCCATCCCCGGCATTTTTACGCCCTACAATCTGAACGGGCGGCTTATGGTGGACGGCGGCGTGGTGGATCGTGTGCCCTACACCGCGGCGCGGGAGCTGGGCGCGGATTTCGTCATCGGGGTCGATGTGGGCTACCACGGCGAGGAAACGACCTGCAACGGCATCATGGGCACAGTGCTGCACGTCTTGGAGGTCATGGAGTGGAAGATCATGGAAAAGACCATCGACACGGCGGATGTGAGCCTGTCCGTGCCCGTATCCGGGGTCAATGCCGCCTCCACCGCACAGGCCAGAGAGTGCATCGCGGAAGGCCGCGACTGCGCGGAAAAGATGATGCCGGAAATCTTGGAGAAAATTAAGCGGAAAAAGAAAGAACTGCTTGCTGCGGAATAAAATTGTCGCTCCGAACCGATTGCCGTCGGTTCGGGGCGATTGCTTTTAGCCGTCGGATAATTCCTGCAGAAGTTCAAACTGCTCCTTTGTGACGATTGCTTTGAGTGTGCTCATGGCTTCATCGTATTGATTGTTGTAATGCGAAAAGGTGTCATGCCTTTGCAGACGAAATCCCAGGGAGAGGTAGAGAAAAATCGCCTTATAGCTCCAGGGCTGGGTGTGAATGTAAACGGGCGGCGTGCGAAAACGATTCATGGCGGCAATGCACAGTGCCTTGCCCAAGCCCAACCCCTGCACCTCCTCCGCGACTACCAACCAGTGCAGGGAGGCAACCGGCTGCTCATTTCGCAGGTCAGTCCATGCGATGCAGGAACCGACGACTGCCTTTTCGGGATTTACAAGAAACAGAATGTCATCAAAGTGCGAGGTGTCCTGCAGATAGAACGAAATGAAGTAATGCTCTGCTTCTTCTGCGGAATCAAAGTCCCGAAGCGCATATTCCAGCTTCGCCCAAGCGGTTTCATAGCCGGGCTGATAGGGCACGATGGAAAAGCCGCTGGGCAGATGGACAGCCTGTGTCTTGCACACATCGCAGCGCAGTATCATGTTGAAAAAAGGAATGGTTCTGTCGATCATGGCCTGTTCCCCAATGCTATCGTGTAATATTGGCTGATTCTGCCTTTTTTGTAATTGTCGGTCTCGCACAGCAGCACGCCGCCGTTCTTCAAGATGGTTTTTGCGGAGGCGCGGTTGTCCTTGTAGCAGCCCAAAATGACCTGCTCCATGCCCTTTTCCCTACAAACCATCAGGGCATAGGCGAGCATCTGCGTGGCGTAACCTTTTCGCCGCTCCGTCGGGCGCACACCGTAGCCGATGTCGCCGAAGGCTTCGGAGAGGCTTTGTGGCAGGTTGTAGCGGAGGGAGAGCAGCCCCACCAATTTTTCCCCTTCAAAGCAGAGATAAAGCAGCGATTTTCCCCACTGGGCATCTCCGACTTCCGCGTTTCGGTGAATCTTTTCCATCCATTGCGCAAAGTCTGTGGAAGAAAGCCCCAGACTTGCACTGATGCTGTTTTCGCCGTTGTCGTGGTGCTCCTGCACATAGTCCCGTAAAATATCCTTGTCGAAAAGCTCGGGAAGTCTGAAATTCATTGGGGTTCTCCTTGACTTAATCTTTGATGATGCGGATTTTCTCGGTGAAATCCCGATGCGCGGGGCGTTTGTTGAGCAAATCCCACACGTTTTGCGCGGCAAGGTCGCTTTGCAGAAGCGGGGAGGGCTTTGCATCCGCGACCTTCTGGATGACGGGGACTAAGGATTGCTCCTGCATCATTTTCAGCAGCGGCGCGGCGGCTTGTTTGAAGCCCAGCACCCGGGCGTATTCCGGCGCGGGATGGGCGGCTAGCAGGGACTTGTCCAGCCCTAAAAGCATCTGCACAAGCAGCCGCCGAATGCGCGCCTCGGGATAGCGGCGGGACTTGACAGTTTCGATGAGCACGGATGCGGAGTTGGTCTGAAACGCCTCGCGGCACAGGCGGTTTTCCAGCCCCTCCGGGATGGAGAAGCGGGCGGCAAGGGCATCCGGGGACGTTGTGCGCAGAAGATAGAGGATGGTTTGGCTGAAATCCTCCAACACGGGCATTTTTTGGGGGAGATTTTCGCGCAAGAGGTTTAAGGCGGCAGGCGGCATGGCGGCGGCGAAATCCTCCCCGGCAAGGATGCCCTTGCGGATGGCGGTGGAGGAAAATGCGCCGTTGTGGGCGTCCTTTCGGTGTACAGGCACGGGTTGAATTTTGCTGTTCAGCTTGGATAGGGCGCGGAGGTATTCCACGGCCAAGGTGTCGTTGGGCAGCAGTTCTTTTCCCAAGGCGTTTTGCAGGGCGGCGGGGTAGGAAAGCCCCTGCGAAAGCATTTCCCTGATTTTTACGGAAAGTTCCGGCGATTCCGGCGCGGCAAGGGACAAAAGCGCGGACAAATCGTCTGTTTCCGCGCCGAAGGAGAGGTGCGTGACCACGTTTAGGGCATTCAGCAGCGAAACCCCGCCGAAAGCGAAGTCCTGCGCCGCCCGCACGGCAAAGAGCACAGGCAGCTCAAGAACAACATCCGCGCCGTTTTGAAGTGCCGTTTCCGCCCGCGTCCATTTGTCCAGGATGGCCGGTTCGCCCCGCTGGACGAACGCCCCGGACATCACGCAGACCACAAAATCCGCCCCCGTGAGCTGACGGGCTTCGGACAGCTGATAAGCGTGCCCGTTGTGAAAGGGATTGTATTCGCAGATCACGCCGACGACCTTCATAAGCGGTTCTCCTTTTTAAGATAGTGGAGCAGACTTTTTTCGTCCGGGCTGGGGGATTTGAGGATGCACGACAGAATGAGCTCTTCCAACACAGCCAGCAGCGAAAGGATGCACAGCGGCGGCAGAAGCCCCGGAAGAAAGGGGAAAATGACCAGCAGAATCCCTGTGGCCTTTTGCAGAACGGTGTGCAGGAACAGCGGCTTTTTGAAGCGGAGCGCGGAGATGAGCCACGACAGCACCTTTGCATTTGCAATGATAAGAATGAGAACAAGAATCGGGGTCGTGAAACCTTCCCGCAGGACGGGGAACAGGCACACACCCGCGCAGAGGAAAAAGATAAGATCGCACACGCTGTCTAAAATCGCACCGAGACGGGTTTCCGCATGGAACGCTCTGGCGCAGAAGCCATCCGCTATGTCTGTGAGAACGCAGAGGGTATAGAGCACGGTAAACGGGACGGAGTAGGGCACAAAAATGAGCAACAGCAGAGAAAATAGCCCGCGGGAGAGGGTCACGGCAGTCGGAATGTGCTTTGTCACCATCTTTTAACCCTCCAAGCCCTTAAAAAGTGCGCTTTATGCTTTTCAAACGGCGCAAAAAGCTGTATAATGGTTCCGATTGAGACCATGCGCGGGGAACCCCTCACGCATCCATATCTATGATAACACATTACAGGAGGAAAAGTAAAATGTCTTTGATGGATCGTATCAAGGCCAAGGCCAAGGCTGACAAAAAGCGCATCGTTCTGCCCGAGGGCGCCGAGGAGCGCACCGTGAAGGCGGCCGCCATTCTGCTCAAAGAGGGCATCTGCGACGTGATCCTGCTGGGTGATGAGGAAAAGATCAAGGCTTACGGCGAGGATCTCACCGGCGCCACCATCATCGACCCCAAGAAGGCCGCCAATCTGCAGGAGTATGCCGACACCCTGTACGAGCTGCGCAAGGCCAAGGGCATGACCCCCGAAGCCGCTTTGGAGACCATGAAGGATGAGACCTTCTACGGCACCATGATGATGAAGAAGAACGAGGCCGACGGCATGGTTTCCGGCGCGATCCACTCCACCGCCAACACCCTGCGCCCCGCTTTGCAGATCATCAAGACCAAGCCCGGCGTCACCACCGCTTCCTCCTGCTTCGTCATGGAGATTCCCAACAAGGCCTACGGTCAGGACGGCGTGATGATTTTTGCCGACTGCGCCGTGAACATCGAGCCCGATGCCGACCAGCTGGCCGCCATCGCCATCGCCTCCGCCGAGACCGCCAAGACCATCGCCGAGATCGACACCCCCAAGGTCGCCATGCTGTCCTTCTCCACCAAGGGCTCCGGCAAGGGCGACATGGTTGCCAAGGTTGCCGCCGCCACCGCAAAGGTGCACGAGCTGGCTCCCGATCTGTGCTGCGACGGCGAATTGCAGGCTGATGCCGCTCTCGTTGAAAAGGTCGGCGCCCTGAAGGCTCCCGGCTCCACCGTTGCCGGTCATGCCAACGTTCTGGTCTTCCCCTCTCTGGAAGCCGGCAACATCGGCTACAAGCTGGTGCAGCGTCTCGCCGGTGCCGAGGCCATCGGCCCCGTCATGCAGGGTCTGGCCCGTCCCGTCAACGACCTCTCCCGCGGCTGCTCCACCGAGGACATCGTTTCTCTGTGCGCTCTGACCGCCGTGCAGGCACAGGCAAAGTAGCCCTCTCAGTCACCTGCGGTGACAGCTCTCCCGCACGCGGGCGAGCCTTTTGGTTGCTCCCCCAGCGTGTATCATCACAAAAACAGGAGATAAGTTCAATGAAAGTTTTAGTTATCAACGCCGGCTCCTCCTCCATCAAGTATCAGCTGATCGACATGGAGAACGAGAAGGTCATTGCCAAGGGCATGGCCGAGCGCATCAACCGCGACAAGTGCAACACCACCATCAAGTCCGACAAGGGCGTGTTCGTCGATGAGACCTTCAACAAGGATCATTCCGAAGCACTGAACGTGGTTGTGAAGCTGCTGACCGACCCCGAAAAGGGCGTTATCAAGTCTATGAGCGAGATCGACGCCGTTGGCCACCGCGTTCTGCACGGCGGCGCGGACTTCACCGAGTCCCAGATCGTCAATGATAAGGTCATGGATGCCATCCGTGCCAACATCATCTTAGGGCCTCTGCACAACCCCGCCAACATCATGGGTATCGAAGCCTGCCAGAAGATGATGCCCGGCGTGCCCAACGTCGCCGTGTTCGACACCGCCTTCCATCAGACCATGCCCAACTATGCGTTCCTCTACGCCCTGCCCTATGATTACTACACCCGCCTGAAAGTCCGCAAGTACGGCTTCCACGGCACCTCCCACCGCTTCGTCTCCAAGCGCGCCGCAGAGCTGCTGGGCTCTAAGGACGGCAAGGGTCTGAAGATCATCGTCTGCCACCTGGGCAACGGTTCCTCCCTGTCCGCCGTCAAGGACGGCAAGTGCGTGGATACCTCCATGGGCATCACGCCTCTTGAGGGCATGGTCATGGGCACCCGCTCCGGCGACCTTGACCCCGCCGTTGTGCAGTACATCATGAAGAACGACGGCATTTCCATCGACGAGATGCTGGACATCCTCAACAAGAAGTCCGGTCTGGAAGGCATTTCCGGCATCGGCGATATGCGCGCTCTGACCGCCGCCATGAAGGAAGGCAACGAGAAGGCGACCTTAGCCGTCAAGATGCTGACCTACCGCTTGAAGAAGTACATTGCCGCTTACGCCGCCGCTATGGGCGGTGTGGATGCCATCGTCTTCACCGGCGGTATCGGCGAAAACGTGGCGCATATCCGCAAGTCTGCCGTGGAAGGTCTGGAATACATGGGCGTTGTGCTGGACGACGAGAAGAACAATGCCGCCCGTCCCGACTGCTTCATCGAGGCCGCCGATTCCAAGGTCAAGCTCATGGTTGTCGAGACCAACGAGGAACTGGCCATCGCCAGAGACACTCTGGAGCTGTGCAGCAAGTAAAATGCGTAGGTTTAACAAAGAATTTTGTTCAAACCCATAAAATCAAGTTGACAAATAAGAGTTTCTTCTCTATAATTTCAATGGTTATGTGAGGTGGCATGGCATGAAAATGTCTGTTGACAAGGCATTAAGGTTTGAAGGCGTTCCGCAGGAGTTCGAGATTTCGGTTCCCGCGCCCGTTTCCGACTTTGCCGAGGATGATATTTCCTTTGCCGGAGATGTTGTTTTGCATGGCTCTATGACCGGTATCGGCGAAAATGTCGCGCTGGATGGCGTTTTGACTGCGACCCTGCTCTCTCCCTGCGCAAGGTGCTTGGAGGAAGCAAAGTACGACATGAAGGTGCCTTTTGAAGAACTCTTTGTCAGGCAGCCTGATCCGGATCATCCCGATGCGTATCTGTATGAGGGAAAAGAGGTCGATGTGACCGAGCTTACCGTCGCCAACATTGCGATGAATCTGCCGATGCAGTTTCTCTGCAAAGAGGATTGCGCAGGGCTTTGCCCGATGTGCGGACAGAATCTGAATTTGGGAACGTGCAAGTGTGACCCCGCATTGGAACGCTCGGCGTTTTCCGCGCTGAAAGCGCTGCTTGATGTGAAAGATGACAAGGAGGTGTAGGATCCATGGCAGTACCTAAGGGAAAAACGTCCAAGGCTCGCAAGCACGCCCGTCGTGCCAACTGGAAGCTCTCTCTGCCCGGCATTGTGGAATGCCCCCAGTGCAAGACTATGAAGCTGGCTCACCGCGTTTGCAAGAAGTGCGGTTACTATGACGGCAAGCAGGTCGTCACCGTCGCCGAAGAAAAGCAGGCGTAATCTTGGAATACAAAGCCCGGCAGTCTCGTAATGAGACCACCGGGCTTTTGCCATGTTCGGAGGAATGTATGTCTTTTGAAAACAATGTTCTGTATGTGACCGACTTGGACGGAACGCTTCTTGGAGAAATGCCAACCGTGCCCGATAAAGCTACGGAAATGCTCAATCGCATGATCGCTTGCGGGCTGCGTTTTTCCGTGGCCACGGCGCGGGCGTGGGCTTCCGCAAAGCCAATCTTAGAAAAGCTCAATCTTCACCTTCCCGTGGTGCTCTACAACGGCGCACAGATTCTTGACCCCGGAACCGGGGAAATTCTGCACAAATGCGACCTTTCCAGACAGCAGCTTGCCGCCATCCATGCCGCCTGCGTATCGCAGGACGTTTGCGGGCGGTTTGAAGGCGAGGTGGAGGGACGCATACGCTCCTCCTGGATGAAATGCGAGGAAAACGAGGGACTTTACGCCTATAACAGTGCCCGCGTGGGGGACAAGCGTTTCCGCCCCGTGACGGACGAAGAACGGCTCTATGACGGGGAAATCATCACCGTCAACGCCTTTGACCGCAGGGAAAAGCTGGAAAGAGTTGTGCAGGACATCAGGAAAATTGATGGCGTGACCTATACGCTGATTTCCGACAACTATACGGAGGGCTGGTACTGGCTCTCTGTCATCCGGGCGGACGCGACCAAAGCCATGGGCGTGCTTAAATTAAAAGAAATGTGCGGCGCGGAGAGGCTCATCTGCTTTGGGGACAACTTAAACGACCTGACTATGTTTGAAATTGCGGATGAGAGCTGCGCCGTGGCCAACGCGCACCCCGATGTTAAATGCGCGGCAACGCACGCCATTTCCTCCAACACGGACTGCGGTGTACCGAAGTTTATTGCCGAAAGAGAGGACTTTTCGGATTTCGCCGCCCTGTAAACCTTGCATTTTTTATGAAATTTTGCTATGATGGACGGGAGCCTCATACGAAGGAGGAAATGCGATGATTCGTATTGCTGTGGATGCCTACGGCGGCGACAACGCTCCGCTGTCCGTCGTACAGGGCGCGGTGGATGCCGTAAATGAGATCAAAGATTTGTCCGTCACGCTCTTTGGCAGGGAGGAAGAATTAAACGGCCTGCTTGCCGACAAGACTTACGATAAAGAACGGCTGTTCATTGTTCATGCGCCCGATGAGATCACCAATCATGACCATCCCACCATGGCCATCCGCAGAAAGCCGGATTCCTCCATGGTGAAGGCCTTGGATTCCGTGAAAAAGGGCGAGTGTGACGGCATGGTCACCTCCGGCAGCACCGGCGCATTTTTAGCCGGCGGCATTTTCCGGGTGGGGCGCATCCGCGGCATTGACCGCCCCGCGCTGGCTCCCGTGATGCCGACTGCCAAAGGATCCCCCGTGATCTTGGTGGATTCCGGCGCGAACGCCGACTGCAAGCCCGAATATCTGCCCCAATTTGCCCTGATGGGCACCGCGTATATGAAGGGTGTCATGGGTATTTCCGATCCCAGGGTAGGGCTGCTCAACATCGGCGCGGAGGAGGAAAAGGGCAACGAGCTGTGCAAGAATGCGCATCCGCTGCTCAAAGAGACCAAAGGCATTGATTTTGTCGGCAATGTGGAAGCCAGAGACGGTTTGGCAGGAGATGTGCAGGTGATCGTCTGTGACGGATTTTCCGGCAACGTGTTCTTGAAAGCCACCGAGGGCGCGGCGATGATGATCATGGGAATGTTAAAGCAGAACCTACTTTCGTCCCTGAAAAGCAAAATCGGTGCGCTGCTTGCCAAGGATGCCTTCAAAAAGGTCAAAAACAGCATGGATTCCGAGCAGTACGGCGGGGCTGTGCTGCTGGGCGTGAACGGGGCACTCATCAAGGCGCACGGCTCGTCCAAGGCCAAAGGCATTGCCAGTGCCATTGCTCAGGCTTATACCATGGTTCAAAATGATGTGTTAAGTTCTATCCGGCGCGAGCTGGAAGCACAGGAAATAAAGGAGGATACCCCCAATGTTTGAAAAGATTGCTGCCCTGATCGCAGAACAGCTCGGCTTGGATGCCGCTGAGATCAAGCCCGAAACCCGCCTTGTGGAAGATTTGAAGGCCGATTCCCTCGATATTGTCGCCATGGTCATGGAGATGGAAAGCCAGTTCGGCGTTGAAATTCCCGATGATGAGCTGGCGAATCTGAAAACCGTCGGTGACGCCGTGGCTTATGTGGAAAAGCTGAAAAAGTAATCCGAAAAACGATATTTTGCGCACTGAAAGGAATTTTCTTTTCAGTGCGCAGGTATAAATGAGTCAGTTTGCTGAAAAATTGGCTGATTTATGGAAAGTGAAAGATGAATATGTTTGAAACGCTTGAAAAAGACATCGGCTATGCCTTCAAGGACAAGTCGCTGCTGAAGCTCGCCATGACTCACCCCTCCTACGGCGGGGAAGCCCATGTGAACAACCAGCGGCTGGAATTTTTAGGCGATGCCGTTCTGCAGTTATGCACCTCCGTCCGGCTGTATCGGGAGTTTCCCGATCTGCAGGAGGGCAAGCTCTCCCGCAAGCGCGCCATGTGCGTGCAGGAAGGGGCGCTGGAGGTCGCGGCGCGGAAGCTGAATCTGGGAAAGCACCTGCTCATGGGCAAGGGCGAGGAACTGTCCGGCGGGCGGGAGCGTGCCTCCATTTTGGCGGACGCCTTTGAAGCGCTGCTGGGCGCGATGTTCTTAGACGGTGCCATTAAGGATGCCAACCGCGTCATTGAAACCTTTGTGCCCATTGCGGACGAGCCCCGGGTGCACGACTATAAGACCCAGTATCAGGAGCTGTGCCAGCAGGTAACGGGGGAAACGCCCGTGTACCGCATCACCGGTGAGGAAGGCCCCGCCCATGACCGCACCTTTTTTGCCGAAGCGGTGCTTTCCGGCAGGGTGACGGGACGCGGATGCGGCAACAGCAAGAAGCACGCAGAGCAGCAGGCGGCGAAAGACGCCCTGGAAAAGCAAGGCCTGTGAGATTTGGAGAGTTGGTAAGTTGCGATTAAAGAAGTTAGAAATATACGGGTTTAAGTCCTTCGCAGACCGCGTGACCATGACCTTTTCGGACGGCATCACGGGTGTTGTGGGACCCAACGGCAGCGGCAAGAGCAACATCGGCGACGCGGTGCGCTGGGTGTTGGGTGAGCAGAGCGCAAAGACGCTGCGCGGCGGAAAAATGGAGGACGTGATCTTCGGCGGCAGCGAAAAGCGCAAGCCCCAGGGCTATTGTGAGGTCTCCCTGACCTTCGACAACACCGACGGCACGCTGCCCATCGACTATTCCGAGGTGATGATCACGCGCCGGGTCTATCGCTCCGGCGAATCGGAATATTCCATCAACAAAACGAATTGCCGCCTTAAAGACATTGTGGACTTGATGCGCGACACAGGCATCGGCCGTGAAGGTTATTCTCTGGTCGGGCAGGGGCGCATTGACGAGATTCTGTCCGTCAAGTCCGAGGAACGCAGAAGCGTTTTTGAGGAAGCGGCGGGCATTTCCAAGTTCAAGGCGCGGAAGACCGAGGCGGAACGGCGGCTGGACAACACCACGCAGAACATGGAGCGCGTGGAGGATATTCTGACCGAGGTGGGCGCAAAACTGCCCTCTCTGGAAAAGCAGGCCGGGAACGCCCGGGAATACATGAAGCTGACGGGCGAACTGCGCGGACTTGAAATCAGCTCCTTCTGCGTGAACTTTGACAGGCTATCCGCCCAGCAGGAAAACGCCGAGCAGCAGATGGCGATCCTCAATGTGCAGGAGGAAAAGAATCAGGCACGCAAGGAGGCACTGTCCGCAGAATCCCGCGAAAAGGAAGAAGCGATTATTGCCTCCGACAGCCGCATTTCCGCGCTGCATGAGCGGATTTTGGAAAAGACCCGCGAGGCTGAGGTGCTGGAAGGCGATCTCAATCTGCACAAGGAGCGCATTTCCACCGCGAAAAAGGAAATTGCCCGTTTGCAGGAGGAAAACCGCCAGGCGACCTTATCCGATGCGGAAATGCAGAAGAAAATCGCGGAAAATCAGGAAAAACAGGCAGCCTTGCAGAAAAGCATTGCGAAGCTGAACGAAGAAAACGAAGCACTGGAAGCACAGACCGAAAGGGCTGCGCAGGAGGTCGCTGACAAGGAAGCGGCTCTGGAAACGGGCAAGGAAGCCATGATTCGCTCCCTAAACGCCCTATCCGATGTGCGCTCTGCCACCGCCCGCATAACCGCCACCAAGGAAGCCATCGAAAAGCAGATGGAAAAGGTCGCACCGGCCATGGAACAGGCGAAAGATGCCTTGGACAAGGCGCAGGAGGAAGCAAAACAGGCGGAAAACGCCCTCATGCAGGAACAGGCAGAGCTTGGAAAAGTCAAGGAACTGCGGACGCAGGCGGCAGCGAAATTTGCCGCATTGCAGGCGGAAAACCAGCAGCTGAACGGGACAATGCAGCGGGCGTTGGGTGCCCAGCGGGAAGCCGCGTCACGGCTCAAAATGCTGGAACAGATGCAGCGCGATTACGAAGGCTACGGCGGCGCGGTGAAGGAAGTGCTGCGGCATTTCAGCGGAAACAGCGGGCTGCACGGCGTGGTTGCGGACATTCTCTCCGTGCCAAAGGACTTTGAAAAGGCCGTGGAAATGGCGCTGGGCGGCGCGATGCAGAACATCGTCTGCTCCCGCGAGGAAGACGCCAAGGAAATGATCGACTATCTGCGGCAGAACCGCTACGGCCGTGCCACCTTCCTGCCCATGACCTCCGTGCGCGGGCGTGTGCTGAACAGCTTTGAGCGGCAGGTGCTCTCTATGGACGGGTGCATGGGGCTGGCCTCCGAGCTTGTGTCCTTTGACCCGAAATATAAGGAGATCGTGGAAAATCTGCTGGGCAGAACGGTGATCGCAAAGGACTTAAACGCCGGTATCGCCATCATGCGGGCGGGAAAGCACGCCTTCCGACTGGTTACGTTGGAGGGCGACGTGATGCACTCCGGCGGCTCTATGACCGGCGGCTCTACCGCGGCAAGAACCACCTCCATTCTGTCCAGAACCAGAGAAATCGAAGAACACAAAGCCGCCGTAAAGACCCTGACCGAAAAGGTCAGTCAGATTGAAAAGCGGTTTGAGAGCATAAAGATTGACCTTGCGAACGCCCAGAAAAACGTGGACGCGGCGGGGAACGAGGTGCACCAGCAGGACATTGCCGTGCTGCGCGAGCAGGAAAAACTGACCCGCGCCCGCGAAAAGGTGCAGGAAGCCATTGATAATCAGGAATATCTGTCCGCCCAGAAGGAACAGATGGAGACCGGCATCGCCCAGATCACGGAAGAACTGGCCGTCATGTCGGAAAAGACAGGCGCGGCGGAGCAGTATTCTACCACCTCCCAGGAGGACATCACCAAGGGTGCACAGGAAATTGCCCTGCTGCGGCGCGACTTGGACGAGCTGCGCGAAAAGCTGGCGGCGAGCAGAGCCGACGAGGGCGTGAAGCAGACCGAGCTGGAAGCACTGATCCGTGAGGAAAAACGGCTGAATGAGACCGGAGAGGAAGCGCAGAACGCCATTGCCATCCGCAAACGCGCCGAGGAAAGCCTTTCTCTGCGGCTTGCCGAGGACGAAGGCAGCATCGGCGGACTGCAAAGTCGCATCACGGAAAGCCGTGAAAATGTGCGGCAGGAAAACCAGACCTTACAGCAGGAAAACGAGCAGCGCGAGAGCTTGCGCAGCCGTATTTCCAAGCTCTCCGAGGAGCTGGAAAATGTGCAGGAAGCCATGACAGCGGCGGCGGAAGACAAGCACCGTCTGGAAATGCTGCAAAACAAAACCGCAAACGAATTGAAGACCCTGCTGGACAGAATCTGGGAGCGGTACGAACTGACCCCCGAAACGGCGAGACCCTTCGTGCTGCCGGATTATCAGGAAAGCGTGTCCAGAAGCCGCATCGACCAACTCAACCGCGCCGTGCGGGCACTGGGGCCTGTCAACGTGGCGGCGCTGGACGAATATGAGGAAACAAAGACCCGCTTTGACGAAATGAGCAAACAGCGGGATGACCTCAACAAAGCCAAGGTTGATCTGGAAAAAATTATTTCCGACCTGCAAAAGAATATGGAAGTCCGCTTTGCGGAGGAATTCTATAAGATCAACGAGCATTTTCAGCGCACCTTCAATCGGATGTTCGGCGGCGGCACGGCGAAATTGCAGTTGCAGGATGAAAAAGATGTGCTGAATTGCGGCATCGACATCATTGCCCAGCCTCCGGGAAAGAAATTGCAGTTGTTATCGCTACTTTCCGGCGGCGAGCGGGCACTGACCGCCATCGCCATCCTGTTTGCCATGCTGGAAATCCGCCCGTCGCCCTTCTGCATCTTGGATGAAATCGAAGCGGCGCTGGACGAGAGCAACGTAGTGAACTTTGCCGAATATTTGAGAGAGTATTCCGAAAAGACCCAGTTTATCGTGGTTTCCCACAGAAAAGGCACCATCGAGCGGTGCGACTCCCTCTACGGTGTGGCCATGGAGGAAAAGGGCGTGTCGCGCATGGTTTCCGTGCTGTTGAGCGAGCTGGACAAGCATTTGGAGGAGAACGCAAATGAGTGAAGTGAACGAGAAAAAGGAAAAGAAAGGCCTGTTTGCCCGACTGAAGGAGGGCATGAGCAAGACCAGAGAATCTATCACCCACGCCATTGACACATTGGCGGGCGTGTATAAGGAGCTGGACGACGATTTCTATGACGAGCTGGAAATGATCCTGATTTCCGCAGATGTGGGCGTTGCCACCACCGAAAAGATCATAGATAAGCTCAAAGAGGAAGTTCGCGCCCGCAGAGAGGGCAATCCCGAGAACGTCAAGGGGATTTTGAAGGAGATTGTGGCCGACATGATGCAGGCCGAGCCCTTCAATCCCCAAAGCCCCACTGTGGTGCTGGTTGTCGGCGTAAACGGCGTTGGCAAAACCACTACCATCGGAAAACTGGGCTGCTACTATAAGGAGCAGGGCAAAAACGTGATTCTTGCCGCCGCCGATACCTTCCGCGCTGCCGCAACCGAGCAATTAACCATCTGGGCACAGCGGGCGGGTGTGCCCATCGTGGCGCACGGCGAGGGCGCAGACCCCGCCGCCGTGGTGTTCGACGCTGTGGCCTCCGCCAAGGCGAAAAAGGCTGATCTGCTCATCATTGATACCGCAGGGCGTCTGCACAACAAGACGCATTTGATGGAGGAGCTGAAAAAGATCCGCCGCGTCATTGACCGCGACTTCCCCGAGGCCACCGTGCGCGTCTTTATGGTGTTGGACGGCACCACGGGACAGAACGGCGTTTCCCAGGCGCGGGTCTTCCGGGATGCCGTGGATGTGGACGGCATCATCTTGACCAAGCTGGACGGCACCGCCAAGGGCGGCGTGGTCATCTCCATTCAGGAGGAACTGAAACTGCCCGTGTACTTCATCGGTGTGGGCGAACAGAAGGAAGATTTGCAGGTGTTTGATCCAAAGGACTATGCCGAAGCGATTTTCTGACGATTCGGAGAGCAGAAAATGGAATACACAAACGTGATTTCTGCGGAAGAATACATGAATTTGCGCAAAAGCGTCGGCTGGACGGAGTTTCCCTTGGAACAGGCGCAACAGGGTATTGACCACACCTATTTCCTCGTTTGCGCCCGCGAGGGCGGCAGGGTGGTCGGCTGCGTCCGGCTTTGCGGAGCGTCCGAACTATTACGCCGGGGCGGGCATGGAGATCAAATTCATCGGAGAATAGGAAGGAACTTCCCATGAATCGGAGAGAAGCGCTGAAAATTCTGGCCTCAGAGCCGGTGTTCTGGTCACGGATGGGTTTCGGCTACGACCCGCCGCGGCTCAAGGACGGAAAGCCCATCATTTTCAATGAGAATTACGCAGAATACCGGCGGGTGCATGACGATTTCGGCAAAGCCGGCATCCGCATCCACACCTGCATCCTGTTCTCCGGATGGGTGGGCGTGGATAAGTACGACTATTCCGCCACGGACAGATGCTTGGACGAGCTGTTGGGCGGAAACGATTGGCTCTTTATCCCGCGTATCAAGCTCAATGTGCCGCCGGACTGGTGCAAGGTGCACCCCGAGGAGGTTTTCGTTTATTGCAACGGTCCCCGCAAAGCCGAGGACATTGCCGCGTTGGTGAACACGGACAAGCACGACTGGTTCGGCTTCGAGTCGCCCGACGGCTACCCCGTCAACGGCGGCACGGGCTTTACAGATGACCGTCCAAATGTGGGCGGTGTGATCGGCTTGCAGAGCTTTTCCTCCGAGGTTTGGCTGCACGATGCGGGAATCGCGCTGGAAAAGCTCATGGAGCATCTGGAAAATGGGAAGTACGGCGACAGGATCATGGGCTACCATGTAGCCTGGGGCTGCTGCGGCGAAACGACCCAGTGGGGAGCATGGCGACCCTCAAACGAAAATTATCGCGGGGATTACGGCATTTCGCACCTTGCGGACTTCCGCAGATGGGCAATCGAAAAGTACGGCAGTGAAAAAGAGGCGCTTGCTTCGTGGAAGCTGTCGGAGGACACCGATTTTGCGCATTTGGAGCCGCCCTGCCCCAATGACCGCGAACGCACAGGGCATGATCTGGCAGGGGATTACTATTCGGATTGCGCCCTCATGCCCGACTACAACGCCTTTCTTTCCGAGAAAAATGCCGATGCTGTGGAAGCCCTGTGCAGACTGGTACACGAAAAGTCCGGCAAGCTGGCGGGTGCGTTTTACGGCTACATGATGGTACCCCAGTGCGCTTATTCCGGGCATCTGGCATTGGAGCGGATTCTCAACTCGCCCCATGTGGACTTCCTCTGCTCGCCCAAGTCCTACGACTGGCACACCGTCGGCGAACCGGGCGGCGAACAGTGCCCATCCCGCTCCTACAACCGCAAAAAGCTGTGGCTGGACGAGGTGGACAACCGCACGCACTTGGAGCGGCGCGGCACGAACGACATGACGCACAACATGGAAGAAACCTTGACGGTGTTGTGGCGCGAGTGCATGAAAAACCTGACCGGCAACCAGAATTTCTGGTGGATGGACTTAGGCGAGGGCTGGTTTGATGACCCGGAGATCATGGCAAACATCAAAACCATGTTTGAGGTGCAGAAAAAGGTCAATGAAACGCCGCATCGTTCGGTTTCCGAGGTGCTTCTGGTGGTGGACGAAGATTCTCTGCTGCGCAGCAAGGTTTCTGTTGGATTAACCGAAGCTCTGCGCAAGCGCTTTGACCGGGAAGCCAAATTGACGGGCGCGCCGGTGGATATGTTCCGCCTCCGCGACCTTACGGCCATGGATTTGTCGCAATACAAGGTCATTTGCTTCATAGACACAGCCTATCTCCCGGATGCGCTCTGGGAAAAGATTCGCCCCCGGATGAGGAAAAACGCAACGATTGTGTGGAACTATTGCTGCGGCGTGCTGAACCCGGAATACGATCTGTCACACGGAAAGAAGATCACGGGCTTTGCCGTGCGGGAAGCGGAAGTCCACAGCAGCTTCCTTTACGACAACATTCACCGCGACTTCACGCCGTTGCGCATCGAGGCGGAAACGGGCGTGACTGCGGTGCTGAAAGACGAGAACGGTATCGTGCTGGGCAAAAAGGCGGAGGAGACCGGCATTTCCTACTATGCCGCCGAACCCGTACTGACCTATAATCTCCTGCATGACATTTTCGCGGAAAGTAATGTGCATTTCTATGCGGACGCGCCCTGTGCCGTCTATGCGGACAATCGCCTGCTGTCGCTGTTCTCCCACTTTTCTGCCGTGGAGGGCGAAATCACCCTGCCGGAGAAAATGACCCTGCGAAACCTGAAAACAGGGGAGGTATGGGAAAACGTGGACGTTCTGCCCGTTTCCCTGCCCGAAAAGCGCATGGAATTGTATGAAATCCTACGTTAAGATTCTGAAAAAATGCAAACTGTAAAGGCAAAGAGCTTGACATTTCAAGGGCGACATTGTATAATGTCCGAGGTGTCAAGCTCTGCTGCTTGATAGGGAAGGTCTGCAAAGGAGGAAAGGCGCATGGAACCGGGAAAAAACGCGGAGATTGCCATGCTGCTGGACTTCTACGGGCCGCTGCTCACCGAGAAGCAGCGGGAAATGCTCAAATGCCGCGTGGAGGAAGACCTGACCTTGGGCGAGATTGCGGAAAGCTTTTCCGTGTCCCGGCAGGCGGTCAATGACGCTCTCAAAAAGGCGGAAAAGACCTTGCTGGAAATGGAAGAGAAGCTGCATCTGGTACAGCGGTACAGAACCCTGCACGAGGAGGTCGGAAAGGCGTATGAAGCCTTGGAGACCGGCGACAGCATGAGCGCGGCACAAATACTGAAAACCATGAGGGAGGAGGGCTTCTATGGCGTTTGAAGGACTTACGGATAAGCTGCAGGCGGCGTTTTCAAAATTAAGCGGACGCGGCAAGCTCACCGAAAAGGACGTAAAGGAAGCGATGCGCGAGGTGCGCATGGCGCTGCTGGAAGCCGACGTCAACTTCCTTGTGGTCAAGGACTTCATCAAGAAGGTCACGGATCGCGCCGTGGGCGAGCAGGTTTTCGACACCCTGAACGCCGGGCAGACCGTGGTGAAGATCGTCCGCGAGGAAATGACCGCCATGATGGGCGGCACCCATTCCCGCATCGAGTTCACCGGCAATCCCCCCACCGTCATCATGCTGATCGGTTTGCAGGGTGCAGGTAAAACCACCCTTGCAGGGAAATTGGCCGGAATGCTGCTCAAGCAGGGCAAAAAGCCCATGCTGGTGGCTGCGGACGTGTACCGTCCCGCCGCCATCAAGCAGTTACAGATCGTAGGCTCTCAGGTGAATGTTCCCGTCTTTGAGATGGGGCAGGATAAGCCCGTTTCCATCGTGCGTGCGGCAAAGAAGGAAGCCATAAGAACCCTGCATGATGTGATGATCGTCGATACCGCAGGCCGCTTGCAGATCGACGACACGTTAATGACCGAGCTGGAAGACATCAAGGCCGAGTTGAACCCGCAGGAAATTCTGCTGGTGGTCGATGCCATGACCGGTCAGGAAGCCGTCAATGTGGCCAAGACCTTTGACGAGCGCCTGAACCTTACCGGCGTTGTGCTCTCCAAGCTGGACGGCGACACAAGAGGCGGCGCGGCGCTCTCCATTCGCGCTGTCACAGGCAAGCCCATCAAGTTCGCCTCCATCGGCGAAAAGCTGGATCAGATTGAGCCCTTCCACCCCGACCGCATGGCGTCCCGCATCCTCGGCATGGGCGATGTGCTCACCCTCATCGACAAGGCTGTGGAGGCCGTGGATGAGAAAAAGGCGGTGGAGTTGGAGCAGAAGCTTAGGAAGAACCAGTTCACGCTGGAGGACTTCTTAGAGCAGTTCCAGCAGGTGCGCAAAATGGGCGGCATGGCCGATATGCTCTCGATGCTCCCCGGCGGCAACAAGATCGCCTCGGAGGTCGATGAGGACGAAGTCAACAAGTCCATGGGCAAGACCGAGGCCATCATCCGCTCCATGACCCCGAAGGAGAGAAGAAATCCCGGCATCTTAAACGCTTCCCGGAAGCGCAGAATCGCCGCAGGCTCCGGCACAACCGTGCAGCAGGTCAATCAGCTCTTAAAGCAGTTTGAACAGAGCCAGCAGATGATGAAGCAGTTCACCAAGATGGGAAAAGGCGGAAAATTCGGGAGAAAGTTCCCCTTCAAATTCTAAACGATATTGATTCCAAACATCCTTTGGAATGATATAAATTCAACTTTCTACTTTATTTTCGGAGGTACACTAAAATGGCAGTTAAGATTCGTCTCAAGAGAATGGGTATGCGCGGTGAGCCCTTCTACCGCATCGTCGTGGCTGATTCCCGCACCCCCCGCGATGGCCGTTTCATCGAAGAAATCGGCACCTTCAACCCCGTGAAGGGCGACAAGGAAATCTCCCTCGATGTTGAGCGTGCCAAGTATTGGCTGGGCGTCGGCGCACAGCCCACCCAGACCGTCAAGACCGTTCTGCGCAAGGGCGGCGCGATCGACTAATTCCGGTCGATTCCCGTACCACCCCGACAACTGGAGGACAACATGACGGAACTGGTTAAGTACATTGCACAGTCCCTCGTCGATCATCCCGAAGAAGTCACCGTGACCGAGGTGCAGGGTGAGCAGGCGCTCATTCTGGAGCTTCGCGTTGCGCCCGACGATATGGGAAAGGTCATCGGCAAGCAGGGACGCATCGCCAAGGCGATCCGCTCCGTGGTGAAGGCCGCAAGCCTCAAATCCGGGCAGACCGTGATGGTTGAAATCGTGTAAATCAGCAAAAAAGGAGCATTCTGAAAGACGGATGCTCCTTTTTCACAAAGGATTTTTGTATGAAAAAGTATTTGATGATCGGGCAGATCGTAAAACCCCAGGGCGTGCGCGGCGAAGTGAAGGTTGCTCCCGCAACCGACGACCCCGAGCGCTTCTGCGAGCTTCCCCACGTTTATCTGGATGAAAAGGGCGAAAAGCAGTTGAAGGTTCTCTCCGGCAGAGTCCGCGAAGGCTATGCGTTCCTCACCTTGGAGGGCATTTCCGACCGCGATCAGGCCGAAGGGCTGCGCAATGTCTTTCTCTATATCGACCGTGAGAATGCCGTAAAATTGCCTGAGGGCAGATATTACATTTCCGACCTCATCGGCATGGATGTGAAGGACGAAGCGGGCAACGCCTTGGGCAAGCTTACCGATGTGTTTCAGGCCGGCGGCAACGATGTGTATGAGGTACGCGGGAATCGCGTGTTCCGCTTCCCGGCGTTGAAGCGTGCCCTTGTGTCTGTCGATGTGGAAAATGCCGTGATGGTGCTTGATGCCTCCGAGCTTTCCCGCATTGCGGTGTATGACGATGAAGATTAAGATTCTGACGCTGTTTCCCGATATGTTCCTGCCGGTGCTGGGCGCTTCCATCACAGGCCGCGCCATCGAGCGGGGGATTTTGTCCGTAGAGCCCATCAACATCCGGGATTACACGAAAAACAAGCACAAGCGCTGCGACGATTATCCCTTCGGCGGCGGCGCGGGGCTGGTGATGACCCCGCAGCCCCTGTTTGACTGCATCCGCGCTGCAAAGGAAAATTTCCCGGCTAAGGTGCTGTTCATGTCCCCCAAAGGCGCAACGCTGACCCAGGAAAAGGCAAAGGAACTGGCACAGGAGGAAAACCTCATTTTCCTCTGCGGGCATTATGAGGGCATCGACCAGCGGGTCATTGACACGTTTGTGGATGAGGAAATCTCCATCGGGGATTATGTGCTGACCGGCGGCGAGCTGCCCGCCATGGTGGTCATTGACTGCTTATCCCGGCACATTCCGGGGGTGCTGGGCAGTGGGGAATCCGCCGCAGAGGAGAGCTTTTCCGATGGGCTGCTGGAATATCCGCAGTACACCCGCCCGGCGGAATATGAAGGCTTGCCTGTGCCGGAGGTACTGCTGTCCGGGCACGATGCCAACATCCTGAAATGGCGCAGAGAGCAGGCTTTGGATGTGACGCGGGAGCGCCGCCCGGAGCTGCTGCAATCCGCCCCGCTGACGCTTTCCGATAAGGTCTACCTGGGTTGGGAAAAAGCCCCGGAAAAGCGCAAACGCCGGAAGAAAAAGCCGGTTTCTGCGGAACCCGGCCAGATACCCGATGAGCTTGCGGAAAAAGAACCATAATTTGACAAAAACCGCCTGATATGCTATTTTAGTGATGGTGCTTATGCGCCCGGAAAGGTAGCTATATACGGTAGGCGGCTTAGCCCTCTATTCGGAGGGTGATCTTTTCGCCCTCTGCGAAAGGGGGCGTGTGCTATGGTGACTTATGCTGAATTGATTCAATTCGGACTGTTAGTCGTTTCCATTATTGCACTTGTCTATAAAATGACAAAAAAGAAATAACCGCCCCATACCCAATGCTGCGGTTATTTCTTTAACTACAACTGAGGGCTAACCGTCTATCGGCTGCCTTTCTGTCTATATTATACCGCAAAAACGGAATTTGTCAACTTTTCAACCAAACAAAACTTAACGAAATTTCCGAAAAAAAGGATTGAATTTGCTGCTTTCGGATGGTATAATACTATCTGTTCGCAATATGGGACGGTCCTCTGCTGTTTCGACCCATGAGGCAAGAGCATGAACGTCTACACAGGGAAGGAGATATTTACCCATGAACGAAATCATTCGCGCCATCGAAATGGAGCAGCTCCGTACCGACATCCCCAAGTTCGCCATCGGCGACACGGTTCGTGTGCAGGTTAAGGTTGTTGAAGGCAACCGCAAGCGTCTGCAGGCCTTTGAAGGCACTGTCATCGCCCGTCGTAACGGCTCCTGCCGTGAGACCTTCACCGTCCGCCGCGTTTCTTACGGCGTCGGCGTCGAGCGCACGTTCCCCATCCACAGCCCCAACGTGGACTCCATCACCGTGATTCGTCGCGGTAAGGTTCGCCGCGCCAAGCTGTACTATCTGCGTGACCGCGTCGGCAAGGCCGCCAAGGTCAAGGACATCCAGAAGTAATTTCGGGGATACAAAGACCGCATTCCGATGGCTTATCGGAGTGCGGTCTTTTCAATTCCATTATCTGACAAGGTGTGAAAATATCTTGAAAACGGCGCATATTCATGATAATATAGAGATAAAATAAGATGCGGAGGCGGGGAATTTGGGCGCAGTGAGAACAAAAAGGAACACCAAGGATACCGTGTTTTCCAGCCTGTTTGGCAGACCGGAATACCAACTGCAGCTCTATCAGACGCTGCACCCGGAGGACACCGCCGTAGATGTGTCCATGCTCACCGATGTGACCATCCGCAATGTGCTGACGGACAACATCTACAATGATCTGGGCTTCATGGTGCGCAACCGGCTGATGATCCTTGTGGAAGCGCAGAGCACATGGTCGGAAAACATCATTATCCGGGCGTTTATGTATCTGGCGCAGAGCTACCATGAGCTGTTCGAGAGCCGGATGGAGAGTTTATACACTACAAGAAAGATTGAACTGCCGGAGCCGGAGTTGTATGTGATCTACACGGGCGAACGCAGGGAGAAGCCGGATAGCATCACCCTGTCAGGCAGCTTCTTCGGCGGGAAAAAGACCGCGTTGGAAGTCACGGTGAAGGTGCTCTACGGAGAGGACAGGCAGAGCATCATCGGGCAGTATATTCGTTTCAGCAAGGTGTTTGACGAGCAGACCAAGGCTTTCGGTCTGACAGAGGAAGCCATCAGGAGAACGCTTGCCATTTGTAGAGATGAAAACGTATTGTCCGCGTATCTCAAGGAGCACGAAAAGGAGGCCGTTACCATTATGATGACATTGTTTGACGAGGAATATATACAGAAAGCCTATGGTGCGGAAAAGTTCGCAGAAGGGGAAGCTAAAGGAGAAGCAAGAGGGGAAGCCAAAGGAGGAAATACACGGGACAGACTTCATGTGCGAAACCTGCGTGCAAAGCATTACTTGGATGAACAGATTGCCGATATTCTTGACATGAGCCTTGATGAAGTGAAAGCGATTCCGAAGGATTGACAATGAATCAAAATTGCCCGGCAGAACGCGAAAAAAGTACGTTCTGCCGGGCTTTTCTATGCGAAGGGTCAGATTTCGTGATAGATTTTTTTCACCGTGAGGTAAGCCAGCTTCGGTCTGCGGTAGAGGTCAACGATGCCTTTGTTGTTCTGGGCTTTGGGGCGGCGCAGGGCGAACTCGTCCGCGACCTTCACATCGGCAAACTGCCACAGGTACGCGCCGGAAAGCCGCGGCATGGCGTGGATTGCGGTGAGCTGTTCTTCTAAGATTTCCGCCTGTCGTTCCTCGCTCCACTTAGGCTTGGCAAAGGGATCGTGGTAGCCGTAAATGCCGCCCGCGCCGATCTCGGTGATGAGGATGGGCTTGGTTTTCGCACCGTGCTCCTCCATCCACGCAACGAGCTTTTCCGTGTAGTGCCTGACCGAATCGTCCTCGTACCAGCGGGGATAGATGTTGTAGGACACCACTTCCACAAGATCCAAGCAGATGTCGGTGAACTTGCGGCAGGAGGCAAAGGAGATGGGGCGGGTGGGGTCAAGGGCGCGGAGCTGGGCGATCTGCTCGGCGTAGACCGTGCGCCCGTACTCCGTGTCGCTTTCGCACTCATTGAGCAAGCCCCAGATGTAAATGCCGGGGTGGTTGCAATGCTGGTGCACCATTTCTTCGTTGCATACGCGGCACTGCTCCCGAAAAAGGTCGGTGCGGAACACCTCGGAGGGGAGCTGTCGGGCGTGGTTTTCTTCCCAAACCAGCAGCCCCAATGCGTCGCAGAGGTCGAGAAAGCGCGGGTCGTTGGGGTAGTGGCAGGTGCGCAATGAGTTTGCACCGGTGTCCAAGATGAGCTGCAGATCGTCCATCATGGCATCCACCGACAGCGACATTCCGAACTGCCCGTGATCCTCATGGCGGTTGAAGCCCTTGATGCGGACTTCCTTCCCGTTCAGCAGGATGCGCTCGCCCTCGATTTTCACCGTGCGGAAGCCCACGCGGTCGATCAAATCATCCGTGAACTGTCCGTTTACGGAAAGGGTTGCGGTGAGGTCATACAGATGTGCGTCCAGCACATCCCATGGAACGACATTCCGAACGGCAAGGTCGAGCTTTATTTCCGCGCTTTCCCCGGCGGAAAGGGCGGGAACGGCAGCTTTTTCGGTGCCGCCCGCAACGGACAGCAGCACATCCGCGTTTTCAATGGAAGAAAGTGCCCGGAGGAAAACGGAAACATGGGCAAGATACTTTCCCTTGCCTGTTTCCTCGCAGGAGAAGGCCATGCGGTCAATGTAGGCTTCTTCCACTTTATGAAGCTCTACAGGGCGGTTGATTCCGCCGTAGGTGGTGTAATCGTTGGGAACGTGCAGGGCGGATTTCTCAGAAAAGCGGTTGTCGGCCACAACGGTCAGGGTGTGGCTGCCCGCCGTGACATTTTCCGCCAGAACTTGGAAGGCGGTGAAGGCGTTGTAGTGGTGCCCTAAGAATTGCCCGTCCAGATATACATCCGCCGTGTGGCTCACGCCGCCGAATTTGAGCAGATAGGTGCCGGGTTCGGCAATTTCGACACTGCGCTTATAGGTGCAGACCCCGCGAAAGGAAGTAAGGTCGGGGATGCGCTCCCAGACGGAGGGAACGAAAACGGGATAGCTTTTGCCCGAGCCGTTGTCGGGGGTCAGATTCCACAGCCCGTCCAGACTTTTGACGATTCTTACTTTATGTTCATCAAAGATTCTCTGCATGAGTGCGCTCCTAAAAAATGAATTTGTTACTGAATAATTCTTCGCAAGGGTCAAAAACCCCTGCAAAGTTGTGAACAATTCGTGTTTTCAGCATTTTCGGGGTGTACGCAAGCGTCAATCCGTGGTATGATAACATAGATAAAGTCTATGATGGAGGAAAAGTCTTTTGAATATACAATGGTACCCCGGGCATATGGCCAAGGCCAAGCGGATGCTGCAGGAGAGCGTGCAATTAACCGATGTCATCATTGAGATGGTGGACGCCCGCGCCCCGCTTTCCACCCGAAACCCGGATTTTGATTCCCTCTTTGCGGGCAAGCCCCGGGTCATCGTGCTGAACAAGGCCGATCTGGCCGACCCTGCCTTAACGAAACAGTGGATTTCCTATTACCGCTCCTTAGGCTGGGATGCCATCTCCTTTTCCGCCAACGCCGGAAAGGGCGTGAAGGAGGCCGTTTCTTTGGTGGAACGCGCCACCAAGCCCGCCGTGGATAAGATGAAGTCAAAGGGCGTGCACAAGACCGTCCGTGCCATGATCGTGGGCATCCCCAATGTGGGCAAGTCCACCTTCATCAACCGGCTGCGGGGCGTTACAGTGGCAAAGGCGGGAGACAAGCCCGGCGTGACCCGCGGCAAGCAGTGGATCATCGTAAACCCCTATTTGGAATTTTTGGACACCCCCGGAATGCTCTGGCCGAAGATCGAAGACCAGACCTCGGGTTTATACTTAGCCTTTATCGGCTCGGTGCGGGATGAAGCCATCGGCGCGGAGGCGTTGTCTATGCACCTGCTGGAATACCTCAGGGACAATTTCCCTGCCGCCATCGAAACGCGGCTCAAATTCACACCGGAAAAGGAATGCAGCGGCGAGGAATTGCTGAATCTGGCGTGCCGCAAGCGCGGCTGGCTGCTCTCCGGCGGACGGTTTGACACCGAGCGCGGCGCGGCGTTGGTGCTGGACGAATTCAGATCAGGAAAAATGGGAAAAATCACCTTGCAGCGTCCCCCGCTGCCGGAGGAATAGACATGGGTAGAGAAACCAAGGAAGAACGCCTTTCCCGCATGACGGAATACGAACGCCCGATATGGGAAAGCGGACACACCGTCGGCGGCGTGGACGAGGCGGGCAGAGGGCCACTGGCGGGGCCGGTGGTGGCGGCGTGCGTGGTCATGCCGGATCACGACTTTCTGCCGGACATCAACGACAGCAAGAAGGTCAGCGAGAAAAAGCGCGAGGAATTATATCCGCTTATATTGGAGCGGGCGATTTCCTACGGCGTGGGCATCGCCACGGTGCAGGAGATCGAGGAATTGAACATCAAAAACGCCGCACGGCTGGCCATGAAACGCGCCATCGAGCAGGCGAACCCGGAGCGCATTTTCGTGGATGCGGAGCGGAATCTCGATGTGGAAATGCCGCAGGAGGCCATCATTCACGGCGACGCAGTGAGCTATTCCATCGCGGCGGCCTCCATCATCGCAAAAGTGACCCGTGACCGCATGATGCTGGAACTGGATAAGCAGTACCCGCAGTACGGCTTTGCCAAGCACAAGGGTTACGGCACGGCGGAGCACTACGCGGCCTTGCGGGAGTTCGGGGCGACCAAGGAGCACCGCAAGCTGTTCATCCGCTCGGCCTTTGAGGACAAATAAATGATCGGAAACAAGAAGGGCAACATCGGCGAGGAGACCGCCGCAAAATACCTGATGAGCAAGGGCTACACCCATCTGCAATCGAATCTGAAGGTAGGCCATGACGAGATCGACCTGCTGATGCAGGACGGGCGCACTTACGTTTTCGTGGAGGTCAAACTGCGGGCGGCAGGAGGCGGCGCGGCGGCGGTGGACAAGCGCAAGCAGGCGCGAATCTCCAAGGCGGCTATTACCTTCCTCTATGAAAACGGCTTGCTTGAACAGCCCGCACGGTTTGACGTGGTGGAGATCGCCTTCAAGGATGTGGGCATGGACATCACCCATTACGAAAACGCTTTCCCCGTGATCCGGGGCAGGTTCTTCTTTTGATAAACGGAGAGGTTATGAAGAAAAAACTATTGGTTCTGCTTCTGACAGTGCTGCTCACACTGTCCTGTGTGCCGGTGCTTGCCGACACAGGTGAAAATCTCATCCAAAACGGGGATTTCTCGGAGCTCAACGAAAGCGGTCTGCCGATTGGCTGGACGTATGACGCATGGGAGACGGATGAGAGCGTTTCGACCTTCTGGACGGAGGATAAGGACGAGGACTACTGCGTCCGGCTGGAAAACTTCGATTACAATGATGCGCGGCTGATTCAGGAAGTGAAGGTGAAGGGCAACACGCTCTACCACATTTCCGCAAAGGTGAAGGCGCAGGGCTGCGACCCGGAGGCCGTTGCCGCGAATTTATCGGTGCTTGATACCTTCGTCATTTCCGGCGACTGGGTGGACACGGACGGACAGTGGGAGACCGTTGACCTCTACGGCAAGACCACGCTTTTGCAGGGCACAATCACCGTTGCGCTGCGGCTGGGCTATTACGGGGACGAAAACTTAGGTTCAGCATGGTTTGACGATGTGGTAGTGGAGCAGGTGGATGCCGCTCCCGCTGGGTATGAGATCAACACCTTCAAGGTGGAAAAGGCACAGGCCGACACTTCCACCGAGGACGGCGAGGGCGCGGACTGGATTCCCACACAGATTTTCCTCTCCTGCCTGTTTGTGCTGGTGATGATCTATCTGCTGCTGCGGGCAAGGGACGTAAAGGCCGACAATAAAACCATCGAAATCGCCCTTGTTTGGGTGCTGGCGGCGGCGTTTGTTCTGCGGCTCATTCTGGCTGTCAAAAATCCCGGGTATTCTGTGGACATCGGGTGCTTTACGGGCTGGGGACAGATGGTGATGCAGTACGGCTGTGCGGATTTCTACGAGCAGGGCTTTTGCGACTATCCGCCGGGCTATCTCTATGTGCTGGCGGGGCAGGCGTGGCTTTCCGATCTGCTGAATATCCCCACGGGCAGCGGCGCCTATGGGCTGCTGATTAAGACCGTTCCCATGCTCTGCGACCTTGGCACGGCGTATCTGCTCTATGCCATTGCAAAGAAGCTGGACAGGCCGGTTTACGGCTTTATTGCCGCGGCGGCCTATGCCTTTGCGCCCGCGGTGCTCATGGACAGTGCCATGTGGGGGCAGATGGACAGCGTGCTTGTGCTGCTCATGCTGCTGGTGATTCAGGCGTTCCTGGACAAAAAGACATTGAAGGCCGCGATTCTCTACGGCATTGCCGTGACCGTGAAGCCTCAGGCACTCATGCTGGGCACCGTCATGCTCTGCGGCTATGTGCTGGAAATCATCGAAGACCCGAAGCAGGGAATGAAGAAGCTGCTGGCGGGCGTCGGCGTGTGCATCGCGGTGATGGCGGTCATCTGTGTGCCGTTCCTTGTGCATCAGCCCGTCACTTATATCCTTGAAAAATACATTTCCACCGTGACCTCCTACCCCTATGCCACGGTCAATGCCATGAACCTTTTCTACCTGCTGGGCGGCAACTGGGCTTCGCAGGAGAACGTGATTTTAGGGCTGTCCTTTGCAAATTGGGGCACCGTCGGCATGGCGTTAAGTGTTATTATCGGCTGTGTGCTGTGCTTTGTTTCCCGCGAAAAGCGTGCCATTCCGCTGACAAGTGCGCTGACGCTTGCGGGGGTGTTCTTCTTAGGCTGCCGGATGCACGAACGGTATATGTTCCCCATCCTCATGCTGCTGCTCCTTGCCGCCATTCTCTATCACGATAAGCGGCTGTGGGCGATCTTCGGGGGCTATTCCGTCACCAACGCGGTCAATATCTATGTGGTGCTGCAAAACGAGCATATTTTGGATGCGAACCGCTGGGTCGGCGTTGCCGTGGGGCTTCTCAATCTGCTGCTGCTCCTGTTCCTCCTGGAAACCGCCATCGAATTGTGCTTGAGAAAGGAAGCCGTGCTGCTGGGCGATAAGCACACAAAACCCCTGCGGCGGCAAATTTTACACGCAAAGCTGCCGGATGCCTTTTCCGCAGGAGACCGCCGCGCCTTCCGTATGACGAAGATAGATTGGATTCTCATGGCGGCACTGACGGTCGTGTATGCCGTGTTTGCGTTCTTCATGCTGGGCGAGACCACTGCACCGCAGACCTATTGGGAAGGAAATGCGGGGGATGAAGTCGTTTTCGATTTAGGCACGGAAAAGGGAATCGAGCGGTTCCAGTATTACGGAGAGATCGCCTACGGTGATTTTGCCGTGAGCTTCTCTACTGACGGCGAAACCTACACCGACGAATACGCCGAAACCATGAGCATTTACGATATGTTCAAGTGGGAGGGCGAGGACTATGTGGGCGTGACAGCGCGTTACGCCAAGGTCTCCGTTACCTCCGGCACGGTGCGGCTGATGGAGGTGGCCTTCCGGGACGACAGGGACAACCTTCTGCCCATCGAGGAATGTTCCGCTTCAGAGGTCTGTGACGAGCAGACCATCGTGCCGGTTGAAAGCAGCTACCTAAATTCCATGTACTTTGACGAGAGCTACCATGGCAGAACCGCCTATGAGCAGATGCACAACATGGAGTGGTATGAAAACACCCATCCGCCGCTCGGGAAGATGCTCATGTCGTGGTCTATCGCCATCTTCGGCATGACGGCCTTTGCCTGGCGCTTTGCGGGCACGCTGGCAGGCGTTCTCATGGTGCCGGTGATGTATCTTCTGTGCAAGCTGCTGTTCAGAAAGGAATGGATCGCCTTCTTGGGCGCATTCCTGCTGACCTTCGACTTTATGCACTTGTCGCAGACCCGTCTGGCGACCATCGACAGCTATCCCGTGCTGTTCATTTTGCTGGAATTTTATTTCATGCTGCGTTACGCCTACCACAGCTTCTATCACGAAAAGCTCTGGAAAACCTTTGTGCCGCTTTTCTTCTCCGGCATCTTCATGGGGCTTGGCATGGCGGCCAAGTGGATCGGCATTTACGCGGGCTTCGGGCTGGCAGTGCTGTTCTTCTGCATCCTGTCGCAGCGTGTTTCGGAATATGTCCGGGCGAGAAAAGCCATCAAAAGCGAAACGCTTTCCAATGAAAAGCAAGCGCAGCTGGAAAGCATCGTGAAGGGCTTCCCGAAAAAACTCACATTCACCCTGCTTGCCTGTGTTGCGTTCTTTATCGTCATTCCCCTTTGCATCTATGTGGGGTCGTATTATCAGTTCCTGCGCATTGACGCGCCGAACCACGGACTTAGGGAAGTCTGGAACTACCAGACCCACATGCTCAACTACCACAAGGGCGTGTTTTCCAGCCATCCCTTCGCTTCTTCCTGGTACGAATGGCCGCTGGACATCCGCAACATCTGGTACTATGACGGCGATGTCGGGGAAGGTATGGTCTCCACCATCACCTCCATGGGCAACCCGCTCATCTGGTGGCTGGGGCTTGCGGCGTTCCTTTGGGTGCTTGTGCGCTTCCTGCGCGGCTACGGCAGACAGGACAAGCGGTACGTCTTCCTGCTCATCGGCTTTGCCACGAACTACCTGCCGTGGGTGCTGGTGCCCCGTATCACCTTTGTCTACCACTATTTCGCCTCCGTACCCTTCCTCATCCTGTGCATCTGCATGGCGGCGGAGGACTGCTACGACAAAAAGTGGTGGAAGCCGGTTTGCATCGGCTTCATGGCACTTGTGTTTGTGCTGTTTGTGCTGTATTACCCGGTGCTGACCGGCCTTGCCGTGCCCGAAAATTACGCCAAGCTGTTGGAGCTGATGCCCGCTTGGACATTTGTGTGATGAATGATGGAAAAAATTAAAGAGCTATTTCATCAGGCCGTCAAATTCGGTCTGGTCGGGGTCATCAACACCCTGATTGATTACGCGGTCACGAACCTGCTGGTGCTTCTTCCCTTCTTTGAAAAGTATTACATTGCGGCCAATGTCATCGGTTTTCTCTGCGGCATGGGCAACTCTCTTGTGATGAACAAGAAGTGGACGTTCAAGCAGAAGGAAAAGATGACGGCAAAGCAGCTTTTCAGCTTTCTTGTTGTGAACCTTATCGCCTTGGGTGTTTCATCTCTTGTGCTGACGTTTACACAGGAAAATATGAGCCTGCCTTTCTACATCGGAAAGGCGGTGGCCGCCGCAGCCTCCGTCGGGGTCAACTTTATCGGGAACAAAATACTGGTTTTTCGGGATAAATAACGTGAGTTTTGAGGAGGACAAACCATGCTTTCCTCGGTTTTGAGCTTTGGGAGATTGGGCATTGAGGGCTACCCCATGCGGGTGGAGGTCGATGTGCGCGAGGGTCTGCCGCAGATGGAAATGGTGGGCTTGCCGGACGCGGCAGTAAAGGAGTCCCGGGAACGGGTGCGCACCGCCATGAAAAATTCGGGCTTCACCTTTCCTCCGGCGCAGATCACGGTGAACTTTGCCCCGGCGGACATCAAAAAGGAAGGCCCCTGGTACGATCTGCCCATTGCGTTGGGGATCATGGCTTCTTCCTCCCAGATCAAGGCGGAGGCCTTGAAAGGGCTGCTCATCTTGGGTGAATTATCGCTGGACGGCACGGTGGGCAAGGTTTCCGGCGCGCTGCCCATGCTGTTGGCGGCGAAAAAGCAGGGCGTGAAAAAGGCGCTGTTGCCGGTAGCAAACGCGAAGGAATGTGCCTGCGTGTCCGGCATTGCCATTTACCCTGCCATGAGCCTCAAATCCGCCGTGGCGTTTCTGCGCGGGCAGGAGAGCCTTGCACCGGTATCCTTTGACGGCTATCAGAATTTTGCGGACGAGAACGACCCGGAAATCGACTTATCCCGCGTGAAAGGACAATATGCCGCACGGCGGGCGCTGGAGATCGCGGCCTCAGGCGGGCACAATCTGCTGCTCATCGGCACGGCGGGAAGCGGCAAAACCATGCTGGCACGGGCGCTGCCGGGGATTTTGCCCCGCATGACCGAGCAGGAGGCGCTGGAAACCACCGTGATTCATTCCGTCACGGAGGGCTTTGAGGGCGGCCTTATGACCAAACGCCCCTTCTCCGCGCCGCACCACACCACTTCTCCCGCGGCACTCATCGGCGGCGGCAGAACCGCGCTGCCCGGGGAAATCTCCTTAGCCCACAACGGCGTTCTCTTTTTGGATGAATTGCCCGAATATCCCCGCCCCGTGCTGGAAGCCCTGCGGCAGCCCATGGAGGACGGCGAGGTCACGGTGTCCCGCGTCAATGCGCGGTGCATTTATCCCGCCAAATTCCAACTGGTCTGCGCTATGAATCCATGTCCTTGCGGCAACTTCGGTTCCCGCACGAAGGAATGCCGGTGCACACCCCATGAGGTGCAGCGGTACTTATCCCGCATCTCCGGCCCTCTGCTGGACAGAATCGACATGGTGGTGGAGATGGATGCCGTGACCCCGGAGGAAGTGTTCCAAGGGAAGGAGCAGCCGGAGAGCAGCGCCGTGATCCGGCAGCGCGTGGAGAAAACGCGGCAGGTGCAAAGCGAGCGGTATGCAGACACGGGCTACTTCTGCAACGCCCGCATTCCCTCAAAGACTTTGGAGGAAACCTGCAAGCGCACGGACGCGGCACAGGCCTTGCTCATGCGCTGTATGAAGGAATTGGGGCTGTCCATGCGTGCTTACACGCGGGTGCTTCGGGTCTCCCGCACCATTGCGGACATGGAGGGCAGCAAAATCATCGAGGAAAAGCACATCGCCGAGGCGGTGTCCTACCGCAGCATCAACGAGAAATACTGGAACTGACGGAATTTCGGCTGGGAGGAAAGCGTTATGCAGGAGAACGGAAAAATCTGGAGGGATGTGCAGGGGAATGTTCTGCACGCCCACGGCGGGTGCATCCTTTTTGCGGAAGGCTACTATTGGTGGTACGGCGAAAACCGGCTGGGCAACCGCTATGTGTCCGTGTACCGCTCCAAGGATCTGGAAAATTGGGAGTTCCGCAATGACATTCTGACCACGGAGAGCAAAACGGAGCCCATTCGGCAGAAAACCGACTTAACCCTGAAACGGGAAAACGGCAAGGTCAACATCGAGCGTCCCAAGGTGCTTTTCTGCGAAAAAACGGGAAAATATGTGCTCTGGGCGCACTATGAGAACGGCGAAAACTATCTGGATGCCCGCATCTGCATTGCCACCTGCGACACCCCCGACGGCGACTTTACCTACCACGGCTCCTTCAACCCGTATGGCTATATGTCGCGGGACTGCACCCTTTTCCGCGACGACGACGGCAGAACCTATTTCCTCTCCGCCTCCCGGGACAACGCCGATCTGCACGTTTATCTGCTGACTGACGACTTGCTCAATGTGAAAAAGCACATCAACACCTTATGGCAGGGGGAATACCGGGAAGCCCCGGCGGTCTTTAAGAAAAACGGGAAGTATTATATTTTATCCTCCTACTGCACCGGCTGGCGACCCAATCAGGGCGCATGGGCAGTGGGCGACAGCATGGACGGGGAGTTCACCGAGCTGTGCAATTTCGGGGACGAGACCACCTTCCATTCCCAGCCCGCCTTTGTGCTGCCGGTGGAAAAGAACGGGGAAACGAAGTATATCTACTATGGCGACAGATGGTGCTATAAGGGCGATGAACTGACAGTGGCGGAGGATTTCGGCGACAGCATGAGCTATTATATCCGCTCCACCTACATTGTTCTGCCCATTCGCTTTACGGCGGAAGACGAACCTTATATTGAATATGAAGACCGATTCAAGGACGGAATTTAGGAGGAATCGGCTGTGAAAAACACTTATAGAACCGCGCTTTGCGTGACGCTGTTCGGCGAAAGCCACGGAGACATGATCGGTTGCGTGCTGGACGGGCTGGCTGCCGGAATCCCGGTGGAGGAAGAAAAAATATCTTTTGCGCTGTCCCTGCGCAGACCCGAGGGGAATTTGACCACAGCGCGGCGCGAGGAAGACGATTTTTCCATCGTCAGCGGCGTGCTGAACGGGAGAACCACGGGCGCACCGCTGACCATTCTCATTCCGAATAAGGACGTTCGGCGCGAGGATTATGCCGAAATGCAGGCAAAGCCGCGCCCGAACCATGCGGATTACCCGGCGTATGTCAAGTACCACGGCTGCGAGGATGCAAGCGGCGGCGGGCATTTCAGCGGGCGGCTGACCGCGCCGCTGGTGGCGGCAGGGGCGATTGTCCGTGCCGCCTTGGAGGAAAAAGGAATTTTGGTGGCGTCGCACATTGCGCGGATCGGAAGCGTTTCGGATGCGCGGTTTGGCAACGTGAAAACGGATTTTGAGCGGATTTATATGAAGAAATTTCCGCTGCTGGATGAAAATGTGCGTACCGAAATGGAGAAAGAAATTGCGGAAGTGAAAGCCGTTGGGGACAGCGTGGGCGGTGTCATCGAGACCGCCGTGTGTGGGTTGCCTGCCGGGGTTGGCGAGCCGTGGTTCGATTCCGTGGAGGGCGTGATCGCCAAAGCCATGTTC
This sequence comes from Christensenella sp. UBA1750, assembly GCA_002315655.1. GTDB lineage: Bacteria > Bacillota > Clostridia > Christensenellales > UBA1750 > Spyradocola. The sequence continues at coordinate 60,869 of DCHO01000044.1, forward strand.
GCCATTCCGTCCATAAAGGGCGTGGAGTTCGGGGACGGGTTTGACTTAGGAAAGATGCGGGGAAACGAGGCGGCGGACGAGCTGCGGATTGAGAACGGAGAAGTTCATATTTCGACAAATCACATGGGCGGCATCTCCGGCGGCATCACCAACGGAAACCCCATTCTGTTCCGCTGCGCCGTGAAACCCACGCCGACTTTGGGAAAAACGCTTCGGACGGTTGACTTGAATACCATGGAAAATGCGGAAATACAGGGAAAAGGGAGACACGACCCGTGCATCGCCCTGCGCATTCCCGTGGTGATCGACAGCGTGACCGCGCTGGTGGTTTATGACCTGATGGCGCAGACCTACGGCGTGGATTGGATCGTAAAATGATGAAATATGAAACCATTGCACTTATCGGAATGCCTGGCTGCGGCAAGTCCACGGTAGGGGCTTTTCTCGCGCAATATCTTGATAAACCCTTTGTCGATCTGGACGAGGCAATCACCCGGGATACGGGTCGCACCCCGGAAGCCATCATCCGCGAGGACGGCGAAGCGGCCTTTCGCGCCGTTGAAACGGAGGTGCTGCGAAAGGTCTCCGAGCGGCGCGGCATCGTGCTTTCCACCGGCGGCGGGACGGTGACAAGAAGCGAAAATGTGCAGATTCTGCGAAATAATAGCTTCGTCATTTTTCTGGATCGCCCTTTATCCGACATTCGCCCCAGCGCGGACAGACCCCTTTCCCAGAACCGGGAGGCACTGGAAAAGCTCTACCGTGAGCGGCTGCCCATTTACCGGGAGTCCTGCGATCTGCGGATTGCCTGCGGGAGCAGCGTCACAGAAACCGTTGCCCGCATTGTGGAGAATTTGTCATGAATGTCACGTTTTTGCCGTCCGTCGCAATCGGAAAGGTCACTGCGCCGCCTTCCAAATCCATGGCGCACAGGGCTTTGCTCTGCGGAGCAATGAGCGCGGGAAGTATCGTAAAGAATGTTATAGAATCAGAAGATATTGCTGCGACAAAACGCTGCCTTACATCTATGGGAGCGGCATTTGCCGAAGCGGAAAACGGACTGTCCGTAGGCGGACTGAATCCCTTCGCCCTGCCCGAAAATCTTATGTTGGACTGCGGCGAAAGCGGTTCCACCCTGCGGTTTTTGCTGCCGCTGTGTCTGCTTTCCGGGAAGAAAATCACATTAACCGGCAGAGTACGTCTGCTGGAACGTCCGCTGACGATATACGAAGAAATTTGCCGAAAACAAGGATTTTTCTATGAAAAAACAACGGACAGCGTGACGGTCTGCGGCACCCTGCGCCCGGACGATTTCACCGTGGACGGCGGCATTTCCAGCCAGTTCATTTCCGGGCTGTTCTTTGCGCTGCCGCTGCTTGCCGGGGAGAGCAAAATCAAATTGACAGGAAAAATCGAGAGCGCACCGTATATCGAAATGACGCGGCAGACGCTTGCGCAATTCGGTGTGAAAATCGACAAAATTGCGGAAAATGAATATCGGATTCCCGGAAAACAGGCTTACAAATCGCGGACTGTGACCGTGGAGGGTGACTATACCAACGCGGCGTATCTCATGGCGTGGAACGCCTTGGGCGGGAAGGTGGAGGTCACGGATCTTCTGCCCGAAACCCTGCAAGGGGACGCGATTTTTACAGATTATTTCGACAAAATCCGACAAGATTCGCCAACGCTGGACGTTTCCGACTGCCCCGACCTTGCACCCATCCTCTTTGCGCTGGCGGGGCTGTATCACGGCGCGGCCTTCACGGGCACAAGGCGGCTGCGGCTCAAGGAGAGCGACCGCGTTGCCGCCATGAAGGAAGAACTAAATAAGTTCGGCATTGTGCTTTTCGACAGCGAAAATGAAGTTTATATCCCGAAAGCCACGCCCCACGCGCCGAGCGAACCCGTTTCCGGGCACAACGACCATCGTATCGTGATGGCGGCATCGCTGCTGTGCGGAAAGTTCGGCGGAACAATCCACGGCACGGAGGCGGTGCGCAAGAGCTTCCCGGACTTTTTCGAGAAGCTGCGTGCGCTGAACGTTGGCTATAAAGTAGAAGAATGAGGATAGACTATGACCTGGAACATTCCGAATCTGACGCTGACGGACACGATAAGCCCATTGGGCGGCGTGACCGTGGGCAAGCTGTTTTTGCAAAAGGACGAATATATCTGTGTGATACTGGTGGACAACGGGCATTTCCAGACCATTGGGCAACTCACGCAGGATGAGTTTGAGATTCTGTCAGGCTGCGGGGATGTGTGCGAGTTCCCGCCCGCATTTGTGGCGGCGCTGGGGCGCAAGTGGCTGCTGTGCAGCACCGCCCCGCACGCAAAGGACGCTTTTTCGGAAGCGGATCTTTGCTCCTACTGGGTCTATCGGGTCATGCACCAATAAAACAAAGGAGGCGCGGACATGAATCTTCGGGAAGGCGTTTGGGTCTATTTATCGCAGAGTGGCATTTCTCCCGGGAGAAGCCGCGCCTTGGTGGATTATTTCGGTTCGGAGGAAGAACTGTGGGGCGCAAACGAGAGCGATTACCGCGAGGCGGTGGGGGAGAAGATTGCTCACAGGCTCATGGAGGCCAAGGACGGCGGCAGCATCAACGCCCATGTGAAGGCCATGCAGGAGCGCGGCATTGTGCTTTTGACCCCGGCCAGCGAGAATTACCCTTCCGCGCTGCGTGATCTGTATGACCCGCCCTGTGCGCTGTACGCCAAGGGCGACTTATCCTTGCTGGAAAGCGATTCCATCGTCATCACCGGCACGCGCCGGGGCACACGCTACGGCAAAAAAGTGACCGCGCTGTTTGCAGGCGAGCTGGCGAAAGCCGGGATCCCCATATTGACCGGGCTTGCGGAAGGGTTGGACGCGATTGCGGCGGAAGCGGCGCTGGAGGCCGGAGGAAAGGTGATCGCCCTGCTGTGCTGCGGTTTTGACCAGCACTACCCGGCGGGAAACGCGGCCTTGCAGGACAGAATCGAGAAGGAAGGGCTGCTGCTCTCCGAATGTCCGCCGGACGCCCATGCGGAAAAGTATTCCTTCGCCGCCCGGGCGCGGCTGCTGGCGGGGCTGTCCAAAGCGGTGCTGCTCACCGAAGCCGGGGAGAAGTCCGGCACCTTATCCACGGTGGAAAGCGCCATGGAATTGGGGCGCGAGGTCTTTGTGGTGCCGGGAAATATCGACTCACCCTCCTCCTTAGCGACCAACCGCTTAATGCGCACCTCGGCGGAAATCGCCCTTGCACCTTCTGACATTCTGCCGTATTTTGGCATCGAAACAGGCGGGACGGGCGAAAGTGCGGCGGGAAAAGCGAAGATCGAGCTGACGGCGGAGGAAGAGATCCTGTTCAATCTGCTCAAAAAAGAGCCGCTTTCCTTTGATGAATTGGCAAATTTGTGTGATTTTTCTGCGTCACAGCTAAATTCACTCTTGACAATGTTGCAGTTAAAGGGAATAATAGACCAAGCGGCAGGACGTGTTTATTCCGCCGCGTACTGAAAAATCAGCAGTTACTTCATTTATATACGGGGGTTAGGAAATGGCAGCATCCCAAAAACAGAAACTGGTGATCGTGGAGTCTCCCGCGAAAGCCAAGACCATAGGGAAATTCCTTGGAAGAGGCTACAAGGTGGAGGCCTGCAACGGCCATGTGCGGGACTTGCCCAAAAGCACCATCGGTGTGGATGTGGCGCACGGGTTTGAGCCGAAATATATCACCATAAGAGGCCGCGGCGAGATTTTGGAGCGCATTCGCAAGGAAGCGAAGAACGCCTCCAAGGTCATTCTCGCAACCGACCCTGACCGCGAGGGCGAAGCGATTTCCTGGCATTTGGCGTCGATTCTGCACATCGACCCGCTCTCTCCCTGCCGCGTGGAATTTCACGAGATCACGGCAAACGCCATCAAAAACGCCATGAAGAGCCCGCGCCCCATCGACCTGAAGCTGGTCGATGCCCAGCAGGCGCGCCGCGTGCTGGACAGACTGGTGGGCTATAAGATTTCCCCGCTGCTCTGGGCGAAGGTCAGAAAAGGCCTCTCCGCAGGGCGCGTGCAGTCCGTCGCTACAAGAATGATTGTGGACAGAGAAAACGAGATTGACGCTTTTGTGCCGCAGGAATACTGGACGGTGACGGCTGACTTTACCGACGGAAAGCAGAAATTCTCCGCGAAGTATGTGATGGGCGGGGACGAAAAGACCGCCATCACCTCCGAAAAAGAAGCCACCGCCATCAAGGATCGCCTCAAGGGTCTTAATTATTCCGTGTCCGCCGTGCGTTTTGCGGAGCGGAAGAAAAATCCCCAGCCGCCCTTCACGACCTCTGTTTTGCAGCAGGAGGCTGTGCGCAAACTGTCCTTCACCACGAAAAAGACCATGCAGATCGCGCAGGTGCTCTATGAGGGCGTGGACGTGGAAGGCGAAGGCACTGTGGGTTTGATTTCCTATATCCGTACCGACTCCACAAGGCTTTCCGAGGAAGCCTTGGCCGCTGCACGGGAATTTATTGCGCAGAACTATGCGCCGGAATATCTGCCCGAGACAGCGAACATTTATAAAGGCCGCAAGAATGCGCAGGACGCGCACGAGGCCATCCGTCCCACCGATGTGAACCGTCTGCCCGAGAACGTCAAAGGCTCTCTGACCCGCGATCAGTATCGGCTGTATAAGCTCATCTACGACCGCTTCTTAGCTTCCCAGATGACCCCTGCGGTCTTTGAAACCATGACCGTAGAAGTATCGGATGGGGACGATGTGTTCCGCTTCGGCGGCATGAAGAAGAAATTCCCCGGCTGCACCGTCATTTATGAGGAAGGGCAGGACGAGCCCTCCGAGAAGGAGACCCTTCTTCCTGAGGTGCAGATGGGCGACAAAGTGACCTTAAAGGACATTGACGCCGACCAGCACTTCACCCAGCCCCCCGCACGGTACACCGAAGCCTCTCTGGTGCGCGCCATGGAGGAACTGGGCATCGGACGCCCTTCCACCTACGCCCCCACCATCTCCACGATTTTAGGACGCGGCTATGTGGAGCGCGAAAACAAGGCATTGGTGCCCACGGAGCTGGGCGAGCTGGTCACGGACATGATGACCGAAAATTTCTCCTCCATTGTGGATGTGAAGTTCACAGCGGACATGGAAAACGATTTGGACACCGTGGAAGAGGGCAAGGACTGGCACGAGATTATCGGGCGGTTCTATGATCCCTTCATGGTGCAGATGGCGCAGGCGGAATCCACCATCGAAAAGGTGGAGGTCAAGGATGAGGTTTCCAATGTGGTCTGCGACAAGTGCGGCGCGATGATGGTCTACAAGATGGGGCGTTTCGGCAGATTCTTAGCCTGCCCCAATTTCCCCGCCTGCCGCAACACCATGCCCATCCTGAAAACCATTGATGCGCATTGTCCCAAGTGCGGCAGCGAGATCGTTGTGCGCAACACCAAGCGCGGCAGAGTGTTCTACGGCTGCGGTAAATATCCCGAGTGCGACTACACCTCCTGGGATATGCCCGTGGACGACAGATGCGAACAGTGCGGAAGTCCGATGGTAGCCAAGTTTGACCGCAAGAAGGATATTACCTGGCACGTCTGCACCAACGAGACCTGCAAGCATCGCGTGGAGATCGAAACCAAAGCTACCGAAATTGAGGAATAGAAACAAAAGGGGCACGCTTTGTGCCTCTTTTTGATAAGGATAGGGGAACAACATGAAAGTAAATGTAATCGGCGCGGGTCTGGCGGGCAGCGAGGCCGCGTGGCAGCTGCTCAAGCGCGGCTATGAAGTGACGCTGTATGAGATGAAGCCCGAAAAATACAGCCCGGCGCACCACAAGGAGGGCTTTGCGGAGCTGGTCTGCTCCAACTCCCTGCGCTCGGACAGGCTGGAAAACGCCGTGGGACTGCTGAAGGAGGAAATGCGGCGCATCGGTTCTGTGATTATGGAATCCGCCGAAAATGCCCGGGTTCCCGCCGGCGGAGCAATGGCGGTGGACAGGGACAAATTTTCCGGCGGGGTGACGGAAAGACTGACCAATCATCCCAACCTCACACTGATTCGCGGCGAGGTGACGGAACTGCCCAAAGGCCCCACCATCATTGCCACAGGCCCACTCACTTCCGATGCCTTTGCGGAGAAAATCGTGGAGCTGACGGGCAAGACCGGGCTTTCCTTCTTTGACGCCGCCGCGCCCATCGTGACGCTGGAATCCATCGACATGGCCAAGGCCTTCCGCGCCTCCCGCTATGGGCGGGGCGACGGGGACGATTACATCAACTGTCCCATGACCGAGGAGGAGTACAACGCCTTCTATGACGCGCTTGTTTCCGCCGAGACTGCCGAGGTGCACGGGTTCGAGAAGAACCGCGTGTTCGAGGGCTGTATGCCCGTGGAGGTCATGGCGGCGCGGGGCAGGCAGACGCTGACCTTCGGCCCGTTGAAGCCCGTGGGACTCAAAGACCCGCGCACCGACAAGATGCCCTTTGCGGTGTTGCAGCTTCGGCAGGACGATGCGGCCAACACGCTATATAACCTTGTGGGCTTTCAGACCCGGCTTAAATGGGGCGAGCAGAAGCGCGTTTTCGGCATGATTCCCGGCATGGAGCACGCGGAGTTCGTGCGCTACGGGGTCATGCACCGCAACACGTTCTTAAATTCCCCGGGACTGCTGGACGACCACTTCAAGCTGCGGGACGGACTGTATTTCGCCGGGCAGATGACAGGCGTGGAGGGCTACATTGAGTCCGCTGCCTCCGGGATGCTGGCGGGAATTTCGCTGGCGCAGGAATTGGCGGGAAAGAGCCGCACGGACTTTACCGACCTGACCTGCATCGGCGCGATGGGCAAGTACGTTTCCACGCCCAACGCCTCCTTCCAGCCCATGAACGCAGCCTTCGGCGTGATGGCTCCCTTGGAGGGTAAAAAGGTGCGCAACAAAAAGGAGCGCTACGGCCTCATTGCCGAGCGCGCCTTGACAAAACTTGACGAATTGCTGCCCGAAATCCGCGAGCTGGAACAAAAATAGCGCGTCAACCGTTTTTTCTATTGACAGGTCTGACCCTGCGGCACTTTATACTTGTGATCTTTGCGATTCTGTTTGCCGTCGGGCACATTTATGTTACTATAAACAATTCGGAGGAAGAAAATGTCTGAAAATAAATCGGTCTTTCGCGGCACGACCATTGTGGCCGTGCAGAAAAACGGCGTGACCGCCGTGGCGGGTGACGGACAGGTCACCATGGGCGAGCACACCATCATGAAGCACGGGGCGAAGAAGGTGCGCCGGCTCTACCACGATTCCGTTGTGGTGGGCTTTGCGGGCTCCGTGGCGGATGCCTTTGCGCTGTCCGAGCGCTTTGAAGGGTATTTGGAGCAGTTTTCCGGCAACCTGCCCAGAGCGGCTGTGGAGCTGGCCTCCAACTGGCGCATGGACAAGGGAATGCGGCAATTAGAAGCCATGCTGCTTGCCGCGGACAAGGAAAATCTGCTGCTCATTTCCGGTACGGGTGAGGTCATTGCGCCGGACGACGGCGTTTTAGCCATCGGCTCCGGCGGCAACTTTGCGCTGTCTGCCGCAAGAGCACTCGTGCAGAATACCGATCTCCCACCCAAGGTCATTGTGCGCAAGGCCATGGAGATTGCCTCGGAAATCTGCGTCTATACCAATGACCATATCACGGTGGAGGAGGTGTAGCACATGGCCAATCAGATGACCCCGAGAGAGATCGTTGCGGAGCTTGACAAATACATCATCGGGCAGGACGAGGCCAAGCGCGCCGTTGCCATTGCCCTGCGCAACCGCTACCGTAGGGCGCGGCTGGCTCCCGAAATCCGGGAGGAAATCAGCCCGAAGAATATCCTCATGGTAGGTCCCACCGGCGTCGGCAAGACCGAAATTGCAAGAAGACTGGCAAAGCTGGTGGACGCGCCGCTGGTCAAGGTGGAGGCCACCAAGTTTACCGAGGTCGGCTATGTGGGGCGCGATGTGGATTCCATGGTGCGCGATCTGGTGGAAACCTCCCTGCGGCTGGTCAAGGAGCGCATGGGCAAGGATGTGGAGCTGACCGCCGAGCAGAATGTGCAGGAAATTATACTGGATGCGCTGGTCGCCAAGGAAAAGGGCGAGAAAAAGAGCGACATCAACCCCATCGAGGCGCTGTTGGGCACCCTCAAAAAGCCCGAGGACAACGAGACCCCCGAGGTGCGCGAGAGCAAAAAGAAGCAGCGCGAACGCCTGCAAATGGAGCTGCTGTGCGGTTCTTTGGAGGGGGAGATCATCGAAATCGAGGTGCAGGACGCGCCCTCCGGTGATATGCTCCCCGGCACCGAAATGAACATCGGCGACATCATGGGCGGTTTTTTGCCCAAGCGGACGAAAGTGCGCAAGGTCTCCGTCATTGAAGCCCGCAAAATCCTGAAACAGGAGGAGATCGGGAAGCTCATCGACATGGACAAGGCCACTTCTGAGGCCATCTACAAGGCCGAGGAGGACGGCATCATCTTCATTGACGAGATGGATAAGGTTGCAGGGCGCGGCTCGCAGGGCAGCGGCCCCGATGTGTCCCGTGAGGGCGTACAGAGAGACATTCTGCCCATCGTGGAGGGCTGCACCGTCAACACCAAGTACGGCCCCGTCAAGACCGACCACATCCTGTTCATCGCGGCGGGCGCGTTCCATGTGGCAAAGGTCACGGACTTGATCCCCGAATTGCAGGGACGCTTCCCCGTGCAGGTGAACTTAAAAGCCCTGACCGAAAGCGATTTTAAGCAGATTCTCACCGCGCCGGAAAACGCGCTGATTAAGCAGTATCAGGCGCTGCTGTCGGTGGATGATGTGGAGCTGGAATTTACCGAGGATGCGCTGTCCGAAATGGCGCATATTGCCGCCGAGATGAACGACAGCCGCGAAAACATCGGCGCAAGACGGCTGCACACGCTGATGGAGGCGCTGTTGGATGAGATTTCCTTCACTGCCGGGGAAAACGGAGCGGAAAAGGTCACAATCGACGCGGAATATGTCAAAAAACAGCTGCTTTCCGAGGTGCAGACCTTTGACGTGGCAAAGCATATCGTGTAAAAAAAGAACATCATAAAAGGGGAGCGGGAGACCGTTTCCCTTTTTTAGTGGGTGGAAAACGGAATGCAGTACAAGTTTAACTTGCCAGATATAGGCACATGGGAATATAATATACACGATGGATTTCGCTTGAAAGCAATGTCCCGGGAAATGGGAAGGCGAAACGTGCAGGAGCAGCGCACCTGAGCGCGGTCGGGTGCGTCAAGCACGGCAGAGCTTTTCTCATACGCGGACAGGATTTTAAGTGCGGACACAAGACGAATACCCCGCAATTTGAAAAAACGGGGCGCATAAGTGTGTTTTCGGATCGTGGTTTGCGGCAACATTTCGCAAGCCCATGTTTTGTTGTGTCAAAAATCAAAATCAGATAAAGACAGAGTAAGAAAAGGAGTGATTGATACAAAATGTCATCCAAAGGAAAACTGAAAATAATCCCCCTGGGCGGGGTTGAGGAAATCGGAAAAAATATATATGTCATCGAGTACGGCGAGGATATTGTCATCATCGACTGCGGATCCATCTTCCCCCAGGAGGATATGCTGGGCATCGACTTAGTGATTCCCGATGTGACCTATCTGCAGAAGAACCGGGAGCGCATCCGCGGCTTCCTCATCACCCACGGGCATGAGGATCACATCGGCGCGATTCCTTATGTATTAAAGCAGTTAGGCGGCATTGTGCCCATTTATGCGACCCGCTTAACCATGGCGCTGATTGAGCTGAAATTGAAGGAGCACAAGCTCTCCGGCAGCGCCGACCTTCATGTCATTTCCCCCGGCGACACCGAAAAAATCGGTGGGTTTGATGTGGACTTTATCAAGATGAGCCATTCCATCGCGGGCGCGGTGGCACTGGCCATCAAGTGCCCCGTGGGCGTGGTTGTGACCACGGGCGACTTCAAAGTGGACTACACCCCCGTGGACGGGGAGATCATGGATTTCGGGAAACTGGCCGATTTGGGCAAAAAAGGCGTGCTGGCGCTGCTCATGGAATCCACCAACGTGGAGCGCGAGGGCTACACCATGTCCGAAAAGAAGGTCGGGGAGACCTTCAATTCCCTGTTCCCCCGGGCAAACGGGCGCATTATCATTGCCATGTTCGCCAGCAACATCCACCGTATTCAGCAGGTGGTGGAGTCCGCCCAGCGGTTTGGCAGAAAGGTCTGTCTGACCGGCCGCAGCATGATCAACGTCTCCACCGTGGCCATGGAATTGGGAGAGCTGCACATTCCCGATGAAATGCTCATTTCCGTGGACGATCTGGATCGCTATCCCGATGATGAAATCGTCATTTTAACCACCGGCTCTCAGGGCGAGCAGATGAGCGGCCTTACCCGCATGGCGTTCTCCGAGCACCGTAAACTGGACATCAAGGCCTCCGACATGGTGGTCATTTCCGCAAACCCCATCCCCGGCAACGAGATTTCCGTCTCCCGCGTCATTGACCAGCTGCTGCGCAAGGGCGCGGATGTGATCTACGAATCGCTGGCCGAGGTGCACGTTTCCGGCCACGCCCGCCGCGAGGAGCTCAAGCTCATGCACGCGCTGATTAAGCCGAAATATTTCATCCCCGTGCACGGCGAATACAGAATGTTATCGCTACATAAGAAACTGGCCGTGTCCATGGGTATGGAAGAGGAAAACATCATCATCCCCCGTTTGGGCGATGTGATTGAGGTCTCCAAGAACTCCTGCCGGGTTGCGTCCTCCGTGCCTGCCGGGGCGGTGCTGGTGGACGGTCTCGGCATCGGCGATGTGGGCAATGTGGTGCTGCGGGATCGCCGCCATCTGGCGCAGGACGGGTTGCTTACCGTGGTTGTGGGGCTTTCCAAGGAGGACAGCAAGCTGATCTCCGGCCCCGACATCGTAACGCGAGGCTTTGTGTACGTCCGCGAAAACGAGGAACTGATGGACGAAGCGCGGGACGTGGTCATCAAGAGCGTGAACGACTGCATTCTGGAAGACCGCCACGCCGACTGGGGCTCCATAAAAGGCCGCATCCGGGACGATCTGCGGGAGTTCCTCTACCAGAAAACCAAGCGTTCTCCCATGATTTTACCCATCATTATGGAGGTGTAGCATGGCGGTCAACCTTTATGATTTAGCCAACAACTTAGCCCGCGAGATGAAAAACTCCGAGGAATACAGGGAATACATCCGCACCCGCGACATTGCCATGGAAAACGAAACCCAAGCCGCGCTGCTGAAAGAATACAAAAAATTACAGTTTCAGGTGCAGGTCGCCATGGCGGGCGGCAAAACCAACCCGGAGGAGATGGAGCGGCTGCAAAAGATCATGCAGGTGCTGCAGCTCTCCCGAGAGGCCACCGATTACATCATGGCGGAGTTCCGCTTTCAGAAGCTGCTGTCCGACATTTACAAGATTTTAGGCGACGCGGCGGGCATTGATCTGGATATGCTTAAAAGTTGAGAAACAAAGAGACGCTTTTTGTCGTTTGATAAGAGAAATTCATTGCATTTGGGGGAATGGCCATGACAGACAACAACAGGGGCAGAGGATGGAACATCGTTTGGCTGATTTTCCGTCCCATCATCATTTTTCTGTGCGCCTGTGTGCTGGTGGCGGGCATTTTGGTTTCCGCATGGAAGTATGCCTACACCCACTACATCATGCCGCCCGACCCGAACGATTCTACCGAGATCGAGTTTGTGGTCAAATCGGGTTCTTCCGTTTCGTCCATTGCGCGGCAGTTGAAGGAAGCCGACCTTGTCCGCAACAAGGGCGTTTTCCAGTACCTTTCCGAGTTCATCGGCAAAGGGCACAAGCTGAAGGCCGGTACCTACACGCTATCCCGGAACATGGAGCTGACCGAGATCATTGACATTTTGGCGGCGGGCAACGAGGCTGTCGAGGTCATGAAGTTCACCATTGTGGAAGGCCTCACCGTGGAGGGGATTGCCAATTCTCTCGTGGAGCAGGGCGTGTTTACCGACACCACCCGCTTCTTAGAGCTGTGCCGCACGGGCGCGGGCATCGCGGAGAACTACGATTTCCTCAAAACCGCGCAGGAGAACGCGCAGGAGGGGCGCACTTATCTGCTGGAAGGCTACCTGTTCCCCGACACCTACGAAATCTACGTCGGTTCCTCCGAGGAGACCGTCATCGGCAAGATGCTGGATCGCATGAACGTGATCTACGGCGTTTCCTACAAGAAACGTGCAGAAGAACTGGGAATGACCACGGATGAAGTCATCATCTTAGCATCCATCATCGAGAAGGAAGGCAAGAGCTCCACCTTCAACAAGATTTCCGCCGTGTTCCACAACCGTTTGGAGGACAACATTGCGCTTGGCTCCGACGTGACCGTGCAGTACGCCCTTGGCGTCAAACGGCTGGTGCTCACTGATGCGGATTTGGCGGTGGAATCCGCGTACAACACCTACACCCACAAGGGGCTGCCCGTGGGCGCGATCTGCAACCCCGGTGACGCGGCCATTCAGGCAGCGCTGTACCCCGATGCGGACTATCTGGAGGAAAAGTACCTCTACTTCACCCTGACCGACCCGGAGACCGGCGAGCTGGCCTTCTCCAAGACGCTGGAGGAGCACAACGAGATCGCGGCGCAGTACAAGGAGCTGTGGGCGGAATACGACAAGAAAAACGGAAATTAGGACAAATGAAAGCGGACGGTGAATCGCCGCCCGCTTTTTCTGCGTGAGAGAGGAAAAAACTATGGAAAAACCTGAATTGCTGGCTCCGGCGGGAGCCATGCCCCAGCTCATTGCCGCCCTGCGTTACGGCGCGGATGCCGTCTATTGCGGCGGCACGAATTTCGGCTTGCGGGCTTATGCGGGGAATTTCAACGAAAGCGAGCTGCCGAAGGCGGTTGAATTGGTGCACAGCAAGGGAAAGCGCATCCATGTGACGCTGAATGCTTACCTTTACAACGCCGATCTGGACGGGCTGGCGGACGCGGCGCGGAATTTGGAAAAGATTGGCGTGGATGCCGCCATCGTGGCGGATCCTGCCGCGGTGGAGATCTGCCGCGAGGTCGCCCCGAAGCTGCCGCTGCACCTGTCCACACAGGCCAACACCTTAAACTATCGCACGGCGAACTTCTGGCACCGGCAGGGCGTAAAGCGCGTCATTTTGGCGCGGGAGCTCAACATGGAGGATGTGCGGGGCATCTGTGCAAAGCGGGACGAGGGGCTGGAAATCGAGACTTTTGTCCACGGCGCGGTGTGCGCCAGCTACTCCGGGCGGTGCGTGCTCTCCAATTACCTGACCGGGCGCGACGCCAATCAGGGGCAGTGCGCCCAGGCCTGCCGCTGGAAATACACGCTGATGGAGGAAAAGCGCCCCGGGGAATATCTGCCCGTGTTCGAGGACGATCACGGCACCTACTTCTATTCCTCCCACGACCTGTGCATGATCGCGCACCTCCGTGATTTGTGGGGTGCGGGCGTGTGCTCCTTTAAGATCGAAGGCCGCATGAAAACCGACTATTACGTTGCCACGGTGGTGGGCGCGTACCGCAGAGCCATCGACAATATGCTGGAACATCCCGATGCGCCCTTTGACGAGAGCCTGCTTTATGAGGTGGGCAACGCCAGCCACCGTCAGGCCTCCACGGGCTTCTATTACACAAGAAGACCCGCCGACCCGCCGGGAGGGGTGGAGTACGAGCGCAACGCGGACTACATCGCCAAGGTGCTGGAAGAAAGAGACAACGGCCTGTTCCTTGTGGAGCAGAAGAACAAGTTCTCCGTGGGTGAAACCCTGCAGGTGCTCTCCCCCGGCATCGTCCGGCAGTTTACCGTGGATTCCATGACCGACGCGGAGGGAAATCCCATTGAGTCCGCCCCGCACCCCAAGGAACTGGTGCTCCTGCACCTGCCCGAGGGCACCGTGGCCGGGGATTACCTGCGCCGAAGCCTGTTGTAATTTTCATGAATATAGAAAAGTGACTTTCTTCGAGGTGGAAGAAAGTCACTTTTTGTGTGTCTATCAGTATCTCTTTTTGCTGAAAATGCCCTTGATCATGTCTCTTGTGGTGTACTCGCGGTCGTTTTTTAGACGCGGGACGAAAAGCATGACGATGATGAAGCGGATGGTGCAGCCGATGAGTGTCAGCATCTTATAGCGGTCAAAGCCGGTGGGGAAGGTGAAATTCTGCATCCATTCCAGCAGGTAGCCGCCGGACATGATGCCTAAGAACGTGCCCGCCAGTGCCGTGACGCAGGCGAACATGGCGATGCACCCGGCGCGGTTTTCATCGGAGGAATAGGAGAGCTGTAATTGGTTGCACATGAGGTCGCCCGCGCACCAGAAGGACGCGCCGATGACGTTGTGCAGCAGCATCGGCCACCATGCGCCGTCATAGCACAGCAGGAAGAAGAGCTGGGTTAAGGAAGCCACGATGCAGCTCACCATCAGCACAGGTTTGGAGCCGTACTGGTTGGCCAGCCGTCCCCAGCGTCCCACCATGAGCACCGTCATAAGCGAGGCGGCGATGGTGCCGCAGATGGTCACCTGCATATAGGTGATTCCGTGTTCGGAGACCACATAGCGGGTCAGGTATGCGCCGGAGAAGTTGGCGGAGAAGCACCACAGCGTCCAGAACAGCATGAACTGCATGAACAGCTTGTTGCCGAAAATGTCACGCCCCATGGATTTGAGTGAGGGCTTGACGGGCGGCGCGGCGTAGACCTCCTTGCAGAAGCCGAAGAAGATCATGTCGATGATGCCCGCCAAAGAGCCGATGCCGAAGATGATGGCGTACTTGATCGGCGCGGGGAGCGCATCCAGCAGCCAGGCTGTGACCAGACCCACGATGATGGAGGTGGAGGATATGAGCGCGCCTCTTGTGGAGAACCACTGACTGCGGATGCTCATGGGGGCAAGGTCGCCCAGCCACGGGAACCAGCAGACTTGAATCATGGAGGACAGCGCGGAGGAAATGCCAAGCAGGAACAGAATCGTCCACATCTGAATCTGCGCATCGCTCATGGGCATAATCAGCGGCACAAGACCGATGATCATCCACAGAAAGCGCGAGATGAGGCCGTAGGTGAGCAGGTATTTTTTGCGCTTCTGCGTCCAGTTGACCAGCATGGCCGCCGGAATTTGCAGCAGCACCGCCACCTGCGGAATGGCGTTCAGAATACCGAAGGCAAGGTCGCCGGCGTGCAGGCTGTTGGCCAGGTCGATCATGGTGTTGGTTCCGGCACCGCAGACGGTGCCGAAGAAGGTGCCCATGATGTTGCTGCCGATCATAAAGCGTAAAGACCGCGCCACGTCCGGCTCAATCTGGCACTGCCGGAAGGCCTGATTCAGCGAAGCCATCGGGTTTAAGTTGATCTTTTTGAGAGCCATTGCATAATCTCCTTTGTCGAGATTAATTCTTATCCTATTATAGCATTTGTTCTGTGCTTTGCAATGCTTCTTCTGTTATCTGTCTGTGACTTTACTTACCCGCAGCCGCGCCCACATAAGCCTTCTTTTTCGTGCCCATGCGGAAGTCGAACTTCTCGGGCGGGTCGGTTTCGTCCCGGTCAAAGGGCTTTCCGTCGCGTGCGGCCTTGGCCTCCTCGATTTCGTACCACAGGTCGGTGATGGAGACCTCGCCCTCTTTGATGTCGGTCACTTCAATGCCGCCGTCGGCATAGAGCAGCTTCTCGGCCTCATCCAGCTTGCCGGTTTTAAGCAGCGCAAAGCAACGGCACAGCGCAACGCGGGGCAGCTTGTTGATTTCGTCTGTGAGCTTGCCGGTGAAGTCCAGAATGCCCATATACATTTTCGCATCCAGCATGGCGCGGGTCGCGGCGACGGCTAAGGAGGCGTCGGAGGGGTTTAAGGAGGCGGCGGCCAGCATCATGCGGGCGGATTTCTCCGAATTGCCCTTGGCGGCTTCCAGCAGTGCCAGAACGTACTGCGCCCAGCAGTTGGGTTTCAGCAACATGGAGCGGTTCAGAATTTCTTCCGCAAAGCGGAACTGACGATGGGCGTAATACGCGCAGCCTAATTGCAGATGAGTGTACCAGTTGTATTTGTCCGCGCCGTCCACGGCTTCCTCCATGCGCTCGATCCACTCATTTGCACGCATATAGGACACGGGCGCGGCGTTCACGTCGGGCTGGGACATAAAGCCGTTTTGCAGCAGCTCGACCCAAGGAGCCTGATCGTCCTGCACAGAGCCAAAATCCAGATATTCGGGCAGGGGCTTGTCGCCCTCGGCGGCGCGGCGGGCATTTTCCAGCGCGCCCCAGCCGGAGCCGGTGAGCAGCTGCTTTTCCGCCTTGGCGGTGGCCATCTTATAGGTGTCACGGAGCTTCTGCTCCAAGGCTTCCTCGGTGATGAAAGCATCCAGCTTTTCTTCCACGGCCTCCTGTGCCACATGATAATCGGGGTTGTGCGCCTTCTTCGGGTCACAGGTGATCGCGCCGTAGCCTTCCAGCCACTCCCAGGCGGTCTTGGGCGGCATGGGGATGTGCTCGGCCTGGGTGTTGCCCACGCCCGCCTGCAATTCCACATAGCGTCCCGCACAGCCGTTGCCGGAGAGGAACTTCTGCCACATGGTTCCGCCCGCGCCCTGTCCCCAGACGAACATCTTGCGGGATTTCAGGCGGTGGGTGGAAAGGTGCAGCAGACCGTAGCCGTTGCCGTCCACATGGGCGACATAGCGGCGGCGATCCTCGGGGATGCGGTAGAAATAGTCCCGGGCGACGGGGATGTTCACGGAATAGGACACATCGGTGCCGTCCACATAGGGGGTCTTGACGTTGTAAACGCCCTGAGGTCCGAAGGTGTAAGCATCGTCACAGGGGGCGATGGCTCTTGCTTCCTTGATTTCCGGCACGGCTATGTTGCTCCACCAGTACATCGAGGTCGCGTCTTCGTTGGAGTTGACCACGCGCACGCGCAGATAGAGCAGCGCGGAATCCTCCGGCAGGAAGAAATCGAGCTGATAGGTCAGCCGGCGCATCCGTTCGTATTCGTACATTCTGAGAACGGGAGTGCCGTCTTCCAGCTTGGTGGTTGCGGTAAACAGGGTCTCGCAGGTGTAGGGGTGATGGCCTCTCGCGCCGATGTTGAACTCCACGCCGCCGGACGTCCAGGCGTTGCGCAGGGCAAGGTTGCAGTAGCGCACAACGGGGTTTGAGAACAGCAGCTCCTTGCCCTGCACCTTGTCATAAAGGCTCCACAGCTTACCGCCGAAGTTGGGCATCAGCGTGGCTTTCAGCTTGTTGTTTTCCAGAATCACGGCGTCAAACTGGCGGTCGATGAGCCGTCTGTCGTACCTGTCCTGTGTGGTGTAGGGGAAAGCGGCATACACATTGTCGTAGTCCACCCACAATTCGTCGGTCTCGGAGAGCTCGGATAAGGACTTGGGCTTCTTATAGGGAATGCCGGCCAGCAGCGGCAGCGTGCTTCTGCCGTTCAGTCCGGCGGCGGGCATGGTGATCTTGGTGAAATTCAGTGTGGTCATGGAAGAACACCTTCACTTTCTTGATTTGTATATTCAGTATATCATATTGGTCGGGGAAATCAAAGAACGAGTTGTAGAATGTTTCATCTTTCGGGACAGGCAAGAGGGAGAGATATTTTGCATAAACTGGTGAAAAAGGAGTGTGGAATGATGCTGGAATGGCTGCTGGTGCTGTCAAAGCTGTTGTTCTTCCTGTCCTCGGTGTCGGGGCGGGATGTTTTTCCGAAAAGGCTGTCCAAAGAGGAGGAGGATGCGGCTATCGAAAGGATGTTGCAGGGCGATTCCGAGGCCTCACAGAAGCTCATCGAGCACAATCTGCGGCTGGTGGCGCACATTGCGGGGAAATACCGCCATTCCTCCTTGGAGGAGGACGACAGAATCTCCATCGGCACCATCGGGCTCATCAAGGCGGTGCGCTCGTTTTCACCCAAGGCGGGCAATTCGCTGTCCACCTACGCGGCGCGGTGCATCGAGAACGAGATTCTGATGGCGCTTCGGGCGGGGAAGAAGTTCAAGCGGGAAACCTCCATCGAGGAACCCATCGGGGTGGATAAGGAGGGCAATGAGGTGCGCCTGCTGGACATTTTGGGCACGGAGAGTGATGCGGTGGAAAGCGAGGCGGAACGCGCCTTCACCGGGGGGAAACTGCGGGAGCTGCTGGCGCTGCTGGATTCCCGGGAAAGGGTGGTCATCGAGCTGCGGTACGGACTTTCCGGCAAAGCGCCTATGCCCCAGCGGGAGGTCGCGGAGGTGCTGGGCATCTCGCGGTCGTACATTTCCCGCATCGAGAAGCACGCAATTTCTGTGCTGACGGAGGCCTGCCGCGGAGACAAGGAGGCTTTTTGACAGAGCAACGCCCCCGTGCGGAAGCAATCTGCATGGGGGCGATAAATTTATCTGGAGAACACGAAACCGTTGCGGTTGAAGGAGTTGGTCAGCGCATAGCTCTTTTGCGGAATTTCGGAAAATACGGAATCCTTTTCGTTCAGGAAATTGACGATTCTGCCGTTGTCCCGGATGATGACGCGCAGCTTGTCCTTTCCGAAAAGCAGAATGTACTCCGAAAGCACCTTCTTTTTCGGGTTGGCTTCCATGATTTTGCCGTAAAGTGCGTCCGTGATTTGGTCAATAGGTTCTGTATCAAACCCGTGCTGTGCGGCGGCGTTTGCGATGGCTTTGCGCAATTTTGTGATGCTCTCTGCATTGACGGTAAGGTCGAAGCCCACGGCATCCTCACCGTAATCCGGCAGATAGAGCGGGAATCCGGCCTTGCCGAGCCATGATCGGACAGGAACAGAGAACAGCACCGCCACAAGATAGGAGCTTAGCGCCATCCCCAAGGTGATGCCGGTGAAGCCGAAACGGAACGCCAGCGGCACGGAGAGCAGCAGCGGGCAGAGCAGGTTGTTGAGGAAACAGAGCAGCATACTCATTCCCGGATGCTCCAGCGTGGCGTACAAATCGACCCCGATGAAGCAGAACCCGAAGGGCAGAGCGGTGAAGGCCATGGTGCGGGCGGCGCGAACGGAAGATAAAACGGTCTCTGCCGAGGTCATGCCGTAAAGCCTCGGAAACAGGGGCGCACAGAAGAAGAACAGCGCGGACAAGGCAAGGGAGGTGAGGGCGGCGGTTTTGACGACGATGCGCATGACGCTGCGGATGCCGTAATTGTTCCTCTCTCCCAGATAGGAGGCCAGAAAGCCTTCTGCGGAATCGAACACCGCGCCGCAGGTCTGGAACACGGAAAAGGCGAGGTTGATGACGGAATAGGCCGGGATGAGGCTTTCCGAGCAGGTGATGAGAATCACCTTATTCACAAGAATGTCCACAAGCCCGATGAACAGATAGCCTGCGCTTCGGCTTATGCTGAGTTTCAGTGCGGAGAAAAAAGCCTTCCGGGAAAAATGAAACCGGAAGCGGATGGAATTGGTGCGCCGCAGCAGATGGAGCGGGTAAACAAGCGTGCTTGCCGCGGCGGCGATGGCGGTGGCGATGCCCAGTCCCGCAATGCCGACCCTTCGGCAGAGGAAGAAGGACAGAAAAGCATTGAGCAGGATTTCGGAAATGGTGCTGAAAAAGACCACCGAAGAATCACTGTCCGCCATGGTGAGGTAGTACAGTGCCACATTGAAGGGGTGAATGGCGGCATAGACAATGACCCAGTTGAAATAGATGGTGGCTTCTTCCTGCAAAGCGCCTGTGCAGTTGTAATAGGCAAGATAGGGCTTTCGGATGAGCAGGAGCGAGAGCACTAAGAAAACAGCGGTCATAAAAGCGTGAAGCACGCTCTGCCCTGCGGTCTTGTAGGCTTCTTCGGTCTCAAACGCGCCCAAGTGCTTGCCGTAGAGCACGCCGTAGCCGGGAGAGAACATATACTCGAAAAAATACACCACCGAAAACAGCGGCGCGACGATGGAAACTGCCGTCAGTGCCGTTTCTCCCAGCTGATTGCCGCCCAAGATCGCGTCGATCATGAGGTTCATGGAGTAGGAGGAAAAGGCCAGCAGGTTGACAAAGAACAGCTTTGCGAATTTATCTCGGATGAAGGAACCGGGCTTTTGCATGAAGTGTTACTCCTGTTTGGGTTCGGCTTTGGAAAATACGGGAAAATGCGCCCAATCGGCGTTTTTCAGGGAATCAGTATAGCACAAACACGCCGGATTGACAATGCGGACAGATGTGATACACTATAAGCGAAAATACGGCAAAATGAGCCGAAAGGAACGGAGCAATTATGAAAACTGCGATTGATTATCGGAATAACCCGGTCTATTCCCCGAGAATGGCCACGGACACCCTCTTTGAAATCCCCTTCACGGCGGAATCTACCGCCGTGCCCTTTGAGACCGTGCGCTTCTTGGAAAACAAACAGCTCCTGCGCACCGATTTGTGGGAATTGTTCGTCCGGCAGTTTGCCATTCGTCCCGATGCGGTGGATTCCGGCTGGCGCGGCGAATACTGGGGCAAAATGATGCGCGCCGCCTGTTTCTGTGCGAGACTTACGGGAAATAAAGTCCTCTATGCCACGCTGGAAAAGACCGTGCTGGATGTGTTGGCCACTGCCGATGCGGACGGCAGAATCTCCTCCTACATCCGCGAGGACGAGTTCAAGGGCTGGGATATGTGGAGCCGGAAATACATTCTGCTGGGCTGCGAGTATTTCTGGGACATCTGCGAAAACGAGCAGGTGAAGGACACCATCGTAAAAGGGCTGTGCGGGCATCTGGATTATATCATTGACCATATCGGTGAAGGTGAAGGCAAGAGAAGCATTCTGGACACCTCCGCATGGTGGGGCTGCATCAATTCCTGTTCCATCTTAGAGCCCGTCATGCGGCTTTACAACATCACAAAGAAACCGGAATATCTGGCCTTTGCGGACTATATCGTTTCAACCGGCGGCAGCAATTTAGGCAATATGGTGGAGCTTGCCCTGAAAAACGAGATTCTGCCCTATCAGTATCCCGTCATCAAGGCGTATGAAACCATGTCCTTCTTTGAAGGTCTGCTGGAATACTACCGCGTGACGGGCAAGGAAGATTACAAGACCGCCGTTGTAAACTTTGTGGATCGCGTGCTGGATTCCGATTACACCATTATCGGCAACTGCGGCTGCACCCATGAGCTGTTTGACAATTCCAACGTAAAGCAGACCGAACCGAACCCGCAGGTGGCGCAGGAGACCTGCGTGGCGGTCACGCTGTCCAAGATTCTCTATCAGGTCTATTGCGTGACCGGCGATCCCAAATACGCCGACGCGATGGAGCGCACCTATTACAACTGCATCTTGGGCTCTGTCAACTTTGAGGGCAACGTGCGTCTGCGCCTGGAAGAAGCCGTTGGGCGCGACGAGGACTATTCCCGCAGCGTGGAATTCTGCAAGAAGATCGGCGGCTTTGCCTTTGACAGCTATGCGCCGCTGTATAAGTCCCGCCGGAACCGCGCCATCGGCGGCTACAAGGACATGGAAAACGGCACCGCTTACGGCTGCTGCGCCTGCATCGGAGCGGCTGGGGCTGCGCTGCTGCCGCTGACCGCCGTGATGGCGGCAAAGGACGGCATTGTGCTGAATCAGTACATGGACGGCACCTTTCGCATTTTACCCGACGGGAAGAACGAAGTGACCGTCACCATGAAGACCCGCTATCCCTATGAAGGAAGGGTGCTGGTGGAGATCGAAAACCCCGCGAAGCTGAACACGGTGCTGAAACTGCGCATCCCCGCTTGGAGCGATGCGAACATAGCTGTGGACGGACAGAAGGTTTTTGCCAAAGCCGGAACCTTCTGCGAGGTGAAGCTGAACAAGGCCTCCGTAGCGCTTCTGCTGGATTTTGACACCACGGTGCACACCGTTGTGCTCAACAAAAAGGTCGCCGTGGAGCAGGGCTGCATCGTGCTGGCGGCGGACAACCGCTGCGCCGACCCCGACACCGTGCTCTCCGCCGGCGTTTCCTCCGTGCAGGAAGCAAAGACGGAATTTGCCTCCCGCACTTGTGTCGATGTGACCTTTGACAACGGCGCAAAGGTGAGACTCGTGGATTATGCCTCCGCCGGAAGCAACTGGGACAGCGAGGACACCTACATGACCGCGTGGTTCGATTCCGACATTCGGTAATTGTCAATGAAAAAGCTCTGTATGGAAAAATGCGTTCCATACAGAGCTTTTTTTAATCATGGGTGAGCTTCGCCACCTGCTTTTCGATGGCTTGCGCTTCTTCCTTGGTTTCGGTGGTGGTGATGAGATACAGCCCCTTGGAGGAGAGGTTTTCCATGATGGGCTGAATCTGCTCCGGCTCCACAAGGATGATGAGGCTCTTTCCCGCGGCCTGTATCTTTTTGAGATACGGGAAGAACTCGGTGCAAGGCGGCTGACCCGCCACCTGCGTCCACTGAATTGCCCGCAGCTCCTTGATGGAGAGCAGATCGTCCAAATGCCGCGTCTGCTCAAAGCCGTCAAAGTGGTAAAGCGGATAATCTAAGAATTTGCACTGGGTCTGCAATTCGGGCAGTACAAATTCCTTGAACAGCGGGTTGGAGATCATCACGGACATATCGCACTGCATCTGCGCGTGGAAGCCTGGCGCCCAAGTGGAGAGCCAATCCACCACGCAGCCGCCCTCGTTCGTGTCCTTTACGATGGAATAGACGTTTTTCATGACCTTTTCGTAGGCTGCTTCGATCTTCTGCAGAGCATCGGAGACCCCTTCCGGGTCTTCCAGCATAGCCATCATCAGGTTTTCGCTGCCCATCAGGTGTGCAAGGGCATCGGCGTTGCCGGTGGAGTCGGGCATGGAGATGAAGTAATCGCCCTTGCTATCCTCCGCATAAGCCTTGGCCAGCTCCAAAGTCTTCTGATACAGGAAGCTGTTTTCGTCAAAGGTCAGATCGTTCGGGTCTTCTAAGGAAGGATGGAACCACACCGAGTCCCCGAAGTAATATTTGGCGCCCTTGAAGAAGCCCGCGTGCCCGCCTGCGCCCAAGTCCACGAAGATGGCGGGGAAGGAATCGCCGCCGTAGTAGGTGTGTTCCATGCGCTCCCGATTGCGTTTGATGACCAGATTCGGGTCTGTCCAATACTGAATGCGCTCCTCGTCCGTGCCGGGAACAAGACGCACGGTGGAGAGTGCCTTGTGGTCAAAGGCCTTGACGGACACGCAGCAGCGGTCAACGAGCTCCTGATTCCAGAAGGCGGTGAGCCTCTTTTTTGAGGCCTCCCAGTTTTCCTTGTAAAGCATAACGGTTCCTCCTATATGATGTTTATGATGTTATTCGTGGGTGAGCTTTGTCACCTGTTTTTCGATGAACTGCGCTTCCTCTTTGGTCTGCACCGTCGTTACGAGGAACAGCCCTTTGGAGGACAGGTTTTCCATAAGCGGCTCGATCTGCTCCGGGGTCACGACGATGACCAGGCTCTTGCCTGCCGCCTGTATTCTTTTCAGATACGGCAGATATTCCGTGCAGGGCGGCTGCCCCGCCACCTGTGTCCACTGGATCGCCCGCAGCTCCCTGACGGATAAAATGTCGTCCAAGTGCCGTGTCTGCTCGAAGCCGTCCAGATGATACATGGAATAGTCCAAAAACCGACTTTCGGTCTGTAATTCCGGCAGAGCAAATTCCTTAAACATGGGGTTGGAGATCATCACGGAAAGGTCGCACTGCATGAGGGCGTGAAGCCCCGGCGCCCAGGTGGAGAGCCAGCCGACGCAACTCCCGCCGCGGTTTACGCCCTTTACGATGGCGTAAAGCTCGCTCATGATGCGCTCGTAGGCATATTCCAGCTTGTTTAGTGCGTCTTTTACGCCCTCGGGGTCTTCGATCATGGAAATCAGCAGGTTTTCCGGCCCCATGAGGTTTTGCAGCGCGTCGAGATTTCCCGAAAGGTCGGGCATCCCGATCATGTAGTCCCCGCGGCTGTCCTCCGCAAAGGCCTTGGCCAATTCTATCGTTTTGTGATAGATAAAGCTCTGCTCGTCAAATTCCAATTCGGCGGGGTCTTCCAAGGTCGGATAAATCCACAGCGTATCGCCAAAGGTATATTTCGCGTTTTTGAAGAAGGCCGAATGGGCGCTGACCCCCATATACATGGCAATGCCGGGATAGCTTTCGCCACCGTAATAGGTGTGCTCCATGCGGGCGCGGTTGCGCGCAATCACCACATCGGGGTCTGTCCAGTAGCGGAGACATTCCTCCGGCGTGCCGAGCTTTTTGAGCGTGCCCAGCGGCGCGGCATTGCCCAGCCCCATAACGGACACGCAGCTGCGATCAACAAGCTCCTGATTCCAGAACGCGGCAAGCCGTTTTTCGCAGGCCTCCCAGTTTTCCTTATAGCGCATGATCTGTCCTCCCCAACGTGATTCCTATACCCGTTTTGCCTCGTCCATGGCGATGCGCACCCATTCCTTTGCGTTGTCGGCAGAATAGGCCAGCGTGCGAATGTCGCGGTTCAGCACCTCAACGGGGCAGCCCAGCTTGCCTGTGTAGGCAAAGGTGTCGTGGATTTTTTCGCGGATGGCTTCCCTGTCGATGTGCGGCACGGCGATCTCCGCCGCGCTCATCTTCCAGCAATAGACATAATCCTTTCCCAGCTTGTCCGCCATGATGCGTGTGTCCGCCCACGGGGACACCGTGACCTTGCGCAGACGCGGTATCTTTTCTTTGAGAATGTCGATCCAGTTGTCCAGCGGCTCGCAGCAGCCGTAAACATTCAGCCCGAATTTTTCCAGAATGGGAAGCTGGAAAGGCAACACGAACTCCGCAAAGGCCTCGGGCGAAATGACGCCGCTTTCCTGACTTTCGCAATAGCCCCACATATCCATAGGGCGCACATGATCAGGGTCAAAGCCCGGCGCGGGCAATTCGTCGCACCAGCCGTAGCCGCCGGTGCCCATGAACTCGCCGCCGTTGTTGCAGGAGAGCAGCCTGTTGTCTTCCAATAAGGAAAGTTTGTGCAGGGCATTGTCCCGCAAAAAGCCCATTAAGGCCTTCACCTCGTCGGGATAATCGTATAGGTCATATAGGAAATTTTCATAGCCGCGCAGGAAAATGAACTCCGAGGTCAGGCCGAGAGAGAACCACCACGAATTGTCCGTAACCACAGGAAGGATGCCGTCAAACACATCATGGGCGACAGTGAGCAGCTTTTCGGAGGCCTCCTTATCGTAATAAAGGTCTGTAAAATGGAGCTTGGGCAGGTCTTCATCGTAGTCCTTTATCGCGGGGTCAATGTGATACGCGCCGTAGTTTTCTCCGCCGGTGTGGCGGGTCTTTATACCCATGTCCGTGAAGTGCACAACAGACTGCACGGAAAATTCTTTGCGGCACACGCGGTCGTCCCCGATTTCCTCCTGCCAGTAGATTTCCTTCCGCAGACGGTATTCCCAGATTCGCGCCAGAGGGGATGTGCATTTTAAGCAGGTGTGGGGCATGATCTCATACCACGCAAGCTCCGGGTCGATGAACACCAGCGGGCGGGTCTGCTTTAAGGAAAGATGGTCTTTCCAGAGCTGTTTTCGCTCCTGCTGAATGGGTAAATCGGCCAAACCTGCCACGCGGGAGGCAAGCTTACGCAAAATGCCCTTTTCCTCCTGCGAAACGGAAAAGGAGGGGAGGCTTGCCATGAGCCCGTTCATCTCGCACAGCCACGAAAGCGCGCCGGAAGCCGCAAGGCCGATGCCGAGCTGTTCCTGTTTGAGTCGTTCTCTTTCCTCCATGCGTGCCTCCTATTCCTGCTCCGGGAAGAGCATATTGTCCATATAGCGTTCGTTGAACTTGGGATTGCCGCCCAAGGGAACATGAACGGCGTTCTTTGCGATTTCCCGCGCCCGCGCTGTGGCTTCCTTATGAAGAAGGAGCTGCGCCGCGCCGGAGAGGGCGGCATTGCCCAAGACGGTTGTGCAGGCAACCAGTTCCTCCGGCAGAAGGCCGATGGCGGCGGCGGAGCGGAGATTCAGATTGCTGCCGAAGCCCCCAGCCAGATCAAAGGAGGAAACGTCCTTCGGTTTGATGCCCGCCGAATCCAGCAGGGTTTCCAGCCCGGCGGCGATGGCGGCCTTGGCAAGCTGCACGGCGCGAACGTCCTTGGGAAACAGGGAAACCGCGCCGCCCAAGGGGAACTCGTCCTCCTCCATGGCTCCCGTTTCGTCGATTTCCTCCAACGCCAGCCCCACCGCGATGGCGTCCAACAGGCCGCTGCCGCAGAGGGATTGGGCTTCCGTGTTGCCGATGACGGAAACGTGGGGCTTGCCGTTTACGATGCTGACTCCGTTGATCGCCCCGGTCACGCTGCCGCTGCCCATGGTGATGCCCGCGCCCTCAAAGGCGGGGCCGGCGGCGGTGGATGCAACATAGAGCCTGCCGTCCTTCCACAGCGCCATTTCGCCGTTGGTGCCGATGTCACACAGCGCGGCGGTTTCATTGCCCCGGCAAAGGTGGGAAACCAGAATGGCACAGGTGATGTCCGCACCCACAAAGGCGTGGGCGCAGGGCGGCAGATAGGAAGGAATCCCGAACAAGTCTATGGTTTCGTCAAAGAGACAGTCGGCTTCAAAGGGGGCGTGGGACAGTGCTTCCGGGTCGCGCCCGGTCAGCAGATAGAGCATGGTCGTGTTGCCCGTGACCACCATTTTTGTGACGGTATTTGCCGCAATTTCCGCTTTTTCACAGGCTTCCTGAAGCAGGGCTTCGATGGCGCCTGTCACCTGCTGCCTCAAAAGGTCGCGCTTGCCGCCCATGGATGCGCCGATGCGCCCCATCACGTCCGCCGCGACGCTGCCCTGCGGGTTCAGCATGGCGGCAGAGGCAAGTTCCGCGAAGGATTGAAGGTCGTAGAGCTTTAACGCCATGGTGGTGGTGCCGATGTCCACCGCCGCGCCAATCTTCCCGGAGGAAATGCCGGAGCTCTGCACGGTTTCCGCCTGTCCGCTGCCGGTTTCGATCATCATGTCCTGCCTGTCCTCGGGCAGAATGACTTCGCAGTCCCCCGTGATTTCCGCCTGACAGGACAGGCGGCAGCCTGCCTTTTGCTCCAAAGCGTTGGGCGCGGAAACGCTGCCGGTGATCTCCACCCGGCATTTGCCGCAGACCCCGCGCCCGCCGCAGGGATGAATGGTAGAAAGCCCGTTTTGCAAAAGAAGGTCAGACAGCTTCATCCGACCTTCAAACTTGATATTCTGTGTGATTTTTCCCTTGTGTACCTTCAAAATTGCCATTTTGTCAGTCCTCGAACAGCAGCATTCCGAAATAGGTCACGGTGTTGGTTCCGTTGATGTATTTAAGCTCCGTGCTCTTGGTGGTGTTGTAAACGTCCACGCCGGAGCCTTCCAGAGAATAAATGATGTCGTTGGGATGGCGGCAGGGCAATTCGTCTCGCTTTGCGCACTTTTCGCACAGATGGCAGCCGCCGGAGCCCAAGAGAGAGGTTCTACCGGAAAAAAGCGGCAGCAGATTCTTTTTGATATTCTGGCAGACCTGCGCGTGGGTTTTGGCGACCTCGCCCATGCCCTCAAAATCGAAGCTGTCCTCGATTTCGCCTACGGTCTGGAACCACAGCCCGTGGGGGAAGGAGCGCACCTTTTCCATCAATTCTTCAATTTCGCCGTCAAAGGGCGGGCACGTCCAGCATCTGTTATAATTGCCGCAACCGTTGTTTTCACAGATTTTGCGGAATTCGGCGGAAAGCACAATGCTTTCCTGCTTAATTACCGTGGCTTTGGTCGCGCCGCAGGAAAGGGCGGCGGCGACGAGAGATTCATAGTCCATTTTTCAGCCCTCCCACTTTGCAAGGGTGTCAAAGAATGCGTGGATGTTTTCCCATTTGGCCTTCGGGGGAATGTCGCAGCCGGAGGAGGGCAGGAAGTTGCTCTCTTTGCCGCAATTTTCCATAAGCGAAACAACAGCCGCCTGCATGGATTCCACCGTGCCGCCGGCAAACTCGCCCGCCGGGTCAATGTTGCCCATGCACAGGCAGTCCTTCGGCGCTTTGTCCAAAATTTCCCGCATATTCACGGCGTTTCCGAAATGGTACGCCGCCGCGCCCTGGGCAAAGATGCTGTCCGTTAAGTGAGGCACCGCGTTGCCGCAGTTGTGGTAGATGACGGAAAACTCTTCTTCCTGCGTGCTTTCAATGAGACGGGTGACGTAGGGCTTGGAGAACTCGTCAAAGAGCTCGGGGGAAAGCAGCCCCGCCAGCGGCTCCGCCAGCACCACGCCGTCCGCGCCGATTGCCTTGAAAGCATTGATATAATTGATGAGGAAGTCCGTGACCTTGGATAAGACTTTGTGAACCAGCTCCGGCTCATCGTAGCACTGATAAAGGATTTCGGTCACATCCAGCAACCGCCCCGCCAGCGAATAAGGGCCGATGACCCCGGCCAGAACAGGCCGGTCGGTGATGGTTTCCTTGGCCTTTCTGACGGCTTCCAAGCACAAGCCTGTGCGTCCTGCGCCCACTTCGGGGAGGACAAGCGCGTCGGCCTCGTCCTCATCGGAAACCAAAGTCCCGGTGATGGTGGGCACTTCGTTTTCCGCAAAGCGCACCGTTGCGCCGAAGGCCTCGGCTTCCACGGATAAGTCCATCAGCGTGACGGAGGCAAGAGAGGGCACTTCGTCGGCCACGATCTTCATCGCCTTGGCCTGATTGTCCGCAGAGGACACCAGCTCGTGGACGGAAATGCCCATTTTCTGCACAGCGGGGAAAGAGAGCAGGGGCAGAGCCTTCTTAACCGGCTTTGCGGCCTCTTCCCAGAGAAATGTCGAGAGATTCATAAAGGTCTGCCCCTTTTCATGGAGTATTTGTGTTCAGCGGAAGAACAGAACGGTGAAATAAATCCCAACGGGATTTGTGAAATACATTTCATTTGTGAAATAGGGCTGCGCCCTGTGAAATACGCTGTGGCGTGTGAAAGGAAAGTATCTTCACCGAATGCGAAGCATTCGATTTCACATTCCCATGGAATATTTCACATTGACCGCCAAAGGCAGGTCAATATTTCACATCCCGCAGGGATATTTTACTGATCTACTTGCAGAAGGCAGCGGCGGCGTCGGCAGCGGAGGCCGCGTCGGAGGTGTAGCAGTCCGCGCCGATCTGCTTGGCATAGGCTTCGGTGACAGGCGCACCGCCGATCATGATCTTGACCTTGTCGCGGATGCCGGCGGCTTCGGCCTTCTTGACGACCTCGGCCATGCCGCCCATGGTGGTGGTCAGCAGGGCGGAGCAGCAGATGATCTGGCAGTTCTGCTCGATGGCGGTGTTGACGAAGGTGTCGGGGGACACGTCGGTGCCGAGGTCTACGACTTCCAGCCCCTTGCCTTCCATCATCATGCGCACCAGGTTCTTGCCGATGTCGTGCAGGTCGCCCTGAATGGTGCCGATGCAGACCTTGCCGTGGGCGGTGACGCCTTCGGCGGCCAGCAGGGGCTTTAAGAGGTTCGCGCCCTGATTCATGGCGCGGGCGGCGACGAGGACTTCGGGCACGAAGACTTCGTTGTTCTTGAACTTCTCGCCGACGATGTTCATGCCGGCCAGCAAGCCCTTGTCCAGAATCTCGGAAGCGGGGATGCCTTCGTCAATGGCCTGCTGCACAAGCGCCTTGACTTCTTTGGCCTTACCGGCCTGCAGCTTTTCGGAAATTAAGGAAAGTTCCATAAAAATGATCCTCCTGTTGATTTTTGATCCTGACTCCACTATAATGGATTTTACAAAAGGATAATTGTGTAATTTACCGATTATTTGTCAAAAGTTACGGAGAAGCAGTATGAAAAACGGATTGTTTGCGCTGGTGCCCCAAAGCCACATCGAGGAGGTTCTGCGGAATCTGCAGGAGTTTGTCGAGCTGCCCATTCAGCTGCTCGATTCGGAGGGTAACCTGCTGCTGGCCTACGGAAAAACCACGGATTACTGTGCGCGTCTGAAACGGGAGGTCTTTGCCGAGGGCGCTTGCCGGGAGGTGCACAAGAAGGCAGGGATGCAGGCGCAGGCCATCGGGGAGAGCTACATTTTTTCCTGCCACGCCAACCTCAACCACATTGCCTTCCCCTTGTCCGGCAGAGGACAGCTGTTGGGCTCGGTCATTGTGGGACCGTTCCTCATGGATGTGCCGGATTCCACGCTGGTCTCGGGGGTTGCGGAGAAATTCCGCATCCCGATGCTGACCTGTTTGGAGCTTTACGATGAATTGTCCGGCATCCGCGTGATCTCCCCGCAGAAGGCGACCCAATTATCCCGGCTCATCAACCATCTGTTGACCCCGCTGCTGCGGGAACAGACGGGGCTTCGGGAGAATCGAGAAAAGCTCTACCAACAGTCGCGCATCGGAGAAAACATTCAGCGGTATAAGGAGGAGGGCATGGACGCTTCCGTGTTTTTTGAAAAGGAAAGCATTCTGCTGCAAAAGGCGCGGACGGGCAACACGCAGGACGTGAAGGTGCTGCTCAACGAATTGCTTGGCTATGTGTTCTTCAACGAGGGCGGAAAGCTGGAAACGGTGCGCATCCGCGCCATAGGACTTACCGCGCTTCTGTCTCAGGTGGCCTCTCAGGGCGGCGCGACGGCGGAAAACCTGGCGAATCTCAACCGAAAATACGAAGAACTGCTCTCGAAAGAGCAGTCCTATGAAGACCTGTGCTATTGTATGCAGTTCGTCGCGGAGGGCTTCATGGCGGCGATGTTTGAGACAAAAGGGCAGGAGAACGTGTCCGTGCGCAGGGCGATTCAGTACATCGCCGCGCACTATGCGGAAAACGTGACCCTTGCCGCCTTATCGGAGGAGGTTTCGCTGTCGCCCAACTATTTTTCCACGGTGTTCAAGCAGGCGATGGGCAAGGGCTACCGGGAATACCTGACAGAAATCCGGCTGAAAGAGGCGTGCCACCTGCTCACGGAGACCGACCAGAGCATGACCGACATTGCCTTTGCGGTGGGTTTTTCCGACCAGAGCACGTTCTGTAAGGCGTTTCGGAGGGAATACGGCGTGACGCCGGGACAGTATCGCGGAAACCCGCGATGATTGCCCCTTTATCGGATGAGGGAACATTCCTCAAAGATTCTGTTTGCCCAGAAAAGGAGGTCGTCGGCGGTTTTGCTGTGGGAGAGCTTGATGGCCATGTTTTCGCAATCGGCAAAGGCCATACGGAAGCAGACCCAGAGCTCGCGCATTCGGAACATGGCGACCCCTGCGCCGAATTTTGCGGTGAAGGCTTCAAACAGAGCGTCGTGAAAAACACGCAGTTCTTCCTTTTCCAGCGGCTTTCCGCCCCTGTATTCCCGCACAAGCGCGGGATTGGCAATCAGGCCTCGCCCAATCATGGCGGCGTGAAGGTTCGGATAGCGGCTTTCCAGCGCGTGCAGGTCGTTGACCGTGCGCAGTTCGCCGTTGTAACACAGCGGCATTTGCAGCGTATCGTATGCGTAGGAAAAAGCGTCCTTATGAATCGCGCCGGAATAGTATTCCACCCGGGTGCGGGGATGAATTGTCAGCTCGGAGATGGGAAAGCGGTTGTAAAGTTCGCAGAGCTGCTCCCAGCTTTCCGCATCTTTGAGCCCGATGCGGGTCTTGATGCTGACGGGCATTTGGACTTTCTCAAAAATTCCCTGCAAAAAGGCCTCATAGCGCGGCAGATCGCCCAGAAGACCCGAACCTTTTCCCTTGGTAATCACGGTGCCGGAGGGGCAGCCCGCGTTGAGATTCACTTCGGTAAAGCCGAAAGCACGAAGCTCCTCCGTCGCCCAGAGAAAATCCTCCGCGCTTTTGCAGAGCAGCTGCGGGACGGTGTGCGCACTGTCGTTTTCCTCCGGCAGAACCTCCCGCAGGTCGCGGGCGGTGAATTTGTGGTTTTGCGTGGGGGAGAGGAAGGGCGTAAAGTAGGTGTCCACGCCGGGGAACATTTCGTGGTGAATTTTTCGGAAAATGGAGCCGGTCAGCCCCTCCATGGGCGCAAAATAGCACAGCATCGGGAAAAACTCCTTATATCAAACGGCAGAAAAATGCGGCACATTGGGGGTGTGCCGCACAGTGTGTCAAAGAACTTCGTTCT
>DCHO01000061.1 GCA_002315655.1 Christensenella sp. UBA1750
CAAGAAAAGAGTTACATCTAACAGGAACGCCGCGCCTCGACGGCGCGGGAGGCGCGGCCCCGAGTATGCGTTTGTCCAAGTGCAGCGAGCCGCGCCACGCCGGGGGTTGCATTCATCCAACAGGAACGGGCACCCTCAGGTTAGTTTTACGAAAATCTTATGGGATGTGCGTCCATCTTATTTGTGAATACGCAGAGAGCTGCCAAGGCCGCTTTTTTGCACCTCGATGCCTTGGGTCAAGGTTTCCCGCAGGGCTTCCACATGGGAGATGATGCCCACCTTGCCGGAGGAACCGATGCGGGTCAGCAGCTCCAAGGCCTCCTGCACGGAGCGGGGGTCGAGTGAGCCGAAGCCCTCGTCGATGAACATACATTCCATGGAAATGCCTCCCGCCTGGGCGCGGACGGCGGCGCTCAAGCCCAACGACAGCGCCAGCGAAACGAGGAATTTTTCGCCGCCGGAGAGGGTCTTCACATCCCGCTCGCCGCCGGAGAAAGCGTCCAGCACCTTGAGTTCCAAGCCGTCCATCTTGTTCCTTGCAGTGCCCTCGCCGATTTTGAGATGATACCGCCCGGCGTGGATGCCGGACAGCAACTCGTTGGCCTGAGAAGTGACCTGTTCCAGCATGGTTCCCACCACATAGGCTTCCAGTGTGACGCCCTTGCTGTACGCAAGGTTTTGCACGAACAGTTCCATTTTATCCAGCGTCTTTTGATCTTTTTCCAGAGCAGCCGCATCCTTTTGCAGGTCGCAAAGCAGCTTATCTTTGGCTTTCAGGCGGCTTTCGGCAGCTCCGAGCGCCTGAATCTGCCGGTTGGTTTCGGCCTCCTGGGCTTCCTTTTGCCGGCGCAGGGAATCTACATCGGGAAGCTCCTGCCCTTCAATCGCTTTTTCTGCCTTGATTGCCTCCTGCTTTGCCGCGGCGGCCTCGGTTTCGTAGGTTTGGATTTCCGCTTGCAGCGCATTGATGGCATCTTCGGACAAAACGGCGTTTTGATAGTCCTCTGTATCGGCAAAACCCCGTGCGGACAGGGCGTTGTCCAGTTCTGCTTTGACTTTTTCGGTATCTATACGGGCGCTGCTTTGCTGCGTTTTTGTGTCGCTTAACTTCTGCACGCAGAGCAAAGCGGTCTGTTTGGCGGTGGCGAGGGCTTCCTTGGCAGCTTCCGTGTCCTCCTGCCATTGGGCGTAAGACTTGTCCAGACGGGAAATGGTTGTTTGCATTTCGACAGCGGAGAGGCGTTGCGCCCCGACGAGCTTCTGCAGCTCGTCCACGCGGGCGGAGGCTTTGGTGGCTTCGTCTCGGAGCTGTTTTTCCTGCTCTGCTGCAACACGCAACTTTTCTTCGGTTTCGCTGATGTATTTTTCGCCCTGTCTGACCCGATTCCGCTTCTCGTCACACTCTTTTGCCTTTTCTCTTGCCGTGTCACGGGAGGAAGCGGCGGCGGATGCTTTCTCCGCATCGTAGGCGGGGTGCTTTGCGTATTCGGTCTGTGCGTCGTCAAGCTGGGTGTTCAGTCCGTCAAGGTTGGCTTTTGCGGCGGTTTCCACTTTGATGGCGGCGGTCTGCGCCTCCTGACTGGCTTTCACGCGCTTGATGAGGGATTGCAGCTCCTCCCGGGCGTTCGCATTCTGCTCGCCGTGGCAGGGGGCAGGGTGCTCCTTACTGCCGCAGACGGGACAGGCCTTGCCGTCCTCCAAATTCTGTGCAAGGGTCACGGCGGCGTTGGTGAAATATTCTTCCTCTTTTGCGTCGCGTTTGTGGGAGATTTCAATATAGGCTTTGTCGGCTTCCACCATAGCGACACGGCTTTCTTCCAAGGCCTTTTGTGCGGCGGTCACTTGGGCTTGCAGAGAATTTACCGCTTCCATGGCCTTCCGACTGTCTTCCCATGCGCGGCAGTCATTTTCCAGCTCCGGCAACGGCTTTTCATAGGTTTCATTGAGAAAGGTGATTTCCTGACGAAGTGCACCGACCTTGGCTTTGCCTTTTTCGAGAAGCTGCGCGAGCTTTTCCGCTTCCTCCTTGACAGGTTTCCATTGAGAATCCGCCTTTTCCTTTGCGGCAACCGCCTTTTCCAAATCAATGAGACGGGGAAGAATGTTCCGCAGAGCATCGGCCTCCTGCTTGGATTGCTCCTGCTGCTCTTTCTGCGCGGTCAGGGCGGAAAGAGTGTTCTGCGCCTCTTTCTCGGCAGATTGCGCGTTTTGTGCATCCTTTTCAAGCGTTGAAACGGAGGCGTTCAGTTCCTGCTTTACGGAGAACTGCTTTTCATAAGCGCTGAAAACCGGGCGGATATACAGGGCTTTCTGTGCAAGGGACAGGGCGGACTGCTTTTCCTGCATGACCGTTTCCTGTGAAAGAATCGCTTTGAGCCTGTCCTGTGCCATGCTGTTCAGTGTGAAAAGTTCCGCCAATTTCTCGGCCTTTGCAAGTACGGTGTTTGCCTCTCCCAGCAGCTTTTGCTGACGGGCAAGCCCGACGTGTGCAGCTTCCAGCTCCCCCCGATCCTGCTCCGCCTGCTGTTGCAATTCCTCGACATTTTTCGCGCCGTAGGGATCGAGCTGCGCAAAATAGCGGATTTCGCGGGTTTGCACATCCTTTTCAAAGGCGCGGAGGCGGGCGGTCAGCGCGGCTTGAACCTTGTTGTAGCGGTCAATGCGGAATATATTTTTGAGGATTTCCAATTTCTCGGCAGATTTCGCGGTGAGAAAGCGCTCAAAATGCCCCTGCGGCAGCACCATCACCTGCACGAACTGATTGTAGCCCATGCCAATGACCGCCTCGGCGGCTTCGCTTTGCAGAGAAAAGGATTCCTTTTCCAGCAGATTGCGTTCGCTTCCGTCCGGCAGGATCTCCGTTGCGCCGCACTCCTTCACAAAATCGTCCTGCGGGTCGCGCTCCTTCTTTGCGGCGCGCTTGGGGCGCAGCTTTTTCCAGAATCGGTACTGTTTCTCCCCGACGGAAAAGCGGAAATCAAGGAGCGTAGGGGTCTGCGGGTCAGCAAACTGGCAGCGCAGGGCATTTAGGTTGCCGCGTTCCTCTGTGCTGGCTTTTCCGTAAAGGGCGCAGGTCATTCCGTCCAGCAGGGCGGTCTTGCCCGCGCCGGTCTCACCCCAGATGAGGAATTGTTTTTGAAAGACGGAAAAATCAACGGTAATTTCCTCGGCATAGGGGCCGAAGGCGCATAGCGTGAGCGTGATGGGCAGCATGATCTATTCCTCCTTTTCCGCTTCAAGAATGGCATCCTGCATCCATTTTTCCTGTTCCTCGTCCATCTCCTGCCCGGTCTTGTAGAGATAGAAGCGTTTGGCTACGGACAGTGGGGTCTCCTGCCGGGCTTCCTCCACGGTGAGACGATTGAGCTTCCGCTGCTCGTTTTCGCGGGCATAGCAGAACAGAAGGGCGTTGGGATAGTGAAGACGCAGCTCCTCCTGCACACCGGCGGTAGGCATCCGGTCGGTTAAGGTCAGCTGCATATAGTTGTCCGATTTTCCTTGCAGAAGGTCATGCAGCGTCCCTTCGCGTTTTTCCATCCCATGCAGGGGATGAAGCGGCACGATCTCCTTCTCCATGCTGTCGGTATCTAAGATCGTCACGGACTTTTCCTGCCCGGCCTCGGCAAAGGAGGTGCAGATCGGCGTGCCGGAATAGCGGATGGAGCCGCCGTCCAAAGACTGCGGGCGGTGCAGGTGCCCAAGCGCCACATAATCGTAATCCTCGAACCATTCTGTCGGGATGGCAAGACTGCCTCCGGCTGCGGCGGCGCGGTCGGTGTCGGAGACTTCTCCCCCGGCGGCAAAGCAGTGTGCAAGGAGAATGTGCTTTTTGCCGTCCTTAGGTGGCTTTCTGTGGGAGAGGGCAATGCGGAAGGCCTCTACGGAAGAAGTGACAGCTTCCTGCTGCTCGGGATAAGCGATGCGCACATCGTCGGTGGTGACGTAGGGCAGAACATGAACGACACATTCGCCTAAGTCCACGCACTTGTCCTCCCGCGTCACCTTGCCCACCACATACAGCCCGGCGTATTCCAGCAGGTCGGAGAGGGTGGAGAGCCGGGAAGCCCCATCGTGGTTTCCGGCGCAGAGAATGACCTTTGTGCGCCCCTGCAGACAGAGCAGCCCCATGGCCTCGTTGTAGAGGGCGATGGCTTCCGGCCCCACCACGGCGCGGTCGAAAATGTCCCCCGCAATGAGGATGGCGGACACGCTCTTTTCTCTGGCGATTTCCGCGATTTGGGCAATCATGCTGCGGTGCTCGTCGGAGAGGGAATGTCCGTAAAAGTCCAGACCCAGATGCCAGTCCGATGTGTGCAGAATTTTCATGGGATTCTCCTTACAGGGCAAAAGCGGCCTTCTTATGTAAGAAGGCCGCAGCTGTCACAAAATCAGCTATTTTTCAATAAGCTCTATGTCGATGGGGTAGCGCCCGGCGTTACGGCCGTAGAGCGCAAGGCCGCCCTTGTCGGAAGAAACGGTGACGTGCAGACCGCCGTTTGCCTTCGCCTTTGCAATCTGCGCAGCAGAAACCGGCACGATGCACAGGTAACCGTAGGAGCCGAATTCGTCTAAGTACCGCTCACGGGGCTGATACTGGAAGGACAGCACGCCGCGGGCATCGGCAGGGTCGTTTTCCAGTGTGGTTGAATAAGCCTTTTCGCCCTCAACGGTCACTTCGATGGCGGAGGGGAAGCGGGTCTCGTCGGTCATGAAGTAGGAGTTGCGGTTCTCGCCGGGGTCGACCTTGTAGCCCGCCATGAAGTCCATGTCCGCCGTGTTGGGCTTCACACCGCCGTTATCCTTGGCCAGCAGCCGCTTGGCGGAGGCCTCAAACCACAATTCACAAGCCTTGCCGGAGAGCTTGTCTGCGGGAATTACGAAGGAAACGTTGCCTGCGCCGGCGCAGGAGAGCTTCTGGTTGGAGATAGCCTTCCACACGCGGTCAAAGCCCTGAGCTTCGCAGGAATCGGGGCGGGTGAAGGCTGTGCCCTGTCGAGCCCCACGCACATCGAAGGTGCAGAAGTTCTTCGCCAGCACCTTATCGCCGTCCTTCAAAATGAAGGTCAGTGCGCACACGTCATTCTTATAGGGCAGGGTGACGGACAGATCGCCTAAGGCGGTCACGCCGTTGCCGGGCGCGGCAAATTCCCGCTTGCCCTGTGCGTAAGTGCCGTCCATGCCGTGCAGGAACCATTCCAAAGTAAGAAGAGTGCCCTTTTCCGCGCCGCCGAAGCAGGAGTAGTAAAGGGGCGTTGCCACTTCCTCGCCGCCGCCAACGGTGCGGGTGGGCGCGGCATCGTAGGCAATGAAGTCCGGCGTGTGTAGATCGCGCACATCCATGCCCATGCCCAGCTCATTGTAGCCGAAATCCTTGCGGGCGTTGTTGATGCGGTAATAGCCGTTGAACTCGTTGATGACATCGTGGAACTCGGTGAAGACGAAGCCGCACAGGTTTTCCTGCAGACGGAACTCGTTGAGCATATAGTGGTAGTTCCACGCAATGTCGGAATCGCCCGCGTTGCCCTCGATGCCCCAGACCATGCCGCATTCGCTGTTCATGAAGGGAATGTCGCCCATGGTGTTGCCATTGATGTAATTCCAATTTGAGCCTTCAAAGGCCTTCTTGCAGGCGTTGTCGATCTCTTCCTTCACGGTCATGTAGCCGTGGCGGTAGAAGTGCCAGGTGTTGAGGTCGGTTTCCACATGGTCGTTGTTGCAGGCGGAGTTGTCCTCCACGATGCGGGTTTTATCAAAGGCCTTGACCTGCTTATAGAGCTTGCGCACCCATTCCTGCGTTTCGGGAGCGTAGATGCGCTGCTTTTCGCCGTTTACATGGGTGAACAGTCCCCAGGTCTCGTTGAAAATCACCCAGGTCATAATGCAGGGATGGTTGCAGTCTCGGTGCAGGAACTCCCACAGCTCATTTTCATACTGCGCTTGGGTCTCCGGCAACGGCTGACCCCAGTAGCAAACCATGTCCGCAAAGGCCAGAACGCCCAGTTTGTCCATCCAGTAGAGCTTGCGGGGCTCCTCGGGCTTGATGTGCAGACGCGCCATGTTGAGGCCGACATCCTTCATGCGCTGCACCTCGTTTCTGACCTCCTCCTCGGAGGGCAGGGTGAAGAAGCCCTTGGGGTTGAAGGACTGATCCAGCGTGCCGTTTAAGTAAATGGGCTTGCCGTTTAGGGTGATCCACGGGAATTTGCGCCCATCAAAGTGTGCCCATGAGATTTCGCGGATGCCGAAATAGGTGGAGACCACATCGTTTCCGACGGAAATCGTGCCTTCGTAGAGGTTCGGCACGTCGCAGCTCCACAGCTTGGGATTGTCGATGGTAAAGGTCAGTGTTTTTTCATTGATGCCCTTTTTCAGCTCGACATCTGCCGAAAACTGCTTGCCGTCAAAGGCGGCGGTAAGAGTTTCCTTGCCATCCTTTTCGGCGGAAATGAAGGCCTTGATGATGATTTCGCCGTTTATTTTCGTTTCGATTTTGAAGCGCTCCAAGTGTGTCGCGGGGACTTCCTCCACATACACGGTCTGCCAGATGCCGCGAATTTCGCCGTAGCCCTGCTTGCCGCGGGTCTGGTTATCCCTGTCCCAGTCGGTGACGCGCACCACAATGTCGTTTTCGCCGTTTTTGTCCCAATAGGGAGTGACATTGACGCGAATCTCGCCGTAACCGCCGGTGTGGCGGGCAGCAAGATTCCCGTTGATGTAGACGATGGCGGTATAATCCGCCGCGCCGATGACGAGGTTCACATCCCCTTCACAGTTGAAGGATGCTTTGCGATGATACCAGCCGGTGCCCATTTTGTCCTCGGCGATTTCGGACAGGGGGGAAGCCCAGGAGAAGGGCACCACGATGGTTCTGTCAAATTCCGGGGCTTCGTTGCTCTCGGAGAAGGCAAAGTCCCACTTGCCGTTCAGGTTTAGCCAGTTCTTGCGCTCAAAATCCGGGCGCGGATGCTCACAGCGGGGAATGCTATTCATAAATCAGATGCTCCTTTGCTGGAATAACTTTCTGCTTTCATTATATAGGAAGCGCAAAATAAAAGCAATGAAAAAAGGAACAGAGATGCGGAAATCGTTTTGACTGAAAGAAAGCAAACGGCATATACTATTTCAAAAGAGAATGATTGGGAAAAACGCAATGACGAGGATTGACAGGCATTTGTTTTTGTGGTATTTTTATGTATGTAGGATGATTCATCCTGCATATTTGGCTGAAGAGGCCGTTCATTCATCATTTGACCGAAGAGGTCGCCCAAGAGCATTCTTGGTTCAGGTCATAGAGAAAATCTATGACCTTTTTTCGTAAAAGGGGATAAGATGAAAAAATATATTGAGTCCATTTCGGAACTGAACAACATTGCTTTATCATCTACGTTGGATGAGGTTGAACGCTTTTCGGAATCGGATATGTTCTGGACGAAACATAAAAGCGGTAACACGACACAGAAAACGATTCGTAAAGGCGATATTTTCCAGTTCGAGTTCGGCAAAAGTTATGTGCCGGAAATGGCTTATGAGCATAGAGGCCTTGTCATTGGGATTGCGCAGAATCTGCTCTATGTTCTGCCTATATACTCCTATAAACCGACCTCTGCAAAAGAGATGCCTGCGCACATCATAGATAATCCGAATGAGAGAGGTTCTTTATATCTTCTGAAAAAGAGAGAGTTTCCTTTTTTACAGCATGATTCCGTTATCAAACTCAATGACCTGCGCACGGTGAGCAAAGCCCGTATCAAGTATTCGCATCATGCCTCTATCGCGCCGGAAACAGAGACCTTTCAGTTTATCGAAAAGGTTGTTTTCAGGAATTATTTTCCGACTATTTCCTATGCTTATGACCAGCTTAAAAAGGATTACGAGCGTGTTTTGAAAGAAAATCAGGAATTGAAACGACAAATCAAGGAATGACAAGATAAAGACTGTTCCGTTTGCAATTTGGCATCGGAACAGTCTTTTTTGCTCAGCGGGGGGTGCATAATGTTGTTTTACTGGTTTTCCAGCAGCGCATACAGCTCGCTTTGCACATCATCCGGCAGAATCATGGCGCAGCCCTCGCCGGAGAGCCATTCGCCGTCGCCGGAACTTTCCTGCACGTCGATGCCGTAATTGGCCAGAGAGACAAAGGCGGTGTCAAGGTCAGACGTCGGGATGCCCTGTGAGAGCAATTCAAGCAGTTTATCCGCTTCCGCCAGATTGCTGCTGTCGAAATTGGTGAGGTCAAAGGTTTCGTTGATGCCGTTTGCGCTGTCGTAAAAGGTCACGGTGCCGTAAAGGTGCAGAAACAGGTTGCTTTCGTCCGCGCCCACAAGCCTTTCCCGGACAGAGGCGAAGGAGGCCATGGTCTGCTCATAGTATTGGTCGTTGCTCTGCTTCATGAGCATAGACAGCGTTTTCGGCGTTAGGGAGGTGATGCGGTAAGCAACGGAGAAGGGGTCATAGCCCATGGAGCCGGAGACCCACAGCAGAGCTTCTGTGTTGAAGGCGTATTCCTCCGGCTCAATACTGGAACCGGAGGAGGCTTCCGTCAACCCCAGCAGCTTTTCCTCAAAGGGCAGGGAAGCGTATTCCTCCCGGAAGGTCTCATAGAGCGTCATTAGGGAGAACTCGTCCGTGCCCACAAGATTGGAGCAGGAGACGAAGGAGACCAAAGCAGGGTCGGGGGTCTTAGAGAGGATGGAGCGGTAGAAGTCATAGGAGGCTTCGAGCTCCTGAATCCGTTTGAAATCGTCCGTGTCCAGATAGACCTCCCGGGTCAGAGCTTTTCCGTTTTTGAGGTTGAAGCGCACGTTGAGGCTGTAGTAGGAATTGTTAGGCGAATAGGAGCCGTCCGCTGTCGCGTTGCAGTGCGCAATGCCCTGTTCCAGCCCTTTCAGGAGTAACCCGTTCAGCTCTTTATCGCTGCATTCCTGCTTTTGCAGCAGCATCCGGTAATAGTTTTGACTGCTGCTGTATTGGGAACTGTTGACATGAAGGTTCACGGATTGAATTTCGGAGGCGTCCGGCACGTCATTCAGCGCGTTCTTTGCCACGAATGTCCCTGCATAGGGGATGCCGAAGCCTAAAACCAGCACGATGGGCAGCACATAGAGTGCGGGCAGAAGATTTCTCCACTTTTTCGTGGTGATGAGCTCATAGATGAAGTACACAAGGAAGGCAAGCGCGATGAGCACCCACGTCCAGAAGGGTTCATCGAAGAACTCTCCGATGACCGCCAGCACACCCAGCACCGTGAACAGCGGCAGCGCAAGGGCGCACCTTATGATGTGCTGCAATACCTTGGAGGGCGCGGAAAGCCCGGCGGTCTCCGACTTGCGGTAGTGGTGGAGAATCATCCCCAAATCGGTGTAGATAAGAGACAGCAGGAAGGTGTAGAGCAGCCCTTTTCCGCCGGTGATGAGGTCGGAGGTGCGCCCCACGAAGGTGGAGGCTTCGCCCAAGGACAGAATGGGCATAAGCAGTGCCACGGGCAGGTTGTAGGAGGCGTTGAAGAGCCAGCCCAATTCTTTGATCTCCACAATGGACGCTTTTTCCAGCACCACCGCCGCAACCATGGTGGAGAGGAAGCGCGGCAGGAACAGCAGCAGGCAGGAGACGATGAAGCCCGCAAAGTGGGTGCCCGTCACGGAAAGCCCCACAAGGGTGACAGCGGCAATGAGCAGCGCACAGACCGAGAAGAACAGCAGCAGCCGCGGGAAGCAGAGCCAGTTCACCGCCATGCCGGAGAGGGAATAAGCGACAAAGGAGGCAAGCAGGGAGAGCACGATGGTGACAAACAGGATGGTCAGCACCGCGACTAAGCGAGTTAGGAACAGGCAGTTCCGCGTCACGGGAAGGGAATGGTAAAA
This sequence comes from Christensenella sp. UBA1750, assembly GCA_002315655.1. GTDB lineage: Bacteria > Bacillota > Clostridia > Christensenellales > UBA1750 > Spyradocola. The sequence continues at coordinate 9,861 of DCHO01000061.1, forward strand.
GTCCGACGGGGAACGCTTGGTCAGATACCCGAAGGCCTGATGAATCAGCGTCATGGGCGCGATATACACATAGCCGAACAGCACAAAATTGTAGGAGGTGATGGTGATGGCCGACTTCCCGAAGGAATTGGGGTCGGGGTCAATGAGCACCACCGGCAAAATGGAGAACACGATGCAGATGAGGGCGTAAATGCCGCCCATCAGGAGCAGCTGTTTCAGAGAATCCAGATATAAGGGAATGTGAATCAGAGGACGTCTGCTTTTCACTTGATTTCCTCTCCTTCCTCGATTTTGTAGCCTAAGGCTTCCAGCTCATAGAGGAACACTTCTTCCAGAGTGAGCGGCAGAATTTCCAGCAGCAGGGGATTTTTTGCGCGGAGCTTATCGTGCACCGCGTCCCTGTCGCCGCGCACGATGAAATTTGCAACCGAGCCGTGCTTCTCAAAGGAGAGCAGGCTGAAATCGGAAAACAGGGAGCGGTCGTAGCTTTCCCGGAAGGCGATCTGCACCTTGAACAGCGAAGTTTTCAGGTTCCCCACATCGCTTTCCAGCACCAGCCCGCCCTTGTGCAGCAGCGCCAGCTGATCGCAGGTGTCCTCCAACTCGCGCAGGGAGTGGGAGGAAATCACCGCGGTAAGTCCCCGCTCTGCCACGTCGTTGTAGAGCAGCCGCTTGACCCTTGCACGCATGATGGGGTCAAGCCCGTCAAAGGTCTCGTCCATGAACAGGTAATCGGTCTTGGAGGAAAGCGCCAAAATGATGGCGGCCTGCCGCTTCATGCCCTTGGAGAAGGTGGCAATGTTCGCCTTGGGGTCAAGGGCAAATTCTTCCGTCAGCTCGATGAACCGTTTCTCGTCAAAGGTGGGATAGGCCGCATTGTAAAGGCTTTTCATGCGGTTCATGCTGCACTGGGGCAGAAAATACAGTTCGTCCGGCACAAAAACGATGCGGGATTTAAGCGCGGGGTTTTCAAAAATGGTCTTGTCGTCCAGCGTCACATTGCCGCCGTCGGGTTTGTAAATGCCGCTCATCAGGCGCAAAAGAGTGGATTTGCCCGCGCCGTTGGAGCCAACAAGCCCGTAAATGCAGGACGAGGGAATGGTGCAGTTCAGCCTGTCCAGAGCTGTGAAATTGTCGAATTTTTTAGTCAGTCCGTTTGCGACGATCATCTGTTACCTCCTTGGGCGTTTGCATAGCCCGTCTTAACAGCCGAAATGGCGTCCTCCAAGGAAATGCCCGCCTGTGCAAGCTCCTGTGCGATGCGTTGCAGCTCGGATAATTGAGAAGCCTTGCTTTGCCGCAGAATTTCCGGCGCGTTGGGCGCGATATAGCGTCCGTTGCCGGGGGAAGTGACGGTTAAGCCCCGCCGTTCCAGCTCCATGTAGGCTTTTTGCAGGGTGTTGGGATTCACCGACAGCTCCACCGCCAGCTGCCGCACGGAGGGGAGCTGGGTTTCCGGCGGCAGGTCGCCCAGCAGAATCAGAGTCTCCACTTGGGAGATGATCTGCTCATAGATGGGCTGTCGGGAAAATTTGTCTATCGTGAACATGAGGGAGAAAGCCTCCTTTTGATACGTCAAGTGTACTAATGCAAATAGTACGGTTGGAATAATAGCACAGGAAAATGTGTATGTCAACCCCTGTATCAGAAAAATGCGTCCGTTAAAGTTATGGTTTCCCTGGCTTTCTCCTTGACTTTTTATATGGTAAATGGTAATGTGATTTCAAAAGCAATTCATAAAATTCGGGACGGAAAGGACGATTTTCTGTATGCTAAAACGATTTCTCAAATACTATAAGCCCCATAAACTGCTCTTTTCACTGGATATGTGCGCCTCACTTCTGGTCGCGCTGACGGGCATCATTTATCCCATCATCACCCGCACCATGCTCAACGATTACATTCCCAATCAGAAATACCGCCTCATTGTCTTTGCGGGTTTAGGGCTGCTGGGCATCTATGTGGTGCGGATGCTGCTCAACTATTTCATCCAGTATCAGGGGCACATGATGGGCGTGCAGATTCAGGCGCAGATGCGCAGGGATATGTTCAACCATCTGGAAAAGCTGCCCTATTCCTACTACGACAACCACGAGACGGGCAAGATCATGTCCCGCATGACCAACGATCTGATGGAGATTTCCGAATTGGCGCACCACGGCCCGGAAAATATACTCATTTCCACCATTTCCATCGTCGCGGCGTTTGTCTACCTTTCCACCATCAATTTCTATCTCACCCTCATCATCTTTGCCTGTGTGCCGCTGATGGTGGCGGTCTCTCTGTCTCTGCGCAAAAAACAGCGGGACGCCTTCATGCACACCCGCGTGTCCATCGCCCGCATCAATGCCGCGCTGGAATCCTCCGTTTCCGGCATCCGCGTGACCAAGGCCTACACCAACGCGCAGAAGGAAGCGGAAAAGTTTGAGGAAGGCAATAAGGACTTTATTGCCGCACGCAAGGAATCCTACAACGCCATGGCGCAGTTCCATTCCTCCACCACCTTTGTCACGGACATTTTCAATGTGGTGATGCTGATTGCCGGCGGTCTGTTCCTGTTCGGTGGCAAAATCAAGTTCGCGGACTATTCCGCGTTCATCGTGTCCATCTCCCTTTTCTTAAACCCCGTCAATACCCTCATCAACTTCATGGAGCAGTACCTAAACGGCGTGACGGGCTTCAAGCGTTTTGTGGAGATCATGGATGAAGAACCCGAAAAGGACGAAGAAAACGCCGCCAATGTGCCCAAGATTGAGGGTAGAATCGAGTTTGAGAATGTCACCTGCTCTTACGATGATGAAACGAACGTGCTCAAAAACGTGTCCATGACCATCGAAAAGGGGCAGAAATATGCCCTTGTGGGGCCTTCCGGCGGCGGCAAGACCACGCTTTGCCACCTGATTCCGCACTTTTACGACATTGCGGAGGGCGCGATCAGGATCGACGGCAAGGACATTCGGGAGATTACCCTTGATTCCCTACGCCGCAACATCGGCATTGTTCAGCAGGACATTTACCTGTTCAACGCTTCCATCCGCGACAACATCCTTTACGGGCGGCTGGATGCCACCGAGGAAGAAGTCATCGAGGCGGCCAAGCGTGCCAACATTCACGATTACATTATGACGCTGGAGCACGGCTACGACACCCAGATCGGCGAGCGCGGCGTGCGCCTCTCCGGCGGGCAGAAGCAGCGGCTTTCCATCGCCCGCGTGTTCCTCAAAAACCCGCCCATCCTGATTCTGGATGAGGCGACCTCCGCGCTGGACAACACCACCGAAATCATGATTCAGCGGGCACTGGACGAGCTGTGCAAGGGCAGAACCACGCTTGTGGTGGCGCACCGGCTTTCCACCATCCAGAATGCCGACAGGATCACCGTCATTTCCGGCGGGCGCATCGTGGAATCCGGCAGCCATGATGAGCTGATGGAACAGAACGGCCTGTATTCCGACCTTTACCGTTTGCAGTTTGACCGGGATGGTGTGAATCTGCACCTGAATCACGAGGAAGAACTGCTGTCCGAGCGTCCGCACCGGAAGGAACCGGCATAAAATCGCATGAAAAAACGGCTTCGGAAAGCGATTTCCGAGGCCGTTTTTGACTGGCTTTATGTGATGAACCCGCCGTTGACCGAGAGCACCTCGCCGGTGACAAAGGAGGCTTCCTCCGAGCAGAGGAAGGCGATGGCTTTGGCGACCTCCTCCGGGGTGCCGTTGCGGGAAAGGGGCGTTTCTTCCGCCAGTTCCGACAGGGTATCAATGCCCAACGGGGCAACCATGTCTGTCAGAATCACGCCGGGGGAAACGCAGTTGACGCGGATGTTGGAAGGCCCCAGCTCCTTGGCAAGAGACTTGGTTAAGGCAATGACCGCGCCTTTGGTGGCGGCGTAGTGGCTCTCGCAGGACGCGCCCACCTGCCCCCACATGGAGGCGGTGGTGACGATGCAGCCGGATTCCCCGGCGAAAAAGTCGGGCAGAACCTCCTGCACGGCGCGGAACACGCCCTTGGTGTTCACGGAAAAGAGGGTGTCCCAGTCTTCATCGGTAATGTCCTGAAAGAGCTTCTGCTGGGCAATGCCCGCACAGCAAATCAGATGTGTGAGCTTGCCCATGTGTTTGTGAACGGTTTCGATGGCGGATCGGATGCTCTCCCGGGAGGTCACATCGCAGGGTACGGCAAGAACATTTTCACCGCTTTTCCGCAGGGATTCCGCCAAAGTTTCGGCTTTTTCGCGGTTGCCGGAGTAACCTATGGCAACAGAATAGCCCTGCTCACACAAAACCTTTGCCGTGGCGGCACCGATGCCCCGGGAACCGCCGGTGATGAGGACGATTTTATGCTTCATGGGCGCCGCCTCCCTTCCACAGGTCGGTTAAGGCGTACTTTGTGATGCCGTTGCCGGTCACGGTGTTTGCGGCGGCAAGGGAATTTAAGATGGCTTCCTCCACGGCCTCGGCGCAGGCGCGGAAGGGAACGTCCATCATGGATTCGTTGAGAATAAACTGGGAAACAACGGCCTTTTCCTCGTTGTGGCGCACGCGGTTGGCTGTGGAAAAGCCCACCACGACCTCGCCGCTGCCGTGCCCCAAGTAGGAGCCGACGCGGTTCAGCCCGACACAGGCTCTGCGCAGGATGCGTTTTAATTGCCTGTCGGAAACGGGCAGGTCGGTGCCGATGACCACGATGCAGGAGCCCTTGTCCACCTTTTCCTGATAAATGCCTTCTTCAATCTCCTGCCCTACCTTGCGCCCGTCGATCATCAGGTCGTGGAGCATCCCGTGGTTGGTCTGCACCAGCGTACCCAAGGTGTATTGCTTGCCGTCCAGCTCCATCACCCGGGAAGCGGAGCCGATGCCGCCTTTGAGAGAATGGCAGACGGTTCCCGCGCCGCCGCCGATGTTTCCCTGCTCAAAGTCCGCAGAGGCGGATTCGATGGCGGAAAAGACTTCCTTTTGCTTAATCACGCGCTCGGCAATGTCATTCAGCCCGCCGTCGTTGCATTCGCAGACCAAGGGATTGACCGAGCGGACGGAAATGCCCGCCTTTTTGCCTTCTTGCAGGGAATATTCCACCAAAGCGTCATGCACAAGACCGACGTTTAGCGTGTTTGTGATGGCAATGGGGGTTTCCAGCGTGCCCAGTTCGTCGATCTGCATCAGCCCCAGCGTTTTACCGAAGCCGTTGAGCGCGCAGGACGCGGCGACGCATTTGTTCAGAAAAATGTTATCCTGCACAGGCAGAATGACCGTGACCCCGGTTTTGTGGGTGTCGGTGTCCACGGTGCAGTGTCCGACGGTCACGCCGGGCACGTCGGTGATCGTGTTGCGAGAACCCGTGGGCATGGAGCCGATGACAACGCCCAGATCGCGGATGCGGGTGGAAGACATAAAAAATCCCTCCCTCATGTTTCAATGATACTTTCATTTTGAAACCGGGAAGGGGATTTGTCAAGACGCAGTTATTTATTTACCAGAAAAGCCGCCAAGCGGCAGGAGAAATCCAGAAACCGGGTGCGGGTTTCGGGGGTCATTTGGGCAAGAAGTGTGTTCAGCGTTTTCGGAAGCTGCGGATTGTCTGCGCAATCGGACTTTTCGTAGGGGTCGATACAGGGAAGACCTTCTTTTTTTAGCTGAATTATGGTTTCTTCTACCAATTTGCGGTGGGAGCGCAGAATGGCGCGGTACTTGTTCTGCAAGCGTAGGGCAAGCCCCTTGTCGCCGCAGCTCAGTTCCTGCACGCAGGCGCGGACGGACTGGCCTTTGCCCTGCGCGATGAGCACGGCGCGCAGGAGAGAGGACGCTTCCTCCTGCTCAAAGGGGACAAACGGCAGGGCGCGGACGGTGGGAACATTCCCCGGAACCTGCCCGGACTTGACGGCGGAATAATAGAAATTGCGGATGGAATTGGACTTTCTGCCAGTGGCCTCCGCCACGCGGTCAAAGGCGAGGCGCAGGGGTTCGCCGGATGCGCTCGTCTTTTCCACCTCGCGCCAAAGGTGATTTCGTTCCTCGTCCTTCCAGCCGCTCCGGGATGCAAATGCCATACTCTGACTCATCAAAAAACCTCCTTGTTCGGGTAAAAACACCGTATAATAGGAGTATGCGCACAGAAGGCATCAATTATTCCATAAAATTGTCTTTCTATGGCGGCAAATATGGGCTATAATACAGAAAAAGACCTTTGGAGGATGAATCTTATGCAGTTGCCGTCGGTTTTGCAGATGCGGATCGAACAGCTATTTATCAATATGAAGCCAAATGAGGTGCGTTCGGCTGCGGAAGTGCTGTCGCTGCGCTACCGCATGGGCGAAAAAGCCCCGGACGGAACGCGCCTTTTGACCAGCGAACAGGAAATGCGGGCGTACTGCGCCTTTCGGATGCCCTCGACCTACGCCTGTGTGCACAGGGCACTGGAAATCACGGGGGTTACCGGGTTTCGGACGCTGACCGATGTGGGCAGCGGGACGGGCTGCGTGCTCTGGGCGGCGGAGGATTTTTCGGAGGGCTTGGAGCGGGCGGATTTGTTGGAGCGGGAAAGCGGAATGATCGCGCTGGCTAAGGAGCTTGCGCAGGAAAAGGATAACGTGCGCTGGACGCAGGGCGATATGCGGAAAATGGACATTCCGAAAAGCGAGCTTGTGACGGCTTCTTTCACCTTGGGAGAGCTTGCGCCGGAGGATGCGGAAAAGGTCGTGAAAAGGCTGTGGGAAGCCACGGAAAGAATGCTGCTCATCGTGGAGCCGGGCACCCCGGCGGGTTTTGCGCGGATTCGGAAATATATGGAATTGTTGAAGGATTTGGGCGGAAATGTGGCGGCACCGTGCCCGGAAACGGAGAAATGCCCCATAACAGGGGAGGACTGGTGCCACTTTACCGTGCGCGTGGAGCGGAGCCGACTGCACAAGTATTTGAAGGACGGCGAGGCGCCCTATGAGGATGAAAAGTTCTGCTTTGTGGCGGTGACGCGGGAGAAGGTCACCCCGGCGGGGATGCGGATTCGGAGAAGACCGCTGATCGAGAAGGGGTGCGTTACGCTGCCTGTTTGCTGCAAGGAAGGAATCAAAGAAATTAAGGTGACAAGGAAAAACGAGAGGTTCAAGACGGCGCGAAAAGCCGAAGTCGGAGATGTTTGGGAATAGGTACGGGCGCTAACCAGAG
>DCHO01000059.1 GCA_002315655.1 Christensenella sp. UBA1750
TCATATCCTCAATACCGTAATGCTCCGCCAGCACGGAAATGATGCGGTCGGTTGTGGCAATGGCGCGGTCGTTCATCCAGTTCCAGGGGTTCAGATAAGGATTGAGGAAGAGAATGCCCTTCTCGGCACACTTGACTGCAAGAAAGGGATCTTCGTTCAGCATCTGTGTGGCGTTCAGTCCGTTGAATTCCACACACAGTCCCTTGATTGCCCCTTTGATCAGATGGTCGTTGCAGTAGGCATATTTGCGAAGATTTTCGTAAGTAATCATATTTTTCCTTTCGGAATGTTATTTTGTCTCTTTCTTGAAGTGCTCGGACAGTCCCTCGAAGGGGAAATCCACTTTGACATCCTCCGGGGGAACCTCCAGCAAAGTGGGGTTCTTGCAATAGTGCTCCAAGCGGGCAAAGGCCTTGGCATATTCCACACCGCAGGCAATACGCTCGTCCATGGTGATGCCCATGGGCATCATCTTTTTGAGCACGACCTGTCCGTTTTCCATCACGGGCTTGTCCTCGTTGTTGCCCATGGCGATGACGGCAGAGGTGGTGCCGAAATTGTAAATGTGGTGGAAGATATAATTGGTGCGGATGGAGGCCAGGTTGGTAATAACCATGGAATTGTGGAAGGGCGAAACATCCACAAGCCATCTGGGCAGACCGAACTGCTTGTCACAGAAGCGAATGATGGCCATGCCGATGCGCACCAGAGTGGGAACCGCCAGCAGTTTCTTGAAAATGCGGTCGGAATCATTCTGACTGTCCAGCTTGTTGTTCTGCTCCACAAAGGAATCAATGCGGTTATTGACGTCAAAAATGGTGTCGTAAAGGTCAAACTTCATTTTGCTCATGGTGGGGTCGGCTCCGTCCGGGCGCAGAACCACCATGCCGGCAGTCAGATCGTTGTGCGCATAAATCTTGGAATTGACCACAAAACGATTGAGCTCGGGATACTCGGAGACCACGCGCACATAAGCCGCCATGATGACCGCCATGTGGGAGATGCGATACCCGCGCTTGCGGGCATCCAGAACATACTTATGGATGTTATCATAGGGCACATAAACCGTGATGGCGTTGGTGGAGTCATTGCGATCCCGCATAAAATAGGGAGCCAGTGTGTACATGGGGTCAACGTTTTTTACAAGCTTTCCGTCTTTTCTCATTGCAATCCGTCCTTTACCTTCTATTACCTACATATTTTACGATTTCTGAAAGGCATTTGCAACAGATAATATGTATAAATGTTGTTTCAAGGTGGGGATTTTGAGATTTCCTTTTACAAATGCGGAATCGTGCTGTATAATAGACGCAAAGACTGGTAAAGGAGATTTTGTTATGGCAGATATTCTGGAAACGATCATGATTGTGTCCTTCGGTATTTCCTGGCCTATCAATGCGTACAAGTCCTACAAGGCGCGCTCCACTAAGGGCAAGAGCCTGGCCTTCCTCATCCTCATCTTCTCGGGCTACATCTTCGGCATCATCGCCAAGCTCATCAATGAGAACTACATGGCGAACTTCTCCCAGAAGTGGTATGTCCTTGTGGTCTACATCTTCAACTTCATCATGGTCGGCACCGACCTGTGCCTGTATTTCCGCAACAAGCGCATCGAGAAGGAGGAAAACAAGTAATGGTTAAGATCGAAAACGTGCCCTACGGCGTTGACCCGCAAATCAATGTGTTAGACCTGTATCTGCCGCAGAAAAGCACCTATCCCGTGTTTGTGTATTTCCACGGCGGCGGACTGGAAAACGGTGACAAGGACGAGTGCTTGCCCTTTGCCGAGCAGCTTGTGGAGGCGGGCATTGCCGTGGCTTCCGTCCGCTATCGGATGTACCCCGAGGCGCACTATCCCGATTTCATCGAGGACTGCGCCATCGCCTTGGCGTGGGTGGACAAGAACGTCCACCATTCCGGCATCTACATGGGCGGTTCCTCCGCCGGCGGCTACCTTTCCATGATGCTGTGCTATGACGGCAGGTATTTGGACGCCATGGAGGTTCCGCAGGAGCACATCGGCGGCTACATCCACAACGCCGGGCAGCCCACCGCGCACTTTAACGTGCTGCGCGAGAGGGGCCTCGACACCCGCCGCATCTTGGTCGATGAGACCTGCCCGCTGTTCTTCGTGGGCACTGCCAAGGAATACAAGCCTCAGCTCTTTATCGTCTCCGACCACGACATCGAGAACCGCTTGGAGCAGACCGAGCTGATGCTCTCCACCCTGCGGCACTTCCGCTACGACGACGGTAAAATCCAGTATGTCAAGCTCCACGGCGACCACTGCGCCGATGTGCGCCAGACCGACGCGGACGGCAAAAACCTGCTGGGCAAGCTCGTCACGAACTTCATTAAGACCTATTCCGGGAACCTGTAATTCCTGTGAAAAATCAGCCCTTGGAGAAATCCAAGGACTGATTTTGTCTATATGGAATATCTGTGCTTACGCGGTTGAATCGGACAATCCCCGCAATGCTCATGGAGGAAGGAGGCAATCACCCTGTACCCTTCCCGCATGGGGTAGAGGATGCACAGCGAATCCCCGATTTTCTGTCTGCTGTCGATTGCGCCCATGGCTTCCTCGTAGACGGGGTGTTGCAAGTCGTTGAGCGGACAGCTCTTTTCCCGCCACGACCAGGTGTGCGCGGTGGTTTTTATGCCGTTTGCGTCTATGACCGGGTAAATTTCGCCGATCTGCCGGAGACAGTGCGCCCCCTCCATTTGCTCCACGAAATGATGGAAGGTGTTGGCGTGATAGCCCGTGCCAAGCAGCAGCACATACCCGCCGTCCTCGTACATTCGGTGCAGCGGGCTGCCCTTGCCAAGCCCGGTCTCGCTCTGCTGGGATTCCGTGTAGCGAATCGCGTTTCTGCCCCATGCGGCGTAGGCGTGGGTGGGGTTCATGCCGCGCAGCACGCCTTCCCGCCGCCAGAAGGTGTCGGGGATTTTTCCGTTGGTGGTGGGCGTGGAGCGAATGTCGAACACTTCGCCCTTGTTATACGGCGCTTCGTGGTTGAAGGAGGGCATCACCAGCGTGCCTTCTTCCGTCAGAATCTCCTGCAGCGCGTCAAGCACTGCGTCTGCGCCGCCCTCCACGAAGCCGAAGGCGGACAGGGAGGAGTGTACCTCCAAATTCATCCCGGGCTTTATGCCGAGCGCGAGAAAGCCCTGCTTCAAATCCTCTTTACCTATGGTCGTCATGGCAGTTTTCCTCCTGTTTCGGGGAAATAGTCACCTACAAATGGCACATTCTTCACGGAAAAGCTCTTACCGCTTAAATAGTTGAGCTTTCCTGCGTCCGTGGTGAAGCGGAACACCAGCCGGAAAGCATACAGGCATTGCCCGTTCCGCCCGTATTTTTCGTTGAGCCGCCTGTCGCCGTACTGCGTGTCGCCCAGCAGCGGGTGCTTCACATGGGCAAACTGCGCTCGAATCTGATGCGTGCGCCCGGTTAATAGGGCACACTCCATCAGGGAAAGCCCGTTGCCTGTCGCCAGCGTCTCATAGCCCGTCAGACACCGCTGACTGCCTAAGACCGCCTCGTCGTCCACAATCATTTTCTTGCCGGATTCGGACTTATACAGGTAGCTGTCCAGCGTACCGGAGGCGGGATTCATCCGCCCGGAAATGATGCACAGATACCGCTTCTCGATCTCGCGGTTCCTGATCTTCTCATTGAGAATGTGTGCCGCTTCCTCGTTCTTCGCGGCGATCACCAGCCCGCCGGTGAAGCGGTCGATGCGGTTGCACAGGCAGGGCGCGAACTGCGCGGAATCCCGGCTGTCCCACTCGCCCTTCTGATACAGGTGCGCCTGAATGTGCGTCAGCAGCGTGTTGACCTTCTCGTTGTCGTCCGGGTGGCACATGAGCCCCGGCTGCTTGTCGCATACAATGAGGTTTTCATCCTCATAGACGATGTGCAGACGCACCTTGTAATTCTGCAAAAACGGGTCGATCTTCACGGGCTTTTCAAAGCACTCGTCGCCCAAGTAGACGTTCACCACATCCCCTGCCGCCAGGTGCGCATCCGCCTTGGCAACCTTGCCGTTCACCCGCACCTTTTTGAGCCGCAGGAACTTCATCACCTGTCCCATGGGCAGCGTCGGACATTCCTTCATCAGCCACTTGTCCAGCCGTTTTCCGTCCTGCTTCTCGTCAATCACAAATTCTTTCATCTGTTCTGTTCCTTATTTCGTGAAATTCCCGGAAAGCACCGTTCTGTATTCCCGCTCGTTTTCGCAGGTAATGGCGGGCTCGTCCCCGTCAAAGGAGCACCCGGAAAAGAGAAGCCGCGCCGGGACAAAATGCCCTTCCTCGCCCGGCAGCGTTTCGATTTTCACCGATGATGCGCCCAAGTCCGTATTCAGCACGCGGATTCTGTCCATCGGCGTGATGGAGCGCAGGAACACGGGCACTTCGTTTTCGATATAGATGTGGTCAAAGGTGATGCTTTCCTGCACGGGCATTTCGCTGCACGGATAAACACTCCGCGACCAATAATCGTGGTCAAAGTGGATGGAGAAGCCGATGGGGCGCTTTTTCTGCAAATGGATGTTGGTAAATCGGATATTTCTGCACCCGCAGGAGAGCACATCGTTTTCCTGCACCATCACCCAGCGGATGCCGTCCAGAACCCTTTCTCCCGATGCAAAATCCGGCTTTGTGAAAGATTTGTAGGTCTGCCCGTCCGGCTTCATGAACACGCGGTAGAGCCGCCCTTCCGATTCCACCGTGTCGGAGTTTTGCACCACCATGTTCTTTGTCCAGTGTCCCCAGCTTCCCGCCAGAATGCGGCAGAAAAAGCCTGTGGTGTCTTCATCGTCCAGATCATAGCAGTCCTCGATCAGTCCGTTTTCGATCCAGCCCAACTGCGGATTGGAGGTGGCGTAATCGTGGGCGTTTAATGCGATGGGATCGTCAAAGGTGCGGAAAAAACCGTGCCGGATCACAAACCCGCTGCCCGTGCCTAAGTGCACCGCGTCCTTGCGCCCCTCGATGTGCAAATCTTCCAGCAAAATATCATAAAAGGTACAGATGTGAATGGCAAAGTCCGATTTCGGCAGGTCTAAGCAGGTGAAATCCCGGATGGTCAGGTTCTTCACCCGGAAGAAGGCGATCTGCCCCCGCAGCCCCGGCACCATGTTTTCCCGCCCGGAAAAGCCCTCCGAAATGCAGCAGCCGTTCGTTGCGATGTTCAGTCCGATGACCTGTATGTTCTCATCGGTGTTCCCGGTGTACGCGCCCTCGTTGATGAACAGATAGCACCCGCCGGGTACGTTCTCCCGCAACAGCTTCACACCGGGGGAGAAGATGAGCCGCGTGTTGCTTTGCAGCCTTACGCACTGCGCCATTTTGTATTCTCCCGGTTCGTCAATGAAGATCGTCCCGCCGCCCACTACCGCTCTTTGCAGCGCATCGGAATTGCCTTTTCCGTTATTTTTTATGTCAAATCCAAAATCTCCGGCTCGTTTCATTTGTTTTTCTCCTTCATGGGTAGGGTAAACTGACCCAAACAGTATAGCACAAATCTAAAAAATGATAAAGAAAAACCGATAAAAAAGGGGATTTTCCGCGAAGCGAAAAAAAGTTGCAAAAAAATCCAAAAAAGGGGTTGCTTTTTTCTGCCGGTTGTGGTATATTAATATTCGTTCCGCGGACCTCGGAACGGGAGAAATCCCCGGATGCTGATGTAGCTCAGTCGGTAGAGCGCATCCTTGGTAAGGATGAGGTCACCAGTTCGAATCTGGTCATCAGCTCCACAAATGCACAACAGTTATGATACCATAAGTATTAGGCTGCTGTGCTTTTTATTTTCTTAAATAATGCCTGATTTCAGGGATAATCGAGCACAATTTAACGATTTGCGAGTCCGGGCGCTGACTGTTTTCAGCTCCCGGAGTCAATTTTGTGTTCAGATGGATACAAAATTTAACGATTACCCCTTGGGGGTGTGCATCGTTTTAGCCGATATTCGTTAAAAGATGCACACCCCCCTTTTTGCGGAACTCATGGTCGGCGTCACCGTAACCGTGATCGTTCCGATGGCAAAGTGCATTTCGGTGTAATTCTCCGGGCTCACTGCTGAACCCAGGGGATGATTTGATCATAAATATTCGTGTTTAGGAAGGACTGCACGGAGGGGCGATGCATAAATTAAAATGGGGAAAAACCGGGAATTCGATAAAATTTTTGAAAAAAGGGTTGACAAAACTTTTGTTTTCTCGTATAAATAAGAGGAAGGACATATACAACCACCAAACATACAAAATAGTCGTGCCGGGTGGCACGGAACAAAGAACGGAGGACGACTTGTGAAAAAGAAACTTTCGGTGTTGCTGGCACTGGTGCTGGCATTCTGTCTGCTCTGCACGGGCTGTGCGCCTGTGGGCAATCTGACGGGTGCGATGGGCGGTGGGGGAGACCCTACACAGTCCCCAACACCTTCGGTTCAGCCTTCTGCCGAACCTGACCCCACTCCCGAAAATATCCCGGAGGGTTCCGTGGCCGTGGTTGGCACAGGGGAGACGAAGCAATACTTCACCACCCTGCAGGCGGCCATTAACAGCGCGACCAGCGCAACGGTCAGGCTGCTGGCGGACGTGACCGAGAACATCACGATTGCCGAGGGACAGGACATTGCCCTCGACCTCGCGGGATTTGTGCTGAAAGCGGCGGAGGAGGCGAGCGTCATTATGAACAACGGCACGCTCACCCTCAACGACAGCGCCCCCGATGCCGCCCATGCGGACAGCGAGCTGCCTTCTGGCGGCGTTGTCACAGGAGGCATCTCTTTGAATGAGGATAAAGCAGAATCTCTCGAGGATCTTTGCGGTGGCGGCATATTCAACAAAGGCACGTTGACGATCAACGGCGGTGCTGTCTACGGAAATAAGGCGTATTATACTGGATGCAATGTGTATAGTACTGGAAGCTTTAAGATGAATGGTGGTTCTGTAACCAATGGTCTTCTTTATGACGAAAAAACAGAATGGAAGACTGGTTATGATGTTTGCGTTGACTGCACAGGTAACGCTTTTGCCATGTATGGCGGACAATGCGGAATAATTTGGCTTTCAAAATGCTCTGCGATGTTAACGGAAGGACAAATCAATTACATAATAATGGACAAAAATTCTGTAATTGATATGAGCGGCGGCCGAATCAACGGTAGTACCGACTTGATGTCTGCTGCTGTAGTTGTCAAGGAAGGAGCCAGCTTTACTATGTCCGGCGGTGAAATCTGTGGTAATGTTGGCAAGTATGGCGGTGGTGTATCCGTTAATAACGGAATATTTAATATGTCAGGGGGCAAGATCAGCGGCAACAGTGCAGAAATAGGCGGCGCCATACATATTGCCGGAGGATACAATAGTGGCGCGGTGATTAATATTTCCGGCGGCGAGATTAGTGGTAACACAGCACAGTATGGCGGCGCTTTATATTTTGATGCTATGGAAAGTCGATGGTCGATTTGTGCTACCATTTCTGGTGACACGAGAATCACCGGAAATTCGGCCTCAATCTACGGCGGTGCTATTTATGCGGGAACCAAAATGGGAAAAATGGCATTCAACATGAATGGAGGCGAAATCAGTCAAAACACTGCAAAAACAGGTGGTGGCATCTATCTTGAATACACGCCTACGATTTATGCTCTTTATCCGAATTTTAAACCATCTTTCGACTTTACATTGAACGATGTGCAGTTGACAGATAACTCGGCGCGTATTGGCGGCGGTATGTTCCTTACGGCTCAGGCTACGGCTGTCCTGAACGGTGTTGAGATCAACGGAAACAGCGCAGACGGATACGGCGGTGGCGTTGCGCTTTCTTCCGGTACTGCCCTCACGCTGAAGAACAGCACCATTAGTGGTAACAGCGGAATGTATGCGGCAGGTATTTTGGACTGCGGTACGCTCACGCTGAACGATTGCACCGTAACGGGAAACAACAATGTTCGAGCTGAGGGCTATGAGAATGAGCACATTTACGGTGCTGGTATTCTTGTAGCAGACAGTACCGGCGATGAAGCCGGTGCGCTTACGATCTCGGGCAAGACGTTCATCTCCGGCAACACTACAGACGATGTGGCAGACAATATCTATATCGGTGTTAAGCGCGCCATCGTCACTGTCGGAGAGGCGGGTTTGAGCGATGGTGCCGCCATCGGCGTGACCGCCGGTCCGACTATCTCCGCAGGGCAGTCCTTTGCCTTTACGAGCAACGGCGGCGCGTATGCCGGATATTTCCACAGCGATGATGAGAAGCTGGAAATCATTGTCAAAAACGACGCAATTTGCCTGAAAAAGCGTTCGTAATTTTCCAAGGAGGCCGGTGTCAAAAATGGTGTCCTCAAGCCGGCATAGCTGCTGAAAACAAAGTAACAGAACAACAGTAGCACAGAAACACCCGCGGTTTCGGAAATTCCGATGCCGCGGGCTTTTTGCGTTCTTTGCGGGAACGGTTTCAAAATGTTGGAATTTTTGAAAGAAAATATCAAAAATACGATGAACGGACAGAAGTGTCCGCTGTAAAGCTTGATTTTTACGTTTTCGTATGATATGCTTAATAAAATAATAACACACGAGGGAGGGAATCCCCGATGCTGCCGGATAACTGTCAGAAAATCAAGCTGTTAATCCTATGGGAGATCCTGTGTCAGGAGACAGATGAGGATCATCCGCTGAAAACAGTGGAGCTGTGTGAGCGGTTGGTCAGCCGGGGGATTTCCTGCGACCCCCGCACACTGGCTCGAAATGTCAAGCTGATGAACGAATTCGGATATGATATTCGTTTCCGGCTGAAGCACCATGATAAAGCCTATTATGTCTGTAACCGCACATTCAGTGTACCTGAGCTGAAGATCATGATGGATGCCATCCAGGCGGCCAGCTTTGTGCCGAAAGAGAAAACAAAGGAACTGATCGAGAGAATTGCCGATCTGGGCGGCAGCCATAAGGGGCGTCTGCTGAAATCCAATGTGATTGCTTTCAATACCCGGAAGCACTCCAATGACACGATCTATACGACCGTCGAACTGTTGGAAACCGCCATAAAGGCAAACCGGAAAGTGGCCTTCAAGTATTTTGACCTAAACGAAAAAGCAGAGCGCGTGTATCGCGGTGAAGAGCACGTCTATGTGATGGAGCCCATCGCGTTGGTCTATTTCGAGGATAATTACTATCTGGTCACCTACAACGAGAAATACGAGAACACTACGAACTACCGAGTGGATCGTATGGACTGCGTGGAAGTGCTGGATGAATCCATTTCCGATCTGGCCAAGGCAAAGCGGCGCAGCGTAGCTCACTACACGGCATCCAGCTTCAAGATGTATCAAGGGGAAGAGGAAAAGGTTACACTCCAATTTGACGACAAACTGATGGGCGCTGTATATGACAAGTTTGGAGAGAAAACCAAGATGAAGCGGGTCGCTGAACATACCATCGAGGCAAAGGTCAGTGTGCAGATTGCTCCCACCTTCTGGGGCTGGGTGTTCCAGTTTGGAAACAGTATGAAGATTTCAGCACCATTAGAGGTGAGGGAACAATACCTCGAACATATAAGAAACATCCTTGACGAAATGTAAGGGAATTTGACTTTTTTTATAACAAATTCTGCGAGAAGTGAGTGGAAAAGAATGACCCGATTAAGTATAATCGTTGCCAAAACATCATCTGAACGAAATGATTTCTGGTTGCCCTTGACATGGCATCTGCTGGATACCGCAGAAACGATGTCGTATCTTCAAAGAGAGTGGATGCCATTGGGAAGCAAGAGCATCTTTGATTTGAAACCGAAAGATTTGACCTCTTTACTGCGCTATTTGGCGCTCACACATGATCTCGGAAAAGCAACTCCGGCTTTTCAACAGAGAATCACTTCTTCTTTGCCGGAGAAAGTGTCGGAGCTTGAAGAGAATGGACTTCACTTCTCTGATGACAATTTTCACACAAAAAAGGTTTATCATGCTCATATGGGAGCAAATCTTTTGCGAGAAGCAGGTTGTCCGGAGTGCATTTCAGCAATTATCGGAGCACACCATGGTACAACAGAAGAAAGTAACGTTGAGGATGATATTCAGGACTATCCATACCTTTATTTTGGAAGAGCGGAAGAATGGAAAGAAATCCAGAATGAATATTTGCAATGGGCTTTACAGGAAGCCGGATATAGCTCATATCTATGCCGAGGGGGACAATCTTTTTGAAACGCTGATGCTCAACCTGATCTTTCTTCGTGAAGGAAAAGAGCGATGGAAGGTAGACCCGCTTCCCATTTGGGAAAAAGAACCAATTACAAAAATCAGGAAACGTGCGATTGCGGTACCGCAAAATCTGCCTGAATTGTTGACGCTGCAATCCAGAAGATTGTTTCTTCAAAGAGAAGCGGAACTTGTGACCTGCTATTTTGACGGAGGCGGAGATTTCTTTTCGGATGGCCCCGGCCTGACAGAACCATATACATTGTGGGGAATCAAAAATGACAAAGGAAAAAAGACAGAGATTTATCCTCGCAGACTGCAACCGGAAAGAATGGCTTGGAGAGACTTCGGCCATATTGTCCTTCGTCAGGATCAAGGGAAAAGACCCGGAATAGTGAATTGGATTGAAAGAATAAACCATGAAGTATCACACCGTCGAATCCGATTCAGATTGGTCGGAGTGCGATATGATTCCAAAGGCTCATCTGTTGTCGAAGTGATAGCGGATCATTTAGATTTTCAGATGGCAATGCTCTCAGAGATGAATGATTCCTGGGTCAGAATGGTCGGAAGTCAGATTGAATTGTGCGATAGGGTTGCGGGCTATGTTAAGACCTTAGCCGAGCGTTTGGAGCAGGCTGCAGGCGGTTCAGGCGAGAACAACGCCGCTTTGGCGCAGGAACGTTTCTATCATGAAATTGATATCCCGTTCAGATCGTGGCTTCTTTCCCTTAATCCTGACGACCAGAGCATTGATTCTAAGGATGAAAAAGAGCGGGAATGGAATCAGAAGGCTTTTGATGCTGCAAGGCGTTTGGGTAATGCTTTAGCGGATGAGGCCGGTATG
Source organism: Christensenella sp. UBA1750 (assembly GCA_002315655.1). Classification (GTDB taxonomy): domain Bacteria; phylum Bacillota; class Clostridia; order Christensenellales; family UBA1750; genus Spyradocola. Next base: position 11,055 of record DCHO01000059.1, read on the forward strand.
GATGCTTATGTGGGTCGGGAGATCAAGATCAAACAGGCAGGGAAAGAAATAACCCTGTATTGTTCAACCGCATCCGCTTTGCGTTCCTTCAGGTATAAAATCTATGAAGCATTCCATATAGACATAAAGAAGGAGGAGAATTGATGGACAATGTGACTTTAGCCACCCGATTTGTCGCCGGGAGGATTCGCCGCTTGCAGACCGAACCTAACGAAGGGGCGGTACGGGCGGAACTGGCACAGCTGCGACGCGGCATCGGGATGGTACCGGGTGAGGTTCCCGAGCTGTGGGCGGTGCTGTTTGACGGACTTCCCGAAGAACTGATGAGTCGGAACGGAAAACCAACAGCTGCGGAATGGGCAATCTCTATTGCGTTGACGCTGTATGCCCTGCACCAGCAGGGGAAGAACCCGGCACAGGAGTCCATGCACAGGCAGGATTGTCCGCTGGGAGCTTCGGTTCACCGATTGGCGGGGAATGATGAGGACAAACTCAAAGCAGTACGCCGCAGGTTCAATGCTATGGCAACGGCGCAGGATATTGAGGAATGCGCCCATTACCTGCGCGGATTGGTACAGCTGCTCAAAGCAGAGGACATTCCGCTGGACTATGTGAAACTGACGGAAGACTTATTCTGGTTCCAGTTTGACGAGGGCAGACAAAGAGTGCGCCTGACTTGGGCGCAGGATTTCTACAAAACGACAGATGACAATAAGGAGGAAAACAGCAATGCGTAAGAATGAACAGGTGTATATCGACTTTCATGTAATCCAGACCGTGCCGCCTTCCTGTGTGAACCGGGATGACACCGGCAGTCCAAAGACTGCGGTGTTCGGCGGTGTTACCCGTGCCCGCGTTTCCAGTCAGGCTTGGAAGAAAGCCATGCGGGATATGTTCACACAGTCTTTCCCGGAAGAAAACGTCGGCCTGCGCACCAAGACTGTTTTTGATCTTGTTGCGGACAGAATCAGTGAGCTCAATCCGAGTATCAAGGCAGAAAAATCAGCGGAGAAAGTGCTCAATGCAGCCGGCATCAAAATAAAAGACAATAAGGGTAAAATTGAAACCGGGGCACTGTTCTTTATCAGCAGAGGACAGATTGAGGCTTTGGCACAGATTGCGGCAATACAGGAAAATGATGAGTTTGACAAAGAGGCTTGCAAGAAAGCTGTAAAGGATACTCCTGCAATTGACATTGCTTTGTTCGGCAGAATGGTTGCAGATGACCCTTCTTTGAATTTTGATGCTGCCGCGCAAGTTGCTCACGCCATTTCTACGCACAAGGTTCACAACGAGTATGATTATTTTACCGCCGTGGATGACTGCGCACCGGAGGATAATCAGGGCGCAGGACATTTAGGCACGGTGGAGTATAATTCTTCCACTCTCTATCGTTATGCCACGCTTAATGCGACTGAACTGATGAAGAACCTTCATGGAGATACAGCCTCCGCTGTCCGCGGTTTTGCGGATGCTTTCATTCGCAGTATGCCTACCGGCAAGCAGAATACCTTTGCCAACCGCACCCGCCCGGACGCCGTTTATGTCACGATCCGCAAGGATCAGCCCGTCAACATGGCCGGGGCTTTTGAAAAGCCTGTCCGTGCCGGGGAGAACGGCTATGTGGAAGGTTCGCTCAAAGCATTGACCGAGTACGCAAAGGAAACCTATGCGGATTATCTGCCGCAACCTGAGCAGGCCTTTGCCGTTGGAGCAGCCCTGAAAGAATTGGCGGAGCCAATGTCTCTGAAGGAATTGCTGGATCGACTGGAAGCGTATGTAAATGAGGTGGAGTGATGGCCACTCTGTTGATTCGTCTGGCTGCCCCATTGCAATCCTGGGGCGTGGAGTCCAAGTTTGATGCCCGTCGGGATACCGCCAAGGAACCCAGCAAAAGTGGTGTTCTTGGTATGATCGCTGCTGCACTGGGAATCCGCAGGGACGAAAAAGACCGATTGCGTGAGCTTACCGGTCTGCGATTTGGGGTTCTTGTGGAACGGGAAGGCCGCATTCTGCGGGATTTTCACACCGCAAAACACCCGAAGCTGGACAACCCTGCTGTAACCAACCGTTATTACCTGATGGATGCCGCTTTCGTCGTGGGATTGGAATGTGAAGATGAGGAACTACTGCACACCCTTGCAGATGCTCTGACGCACCCTGTATTTCCACTGTATCTGGGACGCCGTTCCTGTCCGCCAATGGGGAAAATGGTGCTTGACATTGTGCCCGAACCTTTGCGGGAGGCACTGATGCAAAAGGCACAGAACGGACAGCGGCTCCTTATGGATGCGCTTCCCAATGAGGATGGAGGGATTGTGAAGGACGTCCCGGAATCCTTTGATCCTTCCCATCGACTGTACGGTTATCGTCGTGTGAAAGAAATCATGGCCGTAAAGCAGGACATTCACGAGCATGATGCTTTTGCCGAATTGGAGGAATGAGATGTACTTATCACGATTGGAACTGGATGTATCCCGCAGAGAGACCATGATTGCATTAGGGGCGCCGAGCCTGTTTCACGGGGCAATCGAAAGTGCATTTCCGGGCGAGCGGCAGCGCCGTCTGTGGCGGCTGGATGATCTGAATGACAGGAAATATCTGCTTGTTTTAAGCGAAAAAGCGCCTGATCTATCCAACGCAGCAGCGCAGTTTTCCGCCGAGGGCGTAAAGGCTGAAACGCGGGATTACACGCTCTTGCTGAATAAATGCGTAAAAGGAACCAAATGGAGATTCAGGCTTACTGCCAATCCGACCTACAGTGTTCCCAACGAGAATGGCCGCGGGCGTGTCTGCGCGCACACAACAACGGAGCACCAACGTCAATGGCTTATGAAACAGAGCGAAAAGCATGGATTTGCTTTGGAGGAGAATTCCTTTGATGTGACGCGGGTCAAGTGGTATCAGTTTGGGAAAGGTTCTTCCCGAAAGCGCGTCAGTATGCTGAGTGTCACTTACGAAGGTATATTGACGGTTACGGATGACGCGATGTTCCGCAAAGCATTAACCGATGGAATCGGCAGAGAAAAGGCATACGGCGCAGGGCTGATGACGCTGATGCGTGCATAAAAACTGTGAGGGATAACAGATGGGTAATATTCCCGGTATTACACGACCGGACTTACAGGCTTTACCGCAGATTGCGGATCGTATGACCTTTCTTTACTTGGAGCGCTGTGTGCTGAATCGTCAGGATAGTGCTATTACAGTTACGGATGATCGCGGATGCGTGTTTGTTCCGGCTGCTTCCATCAGTGTTCTGCTGCTTGGACCCGGAACAAAGATCACCCATCGGGCAATGGAATTGATCGGGGATGCAGGAGTCAGTGTGTTGTGGGTGGGGGAGCAGGGTGTTCGTTTCTATGCCGGAGGTCGCCCGCTTTCCCACCGCGCCGGAATGTTGATCCGTCAGGCAGAATTGGTCAGCAATACCCGATCTCATCTTACGGTTGTGCGCAGAATGTATGAAATGCGCTTTCCAAATGAGAATGTCAGCACTTTGACCTTGCAGCAGCTGCGCGGACGGGAAGGGGCTCGCATCCGTGCAGTTTATCGTGCTATGTCAAAGCAATGGAATGTGCCATGGGATGGACGGGAGTACGATCCGGAAGCCTTTGAAAAAGGGGACGCTGTAAATCAGGCGCTGTCCGCCGGACACGCTTGCCTGTATGGCGTCGCTCACGCCGTTATCTTGGCGTTGGGATGCTCTCCGGGATTAGGCTTCGTCCATGTCGGACACGACAATGCGTTTGTCTATGATATTGCAGACCTGTATAAAGCGGAGATCACGATTCCGTTGGCTTTTGAAGTTGCTTCGAGGGAAGAGAAGGATAACATTGCCTCTGTTATGCGGCGGGAAACCCGGGATGCAATGGTTCAGCACCATATTCTGGAAAAAATGGTGCATGATGTCCATGCCCTTCTGAAAAAAGAGCAGGAAGAAGAATTGGACGCTGTCTTTCTGTGGGATAACAAAACCGGAAGTGTGGAGAACGGACATTCCTACGGAACGGAGGATGATCCATGATTGTGCTCTCCGTTACGGACTGCCCGCCTTCTCTGCGCGGCGATCTTTCCAAATGGCTGTTGGAGATCAATACGGGAGTATATGTCGGAAAAGTCAGTGCCCGGGTACGGGAGGAACTGTGGAAGCGTGTCAAGGAGCATTTGAAACACGGGCGTGCGACGCTGGTCTTCACAACGAACAATGAGCAGGGAATGGATTTCTATGTGCATAATACAACATGGAAGCCTGTTGACTTTGACGGCCTTAAATTGATGATGCGGCCTCTTCCTGCTCAGAGCATGAAGGAAGAAACGACACCGTTACAGCCGAGAAGCACTGCCGCAGTGATAAATCTCCTGAACAAAAAGGCTGAAAGTCATGCCCGATCAGCCAAAAGGCAAGGGTATATCGTTTTGGATATCGAAACCACGGGAACGAACAGTGAAAAGGATTCAATCCTTGAACTTGCTGCAATTCACATTCTTGACCATCACATAGAAAATCAGTTGTCGCTGCTTGTGCAGTATTCAGGACAAATACCGGAAGCCATTGTGAAATTAACCGGCATCACGGATGGGATGCTTCGAGCAAACGGAATCCCTTTGTCAGAAGCCCTGAAACAATATAGCTCATTTGTAGGGAATTGCCCGATTGTGTGCCATAATGCCCCGTTCGACAGAAAGTTTCTGAAAATGGCATTTGAAAGCGTCGATTTGGATTTCCCTGACAATCGCTTTGAGGACACTTTGTTTCTGGCTCGGCAAAGAGTGGACGATGTGGAAAACTATCAGCTTTCAACATTAGCTGCTCATTTCTCTATCCCTTTGCAAAGTGCCCATCGTGCATTGGATGACTGCGTGGCGACATTCCGACTCTATGAGAAACTGAATGAAATTGAGTGACAGGCATTTCATGAATGCCTGAATTTAGGGATCTTTTTAGTCTTTTCCCCGCATACGCGGGGGTGATCCCAGGTATAAACCAATTTACAAAGCCGAGTATATCTTTTCCCCGCATACGCGGGGGT
>DCHO01000068.1 GCA_002315655.1 Christensenella sp. UBA1750
GGGGGAGGGGGAGGGGGAGAGGGAGGGGCGTTGTTGGGCTTATCCGTGCGCTCATCTGCGCCGCCGGCGACGGATTTCAGTTCCTGTTCTTCAATTTCTTCTTTTGCAATCGTTTCTTTCGTTTTTTTTTCGGACATGGCTTTTGTTCCTTCTTCTCGGGGTGAATCCCCGTTTGCTATTTACACTATATTATACGATACAAATCTGAAAAAGGCTACTGTTTTTTGAAATAAACGGAAACAGCGCGTTTCTTTCCCTGCGCGGGTTTTGTCGGAGGTTGGCGGGGACTGTCGAACGCGCTACGGGGCGTTGCGTTAGGATGGCAAAGCCAGACCCGGGGATGCGGGGGCGGAATCGGTATTCGGATTGTCAAGGTTCGTAATCTCAACAGCACCGGCAACCTTTGCGCCGCCGGAGACGTCTTTCAGCTTTTTGTCTTCGATTGTTTCCTCGGGAATGATTTCATTATATTTCTTTTCGGACATGGTTTGCGCTCCTTTTCGGGGGAAATCCCCGTGTTTTTCTCCACTCTATTATACGATAAATTTCGGCAAATGGCTACTGCAAATTTGCGGATAAACAGAAAAAGAGCGGCGAAGGTGCCGCTCCCTGTGGGGGAATCAGGTCATGCCGTTTAGGTTGTAGCCCAGAGAAACCAGCTTGGTTTTGAGCTGCTCCAGCGTGTAGGTCGTCTCGCCGAGAAGCATCTCATCGAGCCCTAACAGAGCGAACACGGATTGGTTTCTCAGGGCGTCCAGGTTGCGGTCATAAAACCCCTGGGCATCGTTGTCCAGCACGCCGCCGGTAATGTTCTTCAGATCTTCTTGGTTCAGTTTGCAATCGTCTGCCATTGTGTTGTCCTCCTGTGTATTGTATGGTGATTAGTCCTCCAGCTGCACGGGGACGCGCTCCGAATCCTCATAGTCTCCGTTGGCAAAATAGTGGCGCACATAGGTGACCGCGTGGTAGTGTCTTCCCGCGAAGATGAGCTTCTGGTAGCCAATGCCTTCCTGCAAAGCCGCCTCGGCCTCCGAATAGGAGTGGAGAATGAGGGTCTGCGCGGAGAGAACAAAGGCGTTTGCTGCGTTGTAGATGTCCAGAATGCCGACGAAGGTTTCCTCACCTGCGCCGCCTGAGACCCGTTTCAAGTCGTTAGTGTTAAGTTCGTGTGAATTCGGCATGGCGCAACCCTCCCATTGAATGTGTTTTTTTGAATGAAACCGCTTGGAGCGGGGCGGAGCTTGCTTTAATGATTGCCTAATCATCCAGCTGCACGGTGACGTGCTCCGAATCCTCATAGCCATCGTTGGCCGTGCGTTTACGGATATAGGTGATGGCATAGTAATGCAAGCCTCTGTAGGTGTTCTTGTAAATGCTGAGGGTATCTTTCAGATCGGCTTCGGCCTCGGAGAGGGAGTAGCAGCTAAAACCCTGTATGGTGTTCACATAGCCGCCTGTGGAGGTGTAAAACTCCGCATAGGAGACATAGGCTACTCTGGTAACACCGCCCGCGACCTCTTTCAGATCGTCATGGTTCAGCTCATATCTGTGTTTCATGAGTGTTCTCCTTTTGTCCTGCGGGGCGTGGGATTTATCGGGCAAGGTCAAATTGCATCTCTTTGGAGTAGCAGCCTGTGTACCCATACTCGATCACGCAACGCACATATATGTATTCGGGATTGGCGTTCAGGAATGCCTTGCCCAGGTTTCTCAGCTCATCGGATGCGCTGTTGAAGTCGTCATAATTATCGGTCATCAGGGTGTGCGCGCTGTCCGTCAGCATTCCGCCGGGGCCAACGGGATAGCCGCAGCCTCTGTACATACTCTTAGGTTCGGCGCCGCCCGCGACGGTTTTCAGTTCTTCGGAATTGAGTTCGTATCTGTCTGTCATGTTTATCTTCTACCTCTTTCTGGCAGGTCTCCGCCCCTTTCGAGGCGCTGCCGTTCTGTGGAATTAATGATGATTCCGTCACAGTCCAATGTGGCGATCCAGTATTCGGCGTAGGTGCAGTTCGGATACTGGGTGAGACCGGCACGGATCTTACTGATAATGTTGCTCGAAGCGTCCGCTTCAGAGGTTTGAATGAGGTCTCCGTAAACGGAGGTCAGATAGCCGCCGAGCGAGTTGAAAAGCTCGGCAAAGCCCTGATAGGTCTCTCCGGCTGCGCCGCCCGCGATCTCTTTCAGCTCATCGGAGTTGAGCTCGCGTCTGTCTGTCATGTTCTTTTCCTCTCTGGATTCGGATCAAATGTCGTAGACGTGGCGATCCTTTGTTGAGTTGTCTTCATAAGTAGTGCGGATGTAACATTTTGCGCCGACGATGGTTTGATCTTCTGCCATGATCTTCTGAATCCCCGTGTTCATAGAGCTTTCCGCTTCCGCCTGTGTCGGGTAATTCGGGGTATTTCCATCGTAGGCTTTACCGATTCCGCCAACGAAACGATTCAGGTAAAAATAGCCCGCGTAATGGAGGATGTCTGTGCGTTCCTCGAAGGGGAAGCCGCCGGAAACGGCGGAAAGTTCATCGGAATTGAGCTTATAGATGTCTGTCATGCCGGTTTCTCCTGTTTGCGCTTTATTTATTGACCCTTGTGTAGTCGGAATAGGTGTAGCCGGGGGTTACGGTGTTGTACCTGCGGATGCGGTACATGGCGTAGGTGCTGCCGGGAAACTGCACGAAGCCGGTCTGAATGGTGCTCAGGATATTCTCTTTTGCGGTGCGCGGGCTGTCGGATTTTTCCCCGAAAACCGTCGAGACGTTCTGGCGCACGCCTGTGTCGCTGTAGAAATGCGCTTCGCCGGTGTATTCATATACGCTGCCCCCGCCGCCCGCGATTTCTTTCAGCTCATTGGGGTTCAGCTCAAAGCTGTCTGTCATGGGGTTTCTCCTTATTGTTTATCGACCCGCGTGTAGTCGGAATAGGTGAGCTCGGCGGTTACGTTGTGCATGGAGCGGATGCGGTACATGGCGTATGTGCTGCGCTGCAGCATTCCAAAGGTTTGCTGAATTTTGGCAAGAATGCTGCTCTTGGCGGTGGTTAGTTTGTCGCTTGCTTCCCCGGTGACGACGGCTGCGTTTACGCGGGTGCCTGCAGCATCAAAAAAGTTTGCCTCGCCGGTGTGGGTAAATGCGCTGCTCATCCCGCCTGCCACCTGGGTAAGCTCATCGGGGTTGAGGGTGTATCTGTCGGTGCTTTTGCTGTCAGCCATTTGTGTTTCCTCCCATGCAGGGGGGAGCCCCCGCTTATTCATATACTTTATTATACGATACATTCATTCAAAAGGCTACATTTATTTTGCGGAATGTACCAAAAAAGAGCGGGAAAATGCCGCTCTAATGGGGGTGTGTCAGATGCTGTTGGGCGCAGGCAGGGAGTCGGAGGGAGGGTTCAGAATCGTAATGCCGTTGTTGGGGGTTTCGCCTTCCGCGCCGCCGGAGACGGTCTTGGTTTCTTCCTCGGTGAGGGTCTTGGTTTCGGTCTTGGGATCGGGTGTGTTTGCCATGTTTTGTTGCACTCCTTTGGGTGAAATTTGTCGATGCTTTTACACTTTTTGTCGAACGGGAAACGGGCTGTTGCGGGGCGGAGCCGCTTCTATGGCAGCTTTGCACGGGCAATCTCCTTGCCGCAGGTCTTACAATAGAGAATCATATAGCCGTCGGCCTGGTAGTCGCCGAGGTCTTCCGAGCCGCAGGTGCAGTGGACGATGTTGTTGTCCGGGTCATACCATATATCGCCGCCGGAGACCTTGATGATCTCGCTGTCAGAGAGGCGGACGATCCCGCCATCCGAAACGGGGTTGCTGTTGCTCATGTTGCTTCTCCTGTCTGTGATAAGGTAAAAATCTATTGATAGTTAACCTGTAAATATTCGCAATGCGCGGATTACATACCCTTGGGATGGCATTTCGGGTCGGGGCAGATGCGGAAGCCGCCGGCTAAGACCTTGGGCTTGCCGCATACGTCGCAATAACCGTAAGGGGCTTCGCTTTCGCCGCCGGTTACGGCTTTCAGTTCTTCTTCATTGAGCTTGTAATCTGTCTTGATCTTTTCTGTCATGGAAATTTCCTCCTTGTGTGCGGGTCGTTTGCCCGCTTCTTTCACACTATATTATACGATAATCCGACAAAAAAGGCTACTTGTTTCTTCAAAATTGCAGAAAAAAAGAGCGGGGGTTGAGGCCGCTCCTTGGGTGCATGGGGATTTGCGTTTTTTGTGCCTTAATCTACGGAGACGGTTGTGCCGTTGGAATCGTAGTAGCCTCCGCACTTTCTGCATTTGTACCTATCTTTAACGATAAGGAAGGTGTCCGTGGAGGTGCAAAGGGGGCACACCTGCACGTTGTAGCCATTGCCGCCGCCGGTGACCTGCTCCAGATTTTCGTTGCTTAATTCCTTGTTTTCAGCCATGGGATTTTCCTCCTGTTTTTTCTTGCGGGGCGTTTGCCCGGTGCTGTTACGGTTTATTATACGACAGTCGCGGGAAAAAGGCCACACATTTTTTGAATTTGAATGAAAAGATGCGGGGAGTGCCCTCTCAGTCACCTGCGGTGACAGTTCCTCCGCACGCAGGAGAGCCTTTTTGCGGGCAGATGTTCGCAAAAATCCAGGACAATGTTCGCTTTTTGATTTGCTACACTGTTTCCCGAGCGGGGGCGAAAAAGCCCCCCCGAGAAAGGAGACAGAAAATGTCTAACATAACCCTGATTGCGCCGGACAACCCATCGGAACGCCCCGCATGGCTGTCGGAGACCGGGCACATCAACGAGCTGGTCTTTGCGGAAAAATTCATCGAGAAGCACAACCTTGTGCGCTTCGGCTCGCTCATCTGCGGGCGAAACGGCGTGGCGCATGAAATCGACCTGAAAGCCGCCATCCTAAGCGCGCTCAAAGCGGGCGGCATCACAAGCAACATTGCCGCCACGGTGGATAAGCTGCACCGCGCGGTGCAGCTTTGCTGCCAGCGCTACAATCCCCGAACCTTTTCCAACTTCATCCCGGTGAAGAACGGCTCGCTGCTCTACGCGCCGGGGGAAGACCCCGCCTATTCCACACGGGCGAAGGAGGAGTTCTTCTTCCCCTGCCTGCACCGCTTCCCGGTGCGCTATTTATCCCCGGATGAATACAAAGAACCCGTGCTGTTCAAGCAGTTCATGTCCGATCTGTTTACCGAGGACGACGAAATCACCGTGCTGGAATATTTGGCCTACTGCCTCGTTCCCTACACAAACGCCCAGAGAATGCTGGTCATTCGCGGCTCCGGCGGGGAGGGAAAGTCCGTGCTGGGCACCGTGATGCACGCCATCATGGGCGGCGCGTGCAAGAACGGCTCGCTGGAAAAGGTGGAGGAAAACCGCTTCGCAAGGGCGGACTTGGAGGACGCGCTGCTGATGATTGACGACGACATGAGCCTGTCAGCCCTCAAATCCTCGCAGAACCTCAAAACCTTAATCACGGCGGATGCGCCGCTGGACTTGGAGAAAAAGGGCGAGCAAAGCTACCAGGCGCAGGTCTCCTGCCGCTTCCTGGGCTTCACAAACGGCTCGCTCTCCGCGCTGCACGACCGCTCCGAGGGCTTCTACCGCCGCCAAATCTTCATCAACTGCAAGCCCCGCCCCAAAGACCGCGTGGACGACCCGAACCTGGCAAACAAGCTCCTGCGCGAGAAGGACGCGATCTTCACCTTCCTCTATAAGGAAATGCTGCCGCTGGTGCCGCTGAACAACTATCGGTTCATCATCGGGGATCAGACCAACACGGACATGAAGGAGGCGCGGCTGGCGGAGGATTCCACGCTGGCGTTCCTGCAATCCGACGGCTACATCCGCTTTAAGGAAGGCGCGGCCACGCCCTCCACCGCGCTCTACAACGCCTATTGCCGCTTCTGCGAGGACAACCTTCTGCGCCCGCTGGCGGCGCAGTCGTTCGTTTCAGAGGTAAAAACGCATGGGGATAAATATAAATTTTTTCCGAGCAATCATGTGAAAAATGCGCTTGGAAAGGAGGTTCGGGGTTTTTCAAACATTGAACTGTGCAGCAAATTCGACTGATTCCCGGACACCCGGACGGGACGGACACCCGTTTTTACTCCTTACATTTTTTGCAGAGCATGAAAAATGATATTGCAATTTACAAAATACAGTGGTATTATTATGATATAAAGTAAAGGAGGGTTTTGTTCATGGAAAAGAAGAGAGTAGTTCCTAAAAGTGGATTTTCTTGTACTGTTGCGGAGTTATCATTTATATTGTTTCCTACATCATAGTATGTGCCAAATATAAAGATAAAGAATCAAGAGGAACCAAATAACATTATTTATCACAAGGCGGCTGTTCTTTGTGAATGGCCGCTATTTCTGTGCTCTCCAAAAAATGTAAGGAGTTAAAATAGGGTGTCCGTCCCGTCCGGCGTCCGCCCGGTGATTGTTGCTTTTTGTGCTCTCCAAAAAAATGTAAGGAGTTAAAATAGGGTGTCCGTCCCGTCCGGCGTCCGCCCGGCGATTTTTGAGAACAATGGGGATTGATTTGCGCCATCAACAGTGTTATACTATCTTCATCAATGTTAAGGAGGTTTGCCTCTGTGAAAAGGCTGTTCACCAGTGACAGGTTTTTTGCCGTGTCCGTTGTGCTCTCTGTGCTGGGAATGCTGCTCTACACCGTTCGGATGTTCTGCCGCGTGGCGCAGACCGGGGAAACCGTGTTCCTCAATTTCGCGCTGAACTGTCTGGCTATCGCCCTGTGCGTACTTGGTGTGTATGTGACCTACAAAAAGCACTTAAAGAACGTGATGAAGCCGCTTGTGGGTGCGCTGCTCATGGCGCTTGTGCTGGATTCCTTCACCTACCTCTCCTGCGACCGCGCCTTTGACCGGGCGTTTGCCGCGGCGTACATCGTGCTGTCTGCCGCGCTGTTCGTCAATCACATGATCATCAACGGCTCGCGCCACCCCAGCCGCCGTGCGGTTTCGGGCAACATCGCCCTGTGCGTGCTCATTGCGCTGTACCAGGTCGTGTACCTGTGCGTCACCCTGCCGGGGATGCGGGGCAATCCCTTTGCGGTCATCGGCTTTGTCGCCTATGTCGTGGGCTATGTCTTCATGCTTGCCGCCGTCGTCTGCATCGAGACCCGGCTGGACGCCTACCGCCTCGACCGCGAGAAGGCCGGCTGGACGCCGGAAAACGGCTACCCCGAAAATTACGTTCACGAATATGAAAAGAAATAAAAGGAGATAAACAACATGAAAAAGTTATTTACGAACGATAAGTTCTTCCTCGCCGTGGTGCTGTGCGCGGTGATTTCCAGCTTGCTCTGCATCCTTCTCAACTCTTTCGCGGTGGGGTTTGATCTGACGTATTGCGGCTCTGTCCTAATTACCACTATCTGCATGGCCGTGCTGTATTCCACCTACAAAAAGCACTCCAAAAACGTGATGAAGGGCATGATGGGCGCACTGCTCATGAACGTGCTGCTCAGTGCCATCAGCTCCGATTCCTTCAGCGGAGGGATGGAAACGGTGATCTCCATCGTTGACCTCATCCTTGTTACGGCGCTGTTCGTCAACCACTTCATCATCAACTCCAATCACCATTCCAACAGCAAACACATCACCATCAATCAGATCATCCTTATTATATTGGCCATTTTTGATGCTGTGCGCACGATCAACATGATGAAGATTTATCCCGGAATCCTTACCGGAATCCTCCTTGTGCTGGACATTATCGGCTATATTGGCATGGCCGCCGTTGTCGTCTGTGTGGAATCCCGCCTCGATGCCTACCGCCTCGACCGCGAGAAAGCGGGATGGACGGAGGAAAAGGGCTATCCCGAGAATTACGTTCACCAGTACGAAAAGAAATAGCCGGAACAGGAACGGGGAGGGGCAACCCCTCCCCTACAAGACCCCCGGCGACCTGCAACCCGTGGGGGCGGGGTCTCCCCGCCCTGCACAAATATACAAAAGGAGATAAACAACATGAAAAAGTTATTCACAAACGACAAATTCTTCCTCGCCATGACCCTTTGCGCCGTGGTTGCCAGTGCGCTCAACGTCCTGCTTGGTTTATTCGTATGGGGGCTTGGCTTGGCAGATTGCTGTTCTGTCCTGATTTGCTTTGGCTGTGTGGTCGTGTTGTATTCGTCCTATAAAAAGCACAGCAAGAATGTGATGAAGGGCATGATGGGCGCGTTACTGATGAACCTGCTGCTGGGTTCAATAACCAATTTCTCCATATTCGGACAGGAGGAAACTGCGTTTTTAGTTAGCTCTCTCATCCTCAATGTCGTTCTGTTCGTCAATCATTTCATCATCAATTCCGACCATCACTCCAGCCCTTGCATGGTTAAGATGAATCAGATTATTGCCGGGTTGAATGTACTATTCTACATCATCTGGAACGCATTTAGCATTTGCTTTGAACCTTCTGCACTGAATGTAATTGCATCTGTTCTTAATGCGCTCGGAATGTGTGGGCTGGTCATCTCCATCGTGTGTGTGGAATCCCGCTTGGATGCCTATCGCCTCGACCGCGAAGCCGCCGGTTGGACGGAGGAAAAGGGCTATCCCGAGAATTACGTTCACCAGAAGGACAGGTAAAACCGTTGCATCCATCACAGGGCGGTTGCCGCTTGGCAGCCGCTTTTTGTGCGCGGAAAATGTGATTAGTTCGCCCCTGCGCCCGGAATGGGGATTGAATTACCTGAATAAAAATGGTATAATTTCTTCATAAATGTTAAGGAGGAACGGGAATGCACGGCGAACTCATCATCCGCAGATACGAAGAGAAGGACTTGGACGGCATTTTTGAAATGATCGGCAAGGCCTTTACCACGCCCATTTTGGACAGGGTCTATGAGGACGAGGTGAAAACCTACTGGCTGGGTGAATATTCCAAGGAATACATTGCCCACTGCGCGGCGGAAAACCGCCTCTATGTGGCGGAGCTGGACGGGAAAATCGTGGCCTCCGGCGCGGTCGGCATCTATGTGGAGGAGCCGGACAAGGCCTATATCTCCGCCGTTTTCACCGACCCGACCGTGCAGGGCAAGGGGCTTGGCTCCCGCATGATGCAGACGCTGGAGCAGGACGAATTTACCCAGCGGTTCGACACGGTGTATATCACCGCCGCCCTCTCCGCCGCCCGCTTCTACCAGAAGCTCGGCTACACCTTCAAGTTCGACGTGCCGGTCATCATCCTGGACGGCATCCTCGATGTGGTCTATATGGAAAAGCCCGTGTCCCATGCGGGCGAAAAAATGTAGGAGGGAAAATCCATGAAAAAAATCTTTACGAATGACAAGTTCTTCCTCGCTATGGTGCTCTGCGCTGTGCTGGGCGAACTGATCTTCTTAGGGTTTCAGGTTTTTGTGCATCCGGAATATGTTATCAGCTATCTTTCCCTGCTGATTCGTATCGGGTGCGTTGCCGTGCTGTATTCCTCCTATCGGAAACATTCCAAGAACGTGATGAAGGGCATGATGGGGGCACTGCTCATGGCACAGCTGCTCACTTCGCTTTCGTATCTGTCCTCCGGCGATGCAGTCGGGCGCGCGCTTGTGTATGTCGTGCTGAATGCCGCGCTGTTCGTTGTCCACTTCATCATTAACTCTGACCACCATTCCAGCCCTGCGCTTATCCGGGTGAATCAGGTGCTTTTCCTCCTGATGGCGATTCTCAACACCGTAACCGAGGTGGTGGACATTTCCCGAATTGGCAGCTTTACCGCCGCCATCCCGCTTATAGCGGACATTTTCGGCTTCATTGGGATGATGGCCGCTGTGGTCTGCGTGGAATCCCGCTTAGACGCTTACCGCATCGAGCGCGAAGCCAAAGGTTATGTAGCTAAATAAATCATAAAGGAGATAAACAAAATGAAAAAGGTTTTTACGAATGACAAATTCTTCCTCGCTATGGTATTATTTGCCGTCCTTGGCAATCTTATCTACTTTGCCTCTGTGGTTCTCTACTACATGGGCGGTTCCTTCATGCTCGCACAGCTTCCTCTGCTGATTGAAGCCCTGTGTGCACTGTTCCTGTATTCTTCCTACAAGAAGCACAGCAAGAACGTGATGAAAGGTCTCATGGGTGCAATGCTCATGGGTCAGCTTCTGTATGCCATCTCCAACCTTTCTGTCCTGTCTGTTCCGGGTGACAGCATCGTTGTTCCCATTTATGCGGTGCTTTCCGCCGCGCTGTTCGTCAATCACTTCATCATCAACTCCGACCATCATTCCAGCCCTTCCATGATACGCCTCAATCAGATCATTGTGTGCTTGTTGGCACTGGATGCGGCGGTATGGAATTTGCTGTGGCTTGTTGCAGAACCCAGCGCATTGAACGTCATTTGCGTTCTTGGGTTCTTCTTCGGCTTGATCGGTGTCAGTGCCGTGGTTGTCTGCGTGGAAAGTCGCTTAGACGCCTACCGCATCGAGCGCGAAGCCAAAGGTTATGTGGCTAAATAAATCATAAAGGAGATAAACAAAATGAAAAAGGTTTTTACGAATGACAGGTTCTTCCTCGCTGTGACCCTTTGCGCCGTGATCGGCTGCGCGGCATACCTGCTCTCGCTTCTGTCCCTGTCCTTAACTGACTATTTCGTCACGCAGATTCCGACTCTCATCCGCGCCCTGTGCGTCATTTTCCTGTACTCGTCCTACAAAAAACACAGCAAAAATGTGATGAAGGGTCTCATGGGCGCACTGCTCATGGTGCAGCTCATCACGGCAATTTCCACTCTGTCCGCGCTCTATCAGCCCGGAGAAGGCATCTTCGCGGGCATCTACCTTGCAGTGTCGCTGCTGCTGTTCATCAATCACTTCATCATTAACTCCGACCATCACTCCAAGCCCGGTATGATTAAGCTTAACCAATACCTCTGCGTGGCTTATCTGCTGGACATTGTTGCGTGGAACATCCTTTGGATTGTCGCAGACCAGAGTGTACTGAATATCATCTGCTGCTTTTTCGATGTGATCTACATCGTCGGCATGGCTTCTTCCATTGTCTGCGTGGAATCGAGACTGGACGCCTACCGCATCGAGCGCGAAGCCAAAGGTTATGTGGCTAAATAAATCATAAAGGAGATAAACAAAGTGAAAAAGGTTTTTACGAATGACAAGTTCTTCCTCGCCGTCACCGTGATCGGCTTTGCCGGAATCGTGTGCAGCTCCATTCTCGGCTTCGTTTTATACCCCGCAATGTTCAACGGCTGGATCCTGAACATCGCCCTCGCCCTCTGCCACCTGTTCCTGTACTCTTCCTACAAAAAGCACTCCAAGAACGTGATGAAGGGCTTGATGGGAGCTTCTTTGTTCGGCGCGATGATCTTCACGGTGGATTCGTTCCAGTGGAATGTGAGCGTTCTGGACGATGTCTGCTCCATCCTCACCGTACTGATGGCTGTCGGCCTTTTCGTCACGCACTTCTTCATCAATTCCAACCACCACTCCAAGCCCGGCCTGATTCGGTTCAATCAGGTGCTCATCCTGCTCCTTGCGGTTGTCAATGTCGTGTGGAATGTGGATTGGCTCATCGTCTATGACAGCCTGCCGGTCAGACTGTTCTGCCTCGTGCTGATGATCGGCTGGCCTTGCGCCATGGCCACCACCGTCTGCATCGAATCCCGCTTGGACGCCTACCGCTTAGACCGCGAGGCCGCCGGCTGGACGGAGGAGAAGGGCTACCCGGAAAATTACGTTCACGAATACGAGAAGAAATAACAGGAGGGAATCAACATGAAAAAAATCTTCACGAATGACAAGTTCTTTTTGGCAATGGTGCTGTGTGCCGTGATTGGAAATGCTGCTTTTATTGTTCTCTCGAAAGTGCTTTACAATGCTTCAATTATTTCCAAGCTACAGTTGATTCTGTATGTTTTGTGTGCGATAGGCTTGTACATCTCTTACACCCGTCACAGTAAAAATGTTATGAAGGGCATGATGGGAGCATTGCTTATGGCACAGCTTTCAACTGCAACTGGTCTGCTTTCCAAAATATCGTTCCCCATTGAGAAAATAACGATCTCCTTGTGTGCCGTCTTTTCTTATGCCGTTTTTTCTTTAATTCTGCTTGTCAACCATTATATTATCAATTCGGATCACCATTCCAACTCTGCTATGGTTCGCGTAAATCAGATAATTTTAATTCTGCTTGTAATCAACCAGGTAATTTGGTCGGCATATTTTGTAATTTCCGAATTTTCAGTGCTGGTATTGATTAATGGTCTTTGCAATGTCCTTGGCTATGTTGGTCTGTCATCCATTGTCGTCTGCGTGGAATCTCGCCTCGACGCTTACCGCTTAGACCGCGAGGCCGCCGGCTGGACGGAGGAGAAGGGCTATCCCGAAAATTACGTTCACCAGTACGAGAAGAAATAATACATATAAAACCATAAATAAAGAGCGGTGCGTTTCTGCATCGCTCTTTTGTTGTTTTTCGCTGTTTGGTTCAGACTGCGGTTGTGCCGCCGAGCTCTGTGGTCAGGGGTCCATAGACCGTGGAGATGCTCCCGCTCTTAAGCATCTTGATCCAGTAAAGGATTTTGTGCTTTGTCGCGCTTTGTCCATAGGTCTGGCTGATGTGGTTCAGCAATGCCTCCAGTGCCGCCGCCTGTGTGGTGTACTCGCCGGTGCTCCAATCGGAGTCAGCGGTGCTGGTTTCCTCCTTGCAGAAGCCGGTGAAGGAAGCATTAAGGAAGTCGCCGCCGGAAACGCCTTCCAGCTCGGTGGGGTTCAGTTCGGTTCTGTCTGCCATGCGCTTGCTCCTTTATATTACGTTTGTTGCGTAGGAGAATGGTCCATACGCGGTGCAGATGAAGGTTGCAGCGCCCTCATACTGATCGACCCAGTAGACGATCTCATCATTGGGATACTGTGATTTCAGGGTCGCTGCGATTCCAAACGCCGCGGCTATGGCATCCTGCAGATTAGTATAGTCTACGGTGCTTTTTTCCCAGCTGTCGGTGGTCGCCCGCTTGGCATAGCCGGTGTAGCTGAAGCCGTAGCTATAGCCGCCTGAAACGCCTTCCAGATCCTTGGGGTCAAGTTTATTTCTTTCTGCCATGATTTGTTCCTCCGTGTCCGGGGCTTCTCTCCCGTGTTGCTTTACACCCTATTATACGATTCACCCGGGAAAAAGAACAGAGGCTTTTGTGACCAAATTATAAATAATCCGAGAACATATAAGAGGCGTATTTCTCCGCACCTTCCGCGCTACGCAGGCTGCCCGCAAACATTGACAAAAAATTATCAATATGTAAAATTCAGTTGAAATCTGATTATAAATAGGATATAATAGGATAGAGTGTCTATACACGCTCGCATCTCATAAAAACAGGCTCGAAAAGGGGGTCTTTCGCAATATGTTCAACGTCAAATCCTTCACCGGCGGCATCCATCCGCTGCACGCCATCCACCACGGCAAGGGGCTGTCCGAGAAGTGCCCCATCACCGTCCTTCCCGCGCCTTCCGAGGTCGTCATTCCTATGGCGCAGCACATCGGTGCGCCCTGTGCGCCCAGTGTGCAGGTGGGCGATCACGTCCTGCGCGGGCAGGTCATCGGCACCGTGCGCGGCTTTGTGGCGGCACCCATCCACGCCTCCGTCTCCGGCACCGTCAAGGCCGTGGAAAACCGCCTTGTCACCGGCGGCAACCTGGTTCCCTGCGTCGTCATTGAGAACGACGGCAAGGACGAGTGGGTCGATACCGTGCTCCAAAACCCCATCCCTTTGGATGAAATCACCGCCGAGGACGCGCTCAAAGCCGTTCTGGACGGCGGCATCGTGGGCATGGGCGGCGCGACCTTCCCGGCGCACGTCAAATTAGCCCCGCCCAAGGACAAGAAGATCGACTTCCTGCTGCTCAACGGCGCGGAGTGCGAACCCTACTTAACCGCCGACCACCGGCTCATGCTGGAGGAAAGCCGCCGCATCATTTCCGGTGTGCGCATCATCGCAAAAATCTTGGGCAATCCCAAGTGCATCATCGGCATTGAGGCCAACAAGCAAGACGCTGTTAAGGCCATGGACGAAGCCGCGCAGGGCACGGGCATTGAGATCGCCGTGATGCCGGTCAAGTACCCGCAGGGCTCCGAAAAGCAGATCATCGAGGTGCTGGCGCACCGTCAGGTGCCCTCCGGCGGCCTCCCTGCGGACGCGGGCTGCGTGGTGTGCAACGTGTCCTCCGCCGCCGCGGTCTATGACGCCGTGGCACTCAAAAAACCGCTCACCGAGCGCGTCGTCACCGTGACGGGCACCGTAGGCGAGCCCAAGAACCTGCTGGTGCGCATCGGCACCCCGGTTCAGGCACTGGTGGATGCCTGCGGCGGGCTGTCCTCCGACGTGGGGCGCGTGGTCTCCGGCGGCCCCATGATGGGCATTGCGCTGTATGACCTCTCCGTTCCCGTGACCAAGGGCACCTCCGGCGTGCTGGCGCTGACCAAAGCGCAGGTGAAGCCCCAGACCGCCACCGCCTGCATCCATTGCGGCCGCTGCGTCAAGGGCTGCCCCATCCACCTGCTGCCCTACGAGCTGGCGAACGACGCCGAGCGCAACGACTGGAAGGCCGCGGAGAAGCACAACGCCCTCGACTGCGTGGAGTGCGGCT
The DNA here is from genome assembly GCA_002315655.1 of Christensenella sp. UBA1750. Taxonomy (GTDB): domain Bacteria; phylum Bacillota; class Clostridia; order Christensenellales; family UBA1750; genus Spyradocola. Next base: position 14,598 of record DCHO01000068.1, read on the forward strand.
CCTGCACCTATGTCTGCCCCGCCAAGCGCCCCATCACGTCCTCCATCCGCGTGGCCAAGCGGCAGGTCATGAACCTGCGCCGCAAGAAGTAGGGGAGGGAATACAGATGAAGAAACACTTGACCGGCAGTATCGTCTGCGGCATCCTGACCGCCTTCGGCATTGTGTCGAGCATTGTTTCCTTGGCCGGTGGGGTTAAGGGAATTTGGACGGTCAGTGATGTGATGAGTCTTGCTGTGTCTGCATTGATCGGGTATTATGCTTTTGTTGGGTATCGCAAACCTCATGGAAACCTTTTGAAAACCATCATCGTGATTTCAACCGTGATTCCAATAATAGCAGTTTATCAGTATGCACGGTTGGGACTTCCGTGGCGGGCGATTATTGCGACAATCGGTATCGGGTTATGCTGTTATGTTGCAGGAAGATTGCACAGGGTAAAACAGAACATCATTTTCATGAGTATTGTTCTTGCCCTGAGAATAGTTGCAGTCATTCTTTGTTTGCGAGACGGAATTTTAACTATTGGCACTTTTACACATATTATCATCTGGATCGACATTTTTGTTGCGTATGTCCTGCGCTACAAGGAGCACAAAGAAGCCGGGCTCCAAGACGCGCCGAAGAAATAGACGGACGGGAACGGGGAGGGGAGACCCCTCCCCTACGAAACCCACGGCTGCCTGCAACCCGTAGGGGCGGGGTCGCCCCGCCCTGCATACCGATATACACAAGGAGGAAAATACAAAAACATGAGCACGATGAGTGTGTCGCTTTCGCCCCATGTGCGCAGCGACAATTCCACACAGAAGATCATGCGCAATGTGATCTTCGCCCTGCTGCCCGCCGCCGTATTCGGCGTGGTGTGGTTCGGTCTCTCCGCGCTGCTGACGCTGGTGCTGTCCTGCGCCTCCGCGCTGCTGGCCGAGTTCCTGATGGTCAAGGCGTTAAAACGCCCCTTCTCACTAAATGACGGCTCCGCCCTCGTCACAGGTCTCCTGCTGGGCTTGACCCTGCCCGCCGGGTGCCCGTGGTATGTGCCGGTGTTGGGCTCCGTGTTTGCCATCTGCATTGCCAAGCAGGTTTTCGGCGGTCTGGGCGACAACTTCGTGAACCCCGCCCTTGCCGGGCGTGCCTTCCTGCTGGCGTCCTTCCCTGTCGCCATGACCTCTTACCCCACCTCCCGTTTCATGGCGGACGCGGTTTCATCCGCCACGCCGCTTTCCTCCGAGTTCGCGGGCAGCCTGTCCTATGCGGATGCCTTCTTGGGGCTTATGTCCGGCTCCATCGGTGAGGTGTGCAAGCTGGCTCTGCTGCTGGGCGGCATCTATCTCGTCATCCGTCAGATCATCGACTGGCGCATCCCGGTTGCCTATCTTGCCACTCTTGCGCTGCTCACCGCCTTAACCGGCGGCAATGCGCTGGATGCGGTGCTGCTGGGCGGCTCCATGCTGGGCGCCATCTTCATGGCCACCGACTATGTGACCTCGCCCGTGTCCCCCTGGGGGCGCGTGGTGTTCGGCATCGGCATCGGCATCATCAACTTCGCCATCCGTGCCTTCGGCGCATATCCCGAAGGCGTGACCTACGCCATATTGCTGATGAACATTGCATCGCCTCTGATCGAGCGGTTCACCCGCCCGAAGAAATACGGGGAGGTGAAGAAGAATGCGTGATATATGGAAAGTCGCTCTGCGGCTGCTCATCATTATGATCATCGCAGGTCTCGCCTTAGGCGCGGCGTACACCGTCACCAAAGACCCCATTGCCGAGCAGAAGCAGATGAAGGCCGAGGAAGCAAGGCGCGGGGTGCTTGCCGATGCTTCCACCTTTGAACAGGTCGATTTTGCGCAGGGCAACATCACCGAGGTGTATGAGGGCTTTGACGCATCCGGCGCATCCTGCGGCTATGCCGTGACCGTCATAGGCTCCGGCTTCGGCGGCGACATCACCATGACCGTGGGCGTGAAGGACGGCGTTTGCACCGGCATCCGCATTTCCTCCCACTCCGAAACCCCCGGCCTTGGCGCAAAGTCCACAGACGAAGCCTTCTACGGTCAGTTCGCCGGAAAGAGCGGACAGCTTACCGTCAACAAGAACGGCGCGACCAATGATTCCGAGATTACCGCCATCACCGCCGCCACCATCACTTCCACCGCCGTCACCAACGCGGTCAACGAAGTGCTGGCTGCCGCGTCCAGTCTGGAATAAAGGAGGGAAAATCGTATGGCCAACAAATTTACAAAAACATTTCTGAACGGTCTGGTCAATGAGAACCCCACCTTCCGTCTGGTTCTCGGAATGTGCCCGACCCTGGCCGTCACCACCGCCGTCTCCAACGGCCTTGGCATGGGTCTTGCCACCACCTTCGTGCTGGTGTGCTCCAACTTCGTCATTTCCTTAATCCGCAACTTCGTGCCCTCCAAGGTGAGAATCCCCGCCTACATCGTGGTCATCGCCACCTTCGTCACCGTCGTGCAGATGGTGTTGGAGGCCTTCCTGCCCGCGCTGTCGGAGTCCCTGGGACTGTTCATCCCGCTAATCGTTGTCAACTGCATCATCTTCGCCCGGGCGGAAGCCTTTGCCGCGAAGAACGACCCCGTTTCTTCCATTGCGGACGGTCTCGGCATGGGCTTGGGCTTCACCTGCTCGCTCACCGTGCTCTCTGCCGTGCGTGAGCTCATCGGCGCGGGAACGCTGCTGGGCTTCCCGGTGCTCGGTGCCAATTACCCCGGCGTGCTGTTGTTCGTGCTGGCTCCCGGAGGATATTTGACCTTGGGACTTACCATGGTGGCCTTCAACGCCGTCATGGGCAAGATTGATGCAAAGCGCGCCGCCAGACAGGCCGCCGCAGAAGGGAGCGTGGCATAAATGAAGATTTTACTCATTCTGCTCTCCGGCATCTTGGTCAATAACTTCGTCATGTCCAAGTTCTACGGCACCTGCCCCTTCTTAGGCGTTTCCAAGAAGGTCTCCACCGCAGCGGGCATGGGCATCGCCGTTACCTTCGTCATGGGCGTGGCCTCTCTGGTTACTTACCTTGTGCAAAAGTACATTCTGGAACCCCTGAACATCACCTATTTGCAGACCATCGCGTTTATCTTAGTTATCGCGGTGCTCGTGCAGCTGGTCGAAATGGTCATCAACAAGGTTTCCCCGTCGCTGTATAAGGCGCTGGGCGTGTATCTGCCGCTGATTACCACCAACTGCGCGGTGCTGGGCGTGACCATCCTCAACATGACCGAGGGCTACAACCTCATCGAGTCCGTGGTCAACGGCGTCGGCTCCGCGCTGGGCTTCATGCTGGCCATCGTGCTCTTTGCCGGTGTCCGCGAGCGGCTGGAATCCTCCAAGATTCCCAAGTGCTTCCAAGGCTTCCCGTCCACGCTCATCGCCGCAGGGCTTATGGCCATTGCGTTCCTGGGCTTCCAGGGCTTGATTTAAGAAAGGGGAGGACAAAAGTATGATTAACATTGGCGATATTTTGCTCCCCGCGGGCGTGCTGGGTTCCATGGGCGTTGTTTTCGGCGCAGGGCTGGCTTACGCCTCCAAGAAGCTGGCGGTGCCTGTCGATGAGCGCATCGAAAAGGTGAGGAACTGCCTCCCCGGCGCGGGCTGCGGTGCCTGCGGCTTCACCGGCTGCGATTCCTACGCCGCCGCTGTGGTCAATGACGGCGCACCCACCAACTGCTGCTCCGTCGGCGGCGATGGTGTTGCCAAGCAGATCGCGGAGATCATGGGCGTGGAAGCCCAGGCCACCACAAAGATGGTCGCCACCGTCATCTGCCGGGGCGATTCCGACCATTGCAAGACCAAGTATGAATATGACGGACTGATGGAATGCCGCGCCATGTTCTTAGCCTCCGGCGGCGACAAGTCCTGCAAGTTCGCCTGCCTGGGTCTCGGCTCCTGCGCCAAGGTCTGCGACTTCGGTGCGATTACCGTGGAAAACAGATTGGTCAAGGTCGATGCGGAAAAGTGTCACGGCTGCGGCAAGTGCATCGAGGTCTGTCCCAAGTTCGTGCTGCGTCTGGAACCCTACCACGCGCCCTCCGTCATCCGCTGCCGCGCCGTGGAAAAGGGCAAGGCCGTCCGCGAAGCCTGCACCGCCGGGTGCATCGGCTGCGGCAAGTGCGCAAAGCTGTGCAAGTTTGAGGCCATCACCATCGAAAACAACCTGCCCGTGGTGGACAGAACCAAGTGCGTCGGCTGCTTAGAGTGCGTCAAGGGCTGCCCCACCGGCGCCATGTCCGGCGACCTAAACAACCGCAAGCACGCCGTCATCAAGGAAGACCTGTGCATCGGCTGTACCCTCTGCACCCGCCAGTGCAGGTTTGACGCCATCACAGGAGCCTTGAAGGAGAAGCATACTGTTGATGCCTCCAAGTGCGTGGGCTGCGGCCTGTGCGCCGCCAAGTGCCCCAAGAAGGCCATCGAACTGGTGAAATAATTTCGGTAAGCAAAAACAAAGAGGCTCGCCTTGCGGCGGGTCTCTTTTGCTGTTATAATAGAGGCGAAAGACATTCCTTTCCGGGAGGAACCATGAAGAAGATCGCCATCATCCTGTTAATTATATTACTGATTACTTTGACCGCCTGCACGCCCAAGGTGACAGAGCCGGAGCTTCTGCCGGAATCCTCCGTGCCGGGCTATTACAGCGCCTTACAAACCCTCCCCGGCGGCAACGCGGAGGTCACGGGCGCGAACCTTTCCGGCATCGACATTTTGCGCCGTCAGGAGGACTATGTGCTGACGCTTTCCTTCACCGAAGGCTCCGTGCTGGAGGACAAGTCCGGCGACGCCGTCTCCGCCCTGCCCGCGTACACCCTGTCGGTTCTTTCCGCGCCCTCCCGCTTCGTGGTGGAGCTGCCGGGCATCCTTGCCGAGAACGTAGCGCAGGAATTGGAGCCGCTGGGCGAGTTCCAAGGCTATTTCTATGAGAAAACCGACACGGGCGTGACGCTCTATTTCCAGTTTACCGGCGGCATCGTCTTTAAGGCGGAGGAGAGCGCAGATCACCTCACCCTCTATGTTCGCGCCTCGGATGAGGAAAATGCCGAACACTATCACGTCAAGACCATCTACCGGGATGAGAATGTGGATTTGGGCGAATACGATTTCACCCCCGCCCTGTGCGAGGACGGCATCAATCTCTGCCGCATTTCGCCCATGCTTTCCTCCGTGGAGGAGGCGGACACCGTCTGCAAGAGCGTGAACGCCCTGCTGGAAGCCGCCGGCTCCGACGACACCGCCGAGGTCATCCTGATGGATTCCGGCGCAGCCCCCGATTACACCGAGCCGGTCTCCCGCACCCTGCTCACCATGATGGGCGCTCTAAAGACCAATTCCGGCATTATTGACGGCACCATGATCGGCCTTAATGCCCGCTTTGTCTGCTTGGATCAGAACGGCAGCCTGCTCATGGCCTGTCCGCAGGAATCCATCTCCGGCGATGGGGAGGAGGAGACCGTGGAGGAGTTGTGGCTCTATGCGGGCACCGGCAAGCGCAGCCGTCTGCTGGATTCCCTCTTTGCCTCCGTGCAGAAGGCCGCCGTTTCCCCGGACGGGCGCACCATCGCCATTCTGGAACAGACCGGCGGCGATCGGCTCCTCTACCTTTACGACACGCAGAACCAGGGCTTAACCTTCCTCTCCGCAGAAGGGCTGGGCGATTATACCGCCGACTTCTGCTGGGGCGCAAACGGCGTTCTGTATATCATGTGCGGGGATGAGAGTATGCAGCTCATGGCCTTCGACCCGGTTGTCACGCCCATCGAGGATGCGCTCACCGCCGTGGAGGAGCGCGAGGGCGGCAACGGCAATGTGGCTGTCTCCGGCGATTCCGTCTATTTTAATGATGAGTATGGCAGCGTGTATGCCGTCTCCACCGTGGATGCTACCCGCGAGCTCTACGAGACCGCCGACGGCTTCCTGCTGTCCCCGGACGGAAAACAGATGCTGCTGATTTCCTATGACGATGCCGAGGTGAGCAACAGCGTCACCCTGACCCTTAAGAGCACCGAGACCGGGGAAAAGACCGAGATCGCCTCCGGGATGGCACTCTCCGCCTATGTTTTCTCCGGCGATTCCAAGGCGCTTTTCATGCTGGATGCCAACACGGGCGCGGACAGTGAGGACTACCCCGTAAACTTATTAAAGTATAATATTGAATCCGGTAAAATGACCACCTTGGGTGCGCTGGCCAGCAACACCATCTTCCCGGGCAAGGATGAAAACAGCCTCATCCTCATGTTCTATCAGGAGAGAGGCGGGAATGTCTTCATGCCCATCACCTACCGCTTGCAGATCCGATGAGGCATTTTCTGCAAAAAAATGATTGCTATTTGTTCGCGTCGGGAGTATAATACATATAACAGTTAAGCGGAGGAATTTTTATGAAGAAAAAAGTGATTTTGATCGTGATTGCGGCCTGCGTCGTGCTCGGCGCGATCCTGGCCGTAACCCTGACGCAGCAGAATAAATCCGGGGTGCAGACCGATGTGCCCGCAGCGGAGACCGCGGCTGCTCCCGAAGAAACCGCTGAAGAACCCGAGGAAGCTACGGAAGCGCCTACGGCGACCCCCACGGCGACCCCGACGGCAACGCCCACGGCTACACCCACTGCAACGCCGACGGCTACGCCTACCCCGACTCCGACCCCCACGGCGACGCCTACGCCTACGCCCACGGCAACGCCCACACTGACCCCGACAGCGACTCCCACAGCGACCCCCACGGCAACGCTCTCTCCCACTCCCACGGTGACGGCCTCCCCGGAAGCGGAGCCCACACAGAAATCCTCCGGCATCGCCTCCGAGGTGCTTGATCTGATCAATGCGGAGCGCGCCAAACAAGGGCTTTCGGCGCTGTCCCTGTCTTCCAGCCTGAACAAGGTGGCAAAGCTGCGGGCAGAGGAGATTACGCAGGTCTTCTCCCACAACCGCCCGGACGGCTCCCCCTGCTACACGGCGATGGACGATCTTGGCGTGTCCTTCTCCGAGTTCGGTGAGAACCTCGCCGCCGGCATGACTTCCGCGCAGGAAGTGGTGGATGCCTGGATGGCTTCCGCCGGCCACAAGGCCAACATTATGAACGGCAGCTTCACTAAGATGGGTCTTGCCCGCGTCTCCTACGACGGCACCTACTATTGGGCGCAGGTCTTCTCAAGATAACCAAACATGAATAACAAAAGCGTCCCGGCGGATTTCTCCGCTGGGACGCTTTCTATGATGAAGGATGCCAGAAGGGGATGCTTTATGGAGGGAGCGAAGCGACTGGAGCATGAGCGTTTCGCAACAAAACACCCCGGTGGGGTGTTTTGAAGAATAAGCCATGCGGAACAGCGGAATTTCCTGAAAGGGAATTTCGCTGCGGAGGATGAAGGGTGCCCAAAGGGGCACCTGGAGCATGAGCGTTTCGCAACAAAACACCCCGGTGGGGTGTTTTGAAGAATAAGCCATGCGGAACAGCGGAATTTCCTGAAAGGGAATTTCGCTGCGGAATCAACCCATAGCCCCTTGTTCATCCGCCTCTGTCGGCACGTTCGGGTCGATCTGCCAACCGGCCTGCCCGAGAATGTCGTCAATGAGGCCTGTGTATCCTTCCAGCCCGCCAATGATGGCCGAATTGGGATGCAGCGTACAGTAAAGCTCGGGATGCAGCCCCTGTTCCAGCGCGGTGGTGAATTCCAGCGCGTTGTTGTAGCCGTAAATGCCGTGGGGGAACAGTGTCAGCAGCTTCTCCTGATCGAGAATCTGGTCGGTCATCCATTCCAGAGGCACAATCTGATACGCTACATCCGCAACGGTTGTCGGGTCGCAGGTGTTGGTCGCCAGCTGCCCGGTGAAGGTGTCCGTGGAGAGCAGAACATGGAGGTCACAGGTTTCCGTGGGCACGTTTTCGGCCAGGCACCAGTCCGTAGTCGGGGGATAGTCCGTGTCCGCCCGGCAGGCGTCCGTGCACAGCTTGCCCGTCAGGGAGCACAGTTCCACCTTGACCAGCCCCAGTTCCTCCGGGTCTGCGTCGAAAATGGGCTTGTCCTCCTGCTCGTAGGTCGTGACGATGCGGCTCATAATCTCCTGCCAGATGGGCGCGGCATCCTTGCCGCCGGTCGCGCCGGAGTAGAGGGACTTGAAATCGTCGCTGCCCACCCACAGGGCGCAGGAATAATAGGGGGTCATGCCCGCGAAGAACACGGATTTGCAGTCGGTGTGGGTGCCGGTCTTGCCGCCCACGGTCATGCCCTTGATCTTGGCGGAGGTGCCTGTGCCGTGCTGCACCGCGTCTTCCAGCATATCAATGAGCATATAGGCGGTGGAGGCCTTGAACACCTGCCGCCGGGAGGAAGCCTGTTCGGCTTTCAGGTCAAGGATGATGTTTCCGTCCGCATCGGTGATCTTGGTGAAGGTCAGCGGCTTCTGATACACGCCGCCGTTGGCGACGGTGCCGTAAGCCTCCGCCATTTCCTCCACTGTGATGCCGGAGGAACCCAAAGCAAGCCCGGAGCCGTCCGCATTGATGTGGCTCTCGTCCACCCCTAAGGCTTTCAGGTAGTCCACCGAGGTCTGAACCCCGACCTTGGAGACCAGTGTGTTTGCCGCCACGATGTTTAAGGAAGCGCGCATACCGGCGCGGAGCGTCACCATACCGGTGTATTGCTTGGAGGAGGAGTTGGAGGGGTAGCCCTTGCCGGAGACCCAGCCTTCAATGGGCAGCGGCAGGTTGGAGGACACCGCTCCGGGGGAGTAGCCCAAGTCCAGCGCGGGGCCGTAGACCGCCAGGGGCTTGATGGAGGAGCCGACGGGCATATTGGCGGATGTGGCGCGGTTCAGCACCAGCTTCTGCGTCTGGGGCGTCCGGCTGCCCACCACGGCGCGCACCTCGCCCTGCGTGAAGTCGTAGATCACGCACGCGCACTGGGGCTGCTCGGATTGGGTGCTTTGAGAGTAAGCGTCATTGGGGTCGGCCAGTGCCGGGTAGTCCTCCCAGGTGTAGAGCACGTCCTCTGCGATGTTCTGCACCACGGGGTCAATGGTGGTGTAAATGTTGTAGCCGCCGGTCTGAATCTCGGAACGGATGACCTTGCGGTTTGCGGTGGTGTTCTCCATGTTGCGATGCTCCAGCAGCTCGTTCACAACATCGTCCAGCACCGTTTCCACGGCGGAGGGCATATCATACAGGTCGTTGACCGTGCTGGTCTCCACGACCCGCAGCACGTCCTTCAAGGCCTGCTCGTACTCCAATTTCGTGATGAAATTGTTCTCATACATACATTTGAGCACATAATCGGTGCGGTCGTTGAGGGTCGAGGGTGTGCCGCCGCCGTAGTAGCACCTGCGCGGGTTGTAACGCGAGGGATTTCTGGTGATGGCCGCAAGCGACGCGCACTCCCGCAGGGTCAGCTCGCTCAAATCCTTGTCGTAATAGTCCTTCGCCGCGGCCTTCACGCCGTAATTGCTGCCGCCCAGCGGCACGATGTTTAAGTACCATTCCAGAATCTGATCCTTGGAATATTCCTTCTCCATCTCCACGGCCATGTAGGCCTCCTGCAGCTTGCGCTTGTAGCTGACTTCGTTCGTCAGCAAACAGTTTTTTACCAACTGCTGGGTGATGGTGGAGCCGCCCTGTGTGCTCTCGTTGCGCAGGTTGGAGACGAACGCGCCCGCAATGCGCTTGATGTCGATGCCGTTGTGGGTGTAAAAGCGCGCGTCCTCCACAGCAACGTATGCGTGCGCCAGATTGTCGGGAATCTCGTCCGCCGTCGCCCAGATGCGGTATTCCGAGCCGGTGTATTCCGTGATGAGCTCGCCGTTGCAGTCGTAGATGAACGAGGTCAGGTTCTGCGAATAAATCTGCGTCACATCCAGCTGCGGCGTGGTGTCAAAGTACGCCTTGGCAATGCCCATGACCGCGCCAAAGCCCGCGCTCCCGATCACCAGCATCACGCAAATCAGAATGGCCACGGACGAGCACAGCACCGCCAATATGAAGTTCGGCTGCTTGTCCCGCTTTTTGAATATGGAAAAATGCTTTTTTTTGCTGTTCATGCGTTCCCTCCGAAAGAGTCACACTTAATCCATAGTATATTCTGCGTCAGCGTTGCTTATTCCTGCATTTTCCTGTTCCTTTAAGCAGAAACGCCAAAGCGGATTACATTACCAAAACGATATATTAATCTTTTATGTTTCTCTTTACGGCAGGGGTTTTTCTGTGGTATAATAATGCAAGGAAATTATGTAATCTCAACTCAGGAGGGTTTTTATATGTCCGGACATTCCAAGTGGCACAACATACAGATGAAGAAGGGCAAGACCGACGCCGCCAGAGGCAAGATCTTCACCAAGATCGGCCGTGAAATCGCCATCGCCGTGCGCGAAGGCGGCCCCGACCCGTCCATCAACGCCAAGCTGCGCGACGTGGTCAACAAGGCCAAGTCCAACAATATGCCCAACGATAACATCATGCGCTCCATCAAGAAGGCCGCCGGTGAAGGCACCGGGGAGAACTACAAAGAGGCGACCTACGAAGGCTACGGCCCCGCCGGCACCGCCATCATCGTGGAGTGCATCACCGATAACTTAAACCGCACCGCCTCCGATGTGCGCCACTGCTTTGAAAAGAGCGGCGGTTCCATGGGTGCCACCGGCTGCGTCTCCTGGATGTTCGACCGCAAGGGCATCATCCTGGTTCCCGCCGAAGGACTGGACGAAGATGAAGTCATGATGGATGCCGTGGAAGCCGGTGCCAACGATGTGAACCTCAACGACGACTACTTCGAGATCGAGACCGACCCCAACGAAGTGGGCACCGTCCGTGAAGCGCTGGAAGGCAAGTACACCGTCGAGTCCGCCGAGGCCTCTCTGGTTCCCCAGAACACCACCGACCCCGCCGGGGAAGACCTGGAAAAGCTGCAGAAAATCCTCGATATGCTGGACGATCTGGACGATGTTTCCGAGGTCTACCACAACGCCAACCTCCCCGAAGAGGAAGAAGAAGACTAAGCCGCAAAAAACTTACTCCCCTGCATGGTTTTCATGCAAGGGAGTTTTTTGTTGGGCTTACAGGTCGGTGCGATAGCACGCCACGACCTCACCGAAGTACAGAACGTGCATATCCCCGTCCGCGTAGCATTTGTCGTACACGTTTTTGTCCATGCCCGCCTTGTCCATCTCCGTCACAAGCTGAATTTCGCACTCAATGTGCAGGTCGCATTGGTCGATGATGATGGAATCCACGGATTTTGCCTCTGCAAAGGAAAGATTGCATCCGGCAAACTTATCCTCGTTGTAGCCGTGGTGCGTGCCCACATAGGCAAGCTCCTTCTTTAGCTGCCCGTGCAGCGGCACGGAGATGGTGAAGCTCTCCGCGTTTTGCAAAAGCGAAAGGGTGTGCCGGTCATGCCGGATGGGCGCGACATACACGTTTTTGTTCCAGTAGAACGCAGGCCCGCCCCATGCGGTGTTCATGGTGTTCACCCTGCCCTGCTTATCTTTCACGGAGAAGAAGATTCCCCCGTGTGCCAAATGGTCGAGAATCAGCCCCGACACCTCGGCATAATTTACGTCTTTCATGTTGTGTCACCCTCCTATATGTCTATAATTTGCTCCTTGAGAACCACTGTCCAAAAGGCTCGCCCGCTTGCGGGAGAGCTGTCGCGTAGCGACTGAGAGGGTACTCCCGCTTTACGCCTCTCTTTTCCTGAACAGCAGCGAAATGCACCACAACCCGCACAGCCCTACGACGGCGTAGATGATGCGGGACAGAACAGAGGCTTGCCCGCCGAAGAGCGAGGCTACCAGATCGAAGCGGAACAGCCCGATGAGCAGCCAGTTCAGTGCGCCGATAATGACAAGCAGCAGCGTGATGCGATCCATAACAGTCGTTTCCATGAAAATTCCTCCTTTGAGATCGTTCTCAAAGGCTATCATGACCGTTTTTCAATGGATTTATACTACAATTCCGTGCCGAAATCGTTGCGGGGATCGGAAGAACGCCCTTTTTCCTTCAGAAATTCCACCTCGAACTTGTCAAAGGCGATGGGCTCCATGAAATGCTCCTGCGTAAATGCCGTCCTGCCGAAGCGCTCCACCTCATCCGAATGCTTATTCAGCCACAGCGGGCGCGGAATGTCCAATTTATAGCAGATTTCCGACAACGCCTCCTGCATGGCTTCCTCATCGGTCGCGCCGTTTGCTTCCACCGTCACATCCTGCCAGATGCGCTGCTTTTTCCTTAAAATTCCCCAAACTCTGCTCATAGAAATCCTCCCAAGTCCTGTCTTGCTTCCTATTATAAATGATTCTGTTCTGTATCGCAAGACCGTGTTGGATTAGCGGTTGCAAAACACAAGAATCTATTGTATAATGATAACAGTAAATTTTGTTAAGGAGGCAAATCCTATGGCAAAAATCGTTACGATTAAGGACATTTACCCGATTTGCACCGCGCCCGAAGGCATCCCTCTCGTCATCGTGAAGGTCGTCACCTCCGAGCCCGGCCTCTACGGCATCGGCTGCGCCACCTACACCCAGAGATGGATCACCGTGGCCAACGCCGTCACCAACTACATGAAGCCCCTGCTGGTGGGCAAGGACGTTTCCCGCATCGAGGACATCTGGCAGATGGCCATGGTCTCCCCCTACTGGCGCAACGGCCCCATCTTGAACAACGCCATCTCCGGTGTGGACGAGGCGCTGTGGGACATCAAGGGCAAGATGTGCGGCGTGCCCGTCTATGACCTTCTGGGCGGCAAGTGCCGTGAGGCAGCGCGTGTGTACCGTCATGCCGACGGCAAATCTCTGGAAGAAGTCGGCGACAAGGTGCAGGCCTTCATGGAGGACGGCGTGCAGGTCATCCGCGTGCAGTACGGCGGATACGGCGGAAACTCCGGCAACCGCAATTCCTACATTGACGACTTAAAGCCCGACGGAGCCTGCGAGGGCGCGTACTACGATCCTCTCGGCTACGAAAACTCCGTCACCAAGCTCTTCGAGTATATGCGCAATCGCTTCGGCATGGGCGTGGAGCTCTGCCATGACGTGCACGAGCACCTTGACCCCATCAACGCCATCCATCTGGCCAAGGAGCTCGACCAGTACCGCCTGTTCTTCTATGAGGATTCTCTGGCTCCCGAGCAGGTCGATTGGTTCCGCATGATGCGCGGTCAGACCACTGTGCCCATCGCCATGGGTGAGCTGTTCAACAACCCCAACGAATACAACAAGCTCATCGCCGAGCGTCTCATCGACTTCATCCGCTGCCACGTCTCCCAGATCGGCGGCATCACCCCCGCCAAGAAGCTGGCTTCCTTCTGCGAAGCCTTCGGCGTGAAGACCGCCTGGCACGGCCCCGGGGACACCTCTCCCGTCGGCCACGCTGCGGACATTCATCTGGACGTGTCCTCCTGGAACTTCGGTATTCAGGAATGGGCGGGCTTCCGCGGTGCCACCTTCGATGTGTTCTCCGGCTGCCCCGAGCTTCGCAAGGGCTATGTCTATCCCAACGAGAACCCCGGCCTCGGCATCGACATCGACGAGGAGGAAGCCAAGAAGTATCCCTGCTCCGAAAAGCTTCCCTTCTGGACGAACTGCCGCCGTCCCGACGGTACCCTGAACAGACCCTAAACAAAAGCATAAGCAAGGCGCATAGCCCCGAAAATGGGACTATGCGCCTTTTCATTTTATGAATTGAGGGAAGAACCTTACGCGACGGAATCCTTGCCGACGGTTCTTTTCAGGACGATCATCACACCGAACAGCAGCGCAATGGACAGCGGCAGGCAGATGTACCAGTTCCGGATGAGACCGGTAAAGAGATAGGAGACGAAGGACACAGCCGCAACCGTGAGTGCGTAGGGCAGTTGGGTGGAGACGTGGTTGACGTGTTCGCACTGAGCGCCCGCGGAGGACATGATGGTGGTGTCGGAGATGGGGGAGCAGTGGTCGCCGCAGACGGAACCTGCAAGGCAAGCGGACATTCCGATGAGCATAAGCTCGCTGCCCGCCGGGAACACGCCGATGACGATGGGGATCAGGATGGAGAAGGTGCCCCAGGAGGTGCCGGTGGCAAAGGAGATGCCGCAGGCCACCACGAAGATGATGGCGGGCAGGAAGTTTTGCAGTGCGCCCGCGTTGGCCAGCGCGTTGGTCACAAAGTCGTCAGAGCCCAACAGAGCGGTCATGGTCTTTAACGAGGTAGCCATGGTCAGGATGATGATGGCGGGAGCCATGGCGATGAGGCCTTCGGGAACACAGGCCATGGTGTCCTTAAAGGAGATGAGCCTGCGGCAGAGCATATAGACGATGGAGATGAGCAGGGTCACAATGCCGCCCATGGCAAGACCGGTGGCTACGGCTGTGTCCCCGAAAGCGCCCGCAACGTCGTGGAAGTAATCGGAGGTCGCATCATAGTAGCCGCCGCAGTACAGCAGAGAGATCACGCACGCAACGATCAGCAGCGCCACAGGGAAGATCAGGTCGATGACCTTTGAGCGCTTGTTGTCCGCGCCGATGTTCTCCTTGGAGACGACCTCGCTGCCGAAGGTGAACAGGTCTCCCTTTGAGGGTGCAACTTAGGGATTTT
>DCHO01000069.1:0-7193 GCA_002315655.1 Christensenella sp. UBA1750
AAATCTATCCCGTTTCTTTGTGCATTATCTCAAGTCTTGTTATGCACTTATTTTCCTTTTTTTGACAGCCTGACCTCTGCACTCATTTGTCAAGTGCAGGGGAAAGCTGAAGGGATTATTCGGAAACGACCTCAATCAGTTCAATCTTGGCCTTGCCGTTCTTCACGCCAAGCGCGTCGTACTTCTGCCAGCACTTGCCGTAAATGTAGCCGTCCATGTGAACGGTAAGCACATAGCCGCTTCTCTCGATGGCCACGTTGCCGATGGTGGGGTTCGCCAGCCCCGCAATGGAGATGTAGGGCACAATGTCCGCCTTATCCACAAAGCGGCGCAGGGTTCCTTCCTTGCAGCCCTTCGTGATGATGTAGGGGGAAGCGATGGCCAGAGAATAGAGCACCTCGTAGTTGTCCTTGATGACCTTCTGTGCGATGGTCTGCTCCACCACCATACCGCCCATGGAGCGTCCGTTGAAGACGATCTTGGCGCCCTTGGGAACATATTTGAGCACCATGGAAACCACTTCACGCACATAGACATTGTATTCGTCGGACAGCGCAATGCGGGTGGCATTGGTGATGCTTCTTGCGGTCAGCAGGTCAAAGGTGGTGAAATCCATGCCCTCGCACACCACAAGGTAAATGTCGGTGGGGTTTACGCCGTCTTCGTAGAGCTTGGCCTTGTAGATGCACACATCCTCATTCCCGCGCTGGGCGCAGGCCATTTCGTTGATGTTGGTCAGCACTCGGTTGTCCGCGAAGGTGACAACGGACAGCGCAAACACCATCACAAGACAGAGCAGCAAAGCAATGCTTTTTTTCATGGGAATTTGCTCCTTCACTGTTTTTTTATGGCTTTTATGCCTTGAAGGCCTCATCGTAGGCCGCGTTGATGCGGGCAAGCTCGTCAGCAGTCAGATCCCAGTTGCCGGCTTCGGCGTTCATAATCGCCTGTTCCACGTTCTTGGAGCCGGTTAAGGCGCAGGTCATGCCCTTCTGCTGGGAGACCCAGTTGATGGCAACGTGCGCAATGGGCTTTTCATGCTCGTCCGCAATCGCCTTTAAGGTAACAAGCAGCTTCTGGGTCTTGCTCCAGAAGGGCTCCTCAAAGAAGGGATAGAAGCCCGCACGCTTATCGCCCTTTTCGGCCTTCGGGGGCTCCTTGAACTTGCCGGTGAGCACGCCCGCGCCCAAGGAACCGTAGGACAGCACTCCCAGGTTCTTCTCGATGCAGAAGGGCAGAATGTCCTTTTCAATGTCGCGCTCCAGTAAGCTGTACTGGGGCTGGGTGGAGACGATCTGCCCGCATTTCAGCGTTCTTTCCATCAGCTCGGGGGAGAAGTTGGAAACGCCGATGTAGCGGATTTTGCCCTGCTCCTGCAATTTGAGCAGCGCTTCCATGGATTCCTCCACGGGGGTGTTGACATCCGGCCAGTGCATCTGGTAAAGGTCGATGTAATCGGTGCCCAAACGCTGTAAGGACTGCTCGCATTCCCACAGGATCGAGTCCTTTTTCAGGCACTTGCCCTTCACGTCGCCCCAGCGCAGACCCACCTTGGTGCACAGCACGAGCTTGTCGCGGCGGCCACGGATGGCCTGCCCGACCAAGGATTCGGAGTGGCCGCAACCGTAGATGGGCGCGGTGTCCACAAGGTTCACGCCGTTGTCTAAGGATGCGCAGATGGAGTCGATGCACTTCTTGTCGTCGATCGCGCCGAAGAAGTCGCCGCCCATCGCCCAGGTGCCCGCGCCGACGGCGGACACGATAAGGTCGGAGTTGCCCAATTTGTTCATTCTCATAAGTCGTGTTCCTCCCTTTATGTTGATGTTTTTACTTGACTAAGGTTTCCAGCCATGCCTTGTTCTTGGGGAAGTCGGTGAGCTTGAGCAGCCCCGCCGTTCTTCTGTTGGGGAAGTTTTCCAAAGAGACTTCGTACATCCACGGCCCTTTGTAGTTCACCTTTTCCAGCTCGGTAATCATGTCCTTCCAGTCGATCTTGCCCTCGCCGGGAAGCTGGTGCCGCTCGTCGATGAAGTCATAGTCGGAAACGTGCAGGGTCTCGATTCTGTCGCCGAATTCGCGGATGAAAACGTGGTAATCCTCGCCCAGCAGGTGATTGGTGTCAAAGCAGACCTTGAGTGCCGGGTGCGCGGTCAGCAGATAGGCAATCTCGCGGGTGCAGTTGCCCACGCAGGTGCGGGGCAGCTCCTCCACGCACAGGGTCACGCCGTAGTGCATGGCGGCTTCGGTCAGGATATTGAGATTCATCTTGGCTTCTTCCAGCCGTGCGGGCTTATCTTTGTCCTCGTTGGGCTCGGTGCCGGGATGGATGACGGCGTGTTTGATGCCGTGCTCGCCGCACTGCTTCAGCAGCGCGATGCACTGGCGCACACACTCGATGCGGGCGTTTTCGTCCGCGTGGGCAATGGCCAGCGTGTTGTCAAAGGGCAGGTGCAGAGACCAGATTTCCACGCCGGTCTCCTTGGAGGCCTTTTCCAGCGCGTCAAAGTCCATTTCATCCATGCGGTCAAAGGCTAAGGACAGCTCCACGGACGGAATGCCCGCTTCGGCATAAGCGCGCAGCATTTCGGGGTTGGCTTCGTGGATGGAGCAGCTCGAAGCGCCGAGCTTCCAATCGGCAAAATGAGTCATTGGGGGAATCCTCCTAAGCTTTTATAAAAATGTCGCGGCAACATTTCTGTTACCGCGCAAAATTTTTGCCTTCTTATCTATGTATTTCAGAAGGCCACCCCCCACAAACGGGAACCCTTTTTGGGGTTTATATATTATAATAACAAAGATCAGGCTGAAACATAGCTCTATCAGATGCGAAGATGAAGGAGCAAATCATGTCGCTTATCGAGATTTGAACGATGATCCAGCCTTACATTTGAAATTATAGTATTTAGGTCGGCTTTCTGTCAATCATAGATTTTTGCGTGGTATCGTGATTTGAAGAAACGTTTACTCAAGGAGCAGATTGCATTTTTATCGGACATTTCTGTCGGGAATCATGCGAAAATCAAATAGCATACGAACGAAAATCGCTTAGTCGATAACGAGATATTGCTTTATCAGCCCTGCATAAAATCATTTTCGGAAAATACCTTTATCCTGTGCTTTTTCAGCAGTTCCGCCGTCGCACCGTCGCCGTCCGTCAGCGTTTTGGTGAAAGTCCCGTCATAAATGCGCCCGCAGCCGCAGGACGGGCTTTTTGCTTTGAGAATCGCCGTGTCACAGCGGAAAATATCCGCGATTTTGAGCGTTTCCTCCGCGCCCCTGCGGTAATTTTCCGTCACGTCCCGCCCGTCTTCGGTCATCCAGACATCCCCCTGCCGCTCCGCAGGGCAGCGCGGCGTGGGCAGCCCGCCCATCTGCTCCGGGCAGACGGGAATCAGCCGCCAGTCGTCCGGGATGTTCAGCGCAACAGGCTTGCTCTGCCCGTCGTAGCGGCAGCACACGCCCAGCAGACAAAGGCTCACCAGCACATTCTTCATAAAGCAACCCTCCGCCCCCATTATAGCACAACTTGTCCGCAATAAAAAGATGTGATATACTGTGAAAAAACATCGGAGGTCAAAGAATATGAAAATGAATCCCGCACAGTCCGCTCTTTTTGAAACCTTTCTGTCCGACAACCCTTCCCTTGTCCTTTTGAAGGACGAAATCCTTTCCGCTGCGGAAATGCTCATCTCCTGCTATGAGCAGGGCGGCAAAGTCCTCACCTGCGGCAACGGCGGCAGCGCGGCGGACGCGGAGCACATCGTGGGCGAACTGATGAAGGGCTTCCTGCTCAAACGCCCGCTGGACGAGCAGGAACGTGCCGCCCTGCAAAACGCCGGAGCGGCTGAAACCTTCGCGGACGGTCTGCAAAAGGGGCTCCCCGCCATTTCTCTGGTGAGCCAGGTGTCGCTGATGACCGCCTATCTCAACGATGTTGACCCCGACATGGTGTTCGCCCAGCAGGTCTTTGCCTATGGGCAGGGCAATGACGTGCTCATCGGCCTTTCCACCTCCGGCAATTCCCGCGACGTGGTCAATGCCGTCCTTGCCGCCCGCGCCAGGGGCGCCAAAACCCTCTGCATCACCGGGGAAAAGGAAAGTAAGCTCTCTGCCCTTTCCGACCTTTGCATCCGCGTTCCCTCCGCCACCACCTACCGCGTCCAGGAATACACCCTCCCCATCTACCACATCCTCTGCGCCCTTGTCGAGCTGCAGTTCTTCACGGTATAAGCTGTCCCGCGTTGTGTGAAAGGCTCCCCCGCGTGCGGGGGAGCCTTTCCATATCTGCATCTTTGTGTTCTGCCATAGAAAAACCCCCGCACTGAGAGGTGCGGGGGCAGATTCACTTACTTGGATTTCCTAAAGCTTGCACAAATTACTTGGTGATGTACTTAGCGCAAACGTAGGTGCCATCGGCGAGCTTGGCCCAGCCATTGGCGATTTCGACAACAGCCAGCTTGTCACCGCGGTGAGCCATGCCAGCCTTGGCGAAGGAGGTGCCAGCGCCCTTGCGGACGTTCAGGTTACGGCAAGTAACAGTGTACTCGGTGGTGGTGGCGGGAACGGTGGTGCCGGCCACAACGGTAACCTTCTGCATGGAGGAGGTGTAGTAGAAGTCAGAGGCATCCAGACCCTTGTTAACTTCTTCAACGATAGAAGCGGTGGGATACCAGCCCTTCTTCCAGCTGTAGTTCCAATCGATCTTGGTGCTCAGAACCTTCTCGAAGGTCTTGTAGTTGTTGGTGTAGTCAGCGCAGATGTAAGCAACGCCGGGCTTGGTGCCGATGATCTTAGCGGTGTTGACATTGCCAACCCAGTCGATCACGTCAGTGGTGCCCTTGATGTAGGTGTGAGAGGGGGTCAGGGTGCGGCCATCAGCAGCAGCCTTGATGACGGGAGTGTACTCTTCGCCAACAGCGATGGTAACAGCGGACTGATCCAGGTAGATGCCCTTGGGGTCAGCTTCACGGATGCCAACGCGGCACACGAGGGTGTACTTCTTGTCAACCTTGTAGTTGGCAGCTTCGGTCTGCAGCTTGAACTGGATAGCGGTGGGATCCTTTTCAACATCAACGTTGAAGTCGCCAACGGACTTGGTCAGCTTTTCAACAGGAGTGTCCTCGCCAACGAAGGTGGTTTCCTTAGCGATTTCGATGTTAGCGCCGGTCTTCTCAACATAGGTGATGCCGGTGAAGGCAGCCTTGTTCTCGTCAGCGAAGGTGATGTCGAGAGCGAAGTTGGAAGCGTAGTCATTGGCGAAATCAGCGTAGATCTTGGAGCCAACGATGTAAACGGAGACGACTTCCTTTTCATCAGCATCCTTAGCGATGTTGGTGATGTAAGCGGTCTTGGTAGCCTTGGCAGCCTCGGCCTTGTCGTTCACCTTCACGGAGATCTTAGCGGTCTCGGTGTACTTCACGTTCAGGTCGCCGACCTTGCGGGTCCAGGAAGCGGTCACGACATAGGTGTCGGAGATGCCGCCCTTGACGAGCTCAACGGGGAAGACGATGGTCTTGTAGCCGGCCTTGGCGCCGCAGTACTGAACGTACTCAGCATTCTTGGAGATGTCGAGATCAGCGCCGTCAACAGTGACCTTGATGTCCTTGTCGGTAGCGTTGAACTGGAAACCGGAAACGCCAACCAGAGCCATGACCTTGTCTTCGGTCCACTTGCCGGTGCCGATGGCATCGTCAGAGTCATACCAGAAGTCAGCGGTGATGGAGTTGCCAACAGAGGAGTTCACCTTGTTGATGGTGGCCTTGGTGCCGGGGATATAAGCGAAATCTTCGGCAGCGGCGTTCACCTTGGTGTTCTGGGTCTGGATCAGAGACAGGATGTAAGAACCGTCGGTGATGGTCATCTTTGCTTCATCAGCGGCCATCATGGGGATCATGCACAGCACCATAGCCAGTGCGAGCACGATAGAGAGAACCTTTTTCATTGTGTGTTTCCCCTTTCGGAATTTTGTAGGAATCAAGCCAAGTGAATCCGTATTTACTTTACCACAGGACATTCGGTTTGTAAAGCCCCTGTCACAAAATTGAAACATTTGGCGGTTGCCCGTCTCTCTTTTGCGGCTTCGGCTTGGCTAACCTCCTGCCGATTGGTGCTTTCGGAGTAGGTCACGGCTTGAATTGCCTCCCCCGATTGCAGTTATAGTGTAACACTTCTGTCACATAATTGCAAGCCCTTTTCAGGATTTTTTTGGCCTTTGGCTGTAACGAATGTGTTTCAGGGCGGTTTCAGGCTTGTAACCGAAGCAGGAACTTGTTTCTACCGTGTTTTTTGGGGCAAAAACGGCGGATTTTGGGGTGAAATGGCAGAAAACGTTCGGCGGGAGGATTGGCGGAACCGGAAGTGACAAAATGTGCGGGAAATAGTGTCATACTTTTGTAACAAATGACGAAATGTGTCATCAGGGGGAGGAAGCCCTCTCAGTCATTTTCGGCAAGCCAAAATGACAGCTCCCCCGCACGCGGGCGAGCTTCACGGGGAGGGACGCCCCTTCAGTCGCTACGCGACAGCTTCCCCACAAGTGGGGACGCCTTTCCCTCTCAGTCATTTTCGGCAAGCCAAAAATGACAGCTCCCCCGCACGCAACGGGGGAGCCATATTATAGGTTATCTTGCTAAGATGTCGGCAAGCTCAATCATGTGCTTGTCCACACGGCGCTTCATGGAGAGGGCTTTTTCGATCTCCACGGAGACGATGTGGTTCTTGACGATGCCGACGCACTTGCCGCCGACGTGTTCGCGGAGCAGGTTCACGGCCTCCTCGCCCATTCTGGCGGCGAGGATTCGGTCGGAGGCGGTGGGGGAGCCGCCGCGCTGGACGTGGCCGATGACGCAGCCTCTCGCATCTACCCGGTGTCCCACGGCGGTGGGGTTGGCATTGAGCCAGGAGGCGATGTAGTCCGCGGTGAAGTGCTTCATCTTGTCGGGAACGTAAACGCCCTCCGCCATGACGATGATGCCGTACTTTTTGCCGCGGGCGAAGGAGGTGCGTAATTTCTGCACGATGTAGTCCAGCCACTGGGTATCGGTCTTCTTCATTTCGGGAATGAGGATGGCTTCCGCGCCGGCGGCGATGCCCGCGTGCACGGCAATGTCGCCGCAGTTGCGTCCCATCACGTCCACGATGGAGACGCGGCCGTGGGAGGCCATGGTGTCGCGCAGCTTGTTGATGGAATCCAC
>DCHO01000069.1:7282-9030 GCA_002315655.1 Christensenella sp. UBA1750
CCGGGGAGACCCACCACGTTGATGTCCTTGCCGTCCACCCCGATGCTCTCCTTCTGGATGAGCAGGGAGCCGCGGTAGGAGCCGTCGCCGCCGCAGACCACAAGGCCGTCAATGCCGCGCTTCTTTAAGTTCTGGATGCACTTCTGGCGCAGAGCGGCGTCGGTGGGAAATTCCTTTAATCTTGCGGTGCCTAAGACCGTGCCGCCGCGGTGGATGATGTCGCCCACATCGCCGGCGGTGAGAAGCTTCATGTTGTCCTCGGAAAGCCCGAGATAGCCGTCGCGGATGCCGTAAACATCCATATCATAATACAGCGCGGTGCGGACGACCGAGCGAACCGCCGCGTTCATGCCGGGGGCGTCGCCGCCGGAGGTGAGAATTGCAATTTTCTGTCTTTCAGCCATAAGTTTTTATGCTCCTTTCGGGGATGCGAATTGCTTTCTGCAAGCGTTGATTCTCAATATTGCATTGTATTATACCACAATACGAAACATATTGTGTGATAAACCTTTGTAAAAACCGGATTATCCTGCCACTTTTGCGGTGTTTTTGCCCAATAAGTGCTCCAGGGAGGAAATCAGCTCGTTATCCGGCGTCACGCCGAAGGAGGGCGGCAGGTCGAAGATCTTGCCCTCGATCACGGCGCGGACGGGCATTTCGCCGCCGTGCTGCTGCAAAAGGTTCTGCACCATGGGCAGCAGTGCCTTTTCCTCCACCTTCACATAAAAACGCTTCATCTTGAGCTTGGCGTTCTTGTCGGGCAGGTTCAAAGGAACAATGGTGTTTACAATCAGCTTCGGTTCGTCCTCGTCCCGCATGGAAAGATAGCCGGAAATGGTCACAACGGTGTCGTTTTGGAGCATCCGGGCGACATTTTCGTAGGTTTTGGGGAAGATTAAGCACTCGATGGAGCCGTAAAGGTCTTCCAGTACCGCAAAGCCCATGAGCTTTTGCGCCTTGGTGGTACTTGTGCGCACCTCGGAGAGCATTCCCGATAACGAGAGGTTCAGCCGGTCAAAGGAATCGGAGTCTTCTTCCTCTTTAAGAGCCGCGACCGAGGCGGTGTTCCACTGCATTTTGTCCAGCACTTCGCGGTATTCGTCCAAGGGGTGCCCGGTAACGTAAACGCCGGTCATTTCCTTTTCGCCGCGCAGCTTTTCTTTTAAGGACATTTCGGGAAGGTTCGGCGGCTTGGGGCGCGGAGGCTCCACATCCATCGCGCCGAATAAGGAAATCTGCCCTTCCACGGTGTTCTTGCGCCGTGCGGCCTCGCCGTCCAAGATGGTCTCGTTGAGCACCAGCTTTTGCGCCCGGTTGCATTCCAGCGCATCCATCGCGCCTGCGCGAATCAGCGATTCCACCACACGCTTGTTGATGGCGTCTATGTCCACGCGCTCGGCAAAGTCATATAGGTCGGTAAAAAGCCCGTTTTTCCGTGCCTTCACGATGGCGCGGACGGCGTTGTCGCCTACGTTGTGCACGGCGGTCAGTCCGTAGCGGATGGCGCTGCCCTCCACGGAGAAGCGTGCGCCGGAGTGATTCACGTCCGGGGGAAGGACTTCGATGCTGTGACTGCGGCAATACTGGATGAAGCCCGCCAATTTATTGGAATTTCCCATGACGGAGTTCATCAGCGCGGCCATGAACTGCACGGGATAGTGGCACTTCATGTACGCCGTGCGGATGGCGACCACGGCGTAGGCCGCCGCGTGGGACTTGTTGAAGGCGTACTGCGCGAAGGTCTCCAT
>DCHO01000069.1:9116-11553 GCA_002315655.1 Christensenella sp. UBA1750
GTCACATTGCCGTTCTCGTCTGTCTGTCCGTCCACGAACACGATTTTTTCCTTGTCCATCTCGGATTTTTTCTTTTTCGCCATGGCGCGGCGGACGAGGTCGCTTCTGCCCATGGAATAGCCCGCCATGTCGCGGACGATCTGCATGACCTGTTCCTGATAGACCATGCAGCCGTAGGTGACGTTGAGCGACTTTTCAAGGATGGGGGAAATATATTGCACCGATTCCGGGTTGCGCTTGCCCGCGATGAACTTGGGGATGGAGGCCATGGGGCCCGGGCGATAGAGGGAAATGACAGCGATAATATCTTCCAAGTTGTCGGGCTTTAAGTCAGCCAACAGCCGCCGCATTCCGGCGGATTCCAGCTGGAACACGCCGTCGGTCTCGCCGCGGGAGAGCATTTCGTAAACGGCCTTGTCGTCCATGGGAATTTCTTCCACATTAAAGGAAGGATTTCCCGCTTCCCGCACCATGGTCTGCGCGTCCTTTAAGACGGTCAAGGTGCGAAGCCCCAAGAAGTCCATTTTGAGCAGCCCCAGATGTTCCACGGTGGTGCCGGGGAACTGGGTAGTGATTACATTGTCGTTGGTCTGCAGGGGCACGAACTGATCCAGCGGCTTTGCGCCGATCACAACGCCCGCCGCGTGGGTGGAAGTGTGCCGGGGCATTCCCTCCAGCACCTTGGCATAGGAAATGAGGTCGGATATGCGGGGATCGTTTTCGATGGCGTCCCGCAGCTCCCGGTTGGCGGCAATGGCTTCTTCAAGCGTCATTTTTTCGGGAACCATGGAGGAAAGCCGATTGCCCTCGGTGGCGGTGAAGCCCAAGACGCGGGCAACATCCTTCACCACCATCCGCGCCGCCATGGTGCCGAAGGTGATGATCTGCGAAACGTGATCCGCGCCGTATTTCTCGGTCACATAGTCAATGACCTCCTGCCGGCGTTCGTAGCAGAAGTCGATGTCAAAGTCCGGCATGGACACGCGCTCGGGGTTTAAGAAGCGCTCGAAAATGAGGGAATATTTGAAGGGGTCAACGCCCGTGATGCCAAGGGCGTAGGCGCAGATGGAGCCAACGCCGCTTCCTCGCCCGGGACCTACGGGAATGTCCTTCGATTTGGCATAACGGATGAAGTCCCAAACGATCAAATAATAATCCACATAGCCCATGCGGCGGATCATGGAATATTCGTATTCCAGCCGCTGCCCCACCTCGCCGTCCAGCGAGCCGTAGCGGGCGATGGCACCCTCGACGCACAGCTTGTGCAGATACTCGTCATGGGGCATATTGTCGGGCACGGGGAAGTCGGGCAGATGATAGTGCCCGAACTCGAAATCCACCTTGCAGCGGGATGCGATTTCGCCGGTTCTTGCAATGGCCTCGGTGAAGGCGGGGAAAACAGCCTTCATCTCGTCCTCGGATTTTAAGTACATTTCCTCGGTATCCATCTTCATGCGGTTCTCATCCGAGAGCAATTTTCCCGTCTGGATGCACATGAGAATTTCCTGTGCCTTGGCGTCTTCCTTCCTTATATAGTGCACATCGTTGGTGCACACAAGGGGGATGCCGGTCTCACCCGCAATGCGCACGATGGAGGAAATGACCTGCTTCTGCTCGCGGAGACCGTGATCCTGAATTTCAAGGAAATAGTTGCCCTTGCCCATGACGGATTCAAATTCTTCCGCCAATTCTTTTGCTTTCTGGTACTGTCCGTTTAAGATGAGGCGCGGCACATCACCGGAAAGACAGGCGGAAAGTGCAATGAGACCTTCGTGGTACTCTTTCAGAAGCTCCATGTCGATGCGCGGGCGGTAGTAGTAGCCTGTGATGAAACCCTCGGAGCAGAGCTTGGTTAAGTTCTGATACCCGGTCTGGTTTTCGCAGAGCAGAACCAAATGGGCATATTCTCTTGCGGCGGAATTTTTTTCAAACCGGGAGCCGGGGGCAACATAGACCTCGCACCCGATGACGGGATGGATGCCCTGCTTGACGCATTCTTCGTAAAATTCCACCACGCCGTACATGACGCCGTGGTCGGTGATGGCAAGGCTCTCCATACCCAGTTCCTTGGCGCGGGCGACAAGGGGCTTGATGCGGCAGGCGCCGTCCAGCAGGGAATATTCGGTGTGTAAGTGTAAGTGCGCAAACGACATGGGCGGTGCCTCCTTCTTCTATATAATAGGGTGTTACTTGCCGCGGTTTTTGATGAGCAGAAATATGCCCAAAGCCACAACGACGATGGGGAGAACGATTTGGAGGATGGGATTCTGTAACATATTATATTGATGCTTTCTTTGGGTGTGGTTGGGGATGCGTTCCGGGAAGTCCCCCCTTGCGGGGGACTTCCCGGAACGCCGGGCGCGGCGTGACCGCGCCCGAGGAGCCCTCTCAGTCAATTTCGCAAGCGGAATTGCCAGCTCCCCCACAAGTGGGGGAG
>DCHO01000046.1 GCA_002315655.1 Christensenella sp. UBA1750
TTACAAGTAATCAATGAGGGAGCGCCGGAAAGGAGAAAAAACATGAAGATACTGCGCTTTGACCACATGCACGTTATGCCGGAGAATTACGACAGCTTTGTGGGTAATCTGCAAAAGTTCATCGGCCACGATGTCATAATGAATATGCCCATGCCGGACTATGGCATGGATGTGGCCTATGAGCCGTTCCCGGTGGGCGTCGAGGCGTTCAAGATTGTGGCAGAGTCCAACGACAGCTATTCTTATAAAGCGGCAAGCAGCTCAAAGGGCATTTTCTCCATCGCCTTCAAGGTGGAGAACCTTGCCGAAGCCACGGCAGAGATGGAAGCCAAGGGCTGGAAGAAGCTGGAGGAATACCCCAACGGCCCCATTCAGGAGGCGCTTTTTGACACGAAAAAGGACTTCGGTTTCTATATGGAACTGATCGAGTATCCTTTTGACACCATGTTTGACATGTTTGCCATGGCAAATCAGGGATAAAACAGAAAGGAGAAATACAATGTGGTACATGAATGAAGAGCGGGAACAGCTTCAGAAAATGGTTCGGGATTTTGCGGAAGCGGAAGTTCGTCCCTTTGTCAAAGAGATGGAGGAGCATGATGCTTTCCCCAGAGAAATAATCCGCAAGGCGGGTGAGCTTGGTCTGATTGCCCTGTCCTTCCCCGAGCAGATCGGCGGCATGGGCCCCAAGTGGGTAGAGATGGGCATTTTCCTTGAAGAAATCTCCAGGGTCTCCAACTGCGTGGGCAATACCTTTGCCTCCATCAATGCCGGTACCGCCCTGCTTCTGCAGATGGGCAGTCCCGAACTGATCCAAAACTATGTCATTCCTACCATGATGGGGCAGATGATCCCTGCTTCTGCCCAGTCCGAGCCTTGCGGCGGCGGCCGGATTCAGGACTTTACCTGCACTGTTGCCATCGAGGGGAACGAACTGGTCATTAACGGCGGCAAGATCTTCTGCACCAACGCCGGTCATGCGGACTACTACACTGTAAACTGCCGTACAAAAGCACCATATTCCGAACCCTTTGGCTCAACTTCCCTGGTTCTTGTTCCCGCCGGAACACCCGGTCTCAAAGTCGGTCACATTGAGAACAAGGTGGGCTGGCACGGGTCTTCCACCGGCCAGCTCTACTTCACCGATTGCCGTGTGCCCATGAGTAATCTGTTGGCCACCTTTGACATGGATGAAAGCATGCTTGCCGCAGGTGCGTTTTCCGTTGCCATCACCATGGCCTGCGGGATGCTGGGCGGCGCAGAGGGCGTTTATGAAAAGGCTCTGGCTTATGCCAAGGAACGTATGCACGGCGATAAGTCCCTGTTTGATTCCTATCAGGCCATGCGCCACACCTTTGCCGAGCTGAAAATGGAGATTGAGCTGCTCCGCGGCCTTGTGTTCGGTGTTTTGGAAGATTTGGACAAGGGCGACTATAACGTGGCTGTGAGAGCCATCACCGCAAAGGTGAAAGGTGCAAGAATATTCGAGCATGTTGCCAGCGAGTGCATTGTCCTTTGCGGCGGCAACGGCACGATTGTAGAGAACGACTTTGAGCGTTACTACCGTGATGCCAAAATGAACTCCATCGGCGGCATGTCCATCAATTACCTGACCGATGTCATCGCAAGCCAGCTCTAATATGGAGAAACAGAAGTATGAAGATAGCAGTATGTATCAAGGTCGCTCCTGATCCCGACCAATATAACAAAATCAAGCTGGATTCGGAGACCAAGACCCTCGTCCGAGAAGGCATTGACTCGGTCATCAGCAGCACCGACCTGCACGCTATTGAGCTGGCTTTGCAGCTGAAGTCCAAATTCGGCGGAAAGATCAGCCTGATCTCCATGGGTCCCCCGTCCAACGACAAGCAGCTGAGAGAGGGTCTGTCCTACGGCTGTGACGACGCGTGGCTCCTCTGTGACCGGAAGCTGGGCGGCGCCGATGCACTGGCAACCTCCTACACACTTTCCAAGGGCATTGAGAAACTGGGCGGTTTCGATCTGGTGCTACTGGGCAACGCCAGCGACGACGGCTCCACAGCCCACGTTCCATCCCAGCTGGGCGAATGGCTGGGTCTGCCCCACCTCACCGACGTGATCGGCTTTGAAATGGCAGACGAGGGCGGCGCACTGGTGAAGAAGGAACTGGACAACGGCGTTAACGAGTACCGGCTCCGCCTGCCCGCCGTGGTGGGCGTGACCAAGCGGCTCAACAAGGTGCGCCATCCCAGCGTCATGGGAATTTTCCAGGCCAAAAACAAGCCTCTGACCGTCCTGTCCGCCACCGATCTGGAGGGCTTGGACGAGGGCCGCATCGGCCTTGCCGGCTCTCCCACCCAGGCCGCCGGATACCGAGAGGTGGCCTACGGCCGCGAGTGTGTGGAGATTGAAGGCTCCGATGCCGAAAAAGCCGCCGAGCTGGTGAAGATCTTGAAAACCTATGCCAGCATTTAAGGAAGGAGAATAAGGCATGAGTAAAAATGTATGGATCTTTGCTGAGCAGAGAGACGGTGTTATTGCCTCTTCCTTCTATGAGATGCTTTGCAAAGTAAAAGAACTTTACGGCGATGGGGCAGAGGTTTCCGCCGTCTGCTTCGGTGGCGGAAATCTTCCCGTAGGGGCGCTGAAGGACAGCGGCGTTGACCGGGTGTATCTGGCCGACCATGAAAAGTTGGCAGAGTATAACCCCCTGTGCTATACACAGACCCTGTGTTCCCTGATCCGGGCGGAAAAGCCGGATGTGGTGCTGGTGGCAGCCAGCACGATCGGTTCGGAGACAGCTCCCGGCGTGGCGGCAAAGCTGCGCACCGGTCTTGCTGCCCATTGCACCGAGCTGGAGCTGGATGAGAAGGGCGAGCTTCGCATGATCGCCCCCGCTTTCGGCGGAAAGCTGCTGGGTGAATACTTCATTCCGCGCACGCTCCCGGTGATGGCCTCGGTCAAGGCAGGCGTCTTTGAAAAAAGAGAACTTCCGTCAAAGGACGCTCAGGTCGTTCATGTGGACACCGGATTTTTGAATGATCTTGATTCCGGATTGGAGCTGGTTTCCCGGACGGAGACCGAGGTGACGGAGCTGCCCATTGAGAAGGCCGAGCGGGTCGTCTGCGTGGGTCTGGGCATTTCCAACCCGGAGAATCTGGAAAAGGCCAGGGAGCTTGCGGCGCTGTTGAAAGCCTCTCTGGGCTATACCCGCCCCATGGTGGATATGGGCTACATGGAGAATGAAAATTCCATGATCGGCTCCAGCGGCAAGATGATCAAGCCAAAGCTCTATATCGGTTTCGGCGTGTCCGGTTCCACCCAGCATGTCTGCGGCATGAAAGACAGCGGTCTGATCGTCAACATCAACATTAATGAAAAGGCGGACTGCTTCGCCGTATCCAACTACAAGGTGGTAGGCGACAGCGGCACACTCCTGACCGAGTTGCTGAAACAATTCAATTGATACTGGAAAACTATTATCCATTTCCCGGTCACCCCTGCAATTTGAAATTGCAGGGGTTTTTTATATGTAAATCTAAGCCGATTTCGACATTTATCCATGAGAGAAGCACCATTCCTGCCGATGTTTAACAACGAGATACCCGGATATTATGACCGTTACGCAGGTCAGCCAGGCCCTGCATATCGGACGCAACAGCGCATACTCTGTCCGTGATAATACCTCTGTCACGCTCGGCGTAATAGGTCAAAAGTGGGGCAAGTAATGAAGAATTCTGTTTCTGAAATGATCGAAGCTGCGAACGCCAAATCGCCGCAGCATTCGACCTGCTGCATAACCTTACCATCCACAAACAGGCCGTCCTCTCCCGCCTGCCGCGAACATCACAAGAGGGAGAAGAGCAAGAAATAAGGACGACCAAGATTGACCGCCCTTATTTTTCTGCAAAGAGGAAGGTTTTATATATTATATCTATTTATGTTTTTCGGCGAGAAATGCGATAAACTTTCTCGACGGCTAATCCATGTCGGCAGAGACAAAAAGCTTGTTAGGCTTAAAGCCCGCCTCTTTGGCTTTTTCGTTCAGCGATCTGTGATATCAATATGGTTCGTCGTTCGTTCTATTCTTAATGGAATGATTTGTTCGATGAAATGGCAAAGCGGCAAAAGCTTTCAGCCATGGTGCGCGTAGATTCCCTGCATCCTTCCCGAAGCCAGATCATGGCTGCGTTCAGGCTTGCGCCGGCAGCGTAATACAGATTATACCGTTCAATGGAGCCGCGGGGCATGTCTCCCGCGAGCTCCTCATTTTTTGCGTTGAAGCTTTCAAGCAGAAGACCCAAATATCCGTGCTGTTCCAGAAGCAGGAACAAATCACGGTTATCTTTCAACACGCTGAAAAACAGGATTCCGTATTCCACACTCCAAAAGGGCGTGTTTTCATTCAGCCGCTTCTCAAGCTCCGACCAGACAGTCTCCTGAACATAGAATTCTACAATCTCCGTCTTTCTGGAAAAGTTGCGGTAGTAAGCCATGCGGGATACCCCGGCCCGTTCCGTTATCGCTGTGACAGAGATATTCTCTGCCTCGGCCACACTGCGCTGCTTTAACAGAGAGAAATACGCTTTTGCGATCTGATTCTTGACCCGCAGATTTTCTTCCACCCGTTTGTCCATCGTGTGATCCCTCGGTCTGTTACAATTCGGCTGTTTTTGATACGTTACACTTTCTTGCCGTACACCTTGAGTTTGCTAAAATAATAGCATAACCCGTTACATCTTGCAACGTCAAAATCAATTCGGTAAGAAAATCAAAACAGAAAGGAATATGATGATGGAAAAAGCAAGTATTCTTCTCCCGGCCGAAAAGGCCGTCCTGAATCCCGTCTCCCTGATGGGAGATGAGAAAGGCATTTACTTCACCTTCCGCAGCGATCTCGCCCTGATTTCCCAAGTTCTCCCCGCACCGCTGGAGCCCGCCTTTCCGCTGGTTTCCGGTTACGTGGTGGAAATCAACAAGCCCGCCTTCTGCCAGCCATACAAAGAGGCCATGATCGGCGTTTATGCCAACTATAACGGGCAGATCGGTCTGTTCCCGGTGTCCTTCATGCTCTGCGGCCCCGGTGCGGAAATGGCTACGCTTGGTGGCCGGGAGCGCTTTGGTCTGCCGAAAAAGCTGTGCGACAGCATCACCATTGAGAAAGAGGAAGGCCGCGCCCGCGCAACGGTAAGCCGCGGCGGCGTGACGCTCTTGGACGTGTCCATCAAGCTGGGCCAGTACAACAATCCCATGGCCGGTATGTGCTATCAGGGCAACGAGCCCGGCAAGAAGTCCGGCGGCATGAGCTTCTATGCGCAGCCTGTGATCGCGCCTGACGGCAGCGGCTATGACACGTTTAAGCAGGTGAATCTCTATACCAACATTGCAGAGTACACCTACCGCACCTGGGAGCCGGGCGAAGTCACCGTGCGTCTCCAGTCCTCCGAAAACGATGCCTGGGGTCACTTCCCGGTTTTCGAGAACATGGGCGGCGCATTCAGCGAGAACGACATTGAAATGAAGGATCTGCAGCTGGCGGAGGTTCTCTCCCCGGAGGGGATCATCAACAAACTGCTGGTCACCCGG
Source organism: Christensenella sp. UBA1750 (assembly GCA_002315655.1). Taxonomy (GTDB): domain Bacteria; phylum Bacillota; class Clostridia; order Christensenellales; family UBA1750; genus Spyradocola. Next base: position 5,566 of record DCHO01000046.1, read on the forward strand.
TATGACCGCATGGGTCTGATTTAAGGAGGGACAATCATGGCATTTGAACATCTCGGAGCAAAAGGCACGATCGGCAATCTGGAAATCAAAAATCGCCTGGTTATGACGGCCATGGGAGTCGGTGTGGGCGACCATAGCGGCATTGCCTCGGACGCGTTTATTGAGTTCTATCGTCAGCGTGCGGAAGGCGGTTGCGGCCTCATCATCACCGAGGTCACCCGCGTCAACGATGTGCACGGCGTGTGCGAATACGATCAGCTCTCCCTGTCTAACGACGACATGATTCCCAGCTTCAAAAAGCTGGCGGATACCATTCATCCCTACGGCACCAAGATTTTCGCCCAGCTGCATCATCCCGGCCGCGAGGCGCATCTCGTCATCAATCCCAACACGGACATGCTGGTGTCCTCCGTCGACGCTCCCAGCCGCATTGCGCCGGAGCCCACCCGTGCCTTGACCGTGGAGGAGATCCATTCCCTCGAAAAAGACTTTGCCGCCGCTGCGGTTCGCGCGCAGAAGGCAGGTATGGACGGCGTTGAGATTCACGCCGGGCATGGCTACCTGATCCATCAGTTCCTCAGCGCTAACGACAACTTCCGTACCGACGAATACGGCGGAAGTCTCGAAAACCGAATGCGTTTCCTGTTGGAGATCATTGCTGCCATCCGTGAGGCAGTCGGCCCGGATTATCCTATCTCCGTTCGTCTGAGCAGCAGCGAGTTTTTGGATGCGGTCGGCATCATGAAGGGTACCACTGTTGAGGAATCCGCTCAGATTGCCGCTGCCTGTGAGAAGGCTGGGGTCAATCTCATCAACGTCTCCTCCGGTACGCATTTTACCGGCAACACCATCGTCGAACCCACCTCCTATGAGCAGGGATGGAAACTCCCGCTGGCTGCTGAGATCAAGAAGCATGTCTCCATTCCGGTTTCCGCGACCTCGGTATTCCGCGATCCCGCGTACTGCGATCAGGTTCTGGCCGAGGGGCAGATCGATTTTATCGCCATGGGGCGCTCCTGGCTGGCTGATCCCGAATGGGGCACGAAGGCTCTCTCCGGCCGCTGCGACGATATCCGCAAATGCACCGGCTGCATGTATTGCTTTGAGACCGCCGGCAACACCCTTTGCACCGGTGAGAGCCATGCATTCTGTTCTATCAACCCGTATATGGGACAGGAGTTGGAGTATAGCGAACTTAAAAAGGACGGCGCAGGCCGCAAGGCCGTGGTCGTGGGAGGAGGCCCTGCCGGCATGGAAGCGGCTATGATTCTCGCTCAGCGTGAGTTTGACGTGACACTCTTTGAAAAGGGTGACCAACTGGGCGGTCAGATGTACCTGGCCTCTCTGCCGCCCCACCGCGGTAAGATGGCAAACTTCAAGCACTTTGCCGAAAAGCAGCTGAAGGATCTTGGGGTCGATGTGCGGCTCAATACCGCAGTTACAGCAGATGAGATCCGGGCCATGAATCCCTACACAGTCTTTATCTGCACCGGCTCCGCGCCGATCCTGCCCCGCAGCATCAAGGGCATTGACGGCGACAATGTATATACCGTTCCGCAGATCCTGCGTGAGCAGGTGAAGCTCACCGGTAAGAAGATCGTCGTGGCCGGTGCCGGACTGACCGGGATGGAAACGGCCGAGTTCCTGCAGGAACACGGCAACGAGGTCACAAACATCGACATGATGCCCGCCGTCGGCTTTGGCGCCTTCCAGCTGTTGCTGATGGATGAGGAAGCGCTCACCGCCAAGTCCGGCGTCCGCCCGATGCCGGGCCACAAGCTGGTGGAAATCCGCAAGGACAGCGTTCTCATTGAAGACACCGCAGGCTATCAGATCGAGCTGCCCTGTGATGCGGTGGTTATGAGTCTTGGCGTTCGTGCCGTCAACAGCCTGAAGGACGAGCTTGCCGATCTTAACAACGTAGTTGTAGTCGGCGAAGCGGATAAAGCTGGTCAGCGTGTGCCGCAGGCGGTGCATCCTGCGTTTGAAGCTGCGTACAAGCTGGCTTAAAGGAAGGAGAACATCATGCAAGAAAAGAAATTCGCATCATCCATTCCTGCCTGCAACATGATTATCGCGCTGCTGATCTTCGCACAGATCCCCATCATGTTCGGCAAAGCAGATCCCAATGCGATTATTTACGCGCTGCCCTGGCTGCTGGCCGCGTTCCCGGTCATTCTTCTCTGCATCATTTTCATGTTCATCAACGGGGATTTTGTGGATGCGACGCTTAACGCCATCCTCAGCGGGGTCCTGATGGGCCAGAACTTTGTCCGCGGCCTCATTGCTTTGAGTATGTTCAATGCAGGGACTGCTGTTTCGCCGGAATTAATGATGAGCAGCTTCGCCATTGACAAGTGGGTGTATCTCGCGGGTGGGATTATTCTCCTGTTTGCTGGATGGCTTGCGCACTTCAACAGTAAAATGGCGGCCACCGGCGTCTGGGCTGGTGCCATCGGCTTCCTGGCACTGGCGGCTATGAATGCGGGTTTTGGTCAACTCTTCGGCCTGATCGGCTCCATTGGTCTTGTGATCCTCGGCGTGTATCTGCTGTACTCCGGCTTAGCACTTCTGCTAAACACCGCGATGCAGAAAGAAGTTCTACCGCTGAAATAAGAATCTTAAAAAAGATGTTAGCGGAGGTTAAGTGTACGTTTGTATACTTAACCTCCGCTGTGCTGTTCAGATTTCTCTCATCTGCCCCTCGGATAGAACATCCAGCATAATCTTGGCCCCGGAAAGTCTGTCGGGCCAATATATCGCAGGGGGAAACGCGAAGAACAGAATCCCATTTTTCCACCGTTACCCGATTTCCTCAAGTAAAACATTTAGGCCCTTCTTCAGCTCATTAATACTAATCACCAATGAAACGGTTCGATATTCAGAAGAAATATGGTATACTATGAACGGTGATGAAAATGAAGCATAGCATCACAGGTAGAGAGTGGATTGTTAAACTGTTTATTCAGTGATTAGTATTAGTCTATTTTTAACGCAAAATCAGGGGATTTCGGTTCAAATCCACCCACCGCTAACTTTTTCCGAGTACTTTGCTCAGTTAATTTGAAGTAAAAGGTGCGCGGGATTTTTGGCCTGAAAGCGCAAAAAACCGGCCTCGGTCTGGCTGTGATCGCCATTCCGAAGCCGGTTTTCTCTGGTTTTACAGTATTTTGGGCCGTTTTTGCCCTAAAAGCAAGAAAATTGCCTGATTTATCTGGTAGACAAATCAGGCA
>DCHO01000080.1:0-866 GCA_002315655.1 Christensenella sp. UBA1750
GACGAACGGCGGGTATCCTTGCCGATGACGATGCGGGCATAATCGCTCTCATGCTTTGCGGCATAGAAGCAGCCCAAATATCGCCCGATCAGAAAGGCGTGATGAGCGGTCAATTCCTCCCCCGCCACGCCGCGGAAACCGTCTGTACCAAAGTATTTTCCCATACATTCACTCTCCTCTTTACGGATATTGCGCATAGATTACTTCTATGTTGCTATGAGTATATCCATTCCATAAAGCCTTTGTCAATGCTTTCCTTTAGGTGTTTGTCGAAATATGAAGGGTGATTTTTGTTCGCAAAAATCCAGCACAATGTACGCTTTTCGATTTGCTATGATGGGAGGCAGATGGAGACCTACATAAAAAAGGAGGTATGAATCTATGGAAACCATCATGCTATCGGAGCACTTCTCGCTCAGGGAGTTTTACGACCCGACCGCCTATAAGGACGTGCTCAAAGGGCAGGAAGCCCCCGTCGTAAGCGCGGAGGACATCGACCCGCGCATTCTGCTTCTTCTGGAAGCCCTGCGGGCGCGCTTCCGCACCGTTTGGGAGGATGCCGTTATCCTCCTCACCCCTCACGGCGGTTATCGCCCCGACCCGCTCAACACTCTTGTGGGCGGCGCAGCGGGCAGCCGACACCGCTTCGGCAATGCCGCAGACATCAAGGTGAAGACCGGCGAACAATTCCTGGACTACGCCACGCTTGCGGTCTATGCCGAAAAGTTCATGGCGGAGGAAAACCTGAAGGGCGGCATCGGTGCCTACCCCTCCGCGCCCAAGTCCATCCATGTGGATGCGCGGGGACGCAATGTCCGCTGGTTTGACAGCTACTCGTCCGCAGGCTGTCCCGGTCACGGCGGCGT
>DCHO01000080.1:971-48858 GCA_002315655.1 Christensenella sp. UBA1750
CCACCGAAAAAGCCCTGCGCGTCTATCAGGCGTCGCACAATCTCGTGCCGGACGGGATTTTCGGCAGAAAGACCAACGAAAAGATGGGAGGGCTGCTGCCATGGTAACGCTGGATCTGGAAACTCTCGCCCTGATCTTAGGAATCTTGGGCACGATTGGCGGTATAATCCTTGCATTCTTCCGCTTCTACCGCCGCTTTGAAAAGCTGGAAGAGAAGGGGCGGCAGGACGACACCCTGCTAAAAGCCCTGTGCCGCGGGGTGTTTGCGTGCCTGGACGGTCTGCACCAGATGGGCTGCAACGGCGAGGTGAGCAAAGCCATTGAGCTGCTTAGAGATAAGATAATAAATGAATGACCACAAAAAAGGCCGGATTTTCCGACCTTTTTCTTTATGTAGGGAGGGTTTTCAGTTGCAGCGGGAACAGGAACAGCCGCTTGCGGAAGCCGTTGTGGCGGTGCTTGCACAGGGATTCTGCGGGAAGATGGGCAGGGAGAAAAACTCGTCGCACACATCCGGCGCGACATTCTCCCGAAAAACCGGCGTGAGCTTCACCTCCCCGCCCTTCTCCGTCTTTTCATAGCGCACCTCCGAAACCATTCTGCATAGAATTTCTTTTTGCTGTCGAAACGGCAGCTCGCGGAACCGCTTGCGTTTGTCCTCCTGCGGAAACAGCAGATTCACTATCTGTTCTTCCGCAAGGTTTGCATTGCTCCGCACGCACTTGCAGCCCTTTGTCCCGCAGACGACCCTCGCCCTGTGCCCCGCGTCCTCCGCCAGAAACCGCATTTTCTCCCCGCAAAGGCCGCAGGTGAGCAACCCTTTGCACAGGCTCTCGGCATTTCCCCTGCATCTGTGCCCAAGCCTCTCCTGCGCCGCCGCAAACGTGCCTTCACTGACGATGCCTTCATGCAGCCCCGCAAATTCCTCCCCTTGCGTTGTCCTTCTCCGCGTCACGGGCTCGCCGCGCTCATCCAGCCCCTTTTCCTGCCGACACTTTCCCCAGCGAATGCGCCCGCAATACACGGGATTTTCCAGCATCCGATAAATGCGGCAGGGCGAAAACCCGCAGTTTTCGGCAATCTCCCGCACGGGTTTCCCCTGCAAAAAGTCACGGAAGATGCCCCGCACCGCCTCCGCCTCCCGCTCGTTGATGATTAAACTATATCCTTTATCCTTCGCCAGCTTCACCTTTTGATACCCGAACGGCGGCACCGAGCCGATGAACTTTCCCTCTTTGAGCGATGCCATGCGCCCCCGCTGAATGCGCCGGTTGATGGTCTTGTACTCCCTTCTGGACAGAAACAGCCCAAATTCCAGCACTTCCTCGTCAAACTCGCTCATCGGGTCAAAGGTTTTGCTCGGTGTCACCACCACCGCGCCGGAATTTTTCAGCACCTGCATCACGCGACCCTGTTCCAAGGTGTCGCCCCGCGCCAGCCGCTCCACCTCCATCACATACACACCCTCCCACAGTCCCCGCGACAGGTCTCGCAGCAGCCTTTGCATCTGCGGTCGCCCCGCGATGGTCTCCCCCGAGACAATCTCCGCATACACACCCCCGATTGCGTGCCCGTTTCGCGCCGCCAATTCAATCAGCGTTTGCCTGTGTCGGGTCAGCGTTTCCCCCGCGCCCTTTTCCTCCGCTTCCCTGTCCGCCCGCGATTTCCGCAGGTACATCGCATACATGAAACATTCCTCCTTTTCCATCACTTTATGGCGGAAATGGGTCAAAAATGCCCGTTATGCGTACAAGTGTTCTTAAAAATCCAGGACAGAAGCGAACAAAATAAAGTTTATGATAGAGGCTGTAAAGGGAAAGCCTTTACAGACACATTTCACGAAAGGAGTTTTTCCCATGAAAACCATAAGGTTTTTAGACCATGTTGCCTCGCCGATGCAGACGGTGGTGGGCAACAAGACCGACAACGGCGCGGACGTCATTTTCTTTGAGCTGCCGTCCTTCCCCGGTGCCACAGCCTTTCTGCACTTCACCGTCGGTTCTTACACCGATGTGGTGACGCTGCCGGACGATCACACCTTCCGCGCCCTCGCCCGCCATACCCAGACCCCGGGAGAAGCGCTGTGCTACATCCACATAGAGGGCACCGGCGGCATCATCTGGCACTCCGACCCCTTCACCCTGCTGATTGGGGACATTCCCACCGACAGCGAAAACGCCATTCCCCAGACCTACCCCACGGCGGTGGACACCGCGCTTTCCGCTTTGCAGCAGATCGAAGCCTTAAAGGACGACATTGACGACAGCGCGGAAGCCATCGAGGACTTTTCCGACGCACTTAGCAACATCACCGTCTCCGTCACCGGCACCGCCGCAGGCACCTCGCCCACCGGCTCTGCCGCCATCACTCCCGGCAGCGGCATTGCCTTTGCCTTCACCATTCCCAAGGGCGAGACCGGCGCAACCGGCGCACAGGGCGCAACAGGCGAGCGCGGCGCGACAGGCGCCACCGGCAAGGGCATTCAGAGCATTGCGGTGGACTACCAGCTTGGCACCTCCCCCACCGCCCCGCCTGACGGACAGTGGCTCGTCTCTGTGCCGGAGGCTCATGACGGCGACTACATCTGGACGCGCACCACCCAGACGCTGGACGACGGCACGGTTTCCAAGGGCTATTCCGTGGTGCTCTTCTCCCCCACCGATGCCGAGGCCTGGGCAAAGGGCACAAGGGCGGGCGTGGACGTGACCTCCGCCGATGCCGCCTACCATGCAAACGCCAAATACTTCGCGGAAGCGGCTGCGGACAGCGCGGACGATGCGCAGGATGCTGCGGACTTCATCGAGGAAAACATCGACACCATCGCCACCGAGGACACCGCGCAGGACATCTGCGCCATCGCCGCTCTGCTTGCCGACACCATGCACAGTCTTCTTCTGCAGGGCGACCGCATCTCCGTGGTGAGCAGCCTCCCCGAAAACGGCGTAAACGGCCGCGTCTACATCACACCGATGGGCGTTTACCGTTACTGGGGCGGCGCATTCCGCAGCATTTCCTCCCCGGGGCTCAACGGCTTTTCGCTCCACAAGGGCGAAAATAACGAGGTCATCCTGCGCTTCACCGATGAAGACGGCGTAAGCGAGGAAACGACCCTGCCTCTGGCCTCCACCGGGCAGGAGCTTCTCTCCGTCATTTCCGGCATCAACGCAAACATCAGAAGCATCTTAGAGAACCGCGCCGAAAGCGACGCATAAGAAAGGAGAACATTTATGTCCCTGAACATTTTCACCGAATCCACCCTGAACGAGATCCTCAGCAAATTAAAGCTGCAGAACGCTTATCTTTCCATTCTGGCGGGCGAGCACGAGCTCGACTCCTGGGAAGCCTACAAGCTGATCTCCGATGCGGGGCATCTGCCTGAGGTGCTATCCGTGGGCGACACCTTAACCGAGACCTGGACAGACCTTTCCGCCTCCCCTGCCGCCGTCTACACCGTCTCCTTTGAGGTCATGGATTTCGGCGACGCGGAGGACGAAAACGGCAACGTCTACCACAACAAAGCCTTCCTGCGCTGGAAAAAGGCCACTCCCTACACCCTGCCCCTTGACGAGAAGGAGCGTGTGCTGGTCGATTTGGAAACCGAGACCACCGCACAGGCGAACACCTACTACATCGGCTATAACACCACCAATGAGCTGTTGGAGCTGGAAACCGGCGATCCCCTGCCCACCACCTACAGCAAGCTCTACAAAAACGCCTACCCCAGCACCGGCATCGTCTCCGTGGGCTACAACCGCTGGAAGTGCTCGGCTTACCGCAAGTGGCTGAACTCGGACGCCGCCGCCAACGGCTGGTGGACTTCCGACCATGTGGGCGATGCTGCGCCGTCCCAGCACGGCACCAAGCCCGGCTTCCTCTCCGGCTTCTCCGAGAGCTTCCGTTCGCTGCTGCGTGCCTACAAGGTGCGCACCCTGCTTTCCAACGACGGTCTCCACGGCGAAAACGCCTATGAGGACACCTACGACAAGGTTTTCCTGCCCTCCGTGGAGCAGATGATGGGCATTCCCGAGGTCAGCGGCGTCGAAGGCTCCGCCTGGCAGGCCGTCAAAAACGCGGGCAGTCTCACCGCGCCCACCAACGGCGCTGTTCCCTCCCGTGCCGCAGAGGATCTCATCACCTCCGGCACCAACCGCAATCTTCGTCTTCGTACCCCCGTTCTCAACAACAGCAGCAAGGTGTATTATGTGAACACCGCCGGCGCCATCGCCAGCGACAATCCCTTCACCGCCGCCCGCTGCACCCCCGTCATAATACTTTAGGCTGATTATCCCCGTATTCTGTCACACAACCGATAGAATACGGGGATTTTCGTTTTTGGGTATTCATTTGGAGAAATCTCGTCTGACACATTCTCCGCGAATTCCTCACAGGGCGGCACCTGGCAGAAGCCGTAGGAAGGGATGAGCATTTCCACCTCGGCAATGACCTTCAGGATCACCGTGACGCAGATGGTCAGCTCGAAGGTCGTGCCGGAAACATACCTGCCGGAAACGCAGATGGCGGACACCAGCGATTCCATGGTGAAGGGCACGATGCTCTCATCCGGCACGCACAGCAGCACGTCCTTGGAAACCGTGACGGTGCCGTGCCCGATGCCCTCCCGGCAGGCAGAATCGGTGAACAGCACGTCGATGGGAATGTCCACATTGCACCGCACTCTCGCAAAGCCGGGGCGGTCGCACATTCGGTCAATGACCAGATTGCGGATGCGCCCCACATACCCCGAGGAACGGCAGCTCTCAAAGCAGATGGGCGGGGTGAAAGGGCCGGTGCCGTCACATTCGCAGACGGGCACAAAGTCGCCGCAGGTCACGGACACCTTGGACAGCTGCTCCTGCTGCATACAGGAATCGTAGAACTTTTTCACCTGCACGCAGACCTTCTCCTTGATGCCCTTGCAAGAAGCATCATTGACCGCGCCCGGGCAGTTCTCCGTGGTACAGTTCTTGTAGCTGCAGAAAGACATGATATGTACCTCCTTTTTATCCGTCGGATCAGGATTTTCCGGGGACACTGCATCCTATGCGGCGGCATAAAATTATGTTCAGCCGGGCAGAATGAAACGCAGACACATCCTTGCGCGTTTTTATTACGGAATATGCAGGAAAAATGCCATGCCCTGTGGAAAATAACAATAGCCCATTTTGTGCGGGTTTGCAAATTACAGGATCGTGAGGCTTCAATTCATGAAAGTTTCCTCCGTGAAGATAAAGACGCTGACACACCTGCCACAGATCATGCGGACATTTCTGCTCATCGCTTTCTGCGTGCTTCTTGTGTTCGGAATCGTGCTCGGATTCACCCGCTGCAGCAACACCGGCAGCATTTCAAGCGGCAGCATCACGCTGACCGGCGCATCCCCAAATGCGGAATATACCCTGATGAAAGAGGCAGTTGTCGCCTTTGACGGCAGCTATGCCCGAGCGTTCAGCACCAAGAACGGCGATCTGCTTTGGGAGTGCTCTCCCGACGGCGGGCAGGGCTACAAATGCGCCGTGTCCTCCGGGCTTGTGGTGCTCTACAAGGCCGCTTCCATGAGCGTTTACAGCGACACGGGTGCGCTCGCTTTCTCCTGCACCCCGGAAAAGAGCATCTCCGAGGTGCGCGCCGGGCAGAGCCGCATGGCCGTGCTTTACACCGATGACACCATCGAGATCATCGACTCCACCGGCAAAAGCGTGGAGACCCTATCCCCCGACAACGGCAAGGTGATGGACTACGCCTTCTATTCCTCCTCCGACCTTCTGTGGGTGCTTTCTCTGGACAACTCAGGGATTCGCCCCAAGTCCACCGTTTCCATCCACCAACCGGGGAAAATGCTCATCGCCTCCTACTCCACCACCGACCAGTGCTATTTCAAGCCCGTCATTTCGGGCAGCACGGTCTGTCTTATCGGCAACGATACCATTGATTTCCGCAACACCGATTCCGTTTCCGAGAGCAGCGCACTGGTCAAGGGTTGGTCGCACATCGACACTTATTCCGGGGAAAAGACCCTGCTGCTGTTCAGTCTCACTGAGCAGGGCGCATCTCCCACCACTCTCCGCGTGTTTTCCGGCGAAAGCAGCACCGATCTGCACCTGCATTCCGGCTGCACCGATGTCATGCTGGGCGATAAGTACGTTTACGGCTTTTCCGGCGCCACAGTCTATGCCCTGCCCGTTTCGGGCGGCAAGACCGTTTCCGCCTCGCTCCCCTGCACGGTCACAAAGGTGCTCTGCCGCATTTCCGGCTCCCGGGTGCTCGTCACGGACGGAACCGGCGTCACCTTTGCCAATCTTCCCGGCTAACCCCATTACGAAAGAAGGCAGAAAATGCTTAAAGGCTTTAACCTTGTGGACTTAGCGATCTTGGCGCTGCTTGCGCTTTCCGTGATGCTGGGTCTCTACCGCGGCGCCTGCAACACCGGGCTGAATCTGGTAGGGCTGTTTCTCTCCCTGCTCATTGCCAAATGGTGCTATCCGCTGGTCACGGAATGGATCGCCTCCCACGAAAAATGGATGGAATATTTAGTCTATTTCTCCGAAGGCTCCTCCCACATTCCCACAAACATGATGGAATTTGCCCGCATGGACGTAAGTGCGCTCAATGCGGAAACCATACAGAACGTCATTTCCGCAAGCAGCTTCACCGTCCCTTACGACAGCATCCTGCTTTCCAACATCACCAATCAGGTCTATGCCGGCTCCTATACCACCCTTTATGACTATTTCGACCAGACCATTGCCGACTTCTCCCTAAATTCCATCTCCTTTGTGCTGACCTTCCTGTTCACCTACGCCGTATCCTCCCTGCTCATCATCCTAATCGACAAGACCTTCGTGTTCCCGCTGCTCAAGGCCGGGGACAGCCTTGTCGGGGGCGCCATCGGCGCAGCGAGGCTCTATGTCCTTATGATGGTGCTGGCCATCATGGTGCCGCTGGTGGTCAATATGCTGCAAATCGACCTCATCTCCGATTTGGTGAACAATTCCAAATTCTTAGCCAAATTCTACCCCGAAAACTGGTTCTTCGGCTGGATTAAATCGGTATTGTAATCCGATTCAGTGTGTCAAAGAACTTCGTTCTTTGACACAGAATTGCAAGCCCTGTTCATCTACGATTCACGGCCGGTCTTGCAAGCAAATCGGAATGGCGAGCCTGCGGCCGTACACGCCGCCCTCCGGCTCGCTTTATGCGGGAGACCCGCAGGTCTCCCGCACCCTCCGTGAAATCTATCCCGTTTCTTTGTGCATTATCTCAAGTCTTGCTATACATTTATTTACCTTTTTTGACAGTCTGAGAGCGGGGTCCCCCCGCCCTATCTCAACAAAAAAGAAAAGCAGAGGATGTTCTTTCCCCTCTGCTTCCGTATTTTTGGTTGAATTTCAAATCCCATATTCTTTTTTGAGAATTGCATCCACCTCAGCCGCAGAATACAGTCTGCCCGCCAGAATGGAATCAAACCCTTTCTGCAATTCCGCATCGAATTCCTCTTTGGTCATTTCTTCCACAGAAATCGGCTTATCGCATTTTTTCATCCTAAAAACTCATACTCCTTCAAGTGCTCCGTCAGCACATACAGATACTCCCGGCACTTTTCATCCGCCCACAGAATCCGCAGGGCTTCCTTGACCTTCTGTACGAACTCCGGGTTCAGCCCTGCTTTGCCCGAGGCGCACAGGGGACAGATGGGGTTCGCCCGCACATCCATGCGCAGCAGCAGCTTGTCATCCTTCACATAGGGCGTCAGGGGGAACAGGCGACAAGCCAGCGGGCGTTTTCTTCGCGGGCAGGGCAGATGGCACAGGAGCAGCGGCACGGGCGCACCGTCCAGCAGCAGGGAGGAATCCACGATCTCCATCCACACATCCTGCCCCTTATAGAGCTTCTCTTCCTCCGGGAACAGCAGCATCCCGGAAACGCTGCCCTCATCGTTGGGGTCATCCTTGCAGCAGGCCGCGCCGCACAGTGCCCCGCAGTCCGTTTTAAGCGGCGTGACCTCTTCCAGCAAACCCCTTGCCGCTTGCACGGCTTCCAATGTCGTCATACTTTCACCCTCCAAAGGAGCTTTTATGGAAAATACCTTCTATTCCTGCGATGCGCGGGACGGTCTTGCCCGTTTATTGGAGCAAAACATCACCGTCGATTTAGCCTACCTTGACCCGCCATACTTAACGGGCAAGGACTTCGGCGCGTTTTCCGATCAGCAGTCCGCACAGGACTATTATGCCATGATGCGGGAGATTCTGCAAGGCATAAATAAAGTGCTTGCCGACACCGGCTCCATCTTTTGCCATGTTGACCCCCGCACCTCCCCACGCTTGCGGCTCATGCTGGATGAAATCTTCGGGGAAGATGGCTTCCGCAACGAGATTGTATGGTGCTACGAGTCCGGCGGGCGGGCGGTCAGCCATTTTTCCCGCAAGCATGACGTGATTCTCTTTTACGCAAAATCGGAGCAAAGCTATTTTGATGCCATGCAGGACGCGCTTCCCCGCACTTCTTCCCGCAGCAATCACATGAAGCGCGGCGTAGATAAAACCGGGCGCAGCTACGCCTCCATCCAGTCACACGGCAAAGAATACCGCTATTACGACGACGAGGGCGTGCCCGCCTCGGACGTGTGGACGGACATTTCCCATTTGCAGCAAAAAGACCCCGAGCGCACCGGCTACCCCACGCAAAAGCCCCTCCGTCTGCTTCATCGCATCATCAAGACCGCCAGCCGCGTGGGCGACACCGTGCTGGACGTGTGCGCCGGCAGCGGCACCACGCTCCTTGCCGCCGCACAGCTAAACCGCCGCTTCATCGGTATGGACGCTTCCAAAGAATCCTTGGAAACCGTGCAAATGCGGCTCAAGGACATTCCGACGAAATACATATCGCTTATATAACCATAAAAATGCTGTCTCCCTCATCGGAAACAGCATTTTGTTGTCTATTCTTCCGGGGTGTCCAGCGTGAACACCGTAACTTCCCGATTCAGCACGCGGTTTTTGAAGTCCTGCTCATCCACAATGGGCGTTTCCGTCTCTATGCCCGCCAGATGGTGCTGCTCCTTTGCCCGGTGGTTGTCGCTTCCCGCGGAAACCGCCAATTCATAAGCCTCAGCATAGGCCTTGGCCATGACGTTGACGAAGTCCTTTTGGGAAGCGTTGATGATTTCCACGCCCTGCACGCAGCGCGGGAACAGGCGGATGTGGTCAATGTAGTGCGCCTCGCGGTAGGGGTGCGCCTGAATGATCAGTGCGCCCTCCTCCATCATAAAGGGCAGCTCCTCGCTCTTTTTCATGTCCATGATCTCGGGATGCGCCCGGAACCAGTCCTCATCCAGGCAATACACCAGGAAATCCGTGCCCTTGTAGGACAGCTCCACCCCAAGGAACACCTTGATGCCGATTTCATGCTCCAGCTTCTTCGCTTCCCGGTAGTCGGAAAAATAGAAGGCAATCTGATCTTCGTAGGGCAGGGTCTTGTCGCAGTTCACATTGCCGTCCAGAAAATGGTTGGTGATAAACACCCCGTCATAGCCCAAATCCTTATAGCATTGCAGGGATTCCCGAACGGTGGCCTTGCCGCACTTGGAAACGGGGAAGGTGTGCAGATGGGTTTCGTAACGATACATTTTTATTATTTCTCCTGTGCTTTATATGCTTTCGTTCTCAATCGTCCATACGCCCGTATTGACATTTTCCAGCCTCACATTCTTCGCCCCCACAATCTTCAGTCCGCATTCCAGCGGAATGTCGCACACAATGTCAGAAGGTGCCAGATCGAAGCGATAGCCCTTCAGGGGAAGATTTGCGGAAGGCTTGCGTGTGTAGTCAATATCGCGCAGGGTCACATTCTCCACATTGCCGTTCACGCCCACGATGCCCATAGCGTTTTCGCCCATGCAGGTGATGCCGGTAAAGTGGATGTTCCGCACACACGCGCCCTGAATCGTCCGCTCCGGCTTCTGCTCTTTCGGAAGATGCTTATCTTGCGGCACCGCCATGATGGCGATGGGTTCGCCGTTGCCCCACCAGTTGCCCGCCCGCACTTTTGTGTCCACAATGCAGTTGGAGACCCGGATGTTTTCCACAAGGCCGCACTCATCATGGCACATGATGGTCAGGCCACGGTTGCTCTCCTTGATGATGCAGTTGGAGATGAGCACGTTGCGCACCACACTGTAAATGTAGCCGATGACAATGGCCTTGGAGCAGGAGCGCAGCACGCAGTTGGTGATCACAATGTCCTCGCAGGGGCGTGTCCAGTCGGTAATGCAGGAAAGCGCGATGCAGTCATCCCCGGAGGAAATGCGGCAGTTCGCAATCACTACGCTCTTGGAGCTTGCAATGTGGATGCCGTCGTCGTTGGGAACATTCAAGTGCGTGTTGATTTCCAGCCCCAACAGGCGCACGTTCTCGCAGGAATTGATCGAGATTGTCCAGCAGGGCGCGTTGAGGATGGTGATGCCGGAGAGGAGAATATCCTTACTGTCGTAAAAGAAGATGCACTGTCCGGGACGCTTGCCGATATAGTAGGTGCATTCCGCCTCCTGCTCCTTGGTGAACACCTTGCCATAGGGCGGAATGTTCATCTTCGTGGTGTCATAAAAGGCAGTACCGTTTAGGTCAATGGTGCCCGCACCCGTGACGGAAACATGGTCATGCCCCAAATTCACGATGAGCGCACGCAGCGGCCCCATCTCGTTGTGCACATAATCCTGTACGGGATAGTCGTTCAGATCGGGCGAACCCAGAATGACAGCCCCCGCCTCCAGATACAGCGACACGCCCTGCAGATTGACGGTGCCGGTTAAGTAGGTTCCCGCAGGCACGCAGACGGTTTCCTTGGTTTCCTTTGCGGCGGCAATCGCATCCGCAAAGGCCTTGGTATTCAGGGTTTTGCCGTCGGATACGGCACCGAAATCAAGAATGCTGATCATGTATTCTTCCTCCTGTGTCTTATCAAAGTTCGCCCTTGAAGTAGCGCAAAATGTCGGTGTTGGCCGCCACGGATTCCTCCCACTCCGGGAAGGTTACGTTGAAAACGTGCTTCAAATCGTGGGACTGGTTGTAGTATTCCCGGTAAACGTGGGGCAGCTTCTTCCCCAGCAGGAAATCGTGGAAGTGCAGATCGTCGTTGTAGCACAGGCCGTCCCCGGGCGTAGCGATGAGCATGACCTCCGGCATGGCAAAGGCATCCGTCAGGTCGTAGATAGAGAAGGATGTAAACTTCCGCATCTCCGCAAGCTGTTCCTCGGTAAAGCCGGAGAAAATCCACTTCTCCTGCCCGATTTCCGGAACCTTGAGGTTACAGGCAGGGCAGGTGGCGGCGATCTTCATGGAAAAGGACGGCTTTTCCACATTGTAGAGCGTCCGCAGGCCGTAGTTGTTGTTGAGCAGCGCGGTGAGCAGAACGATGTGCCCGCCGGCGGAATCGCCCGTCACGCCGACGGTCTTTGTGAGGTCAAAGCCGTATGCTTCGGCATTTTCCTCCATCCAGTGAAACACGGTGAACACATCCTGCTGGATGCCCCGGCAGTCCGCCTCGGGGAACAGGCGGTAGTTGATGTTGACCACCTTATAGCCCATCATGGCGAACCAGCGCGCCTGAATGAGGTTGGTTTCTTTCAGGCAGAACACATACCCGCCGCCGTGAATATCCACAATCACGGGCAGCTTTTCCCGCATTTTGCCCTTGGGCGCGTACACATCCAGAACGTGATACTGCTCCCAGCCCTCGGCGTAGCGGATGTTTTCTTCCACATCCAACTTGTCAAGGTAGAGGTTCCCGCGCTCGCCCTCCAAGTTGATGAGCCATTCTCTGTTTTTCTCGGCTCTTGCCTTTTCCAGTTGTTCGTTCATGGTCTTACCCCCTTTTGTGTTTCTTTCAGTTTATCACACAAACGGAGATTTTTCCACCGTTATTGCGAATTTCGTTTCACCCGCAGATTAACGGTGGCCTTTTGCAGCTGATATTGCAGCATTTTGTATTCCTTCACGCCCTGCTCCGCCTTCATGGCCTTGCGGGCGTTTTCCAGCTCCTGCTGCTCAAAGTATTCGTCGATCTCCTCCGGCAACAGCACGGTTTCGCATAAAATCTGCACGCCGGTTTCCTTCACGTCCACCATGCCGCCTGTCACGGCGCAGCGCACAACGGTTTCATCCGGCAGCGTATAGGAAAGCTCCCCGCCCTGCAAAAAGACCTTCATGGGGCAGTGGTGCGCCATAATGCCCATCAGCCCGTCATCCAGCGGCAGAATGAGGGATAAGCAGTCGCCCACATAAAACGCACGGTCGGGCGACAGGATTTCCAGATGGAAGGGTCGCATAAACTCCCCTCCTTACAGCGTCTTCGCCTTGGCAATCAAGTCTTCCATGGTGCCCACGTTGAAGAACGCCGCCTCGGGGTATTCGTCCATTTGCCCATCCACAATGGCTTTGAAGGAACGGATGGTGTCTTGCAGCGGCACATATTTTCCCGGCACGCCCACAAACTTTTCCGCCACATAAAAGGGCTGGGATAAGAACCGTTGCAGCTTTCTTGCCCGATGCACAAGCACCTTGTCTTCGTCGGAAAGCTCGTCCATGCCCAATATGGCGATAATGTCCTGCAATTCGCGGTAATGCTCCAAAATCTCCTGCACCTGCCGCGCCACGGTGTAGTGTTCCTCCCCCACCACGTCCTTCTCCAGCACGCGGGAGGAGGATTCCAGCGGGTCAACGGCGGGATAAATGCCGTTTTCCGCGATCTTACGGGACAGAACGGTAGTCGCGTCCAGATGGGAGAAGGTGGTGGCGGGCGCGGGGTCGGTCAGGTCGTCCGCGGGAACGTAGATGGCCTGCACGGAGGTGATGGAGCCGTTCTTTGTGGAGGCAATGCGCTCCTCCAGCTCGCCCAGCTCGTTGGCTAAGGTCGGCTGATAGCCCACGGCAGAGGGCATCCGCCCCAGCAGCGTTGAGACCTCCGAGCCCGCCTGCACGAAGCGGTAAATGTTATCAATAAATAACAAAACATCCTTGCTGCACTCGTCCCGGAAATATTCCGCCAGTGTCAGCCCCGACAGTGCCACGCGCATACGCACGCCGGGTGCCTCGTTCATCTGCCCGAAAACCAGCGCGGTCTTGTCGATGACGCCGGATTCGTGCATTTCCGTCCACAGGTCGTTGCCCTCGCGGCTTCTCTCGCCCACGCCGGTGAACACGGAATACCCGCCGTGCTCGGTGGCGATGTTGTGAATGAGCTCCTGAATCAGCACGGTTTTGCCCACTCCTGCGCCGCCGAACAGGCCGATTTTGCCGCCCTTTGCATAGGGAGCCAGCAGGTCAATGACCTTGATGCCCGTTTCTAAGATTTCCTCGGAGGTTCTTCGCTCGGCGTAGAGCGGCGCGGGCTTGTAGATGGAGCGGCGCGGCGTGTCTGCGAGGAGCTTTTCGCCCTCGTCAATGGTGTCGCCCATGACGTTGAATAACCGTCCTAATACCTTTTCCCCCACGGGCATGGTGATGGGTGCACCGGTTGCGATAACACTCAGGCCTCTGGACAGCCCCTCGGACGCGCCCAGCATGATGCAGCGCACCAGATCGTTTCCGATGTGCTGGGAAACCTCCATAACTCTAACCGCATCTCCGACCTGCACGGTCAGTTTTTCCCGGATTTTAGGTAAGCTTCCGCTTTCAAAGGCCACATCAATGACGGGGCCGGAAATTCCCTTTATGGTACCGATTGTTTCATTAGCCATTCCCATTTTCCTCGCTTTGCTTTTGCCGCTTTGCCTTCAAGGCCTTTGCCCCTGCGGAAATCTCGATCATTTCCCGGGTGATGGCCGCCTGCCGCACCGAATTGTACTCCATTTTGAGCCTTTTCAGCATATCCTCCGCGTTCTTCCCGGCGGTAGACATGGCGTTCATCCGCGCCTGCTGCTCGGAGCAGAAGGAGTCCACTAAGGAGGCGTAGATAAAGCCCGTCAAATATCTCGGAACCGTGCCGGAGAGCACCGTGTCAAAATCGGGATAGAACTCCGGCGGAAATGCCAGCGGCTCCCCTTGCGCCCGTTCCTCAAAGTGGGAGCGGTTGAGCGGCAGCAGCACCTTTCTCTTGCACTCGGACGGGCGCGTGCCGTGGTAGTCGGTATAGATGAGGTTGATGTCGTCCACCAAATCCTTGCCGTACCATTCCAGCAGTTCTTCCGCCATGCCCTGTGCCTCGGTGACGGACGGGAAGGCGGCGGAATAGTGAAATTCCTCCACAAAGGGGATGCGGCGGGAGGCGAAATATTGCCGCCCGTATTCCCCCACGATGAACAGCCGCGTGGTGGGATGCCGGTGCATATACGCCTCGGCCTCCCTGATGGCGGTCTGGTTGTAGCTGCCCGCAAGGCCTTTGTCGGAGGTGACCAGCACAATGCCGTGGCACTGGTGCTCGCCCTCCACGGGCGGCGGCACACGGAAGAAGCGGTTCTCGCTCTCCGGCATATAGCGCAGCATATCGCCGATCTGATCCTGCAGCGCCTCAAAGTATTTTTCCGTGCCGGTCAGATCGCGTATGGCCTTCCGCATTTTCACGGAGGAAATCATATACATGGCGTCGGTCACTTTTTTCGTTTCCAGAACGCTGTTGATGCGCCCCTTGATCTCGCTGGCAGATGCCATGCTTCCTTCCTCCTTTATCTCTTAATTCAGCTTTTCCTTTGCGAACAGCTCTGCTGCTTCCAAAATTTCGTCCTTCACCATGTCCAGCGTCAGGTCTTCGTGGTCGATGCGCCCGCAAAGCACGCTCTTTTTCTCCGCGAAATATTTGAGCAAATCATTTTGCACCATTTTTACTTCCTTTGCGGGAACATCCAGAAAGAAGCGGTTCTGCGCGCACACCAGAGTGACCACCTGCTGCCACTGGGAAAGCGGGCTGTGCACCGGCTGAATGAGCAGCTGCATAAGCCCCTGCCCGTATTTGAGCTCCTTCACGGTCGCGTCGTCCAAATCGCCCCCGAAGCGGGAGAACACCTGCATTTCGCGGTACTGCGCCAAATCGAGGCGCAGGGAACCTACGGACTTCTTCATCACCTTGGTCTGTGCCGAGCCGCCCACACGGGACACGGACAGACCCACGTTCACGGCAGGCCTCTGCCCGGCGAAGAACAGTTCGCTCTCCAAGAAAATCTGCCCGTCGGTGATGGAAATGATGTTGGTGGGAATGTATGCCGAAACGTCGCCCGCCTGGGTCTCCACGATAGGCAGCGCGGTCATGCTGCCGCCGCCCAGAGCATCGGAGAGCTGCGCGGCGCGTTCCAGCAGACGGGAGTGCAGATAGAAAACATCGCCGGGGTACGCCTCTCTGCCCGGGGCGCGTTCCAATAGCAGCGACAATGTGCGGTACGCGACGGCGTGCTTGGAAAGGTCGTCATAGATGATTAAGGTGTCTCTGCCCCTGTCCATGAAATATTCCGCCACAGCGCAGCCCGCGTAAGGCGCAATGTACTGCAGGGAGGCTGGGTCGGAGGCCGAGGACGACACGATGACGGTGTACGACAGCGCATCGTACTTTTGCAGGGTAGAAACCACCTTGGCCACGGACGAGGCCTTCTGCCCGACGGACACATACACGCATACGACGTTCTTGCCCTTTTGATTTAAGATGGTATCCACCGCGATGGAGGTCTTGCCGGTCTGCCGATCGCCGATAATCAGCTCTCTCTGCCCGCGCCCGATGGGGAACATGGAGTCAATGGTGAGCAGCCCGGTTTCCAGTGGGCGGGAGACGGATTTTCGCTCCGTGATGCCCGGCGCTGGACGCTCGATGGGGTAATAGTGCTTGGAGGGCACATCCTCGCCGCCGTCAATGATCTTGCCTAAGGGGTCGATCATGCGTCCCAGCATCCGCGAGGTCACGGGAATACCGGCAGTCTTGCCCGTGCGGGTCACTTTGGTGCCCTGCAAAACCTCGCTGTCCTGCCCGAAAAGCACGATGCCCGTGGTGCCGTCCACGCGAATGTCCTGCACCATGCCCTTGATGCCGCTTTCAAACAGCACGATTTCGCCGTACTGTACATCGTGCAGCCCGGAAATCACCGCAATGCCGTCGCCGACGGTCACGGTGGTGCCCACCTGCTGCCGGGCAAAGGCTTCCCTGTAATTGGATATGTCCTCTTTGAGCAGGGAGATCATCTTTTCCGGGTCGTATTCCCGGCGCAATCCCGATAAGTGCTCGGACAGGCGATATAGTCTGCCCTTGGTGGACCAGTCGTAGGTGTCCTCGCCCACAAACAAACGGAAGCCTCCCACGATGGAAGGCTCAAATTTGACGGAAAACTCCACGTTTTCCGCAGCGTATTTCTTCTGAATGAACCTGCGCAGCTCCTCCAACTGTTCCTTGCTGGGCGGCGTTACGCAGTCGATGCGCGCATGGAGGACTTTGGGCGAAAGCGAGCCGTCTTCCTCAATAAAGCTATCGTTTTCTCTCACGGTTTTGTCCCTTTCGTCCTAATTTTCCTCTTTTGTGGCCTTGATGAACTCGTCATAAAGCTCCCGGTCGCGCTCCGGCGTGGAGGTGTCGGCAATCAGCTTCTTGGCGGCTTCCAGCACCAGCTCCGAAAAATCGCTCTGGGCGGAGTCCAGAATGTGCGCCTTGTGCTCCTTGGCGGTCTTTTCCGCCTCGGCAATAATCTGATTCGCCTTCCCCTGCGCCTTTTCCAGATAGGCGTTGGCGGTGGCGGCCATTTCCTGCTCCTGCTCCTGCGCCAGATGCGCCATGTCGGTCTTGATGGCGGAAAGTCTGCGCTCATATTCTTCCTTGGCTCGGTCAGCCTCGGCAACCTTTTGCGCGGTCTCCGCTTCTAAGTTTTCGTAGTATTCCTTCCGCTCATTTAAGAACTTTGTGATGGGCTTGAACAGCAGCAGCGTCAGCCCTCCGAAAAGGATCACAAAGTTCAGCATATGAATGAGCACCTGAACAAAATCAATATTCAGCGGCATGATGAATCCCTCTTATTTCAGCACAAAGATGATGAGGATGGCGACAATCAGCGCGTAAATGATGGCGGTTTCGATGAAGACCAGACCCAGCATCATGGCGGAGTTGATCTTCCCGGCGGCTTCGGGCTGACGCGCCATGCCGTCTGCGGACTTGCCGATGGCAAACGCCATGCCCAAGGCACCGGCAGTGGCGACGATGCCCACGATGGCAGCGGCGGCAATCGCCTTGACCGCCACGTCGGAAAGCCCGGTCTTGGCGGTTTCGGTTTCCTCCGCAAAGGCGGGAACTGTCAGGGCAATGAGGGTCACAAGCAGCAGGGTCAGGGCAATAAAGGCAAAATTCTTCTTTTTCATATCAGGCGATCTCCTTTTGATGTTTGATTTTTTTCTCTTTCACTTTTTTCTCCTTGGGCTTGGGCGGCTCCACCGCCTCACCGTAGAAGATGGAAACCAGGGTGCACAGAACGTAGGTCTGAATGACGGCATGGAGCAGCGTGAACAGCACACCGACCACGACCGGCAGCACGAAGGATAAGGAAACGTAATAGTAAACCAGCTCCGTCACCAGCAGCCCCGAGAGCAGCGCGCCGAAAAGACGGAAGCTCATGGAGATGGGCAGGGAGAAGTCTTTGAGCACCGAAAGCCCGCCCTTTACGCCGTTGTGGACGATGCCGCCCCCCAAGATGAACAGGTAGGAGGTCACGCCCATGGCAATGGCGCCGTTGATGTCCGCAAGCGGCGCGGGAAGCGGCGCGGAGGTGCCTTTGGTGGTCAAAACCTGCAAGCCCAGCAGCTCAAAGAGCGTGGAGAAGCAGACATAGGTTCCGGCGGCAAAGATGTACGCGCCCACGAAATTGGGCTTGTGCGGGGAGTTCGCATGGGCAAGGCCGTCAAAGAACTCCACCGTTTTTTCCAGCACCGTCTGGAATTTCCCGGGAACATAAGTAAAGCGCGGAATCGCAAAGATGCGGATGAGCGCGGCTGTGACAAGCAATATGCCCGACACCACAAAGCCGGAGATCACCGCAGGGTTCACGATCAGCCCGAACAAATTCACCCGGTTTTCCTCATGCAGCACGCCGTCCTGCATCACCTCCGTGATGGTCTCCTCCTTTTCCCCGGAGGGCAGACCGATTGCAAAGATTGCAGATACAAGCACCGCAATGAGAATCAGCCACACGATCAGCAGCGTGCGCTTTCCCTTGTTTTTTTCGTTTTTCATTCCAAATGCGTCACCTCGAATTCCCATAAAAGTCAAATCAAAATATACCTTGTTATAGCACCGAAATAGCACAATGTAAATAAGATAGCTTTAAGTTTCTGTTGTTTTTCTTGAAACGATTTTATGTGTTCGGAATATCCCTTGACAACAAACATTTTTCGGGCTATTCTACACCCTTGCAAGGAGGAAATGCTCATGCACATTCTCATCGACGGCGACGCCTGCCCCGTTGTGCCCATCATTGACCGCGTGGCGCAGGAAAAAGGCATCCCCGTAACGCTTCTGATCGACACCAACCACGTTTTTGCATCCGACACCATGGAAGTGAAGGTCATCGGCGCGGGACGGGACGCGGTGGACTTTGCCTTGGTGAACCTGACGCAGAAGGGCGATCTGGTCATCACGCAGGATTACGGCGTGGCGGCCATGGCGCTTGCCAAGGGAGCGCGGGTGCTGCACCAGAGCGGGAAGGAATTTACCGATGAAAACATCGACGGGCTGCTGCACGACCGCTATCTGCACGCAAAAGAGCGCCGCACCTCGGGAAAGCATCATCTGAAAGGCCCCGCCAAGCGCACACCCGATGACAATGCCCGCTTTGAAGCGGCGCTTCTTAAAATTGTGAACAAAAATTCCTCCGGGAACAATCCCTGACCCTGCTTCGTCCATATTGTGTAAGGCCGCAGACCTTACCCGTCAAAACGAAACGTATGAAAGGAAAACGAATATGAAAAAGATTGTATCTCTTGTCCTTGCTGCAGCTCTGCTGCTGGGCACCACCGCCTGTTCCGCACTTCCCGCCGCTTCGGAGGAGCCTTCCGCTTCCCCCGAAAACGTGGGCGCGGGCGTTGTGAACCCCGTAAGCGAGATGAGCGCGGACGAGCTGCTGGCCGCGACCGGCATCGACTTAACCACGCTCTCCGCTTATGAAAACGTGTCCTTCTCCACCATCGCGGGCGATCCCATCATCGCCCAGGCGAAGTTCACCAAGGACGGCAAGGACTACACCTACCGCATCTCCATGACCGATGAAACCACCGACATTTCCGGGATGCACTACACCTGGACGACCACCGAGGAGCGCGATGTTTCCTACAACAAGGCGACCCTTTCCCTCTCCGACGAGGGCGCGGGCGTCATTTCGTGGTACGATGTGGTGCCGGGACTTTCCTACTCCCTCTCCGTCTCCGAAAACGCCGATGCGGACGAATTGACCGCACTGGCCAACACCCTCTTTGTGCCCGCGCAGGGCGATTCCGACGGTGACCCGATGGAGGGCATCGTCACCGGCAGCGGCATTGAGACCGATCTGAACGGCCTTCTTTCCGAGATCCGCCAGAATCAGCCCATCGGCACCGCCGGTTCCTCCATGATTGCCATGAGCAACGCCGCGGCTTTTGCAAACGTGGTCACGGCCTATGAGACCGACTTGGACGAGCTGAAATCCATCGTCAGTGCCTATGCCGCCTCGCTGGATGCCGAATCCTTCACAACCTTCACCAAGCAGTTCAACATGGTCTCCGGCGCGTTCTCTCAATTCAACGAGGACACCGTAAACGACATTCTCGAATCCATCGGTCTGGAATTGGACACCGTACAGTGGGACTATGACCTCATTTCCCGCTATCTTTCCGAGTGCTCCATCGCCATCGCCGAGGTCACACCCCTTGAAATCGCCATCCCCGCCGCCTATCAGGAGGTGCTGGACATCTATCTGGAGAATCTCTCCGCCGGTGCGGACTGGATGACGCTGGAAGAAGCCGGTCTCAACCCCGTTGTCATCTACAATACGGACAACTACCGCGACACGCTGGGCTACATGATGATGGATGTGGACGGCGACTCCGTGCTTGAACTGCTTCTCGGCTTCACGGGCGAAAACGCCGACACCATGATCTTGGATATGTTCACCCTGAACGAAAATCAGGAAGCCCGCCTGGTTCTGCGCTCTGCCGAGCGTGACCGCTACGAGTTCTTAGGCAATTCCGCCTTCGCCGAGCACGGCTCCTCCGGCGCGGCGGACTCCTTCGACGCTTACTACACCTACGCCGAAGGAAAGCTAAACGAGCTTTCCGCCGCTCCCAAGAACACCGACGGCATCCTGCTTGACTTCATCCCCTTCTCCGAGCTGGAAGATTCCGCCGATTCCGAGGGCTGATGATTTCCGATTTCAAAAACAAATCCGCATAAGCCTTGCGCACATAGAAAACCGGCTTCCTGATCCGTCATTCGGAAAAGGAAGCCGGTTTTGTTATTTATTGAATTTTCTGCGTTTCACAGATAGGAACACGGCTGTGGAAACACAGAGCAGCGAGAGTATCAGCACCGGATTCCGCTCATCCCCCGTCTTCGGCGCGTTCAGTGAGCCGTTCCCGCTGCCGGTGAGCAGCACGGGCGCGTCTTCCGCCTGCGCATCTTCCTCGTCCTCCGGCTCTTCCTCATCTTCTTCCGGCTCGTCCTCGGGATCGTCCGCAGGCACGTCCTCATCTTCGTCCTCCGGCAGTCCGGCGCACAGCTCCAGATAATTGTTCAGCGGCGAATATCCCCCGCTGCCGGACAATTCGCTGACGGGCAGCGGCTCGCACATCAGGGCGTTGTATCTGACCGTCACCTTCATGTTGTGGTCGTGGCTCTGCCCGCTGTAATTGTCATAGGTCACTTCGCTGAAATATGCGCTGTCCGCAGGGCCGCTCATCAGTGCCGCCTCGTCCTTGATCCAGTACCAGTGGGATTCGCCGTAAGCCGCCATGGCAGCAAGCGTCGCGCC
Source organism: Christensenella sp. UBA1750 (assembly GCA_002315655.1). Lineage (GTDB taxonomy): Bacteria > Bacillota > Clostridia > Christensenellales > UBA1750 > Spyradocola. Next base: position 21,922 of record DCHO01000080.1, read on the forward strand.
GGAGGTCAGCGTGCCGGTTTCCAAGTCATAATAGTTGCCCATGATCTTGCGGCGATAGGTGAGATACTGGGTCTCCGCGCCGCCTGACAGAGATTTGATGGTGCTGTTGTCCCGGAAATAATCGCCCCCGCCGCAGTTGCGCACGCGCATTGCAACCTTTCCGTCCAGAGCAAACTGGCTGTCGCTACCGTAGCTGGTCACGATCTTCCCGCGATTGTCAATGTTGATGGAAGAACGCACACCCTTCAGATATTCATAGGTCGGGTTGATACCGTTGGAGCGCAGGATGTTGGAAAGCAGCAGCATATTCACATCCCCGATGATATAGGCGCCTTCCGCAAGTCCGGCGTTGATCACGGGATGCAGCGCCTCCGCCGAGGTGCGCTCATAGGTGATCTTCCCGTTTCCGACGCCGAGCGTGGTGTAAACGTGCACCTTTCCCTCAAATTCCAGATTGAGCAGCATCATGCGGGTGTTGGTGATGTAGCAATAATCATCCTTGCCCGTAAGTCCGTTAGCTTCCCCTTCGGTCAAAGCGTCCACGGCATCCACGATCTTCTGCACCGCAGAAAGCTTTTCGTCGTTGGTGGCATTGCGGGTCAGCCCCAGCACGCCCGTCACGAACACGCCGTAGGTGCCGGTCTTGACGATCAGGCGGTTGGTAAAGTCGGACAGATCCTCTTTGACCTGCCCTTCAAAGGCGTGGGTCAGGTAGAAGGTCTTGTAGATGGCGTCAATGCCCTCATCGGAAGCCAGCAGGTGCGAACAGTAGTTGTTCCAGTAGCGGATCACCTCGCGGGTGAAGTTCGCGTCGTTGTTCACCTGCTGTGCCGCAATGCGGTAGACCAGCGTGTTCACCGCATCCCGCGCCAGATTTTGAATCAGATATTCGGGAATCTTGCCGTCCCCGCCCGCAGGGGCAAAGCCGGAATCATTGTAAACCGTCACCGCAGCAGGGTCTATATCCAGCGCAGAGGTGATCGTCTCGGCAAAGGCGGCGATCAGGTTATCCGGGTAGCCGCTGTAATCCCAGGAAAAGGTTTCCGGCAGGCAGTCGGCGGGCAGAATGTAGTAGCGATCCTCGCTTGTCATGGTAGAGGGCACGCTGTTTTCGGCAGAGAAGGTCAGTTCATACTCGGAGCCGTTCTTTTTGTAGAGCACAATGAGCTGTCTGTTGTCGATGCCGCCCATGTTCCGGGCGCTGCTCTCACTGTTTTGGCACCATTTCATCAGCCCGTTGAGCAGCATGGCGTCATACTCGCTCATGAGCCTGTCCATGCCGTCTTCCATATAGGTGCGGTCAAAGTCGCGCCAGTTGTTCTGCAGCGTCATGGCCTTCTGGGTGCGGGCGTTGAACTCCACGCTGGCCTCCATCTTGCTCATTTCGGAGGTTATGGTGTCCAATTTGCCGTTCATCTCGTCGATCTTTTCATCCACGATCTCAAGCTTGCTGATCACGTCCTGCAATTTTTCCTGCACCGGGTCTTTGATCAAGCCCACCATTTTGAGGAAGTTGTAGGAGCCGTTGACCACGCCCAGCACGGAAGATGCCGCCCCGGCGATCTGTGTGAATTTCGCAAAAGAGTCTGCCAGCGCTGCGGCGGATTGTGCATCCGCGGCAATCTCCTTCACCTTTCCCACCGAGTCCGCGACCCGGTTCATGGTCTTTGTCAGGTCGGTAAACAGTTCCTCCTCCGGCGTCACGGCAAAGGACGTGACCGTCAGGCTGAACAGCATCACAAGCGTCAGCAGCAGCGCGATTCCTTTTTTCAGCATCATTTGTACCCTCTTTATCACAGATTTTGATGCTCCTATCATACTCCAAATCGTCCCGCATTGCAATCCGTTTGTTTCCCGTTTCAAACAAAAAATCGGTCTGCTTGATTCCGGCAAACCGATTTTTTTGTAATTATAGAAGTTGTTTCCGCAATTCCTCGCGGGATAAAGGCGACAGGTCGGCGGGCGCAATGTCAAAGATCGTCTTGCAGCCATGCTCGCCGCGCTCGGAAAGTCTGCACACCGCCCGCGCCAGCGCCACCAGCACCCCTGCGGTAAATTCCGGGTTGGAGTCCAATTCCAGCCTGTATTCGATGCACTGGTTGTGCTCGTTGTTCTCGCCGGTTTTTCCCGTGCGGAACACCATGCCGCCGTGGGGCAGCGCACTGTGGTTCTTTTTGAGTTCTTCCGGCGTCACAAACTCCACCGTGGTATCATAGTCCGCAAAATAGTTGGGCATCGTCTTGATGGTTTCCTCGATGGCAGCCTTGTCCGCGCCCTCCTGTGCCACCACATAGCACTCGCGCAAGTGCTTGTCCCGTGTGGTCAAATCAGGCTGCTTCCCGGCTCTGACCTGCTCCAAGGCACTTTCGATGGGCACGGTGTACTGCCGCGCATCCACAACGCCCGGAATCCTGCGGATGGCGTCGGAATGTCCCTGAGAAACACCGCGTCCCCAGAAGGTATAGCTGCCGCCATTGGGCAGAACCGCATCCCCGTAAACCCGCATGAGCGAAAACAAACCGGGATCCCAGCCGCCGGAAATCAGTGCGGTAGTACCGTGCGCCTTTGCTGCCGCGTCCACATTTGCAAAGTGCTCCGGGATGCGGGCGTGGGTGTCAAAGCTGTCCACCACATTGAACAATTCCGCGCATTTCGGGGTCTGCACGGGCAGGTCGGTGGACGACCCGCCGCACAGGATCACCGCGTCGATTTTCCCCGCAAAGCCGGGCAATTCTTCCATTCTGTATTTCGGCACATCGGTAACGGTCACAACGCTCTTAGGGTCGCGCCTTGTGAACACGCCCGCAAGCTCCATGTCCGGGCAATTTCCGAGAGCCAGTTCTACGCCGCGCCCCAAGTTCCCGTAACCGCATATCGCAATCTTCTTCATCTTTCCTCTACCCTTTCAGCAGTTCCTCCATGGAATACAGCCCGACAGGCTGCTTTACGATAAAATCCGCCGCAAACAGCGCGCCCTCGGCAAACACGCCGCGGGAGTGCGCTTCGTGCTTTAAGGTTATGTTCTCGTTCTCCGTCCCGATGATGACCTCATGCTCACCCACGATGTTGCCCATGCGGACGGAATGGATGCCGATCTCCTCCTTCGTGCGCTTGCTCTGCCCGCTCCGTCCGCAGACGTTGTAGGTTTCCGGCCGCACGGACTGAATGGCTTTCGCCAGCGACAGCGCCGTTCCGCTGGGCGCGTCGATTTTGCGGTCGTGGTGCTTTTCCACGATCTCGATCTCCGCATCCCCCATGGTCGCGGCTGCCTTTTTCGCAAGGTCGGTCAGCAGCGCGATTCCCAAAGAGAAGTTCGCCGCGAAGAACACGGGAATCTTCTTTCCCGCCTCGGCGATCATCGCCTTTTCGTCCTCGGTCTGCCCGGTGGTGGCAATGACCAGCGGAAGGTTGTTCGCCACGGCAAAATCCGTCAGGGCTTTGGTCGCGCTGTGGTGGGAAAAGTCCACCACGCAATCCACATTCTTCTCCGCCTCCGCAAAGGAGGAAGCGCAGGGAACGGAGCAATCCGCACCCGCGTTTGCATCCACCCCGGCGACAATCTCCGCACCGCGGAAGCCGGTCTTTGAAAGTTTAAGCACCTCGGCGCCCATGTGCCCGCAGGCGCCGCTCAAAAGAATTTTCATGTTTTCCTCCGTTTAGATTAGGTTCTCTGCACGCATTAAGGCAAACAGCTTTTCCTTGTGCGCCTGCTCCATGGGAATCAGCGGCAGGCGGACGTAGTTTTCGCACCATCCCAATTCCGCCATGGCGGCCTTGATGGGAACCGGGTTGGTCTCGCTGAACAGCGCATTGATGAGCGGCAGATAATGGCACTGCATATCTGCGCTGCCTTTCACGTCGCCCCGGAAGAACTTTTTGCACATCTCGGAGGTCTCTGTGGGCAGGAGGTTGGAGAGCACGGAAATGACCCCCGCGCCGCCCATGGAGAGGATGGGCACCACCTGGTCGTCATCGCCGGAATACATATCCAGTTTGTCGCCCACCAAAGCGAAGGTCTCCACAATCTTGGAAATGTTGCCGTTGGCCTCCTTGATGGCGCGGATGTTGGGATGCTGCGCCAATTTTACATAGGTTTCCGGCTCAATGTTTAAGTTCGTGCGGGTGGGGATGTTATAGAGAATCAAGGGCTTATCCACGCTGTCTGCGATGGCGTTGAACATCGCCACAAGACCGTTCTGCGTGGTCTTGTTGTAGTAGGGCGTGACCACCAGCAGCGCATCCGCACCCACCGCGCAGGCATAGCGGGACAGCTCGATGGCATAAGCGGTGTCGTTGGAACCTGTGCCGGCAATCATGGGCACGCGCCCGTTGATGCGTTCGGCGGAGAATTTGAGCACCGCTCTGTGCTCCTCGTCGGAAAGCGTGGAGCCTTCGCCCGTGGTTCCGGCGATGACCAGCGCATCAATGCCCTTTTCGATCTGCCAGTCGATGAGCTTCCCCATCTTTTCAAAATCCACACCGTAAGCATTCAGGGGAGTGATGAGCGCGGTGGCGGCTCCGGTAAAAATAGGCTGATTAGTCATAATTCTTCTCCTTTTCATTTTTCGCAATCTGTCGGATAAATAAAAACACAGCCGGTACTTGATTCTTACGCTGGCTGTGGCAACATCACGGTTATTCCCCGAAACAAAATCTTTTGCTCATAGGGAAATCATCCACAATCAATCCATAGCTCTCCGCGTAATGCGACAGTCAAATGGATATTCTCCATTTGCCCAGGTGATACCTGCAAGTATCTCTCACCTTCGGCAGCGACCCCTTTCCGTCCGGCAACGGGCTTGCACCCTTTTTACGCCGAGCATACTGATGGCAGCTGCGCCTCTATCCTTTAATTGCTCTATTCAGTTATGGATATAGTATAGCACAAATTCTTCAAAACGCAAGCAAATTCAGCAAATTTGCAACTTGGATACATTTTTTGCCCTCGACAGCATTTTTCAGACAAATTTACACAAATCCATTGACAAACCGCATCCGATACGCTATACTATTATCTGTTAGCGCATCTGGGTGTAGCGCAGTTTGGTAGCGTGCTTGAATGGGGTTCAAGAGGCCGGAAGTTCAAATCTTCTCACCCAGACCAATGTAGGATTGCAATTCTGACAAAGATTGCAGTCCTCTTTTTTTGTTCAAAAGCGGAAGAACAGGCATTTTCATTACATTCTCCCTTACAGACCGCAAAAGACATCCCAAATCGAAGCATTCCGACTGGGGATGTCCTTATTTCTGCAAAAATGGCGATGAAAGAATGATTTTGCCCTGCCTGCTGAAAAACCGATTCCCTTCAGGAGGCGGCGGGAAGCTGTTCAGCCGCTTCCTTTTTGAGCTTTCTGATGATGATAAAGTAGCTGACCACCATGACCGCGCCGGAAATGAGCCAGGAGGTCGGCTCGGCCAGCGCGATGGCCTTAAAGCCGATAACGGGTGTCAGAATGAAGGCGAAGAAGCAGCGAATCACCAGCTCAACCGCGGTGCCGCACATGGGAATGATTTTCCGTTTGAGGCTCTGGATGCACATTCTGAACCCCATGACGGCGGTTTGCGCCCAGATGAACGCGCACTCGATGTTGAGCATCGTCTGCGCCATGTGCACCACATTCTCGTTCTTGGTGTTGGTGATGAGCCGCACAAGGTCGTCCCCGAAGATGAAGATGACCGTGAAGGTGAGAAGGTTGATGGCAAAAGTCATGCACATGGAGACCCCGAGGCCCTTCGTGATACGGTCATACTGCTTCGCGCCGAAGTTCTGCGCGGCAAAGGTGGAGACGGTGTTGGCGATGTTCATGGAGGGAATGGCGGCAAAGGCGAGAATCTTGGAGCAGGAGGACTGGGCGATGATGGTGTCTGAACCCAAGGAATTGATCGCGCCCTGAATGGCCACGGCACCGATGGCAAAAATGGAGTTGGTGATGGCAACGGAAATGCCCACCATGAACATATCCTTCGCCATTGCCCCGTTGCCCTTCAGGTCTTCCTTTCTGATCCTCATTTCGGGAAATTTCTTAAAGAAGAAGAACGCGGAGAGCGCAGCGGAAATGAGCTGGGAGAAAATGGTGGCAAAGGCGGCGCCGGCCACGCCCAAACGGAAGACGACAATGAGCGTATAGTCCAAAATGATGTTGAGGAAGGAGCTGAAAATGAGCAGATACAGCGGCATTTTGGAATTGCCCAAGGCGCGGAAGGCACCAGCGAACAGGTTGTAGGCCATGTTGCAGGTCAGACCCGAAATGATGACGATGGCATAGGTTCTGGAATCCGCAAACAGCTCCGCCGGGGTGTTGACCGTCTGCATGAGCGCACCCAGCAGGGACAGAAACACAGTGGTCATGACCACGGAATAAGCCAGCGCCAGCTCGATCATAACGCAGAAGGCCTTGCGGGTCTTGTCCATGTTCCCTTCCCCGAAGGCGTTGGACATCAGGATGGAATTTCCCAAATTGAAGCCCATGGCCGCGTAGTTCATCATCATGATGACGGCGCCGGTGGCGGAAATGGCGGCCAGCGCATGATCGCCCAGCGTGTGCCCGGCAATGGTCATGTCCGCGATGCTGTATAAATCCTGAAACAGACCGCCCAACATGAGCGGCAGGGCAAATTTCCAAAGGATCGGGAGGATTGCTCCCCTGGTCATGTCACCGTAATTCCTGTTGACAGCCGTTTTCATGGTCGCTTCTTTCCGGCATGGTCATGCCTTTTTTATGGATGATTCTATTATAATCACAAACGAAAGGAAAAGCAACCGATGAAGAGAACATTCCTTTTACAAACGCAAAGAAAATCCCCCTGTAAATCCAGTCCCCATGCCGAAAGCAGGAAAATTCTCCGGCGGCCTGATTACTTTTTCTGCTTTTCCTTGGAGCGCTTGTCGTTGATGATCTTCATTTCATTAGCAGTGATCACCTCCACGTTGTGCTCGCGTGCCCACTCCACACAGCTTTTCAGCGCGGTGGGCAGGAAGATGCGGGGCACATTCAGCAGCCGCTCAAGAGCGTCGTCGGTAAAGCGGATCTTGTCGTCAATGCGGTCTGCGGCGTAGCGCACGGATTCCAACGTGGCCTTGCGCACAGGCAGCAGCTCCGTGTGCAGGCGGGACTTGCGGTGGAACCAGAAGTTTTTGCTGTCGCGGTAGCCGTAATCCACCGGAAGATTGGGGAAGTCCTTCGCCCGAACCCCGTTGATGATGGCGTCGGAATACTGCTTCTTCATCAGAATTTTGTCTATGCGCAGAATGAAGTGCGCACCGAACTTGGAGGTGATGCCGTTGAAATCGTGGTACGGCGGCTCATAGCCGTCCAGTATGCCGGGCTTGTCGTCCTGCGCGTGATCCAATTCGCACATCCAGGTGCACTCAATGACTTCGATGGCATCGGAGAGCACATAAGGCCGCTCACCCTCCGCCTGCCCTTTTTCCAATTTGAAATTGCACTTGGGCATTTTGTCCGAGGGCTTGTCGCCGGGCCAGCTCAATTTCACACATTCCTTGAAGGTCGAAGGCTTGTCGTCCACAAAATTAAGGGCGCACTTGCCATAGCGCAGAAGGTTCTGCGCCGTGTTGGAGGAATTGCGGCAGCAAAGCAGCATGGCATAATAATCCTTCCCGGCGATATAATAGGGCTGGCACAGGCTGTAAGGCCCCAGTGACGTGGAGCCGTCCTCACAGAGCGTGCTGACCACAATGGTCGGCATAGGGAAAAAGAGCGAGGTCTGGTAGAAATTGTCCACAACGCGAAGATTTTCAAAGCTGGACATGGTTTTTCCTCCTTGATTGATGATTGGTCAGAATTGTGTTCACAAAAGGTTTTGTCGGGTGAGAAAGGTTAACAGTCCGAAAGGCTCATCAGTCGGCCATGAAATAGCGGTCGGTTCCGTCGCCGAGGCGTACCGTTCCCGCGCCGTCCGTCACAGTAAAGGGCGCTTTTTCGCCGGTCTCCCGGTTTTCCGCACGCCAAGCCCCGGAAGCGAAGCCCACGGGTGAACCCGCTCCTTGAGCAGCGGCGGCGTTATGCGTTCGGTCATATTTCCTCCCGTGATCCTTTTTTGTTATGTATATAATTATACCATGAATCGAGTGTGAAACGCAAGAACAAGGATGAAAATTAAAAGCCGGTCTTCTCACGAATAAATGTGGTGGGAAGACAGGCTTTTTGCTTTTATTAAGGAACAAAACCAAAAGAGCAGCGGGATAAAGGCGCACCCGGCGGCGTTCAGGTATCGGGCGTAAAGCCGTATGTGTTCATGAACAGCACCACAAGCTCCTTTTTAGATTTCACGGACAGCTTTTTGCAGAGCGCTTTGATTGTATCGCGGACTTCCTGTGCCGTGATGTTTTTCAGTATCGCAATATCCTCAATCGACATTTTATAGATCAGAAGCAGAACGATCTCGGTCTCAAAAATCCTGACGTTGATTGCGGGATTCGACCCTGTGTGGATCGCATAAGCGAGCTGCCAGTTTTTTCGATTCCGAATACATCTGTTCCGAATATCGTTTGCAAATCTTTTGCCGTATTTGCAAAGGCGCTGGTGGAAGGTGTCAATATCCAGCGCAGAGCATTTGGCAAGGAGCCGGATGACCCCGTTCTCATGACCGATCCGCCCGGCCTCATCAATATGGTGCAGCTTCGCCTCCATATTGTTATTGCGGGAATGCAGCATGGCCAGCAGCCCGTGCATGGTGACACCGGCCGGAGCAATGCCGATTGTGTCCGTTTCCTTGCACACGGCTTCAAAGAAATTGATTGTGTTTTTCGGAACATCATCGACAGAAAAATAAGCGACGGCCAAAGAGATGAGCTTGTAAGTGGTAATGGCATCCGTACTGAGTTCCGCAACGTCAATCTCAAGATAGCGTTTTTTGTCAAAACGGTAGGTGTGGTCAAGAAAGGCAAGGAGAAGCCGATAATCCTCCTGATGGGAAACGGCGCTTTCGCTTATGGAAATCATGTTCTCGATGCAGCCGGGCAGCTGGGAGGTCAGCCCCAGAAACATATAGTTGGAATAGTTCGTGAACCACGCGCCGAAGCGGACGGACACAGAGGGCGATTCGTCAATCAGCTTCCGGCAATAAGTGACGCTTTCCGAAAACTCGCATTTCAGGTTCAGCAGCTGTGCCTCCCGAAGCAAGCGCTCATCCTCGCTCAATTCCGATGCGGAAAAATAATAATTGGTGTAAACGAAGATGGGAAAGTGATAAGGCTCGCTATTCCTTGCATATTTGTTTTTCTCGAGCCTGGAATCCGGCGGTTTTTCGGCGTTTTCGGGAATCAGCCACTGCTTTCCCGGGTTGACCGCGCCGGGAATCTTCCCTTCCCGACAGTAGATCTGCACGCTTCTGCGCGTCAGTCCCCACTTGTCAGCCGCCTCCTGTGACGTGATGTAGTTCATCTTGCCCTCCTGTCAGCCGTTGCTTTTGCCATTATACTATCTTGAATATCAAATTTCAACAGATTTTGTATGAAAGACACCATTCGCAAGGACACGACAAGGCAGAAAAGCAGAAAAGCAGAAATCCGCACAGAATCGCTCTGCCGAAATGGTTTTTCTGCCTGCTCATGGCTCTCTCCTCCAAATCACTTTATTGATGTTTGCTTCTGCGGCAGTTTCCCGAAACCAACGTCATGATAGGCTGCTGATGAAGGATTTCCTCCGGCGCAAGGCTCGCAAAATCCTTCGGGAACACGGATAGGTCGGCAAGGAGACCCGCCTTAATGCAGCCGATCTTCCCCTGCAAGCCCACCGCCTTTGCGGCGTTTACAGTGTGCCCCAGCAGTGCCTGATGCACAGAGAGCTTCTGCTCCGGCAGCCAGCCGTTTTCGGGGCAGCCATCGTAATCCTTCCGCGTCACGGCGCAGTAGAGGTTCCCGGCGGGCGACAGGCTCTCCACCGGGCAATCGCTGCCGGAGGACAGGTTCACGCCATAATCCATCAGCGTCTTCCAGTTGTAGCTGGTTGCCTCCAACCGCTCCCCCACGCGGTCGCGGCAGATGTGCAGATCGTATTCCGCAAACACCGGCTGGGCGTACACCTGCACCCCCAATTCCGCGATGCGTTTTAAGGTGTGTTCGCTCGTGATCTGGCAATGCACCACGCCGTCCGGCAGATTTTCCGTGTCCGGAACAGCTTGTCTTGCGTATTCCACGGCTGAAAGCACGCTTTCCACCGCCTTGTCGCCTATGGCGTGAACGATGAAGGGCATTTTCCGCCGGTGGGAGTCCGCCGCCAGCGCGTTCAGCTCGTCCTGCGTGTAGATCGGTACGCCCGACTTTTCGGGCGCATCGGCATAAGGGATGGTCAGCCACGCCGTCCGCGCCCCCAAGGAGCCGTCCGCGTAGAGCTTGCGGGGACCGATGCGGTAGAAATCGTCGCCCTGAAAATAGGCAAAGCCAGCCGAAAAGAAAGCGTCAAAGCCTTCTTTATCCGGGAAGGCACACTGCTGCACCACGCGCACGGGCATTTTGCCCTCCGCATCCAATTCCCGATACGCCTGCGCAACGGTGGCAAAAGAGTAGCCGTAGGTGCCGAAATCATCGGAATAGATCGTGGTGAGCCCTGCATCCGCCGCCACCGCCATGCCCTCGCACAGCAGCTCCTTGCACAGTTCCACGCCGGGGTCGCCCTCGTCCCTGTAGAGCAGGTTCAGCGCATTTTCCATGAACCAGCCTTTTTTGAGGTTCATATCACCGCCCTCAGGCACTTTCGTGTTTTCGTCAATGCCCATTTCTTCCAGCAGCTTGCTGTTTGCCACAGCCAGATGCCCGCACACGCGGGTCAGCCGCAGGGCGCGGTTCGGGGCGATTGCATCCAGTTCCTCCCGCATGGGCAGCTTCTTTTCGTCCCACAAGTCCTCATTAAAGCCGCGCCCGTCGATGATGCCCTCCATCTTGGCGTTCGCAACGCCCGCTTTAACGGTTTCAAAAAAGCCCTGCCGGGTTCTGCAATCGCCCAAAATCAGCTCGCGGTTGGTCACGGCGAGATTGAGAATGTGCAAATGGCTGTCGATCAGCCCCGGGTACGCCGTCGCGCCCCGCAAGTCAACCAACTCCGTTGCATCGGTTCTAAGCTTCAAGGCCGCCTCGTTGCCGCCCACAAAAGCAAATTTTCCGTCCTGCACCGCCACCGCCTGTGCCGTGGGGTTGTCTTCATCCATCGTCACAAAGTTGCCGTTATAGAAAATACGATCCATGCTTTCACCTCATGCGCGCATTTTCTTATAGAATAATCAATTTTTGCGTTCTTTGCAAGAGCACACCTTGATTTTACCTGTAAATGAAGGTATGATACAGGGTAGATACAGAAATTCCTTTCGGGAGGAACTCATGGAACAAAGACACGTTTTCGCCTTCACATTAGGCGACCCCGCGGGCATCGGCGGGGAAATCCTTGTCAAGACATTGGCGAAGAAAGAAACCTACGAAAAATGTATTCCCGTGGCGATTGCGGACGAGCAGCCGCTTTCTGACGCGCTGAAATTCGTGGATGTGCCGCTTAACCTGCGTGAAATCCACGCCCCGGAAGAAGCTAAGGGGCAGTTTGGCACAATCGACTATATCTCGCCGCACCTGCTAGACGGACACGCACTCCATTACGGGCAGGTCGATCCCGTCTGCGGCGACTGCGCCTTTACCTATGTGACCAAAGGCATTGCCCTTGCCATGAACCGGGAAGTGGACGCTGTCATCACCGGGCCGCTCAACAAGGAAGCCATGATGCTTTCCGGGCACCATTACGCCGGGCACACGGAGATTTTTGCGGACTACACGCACACGCAGGATTTCGGCATGATGCTGATGAGCGGAAAATTGCGCGTGGTTCATGTCACCACCCACGTTTCCATGAGGGAGGCCTGCGACATCATCCTTAATCACCCCGAACGGGTACAAAAGACCATCGAGCTGGCGCAGGAAGCCATGATTTCCATGGGGGTAAAAAATCCCCGCATCGCCGTGGCGGGGCTCAACGCCCACGCCTCCGAAAACGGGCTGTTCGGGCAGGAGGAAGAGCAGTCCATTATCCCCGCCATCGAAAGCTGTCGAAAAATGGGCATCAACGCAGACGGCCCCGTGCCGCCGGACACCGTGTTTGTCAAGGCCATGGGCGGGCAATACGACATTGTGGTGGCCATGTACCACGATCAGGGACACATTCCCTTGAAGCTCTCCGGCTTCCGCATGGACGAGAAGACCGGGCTGTTCACTTCATTAAGCGGCATCAACGTGACCTTAGGGCTGCCCATCAACCGCACCTCCGTTGACCACGGCACGGCCTTTGACCGGGCGGGCAAGGGTATCTCAAACGAGGGCAGCCTGATTGAGGCGCTGGACGCGGCGGTGCTGCTGGCCGACCAGCGGTTCCCCTTAAAGGAGGCAACATGATCTCCCTGCTTGTCATTGCGGACGATTTCACAGGTGCGATGGACACCGGCGTGCAGCTTTCCAAAGCGGGCATTAAAACGCTGGTCTGCGCAAGCCCGGATTTTGACTGGCCTGCCGAAGAATCCGCCGTGCAGGTGCTTTCCGTCAACACGGAATCCCGGCACATCACCCCCGAAAAAGCCTATTCTATTGTAAAAATGCTTACAGAGAAGGCAATCCGGCATAGCGTCCCCTGCATATACAAAAAAGTGGACTCCATGCTGCGGGGCAATCTCTCTGCCGAGCTTGCCGCCGTGCTTGACGCAACAGGCGAAGCGGTGCTCCCCTTTGCCCCGGCGTACCCGAAAAACGGACGCACCACGGAAAACGGGCAGCTCTGCGTAAACGGCGTGCCCTTCTCGCCCAAGTCCACCGACCCTTTTTCCCCGGTGGACAGTGCCGACATTGCCTCCATCCTCTCGCCGCTCCCGGTGCATCCCGCAACGGTAAAAACGCCCCTTCCCAACGGCGTTGCGCTCTTTAATGCGAAGACCGATGCTGATTTGCAGGAAATCGCCCGTTTTGCGGAGCGGGAAAACGCGACCCGCATTCTTTCGGGCTGCGCAGGCTTTGCCTCCATGCTGCCGAACATCCTGCATCTGCAGGGGCGCATCGACACGCCGCACATTCCCGGAGGTAAATTCTTATTGATTTCGGGCAGTCTGCACCCAAACACGCTTGCCCAGATCGAAGCCCTGCGAAAGAGCGGCGTTCCCGTGCAATATATGTTTGAAGAAAATGCCGCAACGGTGCCTTCTGCACAAAAAGCCCTGCAAAAAAGCGAGATTTTAGCCGTTTCCACCGTGATTTCGCCGCCGCAGGGCAATCTTTCGGAGGAATCGCGGCTTGCGGCGCGGGAGACCATTTCCGCCTTTGCAAAGGAGCTGCTGGAAGCCGTCACGCCTTCGGTGCTCGTCATCGTCGGCGGCGACACCCTATCCGGCATCATGGAAAAGCTCTCCATCACATCCGTGCAGCCGCTATGCGAACTGCTCCCCGGCGTGGTGCTGGGGTTCACCCCGCAAAGAAAACAATTCATCGTCACAAAATCCGGCGGTTTCGGTGATGCAAACACGCTTAAAGACACGCTGGAGCTTCTTACAACCTACACAGAACAGAAAGGACAGACAAAATGAGCATTTATCAGGAACTTTTCAGGGGCATTGAGCTGCCGAAAATGGTGCATCTGCATCAGGAGATTGACCGCGTGCACATCGACAACGTGGAACAGGCCGTAAAAGACGAGCTTGCCCGCTCCGGGCTGCTCTCCCGCATCAAAGCCGGACAGCGCGTGGCGCTGACCGCCGGCAGCCGCGAGATCGCCAACTACGCCCTCATCTTAAAGACAATCATCGGGGAATTGAAGGCCATAGGTGCTTCTCCCTTTATCATTCCCGCCATGGGCAGCCACGGCGGCGCGATTGCGGAAAATCAGACCGCGCTGATCGCGCATTTCGGCATCACGGAAGAGGCCATGGGTGTGCCGATCCTCTCCTCCATGGAAACCGTAGACGTGGGCGTGACCCCCCACGGCGTTCCCGTCTATTTCGACAAAAACGCTGCATCTGCAGACGCCATCATCCCCGTGGGGCGCATCAAAATCCACACCTGCTTCCACGGCAAGATCGAAAGCGGCCTTATGAAAATGCTGGCCGTCGGCTGCGGCAAGCAGCACGGCGCCGCAGCCATGCACGCCCACGGTTTCCACAATATGTGCCAAAACGTTACCGAGGTCGCCCGGGTGAACCTTGCAAAGCTCCCCATCGTTTTCGGCTTCGGCATCCTGGAAAATGCCTGCCACCAAACCCGCGGGGTCTACGCCATCCCGGCCGAGGAAATGGAACAGCGCGAGAACGAGATTCTGGAAATCTCCCGCGCCGTTGCGCCCCGCATCCCGTACAACAAGATTGATATGCTGTTCGTGGACGAGATCGGCAAGAACATTTCCGGCACAGGCATGGACCCCAACATCACCGGGCGTTCCTCCCCCTTGGGCAAGTTCGAGCCAAACGCCGACAGGGTTGCGGTGTTTGACCTGACAGATGCCTCCGACGGCTCCGCCTACGGCGTGGGCAATGCGGACATCATCACCCGCCGCCTGTTCAACAAGATCATCTTTGAAAACACAATCCCCAACGGCATCACCAACCGCGATCTGAAACCCCTGTTCCTGCCCGCCATCATGGACACCGACAAGGACGCCATCTTCCTTGCCGCCGCCACCGTACCGAACCTCTGCCCCACGCAGGACCTTGACGCGGTGTGGCTGCACAACACGCTTTGCATGGAGGACTTCTACATTTCCGAGCATTTGGCCAAGACCGGCAAGCTCATCTCCCCCGCCATCGTGGATTGGAACGACACCTACACCTTCACCTTTGACGATCAGGGCAACGTCATTCGCCCCAAGTTCTTAGCATGATTCGGATTATTGACACCTTTGATAAGCTCCCTGCCTTCTTTCCCGAAGGTCGGTTTTCCATGAGCGCGTGGAACGCCTACGCAGACAGCATTTCCCCAACTCTGGGGCAAAAGTGCCGGGAGGACGTTGTTTCCTACAACTTTGAAACCGAGGTTCTGCCCGTGGTGGAGACCGCGCTGGCCTTTTCCCGGCAGATGGAAAAAGCCCACGCCTCCTTCTGTAAGGTGGTGGACAATCTGCAAAGCACTGTGGAAACCCGTCTGCACCTGTCGGTAGAGGCCGATATTGTGCTTTACTTAGGCCTGTGCTCCGGCGCGGGCTGGGCAACGGAGCTGGACGGACGCCCTGCCGTGCTGCTGGGCTTGGAAAAGATCGTGGAGCTGGACTGGACGGACGAGAACGCCATGAACGGGCTGATCCTGCACGAGCTTGGGCACCTCATCCATTTCCAGACCCGCAAGACCCCCGATTTTGCCAAGGAAGCCCCCGCCCTGTGGCACCTCTACGAGGAAGGCATGGCGATGCTTTTTGAACAGGAGCTGCTGGGCAAACCCGATTATTTCCATCAGAACAAGGACGGCTGGCTGATTTGGTGCGAGGAAAACCGTGCCCGCCTGTTTGTGGAATATCTGCACCGCGTGGAAGCGGGCGAATCCGTGCAGGACTTTTTCGGGGACTGGTGCTCCTTTGAAGGTCACAGCGATGTGGGCTATTACTTGGGCGCATATCTCTGCCGGAATCTTCTGAAAAACATCCCTCTTACCTCGCTGTGTGATGCAAACGCCGCGCAGGTTATGCAAATGCTGAAATTCACAGGAGGTGCGGCATGACCCCGATTCTGCAAGGAAACGACAGAGTTGCCTACCGCGACCCCGCGTGCATCTGCGTGGGGCATACCTTTTATCTCTTTGTGACCCTCTCGGTCAAGGAAAACGGCTACATCTACAATCGCATCGGCCTGTCAAAAAGCACCGACCTCATTCGTTGGTCAGAACCGGTCTGCATCACGGAAAAGAATCTTCTGCTCAATTTCAGCAGCCCGGGAAACATACTGCCACTTTCCGACCGCTACCGCATTTTCTTCTGCTCCTATCCCCTGCCCGACCCGTGGGAGACCCGCTGGACAGCCACAAATGATGCACGGTTGTTCTACATGGACACGCAGGACTTTGTGACCTTCTCTGCCCCCACCCTTATGCACGCCAAGGGCACAACGAAGGAAGCGGACATGGGGCGCATGATCGACCCGTATGTGTTTGAGGACGCGCAGGAAAAAGGGTTATATCACCTCTTTTTCAAGCAGAACGGCGTTTCGCACTCCATTTCCCGCGACCTTGTGCACTGGGAATATCAAGGCCACACCGAAGGCGGCGAAAACGCCTGCATTTTATGGAAGGATCAGCAGTATCATCTGTTCCACTCCCCCCAAAACGGTATCGGGCACAAGGTTTCCGCCGACCTTGTTTCGTGGGAGGAAACCGGGGTTCAGACCCTGCGGCAGGAACAGTGGCCGTGGGCACAGGGTCGGCTTACGGCGGGCTTTGTCATGGAAGCTCCCGCTTGGATTCCGCACAGATACCTTCTGTTCTTCCACGGCTCCCGAAAGGACGCTTTCCCTGAGACCCACGGTGCGGCTTCCATCGGGCTGTGTTATACCGATGACCTATACACCTTTACCGAATAGAATGCTTTCAGGCAAAAAGAAACCCCGTGCAATCCAAAGTTTTTTCGGATGCACGGGGTTTTTCTCTGTTGTTTTTACTTCTCTGCCTTGCGGTTGATGCACTTATACATATACAGGCAAAAGGCCATGCCCAGCAGGTTGGAGAGCGTGATGGGCATAAAGACGATCTTCACGACCTCGGCATAGCCGAAGGCAGCCGTAATGCCCATGTGGAACAGCTCGGCCAGCAGGGAGGCGAGAACGCCGACGGGCAGGGTGTAGCGGTCGTTGCGCAGCAGGATCTTGTGCAGCACGCAGCCGATCACACCCGCCACGACGCAGGCAATAGCACAGGGAATGGCCGTCGCGCCGCCGCCATAGAAGCAGCGGAAGATGCCGCCGATGAGTCCCGCACCGATGCCGGCGATAGGGCCGCAGACGAGACCCGCGTAAAGCGGTGCCAACGTGCGGCAGTTGATCATGCAGCCCTCATAGGTGTAAGCGGCGATGGAAGCGTAGATGGAGAACAGACCGAACACCACGGCAGTCAGGATGGAGTGCGCCAGCCGCTTGTTCTTGTGCAGCTCTTTGCGCCACTTCATGCTGAAATACACCATGGCCAGTGCGCCGATAACTGCGGCAGTTCCGATTGTTGTCGTGTAGCTTAAAAATCTTTCACTCATTTGAAAATCCCT
Source organism: Christensenella sp. UBA1750 (assembly GCA_002315655.1). Taxonomy (GTDB): domain Bacteria; phylum Bacillota; class Clostridia; order Christensenellales; family UBA1750; genus Spyradocola. The sequence continues at coordinate 39,132 of DCHO01000080.1, forward strand.
CCAAGTTTTGTTTATTTGTATTTTATCCGACCAGTGCTTTCCACACGGCCAGAATGACAAACTCAAGAATGCCGATGGCAACCATAGCCAAAATCCCGCGCAGAGAAGGCTTTTGCACCTTAAAGCGGAAGATGAACAGGAACGCCACGATGAGCAGCGCACCGATGTAAAGGATGGTCAGATCCATGGGGAAAACGTATTGCAGAACGGTGAGCAGCGGGAAGATCAAGGCGGCGGAGGTTACAGGCAGACCCAGATAATAGGTTCTTGCGCCGGTCTCCTTTTCCTGCCGTTCCTGCTCGGTCACGTTGAAATACGCAAGCCGGATCATGGCCGCCAGCACATAGGCAACCAGCACCACAAACAGGAACACGCAGGCAACGGTCTGCCAGCCGTGGATTCCCTCCTCGATGATGGGCGCCAAGGTGGGCGAGGTGCGGATCAGCGCCGCGCCGATGCAGGTTGGCAGCACGCCGAAGGCCACAATGTCCGCCAGCGAGTCGATCTGAATGCCGTAATTCATCGCCATGCGGGTTCTGTCCTTCTTCGTCCGGGCGACCTTGCCGTCAAAGGCATCACACAGCCCCGACAGCAGCAGACACACGCAGCCGAAAAAGGGATGCCCTTCGCCCAGCAGCGTCACCACAATGCCCGTGGCGGCCGAAATCAGGGATAGATAGGTCAGCCAAACCGTATAATCAAAAAAGCCGATCATGAAAGCATTGTCTCCGTTTCTGTCTCTTGCATCTGTTGAAAGCTTCCGTATGGGTTAAGCGTACCATACGCCCCGCTCATCTGTCAATACCAAATGTGTCCCCGTCCGCAGCACGGCAGCTCATTTTGCCGTCTCGATGACCCCGCCGCCAAGACACACCTCTCCGTTATACAGAACGACGGACTGCCCCGGCGTGATGGCGCGCTGGGCTTCCGCAAAGGTGATGTGCGCCCCGCCGTCCTCATTCAGCTCCACATGGCATATCTGGTCGGGCTGGCGATAGCGTACCTTCGCGGTGCAGTCGAAGGCTTGCGCGGGTGCTGTGCCTTTGATAAAGTGCATCCCCGAGGCGGTCAGCGCATGAGAATAGAGCCTCAGGTCGTCCTCGCCCTGACACACGCGCAGGATGTTGTGCTCCATGTCCTTTTCCACGACGAACCAGCTCCGCCCGTCGCCGCGCCCGCCGATGCCGAGCCCCTTGCGCTGTCCAAGCGTGTAATACATAAGCCCGTCATGTTTCCCCACCACATTGCCTTCCGGGTCAACCATGTCTCCCGGCTGGGCGGGGAGGAACTGCTTCAAAAACTGCTTGAAATTGCGCTCGCCGATGAAGCAGACCCCGGTGGAGTCCTTCTTTTCGGCGGTTTCCAGTCCGTTTTCGCGGGCAATCTCGCGCACCTGCGCTTTGGTTAAGTGCCCCACGGGGAACAGCACGTTCTGTAACTGCTCCTGCGTCAGCATATGCAGAAAGTAGGTCTGATCCTTATTGCCGTCCGCGCCGCGCAGCAGCCGCACTTCCCCGTTTTCGTGAGAAAGCTGGCAGAAATGCCCGGTGGCCAGCAGGTCTGCGCCGTTCTGATAGGCAAAGTCCAGAAAGGCGCGGAACTTGATCTCCTTGTTGCACAGCACATCGGGGTTGGGCGTGCGCCCTTTTTTGTACTCGGACAAAAAGTGCGTAAACACCCTGTCCCAGTATTCCTTTGTGAAATTGACCGTATAATACGGAATCCCGATGGTGTCGCAGACCTCTTTCACGTCCTCATAATCCTGGGTGGCGGTGCAAAGGCCGTTGTCGTCCTTTTCCTCCCAGTTTTTCATGAAAACGCCCATCACATCGTAGCCCTGCTGTTTCAGCAGCAGCGCCGCGACGGAGGAATCCACACCGCCGGACATCCCGACAATGACACGCTTTGCCATTTGCTACTCCTTGAACATGGGGGTGGATAAATACCGCTCGCCGGTATCGGGCAGCAGCACCACGATATTCTTTCCGGCAAATTCGGGACGGTTCGCCACAGCGACCGCCGCGCACAACGCCGCGCCGGAGGAAATGCCGCAGAGCAGCCCTTCGCGCTTCGCCAGCTCTCGCCCGAATTGGTAAGCATCCTCGGTTTTGACCGTCAGCACCTCGTCGCAAACGGACGCATCATAGTTTTTCGGGATGAAGTTGCTGCCGATGCCCTGAATGCCGTGCACTCCCGCCACGCCCTTGGTGATGAGGGGCGATTCAAACGGTTCCACGCCGATGACCCTAATGTCGGGATTATATTGTTTCAGATATTTTCCCGTGCCGGATAATGTGCCGCCCGTGCCGATGCACGCCACGAACACATCCACCTTTCCTTCCGTGTCCTCCCAGATTTCGGAAGCCGTGGTGCTGTGCGCGTCGGGATTGTCGGGGTTGTCAAACTGGGAGGGCATAAACGCGCCGGGGTTTTCCTTTATCAATTCCTCGGCCTTGGCCACCGCGCCCGCCATGCCCTGCGCCGCGTCCGTCAGCACGATTTGGGCGCCCAGCGCGGAGAGCAGCATCTGCCGCTCCACAGACATGGAAGAAGGCATGGTCAGAATGAGCTTGTAGCCCTTGACCGAGGCAACCATGGCCAGCCCAACGCCGGTGTTGCCGGAGGTCGGCTCGATGATGAGCGCACCTTTTGGCAGCAAGCCCTTCTTTTCGGCCTGCTCCACCATGTTCTTCGCCACTCTGTCCTTGACTGACCCTGCGGGGTTGTTCTTTTCCACCTTTGCCAGAACCGGCGTGCCGCCGTGTGCCTCCGCGATTCTGTTCAGCCGCAGAAGGGGCGTATGCCCGACCATTTCCAACACACTATCGTAAATCATTGATTTTCTCCTTTATTCCACAAAGAACGCATAAATTCCGGAATTGTCTCTCTCGTTCGACACAAGCTCAACGAGGGTCTCGCCTCCGTCAAAATCGTTTCTGATCTGCACCAGTCCGATGCCGTCCTGATAGAACGCATAGCCCGCATCGCACTTGATGACAATGGCATTTTTCATCATCATGCCGCCCTGTGTGCCGGAATAGTTCACGGCGTAAACGGTGCTGCGTCCGTAGATGCCGTTGAAGCTCATTCCTACGCAGCAATTCGCGGGCAGAATCAGCTCATCGGTCTGCACTTCCGCGTCCAGTGATCTGTATTTGAGGTTGCCCGATTCATCCAGATAGTACCCGTAAACGCCGCCCGTGGGCATGGTGCCGTCCTCGCTGAGGGCAAATTCGCCCACCAGCAGATCCTGCGCGGTCGAAGGCGCGGGACCCGTGACGTAGCGGGTCATGTACCCGTCCTCAACATACGACAGAACGCGGTAGCGCTCCGGGATGAAGCCGTCGATGGGCTCACTCGGCGTCATTCCCTCCAGGAAGGGCAGCATTTCGGGAACAATCGTTGGGGTCGGTGTCGGTATTTCCTCCTCGGCGGGGGATTCCTCGGGAAGCGTGGGCGTTTCCGTCGGCTCCGATGCCTTTGTCTTTTCCACCTGCTGCGTCTGCGCGGGTTTATCCTTCGCCAGCTGTTTTAAGGAGGTGTAGCCGCCTTTATCCATCAGACTGGAAAGATACACAAAGAACAGCACCACAAACACGACAATAAGCGTGAGCACAACAGCCGCCGCAATCACGATGGCGCGGTTCGGGTTTTTCTTCTTTTTTTCGCCCTTGTGGGACAGCGGATAGGTTTCGGGGTCTTTTTGCTTCTGCACATTCTGCGCCTTCTGCGGCTTCTCCCTGCGCTGGGTTGTGGGCGCGGGCTTAGGCTGCACCGCCGCCTGCCCTTCCTGCAACAGCGCTGCGCGGAACTCCTCCACCGTGGCAAAGCGGTTCTCCGCCTTCACCGCCATGGCCTTGAGCAGCGCCTTTTCCGCATAAGCGGGAATGGAAATGCCCATTTTCGACGGCGGAACCAAGCAGTCGGTGTTCAGCCGTTCCAGCGATTCCGGGGGAATTTTCCCGGTCAGGGTGCGATACATGGTCGCGCCCAAGGCGTAAATGTCCGTCCAAGGCCCCTGCCGCCCGCGGGAACGATACTGTTCCTCGGGTGCATAGCCGGGCTTCAGAATCACCGACATGGACTGCTGGGCGGACAGTGCCTGCCGCGCCGCGCCAAAGTCGATGAGCGTCACTTGCCCGGAGGTGGTGAGGAAAATATTGTCCGGGCTTACATCCCGGTGCAGCAACCCCGCCGCGTGGACGGTGTGCAACGCGTCCATCACGGGCAGCATGATGCCCACCATCTTCTCAAAGGGGATGGGATGCCCGCCGGAGCGCACTAAGTATTGCTTTAAGGTGATGCCCTCCAAATAGGTCATCACAAGATAGGCCGTGCCGTTTTCGGTGAAAAAATCCCGCACGCCAACGATGTTGGGCGAGCCGTCAAACCGCGCTAAGGTTCTGGCCTCCTGCAAGAAGGATTCGAGCCCCGCTCGGAAACGCTGCTCTCCCACGCCGGAGAATGGGACGACCTGCGCACTACCCGGCGCACGCGAAGCGCAGTCCTGCGGCAGATATTCCTTGATGGCGAGCTTGATGCCTAAAACTTCATCCCTTGCGATATAGGTCATGCCGAAACCGCCGTGCCCGAGGCCGCGCCCAACCAGATATTTCCCTGACAGGATGGTTCCGGGGGCTAAATACTGCGGAGCTTCGGCGGGCGTGCCCTCTCTGTAACCGCAAAAAGGACAGACTTCCGCCTGTCCTTTGTCTTTCATACATCCAAGACAAATGTTGGTTCCGCGCATCAAAATCGCACCGCCTTAAGACTAAACTTGGTCACTGTGCGTCCTCCCAGGCAAATCTCTCCCCACACAGAGGCAGGAAGAGCAGCGCCGTGTGCCCGATCTCAATGCGGTCATAGGCACAAAGGGCGGCAGGAGTCAGCAATTCGTTGCCATTGACATACACAATGGCCTTGCCCTCGCCGGGAATCAGATGAAATTCCCGGTTGCGGGGGTTATAGGAAAGCACCGCGTTGTTTTCGCGGGACACGGTTAAATCGCCCTTCAGACAGATGTTCATGCCGCTTCCGCGCCCAATGGTGTTGCGCTCGGAATGAATCACGAACGCCTCGCCCTTGTGGGGGCCATCGACCTCCACAAGCCAGCCCACCGGAGGGTCGATGCGGATTTCCTCCGCAACCCGCGCCACGGTGACAGGATCGTCGTCTTCGGGCAGCGGGGCGGGCTGCGCCTTCACCGGCGCGGCTTTTTTCGCCGACGCATTCTCCCGCAGGGAATACGCATCCATCACCTGCTCATCCACGGGCTTCTTGGCAACAGTGTATTCCGGCTCCTCCCCCGCACGGAAGGCCGCGCAGTGGGGGCAGGAGGTATATTTTTCGGGGTCATAATAGTGACCGTAATCACATCTGATGTATTTCACTAAAATTCTCCTTTTCTGTTCTCCTTGGGTGCGTGGAGACGCACCTCAAACAGACAGCTTTCCTCAACGAGATAAAAACGGTTGCCGTCGGTAAGCTCGGCATTCCCGCCGTCGCAAAGCTTTGCACCGTTCACCACAAACGTGCCATTGTCGGAATAGCTCTCCAGAAGGAATCTGTCCCTGTTCCCGTCATAGCGCAGGGCACAATGCACGCGGGCGATGGTATTTTCCCGTGCGGAAAACACGATTTGGCATTTCTGCGGGTCACGCCCGAAGAAGACGGTTTCGCCCTCCAATGCAATGACCGCGCCCTGATAGGTTCCGCGCAGGCCGATGATGTAGCCCATATCCTCCTGTCGGCGGGTGGGTCGAACGAGGTCGATGAGCTTTGCGCCGTTCTTCTTGCGTTGCCACAGAATGTAGGAAAGCACACAGGCAAAGGCAATGGAGGTCAGGATGAAGATGATGAGCCAAAGCACGCTCCACAGGCTTCTTCCGCTCTTTTCGGTGGGAATCACGGTCGCCATGGGCGTCGCCGTTGCCGTGGGCGCAGGCGTTGCGGAGGCGGTGGGCGTTGCAATCGGGATGCTGCTCTCCGCGGTGGTGAGTTCTACGGTCTTGCAGGAAATGCCCACGGAGGAAAGCAGGTCAAGGGCTTCCTCCATGCGGATCGCGCCGTTGATGCCCTGGGTGTCGTTCATCTTCATGGCGCAGATGCCGATGACCACGCCGCTCTCATGGAGCAGGGGGCCGCCGGAATTTCCCTGATTGAGCGCCGCGTCGATCTGATAATACAGCACACCATTCCAGGTGGAATACTTGCTGACAATGCCCTTGCTGACCGAAACATCGTCTGCGAAGGAAGTAATGGTGGTGGAAATGTCGTTGGTGGGATAACCCAACGCAAACACATTGTCCCCAATCTTCACATCGTCCTGTCTGCCGATGGGCAGAGGTTCCTCGTCAATGGGTGTGGAGAGCTTGAGGATCGCCAAGTCTTTTGTGGCGTCCTCTGCCACCACGGTGCAGGGAATCTCGGTATTGTTCCCGACCCAGATGCAGACCGAATCGGGGTTGTCCGCAATGACGTGCTCGTTGGTGAGCACATAGGAAATGGGTGCGCTCTCCCCGACCCCGAAGCCGGAGCCGAAGGACGCCACCGCGCCGCTCCCCTCATCCTTTACCACAACACGGAAGACCGCGTTGCGCGCTTCCTCCGGGTTGACCCCGCCTGCGGCAAAGACCGTGACGGGAACCAGCAAAACAAGCAGAAGGAGCAGAAATGCGCCCATGCGCCTGATCGAAATGACTTTCATTATCTCTTTTTTACACCTTATCGCAGTACAGAACCACTATGGTCACATTGTCCTGACGCCGTTTGTTCTTGTTGAGCAGTGCGGCCATCAGCTTATCCTGCGCATCGTAATTGTAGCTTTCGGTGACGACCGTGGCGATTTCTTCCAGCGACAGCGTTTTGAACAGCCCGTCGGTGCACAGAATCACGCGGTCTCCGGCGCGCAGGGCAACGGCCTCGGTGTTGTAATCCACCAGCTCGAGCTTTTGCAGCCCCACATAGGAGGTCAAATGTGCGCGTTCGGGATGGGTCTGGGCTTCCTGCATCGTCATTTTGCCCGCCTTGACCTGCTCCATCAGCTCGGCAAAATAGTTATGATCGCGGTTGATCTGATAAATGCGGCCTCTGCGGAAGAGATAAATATGGCTGTCACCGACAGAGACGAACCGCAGACCGCTGGGCAGAACGGAGGCTGCCGCCAGCGTGGTTCCGGCGGGAATTTCACCGTCACCAAAGGTATCATACACCATACTGTTGGTCAAGGTCACAGCGGAAAGCAGGCTGTCTCTGCCCACATTGTTATCCCGCAGATAGTTCTGCATGAAGCTCACCGCGCCCAGATTCGCGGCCTCGGCGCCGTTTTCCAGACCGCCCATGCCATCGCACACCACCGCCATAACGCCGTGGCTCATGACAACGCTGCGGTCTTCCAGCGGCGTAATCGCAAAGGCGTCCTGCTGCTGATCGCGGGTGCCGACGTGCTGGGCATTGCCCACGGAAACCTTGATGTCCCCGATAATGGCAGCGGCAAATTCCGCGCCGGCAGGCTCATAGGATGGCGCAGCAGCCGTCAGAATCTGATCCAGATTCACCTTGCGCGAAGGCTCAATGGGCTGCACCGGCTTTTCCTGCACAGGCTGTATCGGCTTTTCTTCCACAGGCTGCACCGGGCGGATCGTTACCTGCGGTTCCTCCACAGGCTGTACCGGGTTGATTCTCACCTGCGACTTCTCTTCCACGACAGGCTGCACGGCAGGTTCTTCAACCGCCGTTTCTTCCTGCATAGAGACCGTTTCCGGCTCCTCATATTCCACAACGGCGGGCGTGATCCACGCTTTCTTTTCAGCCTTGGGTTCTTCCTTCTTGTAAACCGTCAGCTCCGGTTCAGCTTTGGTTTCAGGTTCCTCGTATCCCGCAGCATCATTCCCGTCGGATTCCTCCTTCGCCTGATCTGCTTTGAACGTGCCGTATTCCTCGTCTTCTCCGAGCGGGGTGAAGACGATCGGTTCACGGGCTTCTTCCTCACGGACATAGGAACGGGTGAAGCTCTCCGCGTCCTCTTCGTCATCCGCAAAGTCGTCCCCGGCATTGTTCTTTCCGGCAACGATATTGAGCACGATCATCACAATGCTGGCCAAAGTTCCGAAACCGGCCAAGCCCAACAGAATTTTCACGATATCCGGCATAGATAACGCCCCTCCATACTCACTGGTATCCTATTTTATTATAGGACAAACCGACAAAAAAAGCAATGTTTTTACGCAGTCTTCGGGCTTTATTTCACAATCGTTCTAACTTTTTTGCAGATGATATTCTAAGCGGCTAAATGTTTTGCCTCATCACGTTTTGGCAATACCGATTTTTATTTTAGCAGCTTTTCCGCATCTCTTCGGATTTCCGCCGCCACGTCTTCAATGCTTCTCCCCGCGTCAATCACAGCGATCCGCTCCGGGTGCTTTTTCGCTTCTTCCAGAAATCCGCGATTCACTCTTTCCTTGAAATCATCCCCGTTGCTCTCCATGCGATCTTTTTCCCCGCGCTCTGTCACGCGCTTTTCCGCCGCTTCCGCATCCAGCATAAGCAGATACGTTCTGTCGGGCAGCACATTATCGACCGCTTTTGCGTTGATCTCCATTACCTTATCTGCGGTCAGCCTTCTGCCGTAGCCCTGATAAGCCACGGACGAATCCAAAAAGCGGTCGCACAACACGACCTTCCCCTGCTCCAAAGCAGGCTTCACCACTTTTCGAACGTGCTCCGCCCGCGCCGATGCGTAAAGATATGCTTCTGTCACGTCGTCCATCACGTTGTTTTTGTCCAACAGAATGTCGCGTATTTTTTCCGCCACAGGGGTTCCGCCCGGCTCGCGGCTGATGAGAACTTCCTTCCCACGGCTTTCAAAAAAGTCTTTCAGAAGGTTGATCTGTGTGGTCTTCCCGGTTCCGTCTCCGCCTTCAAAAGTGATAAACATACATTATCTCCTATATCAGAATACTTCTGATTTCATCCACATTTTTCGCAATATAGGTCGCTTGGTCAAATTCGTCCATGCTGCCGAAGCCATAAGTCACCCCGATGGAATCTATGCCGTTTTCCAGCGCGCCATGAATGTCCAGCTCCCTATCCCCGATCATCACAGCGTTTCTGCCTAACTTTTCTAAACACCGCTTGACGAGCAGAGGTTTGATGTCCTTCGTATCGGTCAGCTCCGGCGTAGTGATGAAGTCCACGCAATCCATGATCTTTTCCTTTTCAAGAATGATCCGGGCGAACTTTTCCGGCTTTCCCGTCGCCACAGCAACCTTTTTCCCGGCTTTTTTAAGATCACGAATCAGCTCACTGATTCCGGGATAGGCCGTGTATTCCAGCACGCCGATGGGCGCGTATCTTTCCCGATACGCCGCTACCGCCTGATGCGCCTTCTCCTCGTCCATCCCGGCATATTCAACAAATGCGGCATGGAGCGGAGGGCCGATGAACTTTCTGACCTTTTCGTCGGCCAATCTTTCCCGCCCTAATTTTTCCATCGCATATTGCACGCTGTTGATAACACCGTTCGATGTGTCCATCATCGTACCGTCTAAATCAAACAATACAACATCGTAATTCTTTTTCATTCTTTCCTCCAAACAGGCTCATTGTTGTTATTTACAATTATATTCTTTTACCGAATACCTTACAATCTCTTTCATGTTATAGATAGAAAAAGACATTCGATTTTCATCGAATGTCTTTGTGGAATCCGGCGATGATCTATCCTCCC
>DCHO01000074.1:0-953 GCA_002315655.1 Christensenella sp. UBA1750
TGAAGGCGAAAAGGAGTTCAAGAAAAGTCTGTCGGAAATCAACTCCGCCTTCAAGGTTCTCGGCTCGGAAATGAAACTGGTAGAGAGCCAGTTCGACAAAAACGACAGCTCGGTGGAGGCACTCACCGCAAGGAACACCGTTCTGGAGAAATCCATCGAAGCCCAGAAACAGAAGATAGAAACCCTCCGGGCGGCACTCGCCAATGCTGCCGAGTCCTTCGGGGAAAACGATAAGCGTACCCAAAACTGGCAGATTCAGCTGAATAATGCCGAAGCCGCCTTAAACGGTATGGAGCGTGAACTCAAGGACAATAATGCCGCTCTTGAAAATGCCGCAGAGGGCTTTGACGAAGCCGAAGATCAGGCAGACGATTTCGGTAACGAGGTCGAGGACGCAGGTAAGGAAGCGGACGAAGCCGGAGGGAAATTTGAGACCCTCGGCAACATCTGCAAAGCAACAGGAGCGGCAATCGGAGCAGCCTTCGCCGCTGTGTCCGCAGCCGCCGTTGCCGCCGGAAAAGCCCTCGTAGATATGTCCAAGGAGGGTGCCGCCTATGCGGATACCGTGCTGACCGAATCCACGGTGACGGGCATTGCCACAGACAAACTGCAGGAATATATGTATGCGGCGGAGCTTGTGGATGTCTCCACCGATACGCTGACAAAGAGCATGGCAAAGCAGATTAAGTCCATGAAGTCGGCGGCGGACGGCTCCAAGTCTATGGCAGAGGCATATTCCACACTCGGTGTCGAGGTAACCGATGCCAGCGGCAACCTCCGTGATTCCGATACGGTATATTGGGAGCTCATCGACTCCCTCGGAAGAATTGAAAACGAGACCGAGCGGGATGCCCTTGCCATGACGGTTCTCGGCAAGTCCGCACAGGAACTCAATCCTTTGATTGAAGCCGGAGCGGAACGCATGAACGAACTCGGTGAGCAGGCCCATGCCG
>DCHO01000074.1:971-45385 GCA_002315655.1 Christensenella sp. UBA1750
CGGGTATGTGGTTTCGGAAGAGATGCTTGCGGCTTACGGTGCCTTGGATGACCAGCTTCAGTATTTGAGTGTAGGTGCTACGGCGGCAAAGAACGCTCTCGGCACCGTACTGCTCCCGGTTCTGACCGACCTTGCCGGAGAGGGTGTTGACCTTCTCGGTGAGTTCACAAACGGCATTCTTGAGGCAAACGGCGATATCGGAAAAATGTCAGATGTCATCGGTGACATCCTTCCGAAAATGCTGAATGTCATCATGGAGTATGTCCCGGAAATCATGGAGATTGCCACCGAAATCGTCCTCTCCCTTGTGAAGGCAATTACAGACAATCTTCCCGCTATTGTGGAAACGGCATCGCAAATCGTGCTGACCTTGCTCAACGGACTCATTGAGGCTTTGCCGCAGATAGCGGACGGAGCCCTTCAGCTCATTACGGCATTGGTGAACGGACTGATTGCCAACCTTCCCCGCATTCTGGAGGTGGCAATGCAGGTCATCGCACAGCTTGCAAATGGCATATCCCTTTGTCCTTTTTGGAACATACGGTATGGTACGCATTACACAATCAATTACTGATATTGAAAAAGGCAAAAGCGGTGGTGGAAAATGATGATACGGATTTCCTATCAAAAAAGACAGAGCTTGATATGTTGGAGAAAGAAATCGAACATATCAAAAACGAGAAGGTACGGCTCTATGAAGCATACGCTCTCAAAAATATAAGTAAAGAAGTTTATATCGACAAAAAGAACAGTGCAAATGAAAAACTGCAAGAAATGGAAGAAAGGAAAGTTTCTCTTGATGCACTGACTACTGAACGAAGAGAAATAAAGAATGAGGTGATTTCGTATTCTTCTCAAATTGTCGAAACGGACAATGGGGAACGGAAGCTGACAAGGGCAATGGTTGATGCTTTTGTTCAGATGGTCTATGTGCATGACGAAACCCGTATTGACATTGTTTTCACCTTCGATGATGTACTCAAACGAGTTGAGAACATTACGATCCAATCTCCGCCGCAGGAAACGGCAGAATAAAGAAATACGCTTGCAAACGAAATCCCGTTGGAGCAGTCAATCACAGACGAGCTTCAACGGGATTTTTTCTCTTTTTGGGCGTTTTGCTTCTATGGGGATGGTTTTATGCCTGATGTAATAATAGGAGCAAACTTCGTTCCGAAATGAAATGCCCATATGATGTTTTACAGGTGCAATCAAAACAGGCAGAACTATCAAGCAGAAATCTGAAAGTGAAAATAGCACTCATAACACTAAAATCGCAGGTTTTTCGCAAAGTTGACATCAGGAGGTACGGTGGCGGTGATCGGGCTTCTGTGGGTTCTGCTGCTGCCGACTATCGAGCTTGCCGTGACGATATGGGGCTGGAGAATCCTCTGTGCCGTGACGGAACCGCTGGGGGATGCACCACTTTCCCAATCGCTTGAGAGGCTGTGCGAAGTTCTCCAAGCGGTGCTCATTCTATTGCTCACGGCAGGGGCTATCGTGCTTGTGTTTCTGACGACGCTTTCCATGGCAGGAGGAATCGGATAAATGGCGCAATGGATGGAATGGGCAAAGCGCATAGGCACGCTCTATCTGCTGTTTGGCATTCTGCTCAATCTGCCAAGCGAAGCAAAACTGCGCCGAACCCTGCGCTTTTGTCTGTCGATATTGCTCTTTTCCGTCATTCTGAACCCCTTTCTTTCATAAGGAGGCATCATGCAAACGCTATCCGCAATGCTGAAACAAAAACCCAAGGTGATTCTGTTTGCCCTGCTTTTGCTGGGACTTGTCCTTGTGTTGGCTTCCTACCTGCTTCCCAAGGAGGAACCCGTGTCAGCTTCCTCACTGCGAACCCAGAGCGAAACGGAGGAGCGGCTGTCTGTAGTGCTTTCTGAAATCGAGGGCGCGGGAAATGTGGAGGTGCTCCTTACGGAGGATGAGACGGGCGTTATCGGGGCAATCATCGTGGCGGAGGGCGGGGAGAAGCTCACCGTGCAGATCGACCTGATTCGCGCCTGCTGTGCCGCCCTGCAGCTGCCCGCGGAAGCCGTTTCCGTCTTTGAAAAGGAGGGAGAACCGTGAAAAAGCGGATACATTATGGAGTTTTGCTTGCGCTGATCTGTATTTGCGGAGTGCTGGGATTTATGAACTTTGAAACAAAGGACAGGGCACAGACAAACGTAGCACAAACACAATTTCCGACAGAAACGATAGAGGAAGATGCAGAGAATACGGAGGACGATTTGTTTGCTTCCCTGCGTTTGCAGAGAAAGCAGGACAGGGAAGAAGAGTTTGCCATGCTGCGGGAGATTTTGGACAATGACGATATTGACAGGGAAGCCCAAAGTTCGGTTGCGGAACGCTATGTTGCCTTGACGGAATACTATGAAGCCGAACGCACCATAGAGCAGCAGCTCATCCTCAGGGGCTATGCGGAAGCCTTTGCGTTTGTGCAGGACGACCTTGTGACTGTGGCCGTAAAAGGGAAACTCACGGAGCAGGAAACGGCTTTTATCGCAAGGCTCACGGTGAAGCTGACGGGTTTTTCATCGGATCGGCTGACCATCCTTCCCATTGCATGAAATTTTGCATATTTTTCTGCTTTATTCAGTCAAAATCATTTGCTTTTTCCTTTCGTTTATGGTAAACTTGTGGTAATAATTATAGGAGGTGCTTTTCTATGAGTGAAAATATGCCTGTGAATTATGAAGTGGACAACGGCTTGGGTTCCGTGACCTTTGCTGATGAAGTCATCGCCACCATCGCCGGCCTTGCCGCGACGGAGATCAAGGGCGTTGCCGCCATGGCCGGCAATGTGACCTCCTCCATCGGCGAAATGCTGGGCAAGAAAGCGTATTCCAAGGGCGTTAAAGTGGAAGTCGGCAAAGAGGAGGCCGCTATTGACCTTTACCTCACCGTCAACTACGGCGCCATCATTCAGGACGTCTGCAAGGGCGTTCAGGAGAATGTCAGGAAGGCCATTGAGACCATGACCGGCTTGAAGGTCGTGGAGGTCAATGTGCACGTTCTGGGCATCAAGTTCGAGAAGGAAGCTCCCGCCGTCGTGGAGATTGCTCCCGCCGAAGAATCCGCCGCTCCCAGAGTCAAATAATCCCTATTCATGACAAGTCTGCAAGCCTGCGTGGGGCTGTCCCAACGCAGGCTTGCGTTGGGTTAACATCCATCTCACGATCCGCTTAGGAGGAAGAAACCAAATGAAAATGAAATGGTTTGACCGCGTTCTTCTGTTCCTTGTGCTCCTGTTTATGATCGCGCTGTCCCTGTTTACAATCGCCATCGTTGTGGGCCCCGCAAAGCCTTATTTTGACGGGTTCTACGCCCTCATCACCAACGGTGTGCTGCTCAATACGATTCTGACCATCGTGGCCTGCTGCGTGGTGATTCTGCTGATTATCCGCCTGTTTGTCGGCACCTCCGGCAGCAGCGGCAGCAAGAGCAATTTTGTTGCCCCCGAAAACGTGCTGGTGAAGACCACGGACAACGGTGCCATCCGCGTGGCGGTCTCCGCTGTGGATGCCATGGTGCAGCGCGCCGCACGCTCTGTTTCCAACGTCCGCGAGGTCAACTCCCGCGTCTCCGTTTCCGAAACAGAGAATCTGCAGATTTCCTTAGGCATTGCCTTTGCGCCGGACACCGTTGTGCAGGAATCCACCGTGGCTTTACAGGGCGCTGTGAAGGAATACCTGGAATCGCACCTTGGCGTACCGGTTGAGGCGGTCACGGTGTATGTGGAGCAGGTAGGCGTGAAGCAGACCTCCACCCGCGTGGACTAAGGAGGGCTTATCTTGAAAAAGCCTGAATTGTTGTCGCTGCTGCGCCGCTACTTTTTCGCAATTCTCGGCGGCGTGCTGGGGCTCATCTTTGCCGTTCTGTTTCTGACCATCGGCTTCTGGCGCACCCTGCTCATCCTTGTGCTGATGGGCGGCGGCGTGTTCGGCGGCTTCATTCTGGATCGCAAGGAGTCCTTTGTGAATTTCCTTGATCGTATTCTGCCCGGTACCCGTCAGGATGACGACGATACTATTTTCAAGTTTTAGGAGGAGCTATGGCTCGTAAAAATGCAAGAGAAATTGCCATGCAGCTGCTGTACCAGTATGAAATGGGCGGCGACGGCATTGCATCCACCATTGAGGAGACGATGGAGCTGCCCGCGCTGGATGAGGACGATCTTTCCTATGTGGAGCGGGTGGTCGTCGGTGTCAACAACGATAAAGAGGATCTGGACGCGGCCATTGAAAAGTTCGCTTACGGCTGGTCGCTGGACAGAATCTCCAAGGTGGACTTATCCATTCTGCGCCTTGCGCTCTATGAGATGAAGTCCTGCGAGGATATTCCCGAAAGTGTCTCCATCAACGAGGCCATTGACCTGGCGCACAAGTTCTCCGCGCCGGAGGATGCGTCCTTCATCAATGGTGTGCTGGGCTCCGCTTCCCGCGACGAGGACAAGTAAACACCCATGGGAAACAAAGCAATCTTGGGTCTTGATACAAGCTGCTATACAACATCGGTCGCCGCCGTATCGCTTGACGGGCATTTGCTCGCCGCACGTCGGCGGCTGCTTGTCGTTTCAAAGGGCGGCAGAGGACTGCGCCAGAGCGAGGGCGTTTTCCAGCATATGCAGAATCTCCCGGAGCTGATGGCGCAGCTGCGGAGCGACATTCCCGACACTGAGTTTGTCGCCGTGGCAGCCTCCTTTACCCCCAGGGACGTGGAGGGCAGCTATATGCCCGTGTTCACTGTGGGCAGCGGCATGGCGCAAAGCATCGGCGCAGCCATGAGTATCCCCGTGTATCAGACCAATCACCAGTCCGGGCACGTTGCCGCCGCAAAGCTGGAATCCGGCATCCCGGAGGGCGAGCACCTTGCCCTGCACTTATCCGGCGGCACAACCGAGGTGCTGCTGTGTCACGAAAACGGCAAGCTGGACTTGCTGGGCGGTTCTTCCGACCTGCACGCCGGGCAGTTTGTGGATCGCGTGGGCGTGAAATTGGGCCTAGGCTTTCCCGCCGGGCCTGCATTGGAGGAGCTTGCGGAAGGCATCGAGCCGCAATCGTTGGTGGGTGCAAAATGCGTGGGGATGGATTGCTCCTTCTCCGGCGCGGAGGCGCAGATGATGCGGCTCATCGACAGCGGGGAATATTCCAAAGAACAGCTTGCCGCCGAGGTCTATTCCGTGCTGGCGCGGACGATCGAAAAGCTGCTGTCCAACGCCGCAAAAGAAACGCAGGTGAAAAACGTGCTGCTGGCGGGCGGCGTGGTGTCGTCGAATCGCTTCCGGCGCGAACTGCTTGCAAGAATGAAAAGACAGAGAAGCCCGTTTCGTGCCTTCTTCGGCAAGCCGGAAAACTCCGGCGACAATGCCGTGGGGGTCGCCATGATCGGCTATGAAGCATACACAAAGGAGACAGATAAATGACCGCACAGTTGATTGACGGAAAAGCCATTGCACTGGAAACCCGAAAAGCTCTGCGTCCCCGTGTGGAAGCACTAATTGAAAAAGGCATCACGCCCGGCCTTACCGTCATTATGGTCGGGGACAACCCGGCTTCGGCGGTTTATGTCCGCAACAAAGAAAAGGCCAGTCAGAAATTGGGCATGAACGGGACGGTTCTGCACCTGCCGGAGGAGACCGTCGAAGAAGAACTCATTGCCCTCGTGAAAAAGCTCAATGCCGATGATACCGTGCACGGGATTTTGGTGCAGCTGCCGCTGCCTAAACATATCGAAGAAAAAAAGGTGCTGAATGCCATTGACCCGCAAAAGGATGTTGACGGGTTCCATCCCGTCAATGCGGGCAAACTGCTCATCGGAGAAAAGGCGTATGTGCCCTGCACCCCCAAGGGTGTGATTCGTCTGCTCAAAACCACGGGCGTGGAATTGAGCGGGAAAAATGCCGTGGTCATCGGCAGAAGCAACATTGTGGGCAAGCCCATGGCGTTGTTGCTGCTGCAGGAGAACTGCACCGTGACCATTGCCCATTCCCGGACGCAGAACCTATCCGAAATCACAAAACAGGCCGATATTTTGGTGGCGGCTGTCGGAAAGCCGAACTTTGTCTCCGGCGACATGGTCAAGCCCGGTGCCATCGTTATTGACGTGGGCATCAACCGCGTGGAGGATAAGCTCATCGGAGATGTGAACTTTGACGAGGCGAAGGAGGTCGCGTCCTTCATCACACCCGTTCCCGGCGGCGTGGGCGCAATGACCATCGCCATGCTGATGGAAAACGCAGTGGAGGCTGCGGAGAACTATGCCGCAAAGTAATCTGACCCTCTCGGTCTCCCAGCTCAACGAATACATCCATTCCCTGCTGGGGCTTGACCCGTTGCTCAAAAACCTCTCCATAAGGGGAGAAATCTCCAACTTCAAGCGCCATTCCTCCGGGCATCTGTATTTCTCTCTGAAGGATTCCGGCGCGGTGATCCGCTGCGTCATGTTCCGGCAGAATGCCTATTCTCTGCGGTTTGCACCGTATGACGGGCAGCAGGTCGTTCTGTCCGGCTATGTTTCCCTGTACGAGCGGGACGGCAATGTGCAAATCTATTGTGAAACCATGCGCCCGGACGGCATCGGCGCGCTGTATCAGCAGTATGAACGCAACAAGGCGCGATTTCTGGCGGAAGGACTGTTTGACGAACCGCATAAAAAGCCGCTTCCGACAGAGATTCACCGTATCGGCGTTGTGACATCGGAGACCGGCGCGGTGATTCGGGACATCATCAAGGTGTCCCACAGGCGCAACCCCGCTGTGGACATTCTGCTTTGCCCCTGCAAGGTGCAGGGCGACGATGCGGCGGCTTCTATCGTGCGCGGCATCGAAAAGCTCAATCAGACCAATGTGGATGTGCTCATCGTGGGGCGCGGCGGCGGCTCACTGGAAGATTTGTGGGCGTTCAACGAGGAACAGGTCGTTCGTGCGGTTTATGCCTCCAAAAAGCCCGTTGTGTCCGCTGTCGGGCATGAAACCGATGTGACGCTGTGCGATTTTGCTGCGGATGTTCGCGCCGCAACGCCCTCCCACGCCGCAGAGCTCATCGTTCCCGACAGGTCGGAGGCGCGGCAGGAGCTGGACGAGCTGAAAGCCGAACTTACAAACGCAGCCCTGCGGGAAATGCAGGACAGGCAGGACGAACTGAGCGCCCTCATCCGTCGTTTATCTCCTGTACTGCTTCTGAAAAAGATGGATGAACGGCTGGAAAACATACGGAATATCGAAACTAGTCTGACGAAAAAGGCGCTGCTGTCAATTGAGCAGCGGAAGGAAGCCCTGAAAATGCTGTCGGTCAATCTGGAAGCCGTGAATCCCGAAAGGGTACTGCGGCGCGGATACGCCATGGCATTTGCGGAAAAGCGGCTTGTGACAGGCATTTCGCAGGTGAAAATGGGGCAGAATCTCTCCGTGCGGGTGTCCGACGGCACCATATACACAAATGTATTAGGAACAGAGGATAACTATGGCGACGAAAAAACTGACCTATGAATCGGGCATTGAAGAACTCAATGCCATTATCGAAAGGATCGAAAGCGGCGAGCTTTCGCTGGAAGACACCGTGAAGGCCTACGAAAAGGGAAATGAGCTGACAAAAAAGCTCTCTGCCATGCTGGAAGAGGGCAAGGGAAGAATTCTGAAGCTCACCGAAAGCGGGAGCGAAGTGCCGCTGGATATGCCGGAGGACGAATAAATGAGAACCATGGAGGAATACCGCGCTCTTGTCGAGAAGGCACTTCAAAATGCGCTTCCGCAGAAGAACGGCTTTTCGGACGTGCTCTATGACGCCTGTGCCTATTCGCTTTATGCGAGCGGCAAGCGTCTGCGCCCGTGTCTTGTGCTGGCGGCGGCGGAATACATGGGCGTGCCCGTTTCCGAGGCCATGCCCTATGCGCTGGCCATTGAGATGATCCACACCTTTTCTCTGATTCACGATGATCTGCCCGCCATGGACAACGATGTGCTGCGCCGGGGCAAGCCCACAAACCATGTGGTCTACGGCGAAGCCATGGCGATTTTAGCCGGGGACGGCTTGCTGACTTACGCCTTTGAATATATGCTGCAGGGCGCGGCCAAATATCCCGAACACGCGCAAGCGCATCTGCGGGCCATTTATGCAATCGCCTCTGCCGCCGGGCTGTCCGGCATGGGCGCGGGGCAGTCTGCGGATGTTGATTACGAAAAGCACGGCGCGGCGGGCAAGAATAAGGAAGCGCTGCTTTCCTACATTCACGAAAACAAGACCGCCGCCATGATCCGCGGGGCGCTGCTGGCGGGAATCGAGCTGGGCGATCCGGACGACAAGACCCGCGCTGCCTTTGCCGCATACGGAAAAAACATGGGCATTGCCTTTCAGATCGCGGACGATATTCTCGATGCGACCTCCACCACCGAAGAAATGGGCAAGACCGTGGGCAAGGATGAGGCTGAGGGCAAGCTCACCTATGTGGCGCTGTACGGCCTTGACGAAGCCCGGGTGCATCTGGAAAACCTGACCCGGGACGCGATTACCGCCATAGAGCCGGTGGACAGAAAGCATTATTTTGCTTCCCTTGCACAAGCGCTTCTGACGCGCAAAAACTGACGAGAAAGAAAAGGAAATCCCTTCATGGCAAACTCCGTTTCCCTGATCTTCCGCAATCCCTGCTTCATGCCGCCCGTCATTTCCTGGGCGACGGCACAGGCGATCAAGGTGCTGCTGAACCTCATCATCAAACACAGAATCGATGCGACCCGCTTCATCGGCGCGGGGGGAATGCCCTCGGCGCACTCCGCGTTCGTGTGCTGCCTTGCGTTTTCCTGCGGGCTCAATTACGGCTTTGACAGCGCGTATTTTGCCATCTCCGCCGCGCTTGCCATCGTGGTCATGTACGATGCCGCAGGCGTGCGCCGTGCTGCGGGAAAACAGGCCGCAAAGATCAATAACATCATTAAGCACTTAATGGAAAATAAAAATGTAGATTTTGACGACACGGGAAAGCAGTTGAAGGAGCTACTGGGACATACGCCGCTGGAGGTTTTTGCCGGGGCGTGTTTGGGGACTCTCATGGCTTTCCTGTTCGCACTCTAAATATAAATACAGATTTCAGAGGTTTTTATGTCCATTCTCCAAGACCTGCAAAACGGAAAAACGGTGAAAGACCTGTCTATGGACGAGCTGGAAGGCCTGTGCTATGAGATTCGCAGGGAGATCCTGTCCGTCGTCAACACAAACGGCGGGCATCTGTCCAGCAATTTGGGCGCAGTGGAACTGACCGTCGCCATCCATTACGTCTATGATCTGCCTTTTGATTCGCTGCTGTTTGATGTGGGGCATCAGTGCTATGCGCATAAGCTGCTTTCCGGGCGCGCAAAGGATTTTGACACCCTGCGCACCTACGGTGGCATTTCCGGCTTTCCACGGCAGGAGGAGAGCGAATACGATGCTTACGGCGCGGGGCACGCCGGTACCGCCATTTCTGCGGCGTTGGGTCTGATCCGTGCGGCGAAGATCCGGGGCGAACAGAAGCACGTTATTGCCATGGTGGGGGACGGCTCCTTCATGGACGGTCCTTCGATGGAGGCGGTCAACGACATCGGCGAAGAACCCATCGTTGTGGTACTCAATGACAACAATATGGCCATTTCTCCTAATGTGGGCGGGCTTTCGCAATACTTAAACCGTGTCCGTTCGGCGCAGGGGTATTGGAATTTCAAGAGCAGAACCGCCAATTTTCTGAAAAAGATACCGGGCATCGGCAACGGCCTGCATGATTTTTTCTATAAGCTCAAAAACTCTGTCAAGGTTCTCTTCGTCAAGGGTTCGCTTTTTGAAGCCATCGGCTTTACCTATTTAGGCCCCATTGACGGCCATGATCTGCCCATGCTCATCCGCACCTTAAAACGGGCGAAGAACCTAAACCGCCCGGTGCTCGTGCACGCGGTTACGCAGAAGGGACACGGGTATCACCCCGCGGAGGAGGAGCCCGGCAAATACCACGGCGTTACGCCCTATATTGTCGAGCACGAAAGCCGGGAGCAGGACGTGAACTATAAGGACGTGATGGTGGACGCCATGGATGCGCTCATGCACCGCAACCCCAATACCGCCATCATCACGGCGGCGATGCTGGACGGAACGGGCGTGGAGAAGCTGACGAAGCAATATCCGAACCGTGTGTTTGATGTGGGCATTGCGGAAGCCCATGCGGTGACGCTGGCCTGCGGGCTGGCAAGCGGCGGCGTGAAGCCCTATTTTGCCGTATATTCCACATTCCTGCAGCGCGGCTATGACGAGCTTTTGCACGATGTAGCCCTGCAGAATCTTCCTGTGACCTTTCTTGTGACCAATGCCGGACTGACCGGGCAGGACGGTGCGACCCATCATGGCGTGTTTGACCTGTCCTTTGCCACGCACCTGCCAAACGTGACCATCCTTGCGCCCTCCTGTGCGGAGGAGCTCTATGATATGATCGCCTGGTCGGAAACAGCGACCAATCCCGTGTTCATCCGCTATCCCAAGCAGGGCTGCCACGCCATGCACACCCTTGTGCCGCTGGAAAAGAGCCCGTGGCAGGTGGTCAGCATTTCCCACCGGGCAAAGGCCGTGGTGCTGGCAGTAGGCTCCATGGTGCCTGTTGCTATGATGGCGGCAGACACGCTGGCGCTGGACGGCATCGACATTGAGGTCGTCAACTGCCGTCAGGTCAAACCTCTGCCGGATCGGATGCTGGAAAAATATGCAAATCTGCCCATTATCACTTTGGAAGAAAATGCCGTGATCGGTGGCTTCGGCGCGTATGTTGCGGTGCGCTGTGGGGAATTGGGCCTGCCTGTCAGGTTGCTGCCCATCGGTGTGCCCGATCATTTTGTGCTGCACGGCACGACGGGGCAACTGCTGCACGAACAGAAATTAGATGTGGAGGGCGTAGCCTTGCGCATCCGTGAATTTATAGGAAAATAAAGCATGAACAAAGAACGATTGGATGAAGCCCTGCTCCGCCTGCAATACGCGGACACCATAGAGCTTGCCCGCGCCCTCATCATGGAGGGCAGAGTGTTTCAGGACGGCGTGCGGCTGGACAAGCCTGCGATCCTGCTCAAAACCGATGCGGGCTTGTCGGTCAAGGGCGACAGACTGCCCTATGTGAGCCGCGGCGGGTTGAAATTGGAAAAAGCCATGTCCGAATTCGGCTTTGATCTCATCGGAAAAATCTGTATGGATGTGGGCTCGTCCACCGGCGGCTTTACCGACTGTATGCTGCAAAAGGGCGCAAGCCACGTCTTTGCGGTGGATGTGGGCTACGGTCTGCTGGACTGGAAGCTGCGCAATGACAACAGGGTCACGGTAATGGAGCGCACCAACGCCCGGAACCTGTGCCCCGAAATGCTGGAAGGACAGCTCATCGACTTTGCCTCCATGGATGTATCCTTTATTTCGGTCAAGACCGTGCTTCCGGCAGTCACCACCTGTTTGCAGCCCGAAGCGCAGCTTGCCATATTGGTCAAGCCCCAGTTTGAGGCGAAGCGGGAGCAGGTCGGCAAGGGCGGCATCGTGCGCGACAAAATGGTGCATATCGAGGTGTTGCGCAATGTCATTTCGGCCATGCCGGGAATCGGGTTGCAGCCGAAGAACCTGACCGTTTCTCCCATCAAGGGCGTGGGCGGCAACACCGAGTTTCTGCTGCATTTGGTGCATACGGACGTTCCGTTTGCAGCCTTCGATATGGAAGAAAGCATACAGAAGGCCGTATTTTCTGTATAAATATGCTTGCATAAACAGGGGCGAAAATGTATAATCAGAAAAGGAGAAGCTATGGGCAGAAAGTTAGGAATACTTCTGGGCATCCGCAGAAAAGACATCGCCAAGGAGGTTCGTCTTGCGGCGGACATGATCCGAAGCCTCTCCTGTGAGGTGCTTTCGGACAGAGGGGAGCTTTGCGAAAATCCCATGCTCCGGGAGGAAGTGATCGCACAATCCGATACCCTGATCGTATGCGGAGGCGACGGCACCATTTTGTCTGTTGCCCGGGAAGCGGCGGAGAAGCACGTTCCCGTCCTTGGGGTCAATTTCGGCCAGCTTGGTTTTCTGTCCGAGGTGGAGACCGACGGGCTTTCCGATGCGATAAAACGGCTCATTTCCGGGGAATACACGGTTGAAAACCGGCTGATGCTGGAAGCCAACTACAACGGCAGAAAGGTCTATGCGCTCAACGATATTGTGGTGCGCCGGGAATCTTCCTTAGCCGTGCTGCGTGCGGATGTGTCCGTGGACGGCACCCTGCTTGACCATTATGTCGCGGACGGCGTGCTGGTCTCGACACCCACGGGTGCCAGTGCCTATGCGCTTTCCTGCGGAGGCCCCTTGGTGCACCCGTCCCTGCAATGCTTATCCTTGACGGCCATTTGCCCCCATTCCCTTAGGGCGAGGCCTGCCATTTTGTCGCCGGAGCAGAAAATCGAGGTGGCGATGCCGGAAAGATCGCTTCCCGCGATGATCTGTGCGGACGGGCAGGACATGGTTTCGGTCAACACGCAGGACACCGTGACCATTGGTAAAGCCCCCTTTGAAGCCCAGCTTGTGCGCATTTCGGGCATGGATTTCTTTTCCAGAGTTCATGCAAAGCTTGTGGACAGAACCGAATAATAATAAATCATAAATAAATGATGTGAGGAATTATCAATGAAGACCCTGAGACACAACCTGATCCGGGAGATCATCGAAAAGAGAGACATTGAGACCCAGGAGGAACTGGCGGCGGCTTTGAAGGAATTGGGCGTGAATGTGACCCAAGCCACCGTTTCCAGGGACATTAAGGAACTGCGGCTGCTCAAAGTTTTAGGTGAAAAAGGCTCCTATAAATACGCCACGGCGGACACCGCCGAGCATGGGCTTGCCGACCGTTTCATCCGCATTTTTTCCGAATCGGTCATTTCCGTGGTTTATGCGCAGAATCTGGTCGTCATCAAAACCCTGTCCGGCTCTGCTCATGTGGCGGGCGAGGCCATTGACTCCCTGAAATTAAGTCAGGTCGTGGGCACCATTTCCGGCGACAACACGCTGCTGGTTATTGCCCGGAATGAGGAAGAGGCAAAAGAACTGACAAACCGTTTTGAGCAGATGATGAGAAGATAACCCCCGATTTGGAGGATAAGTGGTATGTTATGCCAGCTTAGCATCAAAAATATCGCCCTGATTGACAGCCTGACCATTGAATTCGGCTCCGGCTTCAATGTGCTGACCGGCGAGACCGGTGCGGGCAAGTCCATCGTCATTGACTCCATGAATCTGGCGCTGGGCGAGCGCGCCGACCGAGACCTCATCCGTGCCGGAGAAGAAAGAGCCTCTGTGGAGGCTCTCTTTGATGTGGAAAACTGTGCACCTGTGCTTTCATTGCTGGAAGAAAACGGCATCGAGTGCGATGGCGGGCAGATGATCGTCTCCCGTGTGCTCACATCCTCCGGGCGCAATATCGTGCGCATCAACGGGACGTTGGTGCCGCTGACGTTGCTCAAATCCGTCACCTCCGCATTGGTGGACGTGCACGGACAGCACGAGCATCAATACCTGCTGGACGAGAGCCGCCATTTAGGTTTCTTAGACACTTACGCAAAACATAACATCGACACGCTGAAACAGGAGGTTGCCGAAGCTTATCACAAATATGTGACCCTGCGCACCCGACTGCGGGGCATCAACAACGGCACCAAGGAACGGGCGCAGCGGCTGGATATGCTTTCCTATCAGGTCGCGGAGATCAAGAAAGCCCGCCTGAAGATGGGCGAGGAAGAAAGCCTTGCGGAGCAGAGGGAACTGATGCGCAATTCCGAGCGTATCGCGGAGGCCTTGCAGGAATGTGTTTCCCTGCTGGACGGGCAGGAGGACAGCGACACGCCCGGCTCCACCGACGCCATCCGGCAGACGGTTTCGCTGCTTTCCGGCATTTCCCGTTTCAGCAGCGCCTTTGAAAATCTGGAAAATCAGCTTCGGGATGTGTATTACACGCTGGAAGATCTGGCTATGCAGGTGCACGTTCAGGCCGACCAGATGGAGTTTGACCCGAAATTGCAGGAGCAGGTGGAAAACCGGCTGGAGGAAATCAAAAATCTGAAACGCAAGTACGGCGGCAGCATCGGGGAGATCCTCAAATACCAGTCCGACGCGGAGAAGGAGATCGAGCAGCTGTCCCGTCAGGAGCAGGATTCCGGGCAGCTGGACAAAAAGTTTGCCGAGATCAGTAAAAAGCTCTATGACCTTTGCATAAACCTTCACGAAAAGCGTGTCATAGCCGGAGAAGCCTTCTCCAAAGCGGTGGAAAAGCAGCTGAACGACTTGGGGATGAAGAACGCCCATATGCTGCCGGAATTTGCGCCGATTCCTGCCTTTGAGGAAGCGGAAGCCTTCTATTCCGCTACCGGGCTTGACCGTGTACGGTTCCTGCTTTCCGTGAACCCCGGCGAGCCGGTAAAGCCGCTGTCCCGCACCGCCTCCGGCGGCGAGCTCTCCCGCATCATGCTCGCTTTCAAAGCGATTGCGGCGGATCAGGAGGATGTGGGCACTATGGTCTTTGACGAGATCGACACCGGCATTTCCGGGCGCATGGCACAGGTTGTCGGCGAAAAAATGGCGCTGATCGGCAAAGCCCATCAGGTCATCTGCGTAACGCATCTGCCGCAGATCGCGGCACTGGGAAAGCATCATCATCTCGTGGAAAAGTCCACCGACGGCACGCGGACGAACACCGATGTGCGCACGCTTTCCGTGGATGAGCGTGTGCAGGAGCTGGCGCGGATGGTGGGCGGCGTCACCACAACAGAGGCAACGCTCTCGCACGCACGGGAAATGCTGTCTCAGGCTGCGGAATTAACCAAATAAGATTTTTCATCCCGGTAAAGGCAGACTTTACCGGGATTTTTGTGCCAAATTATCCGTCTTCTGCCAGCATAGAAACGGGAACAAATCCACACCCTAAAATCAAATTTGTGATAAAAGCGGGGGTGTGGATTTGAAAAGCAAGAAACAAAAATGGATTGTTTGGGTAACGGCGGTGTGTCTCGCCGTCGTGTTTGCGCTGCCTGTTGTTCAGAGTGTGTGCGAAATACCCGATTCCATTCACATGACAGAGGGTGAAAAGCAGACCTATTCCTTTATTCTGCCCATGAAGGTGACGGTGGAGGAACAGAGCGCCTGCGCCTCGTCCTCCATGGATGAGACCTTGGGCAAGCGCAGCACAACGCTGTCCTCCGGGACGGAAGGGGAAACGACGATTCGCTTTTCCCTGCTTGGCTTAATTCCCGTAAAGAGCGTGCGTGTGCAGGTGGATTCGCCTAAAAGGCTTATCCCCGGCGGGCAAAGCATCGGGCTTACGATGTTTACCGAGGGCGTTTTTGTGGTGGACACCACATCGGTTCTGCTTCCGGGCGGGGGTTCGACAACACCCGGAAAAGATGCGGGTATTGAGGCGGGAGATTGCATTTTGTCCATAAACGGGCAGGAAATCAATTCCTCCAAGGAGTTGCTGGCGGTGACGGAGAAATCAGAGGGAAAACTGACGCTGAAAATCAGACGGGACGAAATGGAAATGACGGTGGAGCTCGATCCGGCGGAGGATGAAAACGGTCAGCGGAAGCTGGGACTTTGGGTACGGGATTCCACGGCGGGCATCGGCACGCTCTCTTATGTTGACCCTGAGCAGCTGACCTTCGGCGCACTGGGGCACGCGGTTGTGGATGCGGACACGGGCAAGCTGCTGCCCATCCGCAGCGGGAAAATCTACGCGGCGGATATCATCGGCGTGCAGATGGGGACGCGGGGCGAAGCGGGGGAGCTGCACGGCGTTTTTGCCGAAGAATGGGGCATGAATGCGACCCTTAAAAAGAACACGGAGTTCGGTGTGTACGGCACGGTGGAGGACTGGCCGATCAATCCGCTGTACCCTAACGGGCTTGAGATTGCGGAGCAGAATGAAGTCAGGGTGGGGAAGGCGTCGATCCTGTGCACCGTTGACGAAACCGGCGTGCGGGAGTTCGATTGTGAGATTTTGAAGGTCACACCGCAGTTGTCCGGTGCTTCCCGCTCCATGGTCATTGAGATCACGGACGAGGAGCTGCTGTCCGTCACCGGCGGCATCGTGCAGGGAATGTCCGGCAGCCCGATTCTGCAGAACGGCAAGATCGTGGGTGCCGTGACCCATGTGTATTTAAGCGATCCGAAAAAAGGCTACGGTATCTATATCCGCTGGATGCTGAACACGCAATAAGGGGCTTCTTGGGAGCTTTTGTCGATTGGCAGGAATGCGCCGCTTTCTTATGGAATTGTGGTTTCAAAAGGGGGAGAGCGCATTGCGGGAAAGGATTCACAAGGAACTGCTGCTGCTGGGCTTCAAGCCGCACACTCAGGGGATGCGGGACACGGAGGAAGCCCTGTTTCTTTTGCTGACCGGGCAGGCAGCGGAGGAAGACCTGAAACACGGTCTATACATTTCAGTGGCAAGATACCGAAACACGACCCCGGAGGCGGTGGAACGCAACATCCGCTATTCCATCGAAACGGTTTGGACAAAGGGCAATCTGTCCGAACTGGAAAAGCGTTTTGGCTACACGGTGCAGGCGGAGAAGGGTAAGCCCACCAACCGCGCCTTTTTAGCGCAGATGAAGGAACATCTGAATCGCCATGACGCGGCATAAATGTCCCCCTTTTCCCGTAAGATAAAGCAAACGGGGAAAGGGGGATTTTGATGAAGAAAATCGTGGCTTTTGTGCTTGCTGTTGTATTATGCCTGTTACCTGTATGCTGTTTTGCAGAGGATGCGTTGGAAGCAGAGATTCCGATTGCGCTCAACGAAAACCTGTCGGTTCTGCTCTTAGACGCGGTGACGGGTCAGGTGATCTATCAGCAAAATGAGACGGTAAAACGCCCGGTGGCTTCCGTCACAAAGCTCATGACCATGTTGCTTGTGATGGAGGCGATAGACAACGGCGTGCTCTCGTTGAAACAGGAGATCACGGTTTCGGAGCGGGCGCAATCCATGGGCGGCAGTCAGGTGTATCTGGAAGCGGGCGGGGTCTATTCATTAAGTGAGCTGTTGAAAAGCCTCATTGTCGCCTCGGCCAACGATTCTGCTGTGGCGCTGGCGGAGGCTGTGAGCGGGTCGGAAACCGCCTTTGTAGAGAAGATGAACAAAAGGGCGCAGGAATTGGGGCTGCATGACACCCTCTATGTCAACTGCACGGGTTTGCCGAAGGAAGGACAATACACAACGGCAAAGGACGTTGTTGCACTGTCACTGGAAGTCATCTCGCACCCGCTGTATTTTAAATATTCCAAAATATGGACGGATAGCATCACCCATCGCGGCGGCAGAGTGACCGACCTGTGCAACACAAACCGACTGATTCGCTTTTACGACGGCGCGGACGGCATCAAAACAGGCTTCACCAACGAGGCGGGCTTCTGCATCTCCGCCACGGCAAAGCGCGGGGAACAGAGGTTCATTGCTGTGGTGCTGGGTGGCAGCACCAGCAAGGGGCGTTTTTCCGCGGCGGAAGAATTGCTGTCCTACGCTTTTGCAAATTATGAGAGTAAAACGCTGATAAAGGCAGGGGGGACGGTTGCGGAAATCCCTGTCGAAAAAGGGACGGAGGAGACCGTCGCACTGGAAGTTCAGGAGGATGTTTCGGTTCTTATCCGTAAGGGTCAGGAGGCGTCCTTTGAGGTCTCCGTGCCGGAATCCATGACTGCCCCGGTGGAGAAGGGGCAAAAGATCGGCTGCGTAAAAATCTCGGTGGATGGCGCGGAGACGGAGGTTTATCCACTGTTTACAAAAGCAGCGGTCGCCCAAACGCGGCTGACGGATGAAATTTACAGGATTTTTATGAGTTGGATGTGGTTTTGAGCGCGGTTTGAGAGAAAATTTTCAAAAATCCGAAAAAAAGACTTTTCTTTGCGTTTGGAATATGTTAATATAGGATAAAGTCTTAGGCTTAGACACAAACAAGGAGGACCTACCACTATGAACGAATATCAGTCCGCTAACATTCGCAATATTGCGGTTGTTGGTCATGGCTCCGAAGGCAAGACCACTCTGGTCGAAGCCATGCTTTATGCCACCGGCGCGATCGACCGTATGGGTCGCGTGGAAGACGGCAACACCGTCACCGACTATGATCCCGAAGAGATCAGACGTCAGTTCTCCATTTCCACCGCCGTTGCCCCCGTCGAATACAAAAACCACAAGATCAATTTTATTGATATTCCCGGTTACTTCGATTTCATCGGCGAGATGTTCGGCCCCATGCGCGTGGCGGATGCCGCTCTGATCGTTGTCAATGCCATCACCGGCATTTCCGTTGGCTGCGAAAAGGCCATGAGCTACACCACCAAGCACGCCATTCCCCGCGCCATCTTCGTCAACGCCATGGATCGTGAGCACGCCGACTTTGATAAGGTCGTCTCCGCGCTGCAGGATAAGTACGGCTCCGAAATCTGCCCCGTGATGCTCCCCATCTTCAAGGGCGACAAGTTCGTGGGCTTCACCAATATGCTCACCGGCAAGTCCTATGAGTTCAATGGCAAGGTCTCCAAGGAGGTTCCCACCTCTGCCGAGCAGCAGGGTAAGATCGACGACATGATGGAAGCACTCATCGAGTCCGCCGCCTCCACCGATGAAGAGCTCATGGAAAAGTATTTCGAGGAAGGCGAATTGTCTCCCGAAGAAATCATCAAGGGCTTGAAGGCCGGTATCGCACAGGCTGCCGTGACTCCCGTGTTCCTGGGCGCCGCTCTGCCCTGCCAGGGCATGGACAACCTGCTGGAGCAGATCATCACCTTGATGCCCTCTCCCGCGGAGAAGGTTAAGCCCCACCACGGCACCAACCCCAAGACCGACAAAGACGAGGAGCGCGCCTGTGACGTGAACGCGCCCTTTGCCGCTCAGGTCTTCAAGACCTTGGCTGACCCCTTCGTCGGCAAGATTTCCATCGTCAAGATCATTTCCGGCGTGTTGACCCCCAACACCCAGTTTATCAACATCAATAAGGACAAGGCCGGCAAGGCAGGCTCCGTCGGCATCATGCTGGGCAAGAAGATTACCCCCGCAGCCAAGCTCAACGCGGGCGACATCGGCGTGCTGACCAAGCTCAACGACACCAAGACCGGCGATACCCTCTGCGATCCTGCCGCGCCCATTATCTTTCCCTTCGTCACCTATCCCGAACCCTGCTACGCCATGGCGATTCAGGCCAAGAAGAAGGGCGAGGAAGACAAAATCATGCAGGGTCTGCTCCGTCTTTCCGAAGAAGATCCTTCCTTCCGCATCGAGAAGCCCGCTGAGACCGCCGAGACCATTCTGAACGGTCAGGGCGAAATGCAGCTGGACGTTGCCGTGAAGAAGCTCGCTTCCAAGTTCGGCGTGGAGTGCCTGCTGGTCGATCCCAAGATTCCCTACCGTGAGACCATCCGCAAGTCCATCGACGCTGTCGGCCGCCACAAGAAGCAGACCGGCGGTCACGGCCAGTTCGGTCACTGCGTTGTGCTCTTCGAGCCCATCAAGGATTCCGAGACCGACTTTGAATTTGTGGATGCCGTCGTTGGCGGCGTTGTGCCCCGTTCCTTTATCCCCGCTGTTGAAAAAGGTCTCCGCGAGAACATCATTAAGGGCGTATTGGCCGGTTATCCCATGGTGCACATTCGTGCTACCCTGCATGACGGCTCCTATCACCCCGTTGACTCCTCCGAAATGGCCTTCAAGACCGCTGCCCGTCTTGCCCTCAAGCAGTGCAAGAACGCCGACCCCGTGCTGCTCGAGCCCATCTACACCCTGACCATCAAGGTGCCTGATGAGTACATGGGCGACATCATCGGCGACATGAACCGCCGCCGCGGTCGTATCCTTGGCATGAACCCCTCCGAAGAGGGACAGGAAGTGGCCGTTGAAGTCCCGCTGTCCGAGACCTTCAAGTACGCCACCGACCTGCGCGCCATGACCCAGGGTCGCGGTGCCTTCACCAAGGAATTCACCCGCTACGAAGAAGTGCCTTCCGTTGTGGCCGCGAAGATCATCGCCGCCGCCACGCTGGACGAGGACGAGGACGAGTAAGTTCATCCTTAACACCAATAAAAAGGGATTACCCGATAAATTTCGGGCAATCCCTTTTTGCTATTACTGTTTCTTGAATATGGGCAAACTGTCCGGTGTGACGGGAACGGAAACCGTTTGTCCGCCTGCGTATTCCTTGTCATTTTCATCCAGCCATGTTCCGGTTGGAAGAATCACCTTGCGCTCCGTTTCACCTTTGTGCAGGACAGGGGCGATGAGGGTATCGCTGCCCAGCATCACTTCGTCTGTGATGGATTCCAGACCTTCGCTCGGGAACCAATAGCAAAGCGGTGCCAAGATGGGCTCACCGGAAACGGAGGAAGCCTTTACCATATCATAAAGAGTTTCCCCCAGTTGCTCATGGAGCTTGGCGGTGGAGAGCACTCTTTCGCAATTCTCCTTGGAGAGCACGCGCCACGGGGCAACCGAGAACTGCATCATGGGGAAGATGGCTGAAACCTGCGCACAGCGGACGATGAGTTCTTCATCTAAATCATGTCCCGGCTCAAAGTGGCTCCATTCGCCGCCACCCACCATGTCCGGGCAGAGATAGGGGATGCCGGTCAATCCTGCATTGATGGCGTCAGGCAGGATGCAGGCTAGCCCTTCGCCTTCCCAGGAGTGGGATTTGTCGCGCAGACGTTGGTTGAGCGCCTTTCCGCCCGCCTTCCAGGTGTCCTTGACCTCGTTGAAGCGGTATTCCGCTGCCAGATTGAACCAGCAGAGGTTGCGTTCCGCCGCGGAGATACCTCCCAAACCTTCCGCCGTTCTGTAAAACTCCACGCCGCCGCCGTCAAACTTGAAGCCGTCTACATGGTATTCTTCCATGAGACGATTGAGCTGCGCGTGCATCCAGTTTCGCCCGCCTGTTTGCGCAAGGTCAATGGCGGCGGAGTAGCCGTTCCACCACTTGATGAGCAGCGGCTCGCCGTCCTCTTTGAGCAGAATCGTACCGGGAACTTTAAGTGCCTCGCGGTATTCGCGGCTGTCCGGGGAGATGAGCGGCACCACCCACAGCATCACGGAAAAGCCGATGTTATGCAGCTTTTCGATCATGCCCTTGGGGTCGCGGAAACGCCGGGGCGAGAAGTTCCACACGCCGTAATTTTCCTGCCATGTGTCGTCAATCATCAAGACCCCCGGCGCAAAGCCGTTTTTGAGTAGACTTTCAGCGTAAGAAAGAATCGCGTCCTCGCTCTGGTCATATCGCAGCTCGACCCATGTGTTGAACTGCGGGGTCACATAAAACGCCTTTTCGGGGGCAACGCCTGTGAAGGGGAAGTGTGCTTTCATGCCGCGCAGATAAGCCTCCCGCAGTGTGCCGCCCGCTTCGTCAAAAACAATGTCGGAAAGGCCGCTTATGGTAACATTTCCCTTGTCAAAGTTGATGACAAAGGGCTTTTCCGACCAGAGCGAACGCCCGCAGGTGGAAACAAAGAAGGGCGAGGTCTGGTTGCCGGAGGACTGCCGCGAAAAGTCGTAATGATAGGTGGATTGCGCCGATAAGGGGAACTGCGCCCCGTCGTGCACCGCGCCGCCCCACCAGTATTCGTTTGGCAGCAGGGAAAAGGAAAGATTCTTCATGCGATTTGCTCCTTTGCGTTTTTCTGTATTATACAACAAAAGCGGTTTCTGCGCCATAGGTTCGCTGCAATCCTTGACAGTACAAAATATAAAGTTATACTGATAAAGATGGATTGAAAGAAGGAGGAAGAAAACGATGCTGGACGGCGGAGATATGATCGTGAGCCTTACCCATTTGCCGGAGATTGATCCTGCGGAGGGGATTCGCATCAAGCGAGCCTTTGTGGGGGACAAGGAAGCCATTTTGGATTTTGTGAAAGCGCATTTTCGGCCGAACTGGGTCTATGAGGTGGAACATTCCTTATTGCAGGAGGTTTCCAAGTGCTTTATCGCCACAAAGGACGGAAAAGTGCTGGGCTTTGCCTGCTATGACGCTTCCGCCAAGGGCTTTTTCGGCCCCATCGGCGTTGAACCCGAAATGCGCGGGCAGAACATCGGCGGGGCTCTGCTGACACGGACGCTTCGTGCCATGAGCGAGTACGGCTATGGCTATGCCATCATCGGCTGGGTGAGCGACGCAGAGATGTTTTACCGAAAGACCGTCGGCGCGGAGTTTATCAAAGGCGGAAACCCGGAAAATTCCGTGTATTCCAACCTTGTGTTTATGGATTAAGTACAAAAATCCGTTATCTTTTTATGAATCCTTGACACTGCAAAGATAACGGGTATAATAAAGAAGATGCAACAGATTCCCCCCGAGGCTTCGGGGAATGAACTTACGGAGGATTTTTCAGCATGAGTGAACAGTGCACCCACGATTGCAGCACCTGCACGGCGCATTGCGCTTCCCGTGAACCGCAGGATCTGCACGAAGCACCCCATCAGTTATCTAAGATCAAGAAGGTCATCGGCGTTGTTTCCGGCAAGGGCGGCGTCGGCAAGTCCATGGTGACTTCGCTTCTGGCCATCACCATGAAGCGCAGGGGCCTCAATGCCGGCATCATGGATGCGGACATCACCGGCCCTTCCATCCCCAAAATCTTCGGGATGAAGGACAAGGCCACGGGCGATGAGCAGGGAATCTATCCCGTCAAGACCAAGACCGGCATTGACGTGATGTCCATCAACCTGCTGCTGGAAAACGAGACCGACCCCGTTGTGTGGCGCGGCCCCGTTATCGGCGGCACCGTCAAGCAGTTCTGGACGGACGTGATCTGGCACAATGAAGACATTGTGTTCATTGATATGCCTCCGGGAACCGGCGACGTGGCGCTGACCGTCTTCCAGACTATTCCGCTGGACGGCATCATCATCGTGACCTCTCCGCAGGAGCTGGTCTCCATGATCGTGGAAAAGGCCGTGAATATGGCCAATATGATGAACATCCCCGTGCTGGGGCTTGTGGAAAACTTCGCCTATGCCGTGTGTCCCGACTGCGGCAAGCGCATTTCCGTTTTCGGCGAGAGCAAGGTGACCGAGGTTGCCGAGCATTACGCGCTGCCCGTCTTGGGTCAGCTGCCCATCGAGCCTACTCTTGCGCACGCCTGCGACAAGGGGCTGCTGGAGCTGTTCTCCGGCGACTGGCTGGAGTATGCTGCGGATGTTGTGGAGAAAGTCGAGCATAAGGAAGCGTAAATATGGTTGACTATGTGGAAAAGGCAAGAGAAAACTTTCTTGCAGGCTATAACTGCTCTCAGGCTCTCGTGCTGGCCTTTGCGGATGTGACTGGCCTTACCAAAGAACAGGCTGTGCTTCTTTCTTCCTCCTTTGGGGGAGGCATGGGGAGACTGCGCGAGGTCTGCGGGGCACTGACCGGGCTTTTCATGGTGGACGGACTGCTGGAAGGCTATTGCGAACCCACCGACAAGGACGCAAAGGCCGCGCACTACGCCCGGATTCAGGAGCTTGCCGCAAAGTTCCGGGCGGAAATGGGCAGCATTCTGTGTCGGGAGCTGCTGGACAACCCTTCCACAACGCCCGTTCCCGATGAGCGTTCCAAGGAATATTATCAGGGAAGACCGTGCCTCAAAGCCGTCATGACGGCGGCTAAAATCGGGCAGGAAATTGTGGAAAACAGAAACATATAGTTTTTGTTAAATCCTGCAAAAATGTTGCAATGTGCCTTTGATTGTGGTATATTTAGAGAGATGTTGATGTTATCAACGCACAGACATTACTGTGGTTTGAAAGAGGTGAGATAACATGAAGGAAGGAATCCATCCGAAGTACGGCAAGGCGATCGTTCGCTGTGCTTGCGGCAACACCTTTGAGACCGGCTCCGTCAAGTCCGAGCTCAAGGTTGAAATTTGCTCCAAGTGCCATCCCTTCTTCACGGGCAAGCAGAAGCTTGTGGATACTGGTGGACGTGTTGACCGTTTCAAGAAGCGTTACGGCATGTAATGCAGAAACTAAAGTGCAGAGGGGAAACCATCTGCACTTTTTTTACGATAAGCGGAGAAAAACAATGGAAAAGAAAGAGAAAAAGGTCTATATCGGCGGTCAGGCCGTGATGGAGGGCGTGATGATGCGCGCCCCCGACAAGCAGGCTATTGCCGTGCGACGTGTCGATAATCACAAGATCGAAACCTATGTGACCGACATAACCCCGCCTGCCAAGAAACATAAGTTCTACGGCTGGCCCATCGTGCGCGGCGTGGTTGCTTTCGTCAATTCGCTGGTCATGGGCATGGACACCATCACCCGCTCTGCGGAAATGATGGGGGACGATTCCGTACAGGAGGAACCAAATAAGTTTGAAAAGTGGCTCTCCAAGGTCACAGGCAAGAACGAGAACGACATTATGATGTTCTTTGCCGTGGTACTGGCCATCATCCTTTCCGTGGGGCTGTTCTTTGTGCTGCCCTCTCTGGCGGGTTCCGGCTTAAATAAGCTGCTGCCGGGTCATGTGGTGCTGGTAAACCTCATCGAGGGCATGATCCGCATCATCATCTTTCTTGCTTACATTATCGCGGTCTCCCAGATCAAGGAGATCAAGCGTGTGTTCATGTACCACGGCGCGGAGCACAAGACCGTCTATTGCCACGAGCACGAGGAAGAACTGACGGTGGAGAACTGTATGAAGTACCCCGTCATGCACCCCCGCTGCGGCACGGCGTTCCTGTTCCTTGTGATGATCATTTCCATTCTGATTACTTCCATTGCATCGGTTTTCGGGCTGGATAACAACGTGCTGACCCGCGTGCTTGTACGTCTTGTGCTGCTGCCCGTCATTGCGGGCGTGTCCTATGAGCTGCTGCAATATTTGGGCAAGCATGAAAACCGCTGCTCGAAGATTCTCCGCTGGCCGGGAATGCAGCTGCAAAGACTGACCGCCAAAGAGCCGACAGAAGACATGGTGGAGGTCGCCATCGTCGCCATGAAGCTGGCGGCGGGCATCCCCTGGGAGCCGGAGCAGGACGAGGAGGAAGCGGAGGAGACCGAAGCAGCGAAAGTTTCCGAGGAATCCCCCGAAGTGCAGGAAGATACGGAAGACGAGGAGCCGAAGGGTTGAAAGTCGCAGATTTGCTGAAATTGGGGCAAAACGCCTTGGAAGGAAGCCCGGATGCCAAATGGGACGCAAAGGAGCTGCTGCTTTCCGTCTTCCACAAGGACAGAAACAGCTTGGTTTCCATCCTGCGGGAAGAAGTCTCCGATGAACAGAAGGAACAGTACATCGACCTTCTGACGCAGCGCAAAAGCGGAACGCCCCTGCAATACATTTTGCACGAAGCGTGGTTCATGGGTCTGCCCTTCTATGTGGATGAAAATGTGCTGATTCCCCGGCAGGACACCGAGCTGCTCTGCGAGGAAGCCCTGAAAATTGCGGAAAAAGAACAATTTTTGACCGCTCTTGATCTGTGCACCGGCAGCGGCGCGTTGGCGGTTTCCCTTGCAAAGTACGGAAAACTTTCCGTTTCCGCCACAGACATAAGCGACGGTGCACTTTCCGTTGCCAAGCGCAACGCCGAGCAGAATCAAACGAACGTCACCTTTTATCAGGGGGATTTTCTGAACCCTGTGCAGGGACAGCGGTTTGACCTCATTGTGTGCAATCCGCCCTATCTGACGAAATCCGACATGGAGGAATTGCAGGAAGAAGTTAAAAAGGAACCCGCACTTGCGCTGTTTGGCGGGGAAGACGGGCTGACCTTTTACCGCAGATTGGAACGGGAAGCGGAAAGTTTCCTCAACGACAACGGTGTGCTGATGATGGAGATCGGCAGCGCACAGGGGAAAGCTGTGATGAGGCTTTTTTCCGCGTGGAATCCCTGTCTTTTACAGGACTTGAACGGGCTTGATCGGGTGGTTATCGCCCGTAAGCCTAAACGATAAAGGAGAAAAACAAAATGGTCAATTTAATGGACAAGCTGGAAGCCCTTGCGGTTCGCTACGACGAATTGCAGGTGCGTCTGTCCCAGCCCGAGACCTTAAACGATATGGACAACTGGCGCAGGCTTATGAAGGAGCACGCCGACATGGAAGAACTCATGGGCGCGTACAACGAGTACAAGACCGTGCTGGACAACATCGCCGAAGCCAAGGAAATGCTCTCCGACGAGGACATGAAGGACATGGCCAAGGAAGAACTGGCCGAATTGGAGCCGCAGGTGGAGCCGCTGGAACGCAAACTCCAGCTTCTTCTGCTGCCCAAGGACCCCAACGATGAAAAGAACGTTATCATCGAATTCCGCGCCGGCACCGGCGGCGAGGAAGCCGCGCTGTTTGCCTCTGAATTGGTGCGGATGTATTCTCACTATGCAGATGCCCGGGGCTGGAAAACCGAGGAACTGGACTCCAACCTGACGGAACTTGGCGGCGTGAAGGAATTGTCCATGATGATTTCCGGCGCGGGTGCTTACTCCCGCCTCAAATATGAATCCGGCGCACACCGCGTCCAGCGCGTGCCCGAAACCGAGTCCGGCGGGCGCATCCACACCTCCGCCGCCACCGTGGCCGTCATGCCCGAGGTGGATGACGTGGAGGTAGAGATCAACCCCAACGACCTGCGCATCGACACCTACCGCTCCGGCGGTGCGGGCGGTCAGCACGTCAACCGTACCGACTCCGCCGTGCGCATCGTGCACAACCCTACGGGCATCGTGGTGCAGTGCCAGAACGAGCGCAGCCAGATTCAGAACCGCGAACAGGCCATGCGTATGCTGCGCGCCAAGCTCTGGGAAAAGGCCATGGAGGAACAGCAGAGCGAGGTTTCCGAGTTCCGCAAAAACCAGGTGGGCAGCGGCGACCGCTCCGAGCGCATCCGCACCTACAATTATCCCCAGGGGCGCGTCACCGACCACCGTATCAATTATACATCCTATAAGCTCAACAACTTTTTGAACGGCGACATGGACGAAATTTTGGATGCCTTGATCGTTGCCGACCAGACCGCAAGACTGCAGGCCGAGAACATCGGCTAAGGAAGGAAGCGCATACCCATGCTTACGGAAGTTCTGCCGCCTTCCGAGGAAACCATAAACAAAGCCGCAGAAATTCTGCAAAACGGCGGCCTCATCGGTCTGCCGACCGAGACCGTTTACGGCCTTGGCTGTGACGCGAGAAACGCACAGGCCTGTCTTTCGGTCTTTGCCGCAAAGGGCAGACCTGCGGACAATCCGCTGATTGTGCATATCAGCAACCTTTCCATGCTCTCCGATATTGTGTCGGAGATTCCGTCAAAGGCGAAAATCCTCA
Source organism: Christensenella sp. UBA1750 (assembly GCA_002315655.1). GTDB lineage: Bacteria > Bacillota > Clostridia > Christensenellales > UBA1750 > Spyradocola. Next base: position 28,275 of record DCHO01000074.1, read on the forward strand.
TGGATGCCTTCTGGCCGGGGCCGCTGACCATCATCATGCCCAAATGCGACAAAATCCCCAAGGAAGCCACCGCAAACCTTGACACTGTTGCCGTGCGCTTCCCGGTGCATCCTGTCGCCATGGCGATTATCGAGAAGGCAGGGCTTCCCGTGGCTGCACCGTCGGCAAACCTCTCCGGCAGACCTTCCACCACCACTGCCGAGCACGTTTTCCGTGATCTGAACGGAAAAATCCCGCTCATTGTGGACGGCGGCGCCTGTCAGGTGGGCTTGGAAAGCACCGTTGTGGACGCGACCAAGGAGAATATTGTTCTTTTGCGCCCCGGCGGAATCACAAGAGAGATGCTGGAAGAAGCCTTGGGCGAACCTGTCGCTCTTGGAAAAGGGGTCATGGAGCCGCTCAAAGACGGTGAAAAAGCCCTGTCTCCGGGACTTCTCCACAAGCACTACGCTCCCAAAGCCGAAGTCAAGGTCATATTGGGGGAGGAAAGCAAGCGGTGTGCTTTCATCCGCGAGGAAGCGAAGAATTGCGCACGCCCCTGCGTGCTGTGTATGGAGCAGAACCGGGAAAATTTTGAAGGAATCCCGGTGCTTTCCGCCGGAAACACACCCGAGGAATACGCCCACAACCTCTTTGCCGCGCTGCGTCAGGCAGACGATTTAGGCTATACGCAGGTTTTCGCAGAAGGCCTTGACCTCTCCGGCGTGGGGCTGGCGGTCATGAACCGCGTGGAGCGCGCGGCGGGCTTCCATGTCATCACTCTGTAAAGGAGCGAACCCAATGAATATTCTTTTTGTCTGCACCGAGAACACCGACCGTTCCGTCGTGGCAGAGGAATTGTGCCGCATGATGGCGCGGGAATTGGAGATTTCCGATTTGGTTCTGCGCTCTGCGGGCACCGATGCTGTGGACGGCTTAAACCCTTCCTTCGGCGCGTGCGCGGTGATTGCCGATTTAGGCAACGACAATATTTACAACCACCTGTCGCGGAGCCTCAATGAAGACCTCATCGAGGATGCTGACCTGATTCTCACTATGACAAAGCAGAATCTGTCCGATGTGCTTGCCTTTTCCGCCAAGGCGGAAGGGAAGGCCTACACGATTCTTAACTACACGGCCGGAAGCGAGGAAGACATCGAAGATCCCTTCGGCGGGGATTCGCTGACCTACCAAAAGACGCTGGACAAATTGGAGCTGGCGCTGGCAGTGCTGCTGCTCAAGCTCTATCCTGAGCATGAGGACGAGATCCGCTCCGTGTACGGCGGACAAAATAATGTGTAAGAAAACGTAAAACATGGCACGTCTGCCTTTCCATTTTCCGACAATCGCGCTATAATAGAACCAGAATGTGTTTGGGGAGGATTTTTGACTATGATTGCTCTTGGAAGTGACCATGCGGGCTACAATCTGAAGCTCGCCATCATCGAACATCTGAAGGAAAAAGGCATCGAGTGTGAGGACTTGGGCTGCTACGGCTCCGAGCGTGTGGACTATCCCGTTTACGGGCAGAAGGTCGCAGAGGCCGTCGCAGCGGGACAGTATCAGTACGGCATCATCTGCTGCGGCACCGGCATCGGCATCTCCTTGGCTGCCAACAAGGTGCCCGGCATCCGCTGTGCGGTGTGCTCCGACACCTATTCCGCCAAGTACACTCGTTTGCACAATGACGCAAATATGCTGGCCATGGGCGAGCGCGTTGTTGGGCAGGGGCTTGCCTGTGAGATCGTGGATGCGTTCTTATCCGCCGAGTTTGAAGGCGGCAGACACGCAAAACGTGTCGATCTCATCCGTGAAATCGAGAAAAAATACAACAAATAATTTTTGAAGGAGATATAAACATGGGAAAACTCTTTGTCATGGATCATCCGCTCATTCAGCACAAGCTCTCTCTCATGCGCGACAAGAACACCGGCTCCAAGGAATTCCGCGAACTGCTCAACGAGATCGCCATGCTCATGGCCTACGAAACCACCCGCGATTTCCCCGTGGAAGATGTGGAAGTCGAAACCCCCATCCAGAAGTGCACCACCAAGATGCTGGCCGGTAAGAAGGTCGCTGTTGTGCCCATCCTGCGCGCCGGTTTGGGAATGCTGGACGGCGTTCTGGAAATTCTCCCTGCCGCCAAGGTCGGTCACATCGGTCTGTACCGTGACCCCCGCACCTTAGAACCCGTGGAATACTACTGCAAGCTGCCCACCGACATTGAGGAGCGCGAGATCATCGTTCTCGATCCCATGCTGGCGACCGGCGGTTCTTCCTCCGCAGCCATCCAGTTTATCAAGAACCGCGGCGGAAAGCACATCCGCATGATGAACCTGATTGCCGCACCCGAGGGCATTGCCCGCGTGCAGGAAGATCATCCCGACGTGGACATCTACGTTGCCGCGCAGGATGAAAAGCTCAACGAGCACGGCTACATCATCCCCGGTTTGGGCGATGCGGGCGACAGACTGTTTGGCACCAAATAAGATAAACAAGGGCTTGGCAGGAACAACCGCCAAGCCTTTTTCGCGCTGATGGAGGAACAGGGTATGAACAAGATAAACTACCAAAAGGAATTGGAGAAAACGCTGGCAAGTCTTGGGGATAAGGTGCCCCATCTGCTGCTCCACGCCTGCTGTGCGCCCTGTTCCTCCTATGTGCTGGAATACTTATCCGACTATTACGAAATCACCGTTCTGTATTACAACCCGAACATTTCCCCGGAGGAGGAATATATCACCCGCGCCAACGAGGAAAGGCGGCTGATCGAAAGCCAGCCGCACAAGCATCCTGTTCATTTTATCATGGGGGAATATGAGCCGCAAAAGTTTTATGCCGCCGTGCGTGGGCTTGAAAACGAGCCGGAGTGCGGGAAACGGTGCAAAATCTGCTACGAAATGCGATTGCGCAAAGCCGCAGAGGTGGCAAGAGAAATCAATGCGGACTGCTTTACGACCTCGCTTACCGTCGGCCCCTTGAAGGACGGACAGGTGATGAACGAAATGGGCGCAAAAATCGAAGCGGAGACAGGGATTCCCTATCTCCGCTCCGATTTCAAAAAGAAAAACGGCTATCTGCGCTCCATTGAGCTGTCCAAGGAATACAATTTATATCGTCAGAACTATTGCGGCTGTATTTTCTCCAAAATGGCGAGGGAAAAGGAGGAATCAGAGAAGGGAAGCGATCTTCTCGGATAATGCCTTGGCCGCGCTCTTATGCATCGGCAGTCCAGGATGAAATCTGGCGCCGTAGCCGTCTGCAGGTTCGTTTGGAAGACGGAAATACTCGGTCTTACTGTCGCCCGTGTCCGCGCAGAAGTGATTGACGGTCTCGATAATGGCTTCTTCCAGCGGATTGCCCAGCATCCCGTGACACCAGAGGATGTGCGCATTCGGGTTGCACGCCCGCACGGTGCACAGGAAATCGTACTGCGCCTTCTGCAAACGCGCTAAATCTTCCGCATTCTTGGTGCCGTCCTCGTTGTGACGTTGCTGAAAGCTCTCGCCCGTCACAGGGTCAACGTGCGGCGGCTGGGTGAAGGCGGAATTGTCGTTCGCGCCTAAGTTGATGACCACCACATTCGCGTTCCACTTTTCAAAATCGTTGTTTTCATGCGCCCCAAGGAGGGCGTTTTTCTGCCCCCCAACGGTACCGCAGACCTGCTTGTAATAGAGCGGAAGGGCGCATTTCGGGTCGTTGTCCCAGGAGGAGAGCGAACCCCAGCCGCTCTCGGAGAGCACACGCAAATCGGCGTTGAGAATTTGCCCGGTCATGTAAGCATACCCGCGCACGGCGGAGAACAGGAAGGGCAGCCAGTCGGTTTCGTCCTTTGCCCCGATTGCGCCCTCGGCGGAGGTGATGGAATCGCCGATAATCTCCAATTTGAGGGATTTTTCGGGGATAGGCAGGAAGGCACCGTCCGTCTCGATGCTGTGGAGAATAAGACAGGTCGCATCGTCCGTGGGCTGGGACTGCACATCCTTGATGATCTCCACATGATTTATCTTTTCAGGATTCATGTTGAGCAGAATGGGAACCGTGTGCCGCCCCTTTTGGAGCGGGAACCGCGCAATGTGCGTGCCGTTGAGAACCACGGAAACCCACTGTTCAAACAGTTCATAGTCGGTTTCCACATCGAGAAACAGGTCTTTGCCCTTCCAGTTCATCTCCATGCCGCTGCACGACCAAAACAGCGCGACCTGATCGCCCGAAAACCCGTTACGCCCGTGAAACAGTAGATTCGGAATCTCCCGAATGTTGTATTTCATTTTCATTTCTCCTTACTCAACGTGGTAAGCGGTTTTAAGAAGCTTCGCCCAAGCTTTTATGGTTTCCCATTCATAGGGCTTGTCGCCGGTGATAAAGTGGTTGACGTACCTTTGTCCGTTTTCTTCCCATTCGATGAGCAGCAGCTCCTGACCCTTTTCGGAAATGCGCTGCAAAATGCGGCTGGTGTTGCCGGGCTCGTTAAATTCCCCGGAGAAGGCCACGCGGGATGCACCGTCCTTATTGTACGCGGTCACGGTGTAGCTGCCGCAATGGTTTTTCAGCGTGTCGTTCGCGGAATAGAGCAGCACTTCGCCGCCCATTTCCTGCCGCACTGCCATCAGCGCAAATTCCTGCTGGGACTGCTTGATGAAATAGTAGGGCAGCTTCTTTTTGAAATTGCAGTCGATCACGGAATAGTTAAACAGCATCGGCCACATATCCAGCAGCGACCACCAGATCACGCCGGTCTTCTCCCAGCGGTTCACGCGGCAGTATTCGATCACGTCCTTGAACACATCCCCGCAGATGAGATTCACGGCCAGCGTGTAATCCCCAAATTCAGATAAGGTAAAATCGCGCCCGAACCACAATTCGCAGCATTCCTTTGCCGTCTGCCGCCAGCGGATGAAATAATCATCGTCCTGATGGGCACGGTTGGTGTCAACGAGCATCGGTTTGTCCCAGAGCCGTTGGCACCTGTCCTGCTCCCGGGCGAAAATAGCCGGGTCATCGGTCATGGCGTTGATGGCAATGGGGCCGGTCTCGCCGATGAAGCGTCCCTTGCAGGTGCGCAGAGTCTCGGCATAGACCTTTGTGGCAGGGTAGAGGTGGGCTTCCGGCTGGAAGTGCGTAACCTTTTTGCCTTGGAATCGTTCGGTCACGTTTTCGTCAGAGTTGAAGGGTGAGCTTTCCACATAGTCGCGGTAGGGGTCGTAGCGCAGCACGGCTTCTTTGAGAACCACGCGGGAGATCTTGTTGTGGGAGGGGAGCAGGGTGGAATTGGGGTTCGTCCACACCAGCGTTTCGTCGTCCTCGTTGTCCCCACACCAAACGGCAAGAGAAGCGTGGTTGCGCTGCTTTACGATGATGCGCCGGGTTTCCTCCGCAACGATGCGGCAATAGTCCTCATCCATGGGTGGATATTCGCAGCCGAACATAAAGTCCTGCCATACCATGATGCCTAACTTGTCGCAGAGCTCAAAGAACTGTTCGCCCTCATAAATGCCGCCGCCCCAAATGCGGATCATATTGCAGTTGAGGTCGCGCACCATTTCTATTGCTTTTTCCACCTTCGCATCGGCGCGGGAGTGCAGCGCATCCAACGGCTTCCAGTTTGCGCCGCGAATGTAGATATTTTCGTTGTTGACCACAAACACAAACTCGCCCGTGCCGTCTTCCAGTATGTTTTCGGTTCGGTTCAGACGGATGGTGCGGATGCCCCATTTCGCGGTGTATTCCGACACGACTTGCCCATTTAACAGCATTTCGAGCTTCACATCACAAAGGTTTGCTTTTCCAAAGCCGGAAGGCCACCAAAGGGCGATCTTCTCCCTTGGCACGGAAAAGCGCAGCGCACCGCGGGTGAAGAAGATGGCTTCCTCGGATGAATAGGCCACCTTGCCTTCGGAACACAGGGTAAGACGCAGAGAATAGGGGCGCAGATCGGGCAGCTCGGTTGCGTAATTCCAGATTACGCCCAATTCCGCTTTTTCATCGGTGATTTTGTTGGTGTAGAGATAGACCTCGGTGAACCGCTCCTTGGGCAGCGTTTCGATATACACATCCCGGTAAATGCCGGAGGTGAGCAGACGCGGCGCGTTGTCCCAGCCCCATTCGTGGCGTGCTTTGCGCAGGTAAGGCTGTCCGCCGTATGCAGTGTTTTCGCGGGATATGCCGAAAATGTCGTAATCCTGCTTCTTCGCCCACAGCATCGCGGAGCGGATAATCAACTTCAGTTCGTTCCCTGTGGTTTTCAGTTTGCCCGTCACATCCACCCGATGCGAAACGAACATATCTTCCGCATGGGCGAGCTTTTCGCCGTTTAAGTAAATGTCCGCGATGGTGTCAATGCCCTCGAACACGATTTCCTGCGTTTCGTTATCTTTGCAGGGCACAGCGTCAAAGGTTTTGCAGTATGTCCAGTCGTCCACGGAATTGTAGAGCGTGGTGGCGTGCTCATTATCTGCGGGCATGGGGTCGGAAATCAACCCGTTTTCCATCAGCTCAATTTCCACATTTCCCGGCACCTTTGCGGGAAAAGTGACAAATTCCTGCGTGTCCGGACGAGTGAAGCCCAAAGACCAACAGCCGTTCAGATTCGTTTTCATTTATCGTGCCTCCTTGCAATCGTTGCTTTCATTATAGGAAAAATCTTCATTTTCCGCAAGTGGTTTGTTGACAAAAGAACCCCCTTATCGTATGCTTAGATGGAACACATACGGAAACGAGGTCTGTTTATGGAAATCATCAAAAAGGATTTTTCACGCACGCCTGTCAAGGCTGTGCTTTTCGATTTTGACGGCACCATTTCCACCCTGCGCTGCGGCTGGGAGGAGGTCATGGCGCCCCTGATGGAGGAAACCATCTTGGCTTGCGGCAAGGACACGGAAGCGGAAGTTAAGCAACTGGTTTCGGACTGGATCGACGAATCCACCGGGATTCAGACCATTTTCCAGATGAAATGGCTTGCCGAGCAGGTGGCAAAGCGCGGGGGCAATGCCCTTGACCCGTGGGATTACAAGGATGAATACAACACGCGGCTGATGCGGCGCATTGAGGAAAAGAAGAAAGCCCTGCAAGCCGGGGAAAAGAACCCGGAGGAATATTTGATGGCGGGGGCGGTTTCCTTCCTCAAAGCGCTGAAAGAAAAGGGCATCAAGCTCTATGTCGCCTCCGGCACCGACCACCCCGACGTGGTGCAGGAAGCCAAAGCCTTGGGCGTATATGACCTTTTTGACGAGCTGCGCGGCGCACCGCCGCATGAGGAAAACTGCTCCAAGGAAGCGGTGCTGGGCGCTCTTATCCGCGACCACGGGTTGAAAGGCGACGAGGTGGCGGTTGTGGGCGACGGCAAGGTGGAAATCAGACTGGGTAAGGAGAACGGTTGCAAAACCATTGGCCTTGCCAGCGACGAATTACGCCGCATGGGCGTAAATCCCGTCAAGCGGGAACGCCTGATTGCCGCCGGCGCGGACGTGATCACAGGTGATTTTGTAGAATTGCACACCATATTGAACTTTTTAGGATTGGAGGAAAAGCCTTCTATGGAATATCGTGAACTGGATTTCTCCGGCATCAAGACCTATCCCGCCGCCATCCGCACCAACTTGGTGCGCATTGACACCATGCTGAACCCCGGCGAGCATCACGCGGAGAAGGTCAACGATCCCGATTTTGATATTCTTATTGACCGCATCATTGAGGCGCGGAAGAACAATCGCCCCGTCATCTGGTCGCAGGGTGCTCATGTGATCAAGAACAACCTGTCCCGTTATCTCATCGAACTTATGAAAATGGGCATCATCACCCACATTTCCGGCAACGGCGCCTGCTCTATCCACGATTTTGAGCTGGCCTATCTGGGCGGAACCTCCGAGCACGTTCCCACCGCCATCGAGGACGGCTCCTTCGGAATGTGGGAGGAAACCGGCCGTTGGATGAACGAGGCCATACAAGAAGGTGCGAAAAACGGCTGGGGCTACGGGGAATCCCTCGCCCGCTACATTGACGCAAACCCCGCACGCTTCCCCTACAGGGAGGATTGCGTGCTCTATCAGGCCTATAAGCTTGGTATTCCCGCTACCTATCATATCGCGCTTGGCACGGACATTATCCACCAGCACCCCATCTGCGATTTTGAGGCCATCGGCAAGACCACCGGCGTGGATTTCCGCAGATATTGTTATTCCGTCTCCCAACTGGACGGCGGTGTGTTCCTGAACTTCGGCTCCGCGGTCATCGGTGCGGAGGTTTTCCTGAAAGCCTTATCCATTGCCCGCAATTTGGGCTATCCCACCTTCAAGATTACCACCGCCAATTTCGACCTTATCGACCTTGGTGATTACCGCGTGAACATCGGCTATGAAGACCCGAACTACTACTACCGTCCCCGCAAGAACATCGTCAACCGTCCCGTGTCCAGAGGCGGTTTAGGCTGGCACTTCTGTCTGGATCATCAGGTCTCCATCCCGAACCTCTACGATGCACTGATTGAGAAAGGCTTTACAAAATGATGGATTTAGAGCGTATTTTTTTAGGAATTGACCAAGCTAAAATCGGCATTATCGGCGATTTCTGCATCGACATTTACTGGCGTGCGGACATGAAGCGCAGTCTGCTCTCCCGCGAAACGCCGCATTATCCGCTGCCCGTTGTGGAGGAGAGAATGTCTCCCGGCGGCGCGGGCAATGTCGCCTGCAACGTGGCGGCTTTGCAGCCAAAGACGCTATCCGTGTTCGGCTCCATCGGCGCGGACTGGCGCGGCATCGCGCTGAAAAGTCTGCTTGAAAAGGAAAACATGGATGTTTCCGGGCTTATTGTGTCCGAAAACAGGGTAACGAATGCCTATTGCAAGCCCCTGCGCTGCGGCATCTCCGATGTGATCTACGAAGATCCGCGGCTGGATTTTGAAAATTACGAAAAACTGGATGCGGAAGCCGAGGATAAGCTCATCGAGATGCTGAAAGCGGCGGACTTGGATGTGCTGTGCGTCTGCGACCAGATGACCTACGGCTGCGTCACCGAAAAGGTGCGCGGTGTGATCTGTGAGTTAGGAAAAAAAGGCATGACCGTCATTGCGGACAGCCGCGACCGCATCGGGCTTTATGAGCACGTCATTGTCAAGCCCAACGAGGTGGAAGCCATGCGTGCACTGGGCAAGGAAATGTCCTATCCCGAGATCGCCAAGGCGATGGAGAAAAAAACCCACCGTCCCGCCATCGTGACCTTAGGCCCTGATGGCTGTCTTGTGTGTGAAAAGGGCGCGGTCAAGTCCGTTCCCGCCTGTAAGGCCGAACCGCCGCTGGACATCTGCGGCGCGGGAGACACCTTCTTATCTGCCATGGCCTGTGCGCTGGCTGCCGGGTGCGACCTTGAAACTGCCGCGCAGCTCGGCAACTTAGCATCTTCCGTAACCATTCAGAAGCTCCATGTCACCGGCACCGCGTCCAGAGACGAACTGCGCTCCGCCTTTGCTCTGAATTTCAACTAAAATCTACATTTCATTCGCTGGTTGATGTTTCCAGTGTAAATCCTCCTTTTCGGGTGACAATAAAGCCATCACCAAGGAAAAGGAGGTGAAACGAAATGAATCAGCAGAACAACAACTCCGGCAAGGGCAATCGCGTGTCCGTCCCCGAAGCCAAGAGCGCTCTCAACAACATGAAGTTTGAGGTGGCGAACGAGCTGGGCGTCAACCTGAAGGAAGGCTACAACGGCGACCTGTCCTCCCGTGAGGCCGGCTACATCGGCGGCTACATGGTCAAGAAGATGATTGAGGACTACGAAAAGCAGATGAGCAAGTAATTGCTTCGTTTGTGACGATGAAAAACGGATGCTTGGGAAACGCTCCCGGGCATCCGTTTTTTCTTGCCAATAAAGAGAATTTGGGGTAAAATAGAGAAAAAGCGTTTGGAGGAGAAAAAATGAAAAAGAAGATCACGGCGCTGCTATTTGCCCTGCTGCTTATGGTCAGTCTGTCCGTCTTCGCCTTTGCGGATGCCGGAGATTTTTCCGGGGATTCCGACTTTGGCGGCGGTTGGGATTCCGGCTCTGATTGGGATTCGGGTTCTGACTGGGACTCCGATTGGGGCGGCTCGGATTGGGACAGCGGTGACAGTTATTATTATGTCGGTTCCGGCTCCGGGGGCGGCGGCTATGTGACATGGAAATCCTTCCTGATCATGGCTATCTTTGTGGTTGCGGTGATCCGCCTGACCAGCCGGGCCGCCAAGCGGAAAAATGCGCAGGATTCCACGGTTGTGCAGTCCGGCCCGCAAAAGACCGCCGAGGACGGCTCCTATGCGGCCTTCAAGCAGCAGCATCCCGACTTTGACGAGAGTGCTTTTGTGCAGATGATTTCCAACCGCTATGTGCAGATGCAGAACGCCTGGACGGCAAAGGATTGGGAGCCCATGCGCGGGGTGCTTTCCGATGCGCTCTATACCCAGTTTGAACGTCAGCTCAATGCACTTATCAGAAACGAATACACCAACCATGTAGAGCGCATTTCCGTGCTGTCGGTGAGACCGCTCGCATGGAAGCAGGACAGTCAAAATGACAACCTCGTTGTGGAGCTTTACACCCGTATTGTGGATTATACCCTGCGCGATGCGGACGGGACGCTGGTTTCCGGCAGCAAGACCGCAGAAAAGTTTATGACCTACGAATGGACGCTGACCCGCTCCAAGGACTTCGTGAAGACCGAGGAAGCGGAGGCCGTCGGGCACGTCTGCCCGAACTGCGGTGCGCCGCTGGATGTCAACGAATCCACCAAATGTGCCTATTGCGGACAGACCATCACAGTGTCCAAGCACGATTGGGTCGTTTCCGCCATTCGCGGCATTTCCCAGCGCACCAACGGATAGAAACATAAAGAAGGATAGATAAAGTGGCTAAACGACAGTTTTTCTCAAGAGATAAGGATTTTTACAGGACGTTACTCCGGCTCACCGCCACCATTGCCATGCAGAATGTCATTGTGTCCGGCGTGAACCTTGCGGACAACATCATGCTGGGCGGCTATTCCGAAAGCGCACTTTCCGGCGTGGCACTGGCCAATCAGGTGCAGTTCATGCTGCAAATGGTGGTCTTCGGCGTGGGTGAAGGGCTGGTCGTCATCGGCTCCCAGTATTGGGGCAAGCGCGATACCGCATCCATCAAAAAGCTGCTCAATGTTACGCTTCTGTTCACACTGGCGATCACAACGGCTTTTCTGCTTGTGGTTCGCCTGTTCCCGAAATTTACCCTGTCTCTTTATACCAATGAGGCGGAGGTTATCGCGGAGGGCGCAAAGTACATCAAAATCGTGTGCTTCTCCTACATTTTCTTCGGGCTTACACAAACGCTTCTTTCCGGCATGAAGACGGTGGAAACGGTGCGGTTGGGGCTGGTGCTGTCCATCGTTACACTGTTTGTGAATATCGCGCTTAACTATTGCCTGATCTACGGGCATTTCGGCTTCCCGCGCATGGGTGCGGCGGGCGCGGCCTTGGCAACGCTTTTCGCCCGCATTTTAGAAACCACCATCGTCATAGTGTATTATCTCTGCATTGACAAAAAGCTCCAAATGAAGGTCAGGGACTTTTTCGGTTGGAGCAGCATCATGTGTCACGACTATGTGAAGGTCGCAACGCCCGTGGTGGCCTCCGGCACTATATGGGGCATTGCCATGAGCTTTCAGGCTTCTATTTTGGGGCATTTGGGCGCAACGACCATTGCCGCGAACTCCATCGCGGGCAACATTTTCGGTATTGTCTCCGTGGCGGCTTACGGCTGTTCGGCAGCCTCCGGCATCTTTATGGGAAAGACCATCGGCAAGGGCACGCCGCTTCCGCAGATTAAGGAATACGTCCGTTCCATGCAGATCATCTACATCGGCATCGGTCTGCTGTCCGGGTCGATTCTGTTCCTGCTGAAAGACGCGATCATCGCGCTGTTCTCCGTGACCCCGGACGCCATCGAGCTGGCACGGAAGTTCACCATCGTTTTGTCTGTAACCTTGGTTGGCACGGCGTATCAGGTCGCCTGTTTAACCGGCATCGTGCGCGGCGGGGGAGACACCAAGTTCGTCCTCATCAACGATTCCATTTTCATGTGGGCAATTGTTCTGCCCTTTTCCTATCTTGCGGCGTTTAAGTTTGGTTGGCCGCCGGTCGCCGTGTTCTTCTGCCTAAAATCCGACCAGATTCTGAAATGCTTTGTGGCTATTTTCAAGGTCAATTCCTACAACTGGGTGCGCATTCTGACCCGGGAGCAGAACCCATGAACATCACCTTAGGCATTTTGGCACACGTTGACGCGGGCAAGACCACGCTGTCCGAAGCCATTCTGTATCACACCCATTCCATAAAGGCATTAGGCCGCGTCGATCATCAGGATGCGTACATGGACGGGCACCCGCTGGAAAAACAGCGCGGCATCACCATCTTTTCCGATCAGGCCATGTTTGACATCGGGGAGAAGCATTTCACCCTTGTGGACACGCCCGGCCACATCGACTTTGCCGCAGAGATGGAGCGTTCGTGCGCGGTGCTGGATTATGCGATTTTAGTCGTTTCCTGCGTAGAGGGCATTCAGGCGCATACCGAGACAATCTGGAAGATTCTGCGCCAAAGCCACGTTCCCACCTTCCTGTTTCTCAACAAAACTGACCGCGTGGGCGCGAATGTAAATAAGGTCATGGAAGACCTGAAATGTCGCTTTTCTCCCGATTGTGTGCTTTCACAGGAATTGGACGAAGCTGCCGCCGAGCGGGACGAACATCTGCTGGATGCTTATCTGGACGGCAAAGCCACGAAAGCGCAGCTGCAAGCCGCCGCCGCAAGCCTCATCCGGCAGGAACAGCTTTTTCCCTGCTTTACGGGCGCGGCGTTGCAGGACACAGGCGTGACCGAGCTGCTGGATGCCCTGCATGATCTGACGATTACAAAATATGACGAAAATAAGCCTTTGGGGGCGTATGTGTACCGCATTCGCCATGACGAGAACGGCAGCCGGCTGGCCTTTGTAAAGCTGATGAGCGGGAAAATCAGGGGCAAGGACACCTTCACAAGAGGGGAGCAGAGCTACCGCGTCAATGAACTGAGGCTGTATTCGGGAAACAAATACAAGCCCGTGCAGGAAGCTGTTGCGGGGCAGTTGGTCGCCTTAACGGGACTGCCGGATCACCGCATCGGGGATTTGATCGGGGAATGTGAAAAACCCTTTGCGCCGCTCAATGTGCCGCTGCTGTCCGCAAAGGTCAATTATCCGAAGGAGCTCTCCCCGCAGACCGCCCTTGCCGCCTTCAAAAAGCTGGATGTGGAAGACCCGATGCTGGGCGTGAATTGGGTGGAAAGCTTACAGGAATTGCACATCAATGTGATGGGCACCATTCAGCTGGAGGTGCTCTCCGCGCTGGTGCAAGAGCGTTTCGGCTTTTCCGTCACCTTTGATAAGCCCGAAATCCTCTACCGCGAGACCGTGCTGGAACCCGTGCGCGGCGCGGGACATTATGAGCCTCTGCGCCACTATGCCGAGGTTCATGTGGAGATTTCGCCCATGCCGCGGGGCAGCGGCATCACCTTTGAAAGCGTCTGCCATGTGGACAAGCTGCTCCAGCCATTCCAGAACCTCGTCCGAACTCATGTTTTTGAGAAGGAACACAAGGGCGTGCTGGTGGGCGCGCCGCTGGATGATGTGAGCATCACCCTGCTGGCGGGCAGGATGCACTTAAAGCACACCGAGGGCGGGGATTTCCGCCAGGCGACCTATCGCGCCATCCGCCAGGGGCTGATGAAAGCCAAGTCCCGCCTGCTGGAACCCTTTTACGCCTTTTCGATCACCGCGCCGCAGGAGAATCTGGGGCGCATCCTTGCGGACATTGTGGAAAAGGGCGGCAGCTTTGATCAGCCTTTGACCGAAAATGAAACCGTGACCGTTACCGGGCGAGGCTCCGTTGCGCGGTTCATGGATTACGCCACCGAGCTTACCGTATTTACCAAGGGTAAAGGCCACATGAGCCTGCGCTTTGACGGCTATGAGCCCTGCCGGAACGAGCAGGAGGTCATAGCCCGTATCGGCTACAATCCGGAGGCGGATAAGGAGAACGACGCGGATTCCGTCTTCTGCGCCAAGGGCGCGGGTTTTGCCGTCCACTGGGACAAGGCGGACGAGTGGATGCACTGCAATGTCGAGGAATACAGAAAGTAAAACACGCACCGAAATGCGAAAAAACATTTCGGTGCGTAATTTGGTTATGGATTTGATAAAAGCGGACGGAGGAGTGCTCGGTGTCGGAATCAGGGGATGATGTGCTCCTCGCCTTCCTCCCAGAGATAATCCGGGTTGAAGCCGGGACATACCATGGGGCCGGATTCGTTGTCGTGGGGATATTTTACGATGGGTCCGTAGAGAATGACCTTGTGCGGCGGCATATCCGGGAAGAGCTGGAAGCGTTTTTCACCGATCACGGCATCCCCACGGAGCAGGGAACGGAACGCCTCGATCATGTTGCGGACGATGTCGATGCTCATGGACTGCACATCCAGTTTCCCACAGTAGGTGGTGTGTCCCGTGAAAATGCGATCGTAGGTCACGCCGTAGCCGGACAGCAGCTTTTTTAGGTCACGGATGAAGGTGCTTGCGGCAAACTGCGTGCCGTTGTTGTAGTTGGCCGCATCCCCGGTGAAGGCAATGCGGGAGTAATCGTCAATGAAGTACATGGAACCGGCGGAATGTCCCGGAAGTACATAGGCTGTGACCTTGCGGTTGCCGAGGTCGAAAACATCCCCTTCGTTCAGGGGCAGAACCTTTACGTCCTTGTTACCCCGGTTGATCATATCCTCCGTGACCTCCCAGACATCCCAGTCCCCGATGTGCAGGCGGTTGTTCCAGTGAAATTCGTCCAGATTGAAATCGGTTCTTGCCGCCCATTTGAGGTTCGGAATGTCCTTTTCGTTCATATAGACCTCATCGAAAAGATGAATCATTCCGGCGTGATCCGGATGTCCGTGGGTGACGACCACATCGAAAGGCTTGTCCGTGAGACTTTTCACGGTACCGATCAGGTCATAGTAGCCCATTCCGGCGTCAATGAGCAGAGCTCTTTCGCTGCCCACCAGAACGTACTGGTTGCACAGACCGAATTCATTGATGCAGTAGGTCTGCGGCGCGATTTCCGTGATGAGAGGATGACGAAGTGCCATTGTTGTTTCCTCCTATGTATGATCATGTATGATTATGTCAAAGTTTAGCATAAAAAGATGTATTGGGTGAAGTAAAGAATAAGTTAAATGTTGGCGGCTTTGCGGAGGATTTCTTGCGAGGCGGCGGGGATTCGGCCAAGGGCATCGGGGCCAACATTGAGCAGGTAATTGATGCCGAGGGAGTTTAGGTGCTTGCGGGTTTCCGCGACGGTCTCGGGGGATTTCCAGTTCTGATCCCAAGTGCAGAAGCCCCAGGAATCGTTGAGGGTCGCCGGGGTCTCATAAAGCCCGTAGGGAGAGGGCTTGAAGCCGGAAATGTCGTTCATGTCGGTGCTTATGTGGTCGTTCATCGCGGTGGGAATCTCGTTGTCGCACAGGGAAACATAGTCATAAGCGCCGTTACCCAGCCGGGAATTGATGAGGCAATCGGGCTGATACCGCTTGATGGCATCGAAGATCGCCTTGGAATGGTGCTCTTTCAGCGTCATGGGCACATCGAACCAAACTAAGCATAGTTCGCCGTAATTCGTCAGCAGTTCATTCACCTGCGGCAGAATCTTGTTCTCAAAGCAGATGTTATAGTCCTTGCCCGCAATGCCGGGGAAGTCCCAGTTGTTGCTCCACGCGGTTCCGGCGCACTCCAAATGGTTGGAGAGATAGCCGCCGCCATGCTCCTCATGCCAGTCCAAATCCTGCGAATAGTAAAGCCCCAACTGCATATTGTTCCGGGCACAGGCGTTGGCCAGCTCCTCCATAATGTCGCGGCGGAAAGGTGTGGCATCAAAAGTGTTGAAGGCAGAGGCCTTGGAGCGGAACAGCGCAAAGCCCTCGTGGTGCTTGGAGGTCACGACGATGTATTCCATGCCGCAGTCACGAGCGAACTTCACCCATTCATCCGCGTCAAAGTAAAGGGGATTGAAGGCTTCCGCCAATTTGGAATATTCCGCGTTGGGGATGCGGCACTTGCTCTGAATCCATTCCGCGTAATGGGAGGAACGGGCACCTCTGTATTCGCCGCCCAGCAGGGAGTAAAGCCCCCAGTGTACCATCATGCCGTTTTTGCCTTTGAACCATTGCTTGTTATCCATTCTTTTGCTCCTTTATTGTTCTTGATTGTCGTCTTTTCCGAACTCTGGGTGTGTGAACCATCGCCCCTGATCGTCAATCTGTCGATGGTCAACCTCCGTTTGAGAGGATATGGAACTGTTATCGGTTGAAATCGGCCAGATGAGGAAGGAAATGCCGATTGTCACCAGCAGAGTGAATACAATACCACCCCATGATTCTGAGATGATTGCTATAAAAAGGATGGCAAGGGCTAACAGATAAAAAAGAATCCGCTTGAAAATGCTCATGAACATAAGATGGCCTCCTTTTTATGTCTTTTACAGGGGGATGGCGGAAAGTTCTACCCATGAAGGCACAAAGCCGCAGGAAAGCGCGACACGCTTGGAAGGGAGATTGCTCCACGCCACGGAGTAGAAGGGAACCTTACCCATTTTAATGATTTCAGGCGCCAGACGTGAGACCAGTGCCGAGGCAATACCGCGCTGCCTGTATTCCGGAAGCACGTCCACGCCGATCTGCCACATGGTTTCACAGTCCGCCGAGCAAGCCGCAAGACCGATGAGTTTTCCGTTGTCAAACGCGCCCACGCCTATTTTATCTTTTGCGGGGTCGCTTGCGGTTAAGGCGTTGTCCCATTCTGGCAGGTAGAAGGGCGCAATGCCGTGATTATCCAGCACACGGATTTCATACGGGCAGGGGAGAGGTTTCAACCTTGCCGGGTCGGGCAGGTACATCTCCGCAAGAAATGCGCATTGCAGATGAAACGGGGCAAAAATGCGGTTGAGCTTTTCGATCACGGGCAGCTCGAAGGCGCGGTAGAACGGCTCGGAAGAAACCAATTCCGCAACGGACGGCAGCACTTCCTCCGGCACACAGCCGACCACATTG
>DCHO01000051.1:0-2561 GCA_002315655.1 Christensenella sp. UBA1750
TCTTCAGTCGCCGGCTCGGCCTTCTTGGCGCAGGCCGCCAGGTTCAGAACCAGCAGCGCGACAAGAAGCACAGACAGTAACTTTTTCATACTCGTCGATCCTCCTAATATTGTTCATAAACCCCGATAATCCGGGATCCATGACGAGAAGATTTTTGTGTGTCTTTCCACACCGCCACTTTGCATCAATAAAGCGTTTGAGCAACACTTTCCGATCATCAATGCAATTAACTTAATTATACCATTGACAATTCTTTTTTGCAAGGATTATCCAAATTTTTCCAAGATGTTTCACGTTAATTCTATAAGTATGCAATATAATATAAATCCTGCAAAAAATATACATTTTGCAGGATTTATCGTCAGAGCGTCAGATGATTCATTTTTCGGTTCATAAAATAAGTAACGTAGCGGAAGCCCAATTCTTTGAGCTGTTCTGTCGCCTCGGGGAAATTCTGCGCCACGCGGTCTGTTCTGTGGGAATCGGAACCCAAGGTAATCAGCTCTCCTCCGAGTTCGCGATAGCGTTTGAGCAGCGATACACCGGGGATGGGTTCTCCGTACTCGTCAAAACGGGAGGTGTTGACCTCCAGTGCCTTGCCGTGCTCGATGAGGAAGCGGAAGATGATGTCCAGTTCGTCGGGAGAATCTTCATATATAAGGGAACCGTAGCCCCTGTCCTTTGTGAACTTGAACACATACCCGACGTGCGCCAGCGCATCCCAGTCCGGGAAACGCAGCACGGAGTTCATCACAGCCAGCACATAATCCTTTGCGGCGGAATCCCTTGTACGTCCGGGGACTTTATCGAAGAAATCCTCCACCCAAGCCGGGTCGATGTTTCTCACCGAATGGCGGGAGAGCAGCTTAAAGTCCAGATTCAGCACATTGGACTGCTCGATCACGCGGTCTCTTGTGTCCTTGGAATCGCCCAGTTCCAGCCCGATGCCGATGTCCATGTCAGGAAAGGCTTCCCGGGCTTCCATGATCTGCTTTTCGTAGGAAGGGAAATCCACAAGGAAATTTTGACCGCCGAGTTCAATGTCGATGTGCTCGGTGAAGCATAAGTGCTTGACCCCCTTCTCCCTGGAGGCGCGCACCTGGTCAATGAGGAGGGCGCAGCCGTCCAGAGAGAGGAAGGAATGAATGTGGTTATCGCAATATTCTTTCATTTGTTTACACCGCCACGATGTTGAGCAGTCTGCCGGGGATGAAGACGAACTTCTTCACGGTCTTGCCTTCGATGAGCTTCTGAATCTCGGGCAGGGCGTAGAAGTATTCCTCGGCCTTGTCGGCGGTCAAATCGGCGGGGATCATCAGCTTGGCACGCACCTTGCCGCAGATCTGCACGGCAATTTCGACCTCGTTCTTGACCATCTTGGCCTCGTCAAATTCCGGCCACTTGGCGGAAAGCGCGATGGAGCCGTCGTGTCCCATGTTCTCCCACATTTCCTCGGTGATGTGCGGGGCAACGGGGTTGAGCAGCACAAGCAGGGTTTCCAGCTCCGCACGGGTGACGGAACCCTTTGCGTACATATTGTTCACCAGCGTCATCATGGCGGCGATGGCGGTATTGAACTTCATCGCGTCAAAGTCCTCTGTGACCTTCTTGATGGTCACGTGCATATCCGCCATGAGGTCGGAGGAATACCCCTCTCCCTCATTGATCATGTCCTGCAATCTCCACACGCGGTCTAAGAACCGCTTGCAGCCGCGTGCGCCGTTGGTAGACCACGGAATTGCCTGGTCAAACGCGCCCATGAACATCTCATAGAGGCGGAAGGCGTCCGCGCCGATCTCGTGCACCACATCGTCCGGGTTGATGACGTTGCCGCGGGACTTGGACATTTTCTGCCCGTCGGTGCCCAAGATCATGCCGTGGGAGGTACGCTTCTGATAAGGCTCGGAGGTGGGCACAACGCCGATGTCGTAGAGGAACTTGTGCCAGAAGCGGGAATAGAGCAGGTGCAAGGTGGTGTGCTCCATGCCGCCGTTGTACCAGTCAATGGGCAGCCAGTATTTAAGCTTTTCGGGGTCGGCTATGCAGGTGTCGTTATGCGGGTCGATGTAGCGCAGGAAATACCAGGAGGAGCCAGCCCACTGGGGCATGGTGTCGGTCTCGCGCCGTGCGTGACCGCCGCAGACGGGGCAGGTGGTATTCACCCAATCCTCCATGGCGGCCAGCGGAGATTCGCCGTTGTCGGTGGGCAGGTAGTGGTCAGTGTCGGGGAGCTTTAAGGGAAGCTGATCCTCGGGCAGCGGCACGCAGCCGCATTTGTCGCACCAGACGACGGGAATGGGCTCGCCCCAGTACCGCTGGCGGGAGAACACCCAGTCGCGCAGCTTGAAGTTGACCTTCTTTTCCCCTATGCCTTTTTCGGTCAGGGTTTCAATCATCTTTTTCTTGGCGTCCGCAACGGATAAGCCGTTCAAAATGTCGGAATTAACCAAAATACCGTCCTGAATGTCGGTGTAGGGCTCCTCCTGCACGTTGCCGCCTGCGACCACCTCTATAATAGGAAGATCGAATTTCTTGGCAAACGCCCAGTCGCGCTCGTCGTG
>DCHO01000051.1:2581-5148 GCA_002315655.1 Christensenella sp. UBA1750
CGGGCACGGCCATGATCGCGCCGGTGCCGTAGGAAACGAGAACATAGTCAGACACCCACACGGGGATTTCTCTGCCGTTTACGGGGTTGATGGCGATGATGCCTTCCAAGCAAACGCCGGTCTTGTCCTTGTTGAGCTCGGTGCGCTCGAAGTCGGACTTCTTGGCGGCGGCCTGCTGATAGGCGCGGACTTCTTCGATATTTTTGATTGCGTCGGCGTGCTTTTCGATGATGGGATGCTCGGGAGACACGACCATGTAGGTCGCGCCGTAGAGCGTGTCGGGTCTTGTGGTATAAACGCGCAGCTTCTCGTCCAGTCCCTTCACGGCGAAGTCCAGCTCTGCGCCTTCGGAGCGGCCGATCCAGTTTCTCTGCTGCACCTTGACCTTCTCGATGAAGTCCACATTATCCAAGCCGTCGAGCAGCTTCTGGGCGTAGGCGGTGATTTTGAGCATCCACTGGCTCTTTACCTTGCGCACGACCTCGCTGCCGCACCGCTCGCACACGCCGCCCACAACTTCCTCATTGGCCAGACCGACCTTACAGCCGGTGCACCAGTTGATGGGCATTTCCTGCTTGTACGCCAGCCCAGCCTTGTAGAGCTGCAGGAAAATCCACTGCGTCCAGTGGTAATAGTTGGGGTCGGTGGTGTCCACCTCGCGGTCATAGTCGAAGGCGAAGCCCAGCATCTGGTTCTGGGCGCGGAAGCGGTCAATGTTCTTCTGGGTAATCACGCCAGGGTGAACGTGGTTCTTGATGGCGTAATTCTCGGCGGGCAGACCGAAAGCGTCCCAGCCGATGGGGAACAGCACGTTGTAGCCCTCCATGCGCTTCTTTCTGCCGATGATGTCCATGGCGGTGTTGGAGCGCGGATGGCCGACGTGCAGCCCCGCGCCGGAGGGGTACGGGAACTCGATCAGCGTGTAATACTTGGGCTTGGAAAAGTCGTCATAGGTCTTGAAGGTCTTCTCGGCCTTCCATTTGTCCTGCCATTTTTTCTCAATGGCCGTAAAATCGTAGTTTGCGCCGGACATGGGAATCCTCCTTAATGAATAATGAATGCTGAAAAATGAATACTGAAAAATAAAAACCCCCATCCTTCAACTGCAAAGGACGAGAGCTTAATCCCGCGGTACCACTTTTGCTTGGCGAAAAATCACCCAACTTTATGTTCTCCTTAACGCGAAGAAGACGCAATGCCCCCGAGGTGAGACTGACGCGGGGATTTCTTTTTGCGGCTCTTTCACCGAAGATGAGCCGCTCTCTTGCGCCAAAGAACCCACACGCATCATTATTCCCGAGGTTTCGCATTGAGCCGATATTGCATCAGCTTAAAGGTATTTTAGTGCATTTCCCCGGACTTGTCAAGTTTTCCGGCGAAATTGCTTTGTTTGTTGCAAAAGCAACGTAACGCCGGGCAGCCGGGCAGTCAGGGCGGCGACCATAGAATAAGCTGCCCGCCGCAAAAACGCCTGTATTCAGGCATTTCTTACACATTCGGGCGGCCGGGCGGCTATTTTTGCATTTTACTCCTTAGATTTTTTGGTACATAAAAGCGGCTGCCTATCGACAACCGCCTTGTGATGAAGAATATAATGAAGAATATAATTTATCTATCCTTTTGGTGGATATAATTTTCAGGATAACCCTTCTCCTCCGTCCATCCCGCAGCTTCACGGTCAAGACGGTAAGCATCTAAGCGGGATTCTACACAGACGACGACAGATACCATGCCGAGGAAACCAACAGTATCCACAATACACCATACAAGCGTTAGCAGAGTACAGTCATATATGCACCACAACATATTATATGATGTACAGTTCAAAAATAACAGGATAACGAGGAGCTGATTAAATTTAATCTGTTTTGGACTTGAATGATGCTCAGAATTGATAATGAAATGATTGATAAACAACAAAACAGAGAAGAACGCAAACAATAAAGTACTGATATACTCTATGTCAAATCTCATATTTGAAAGATATTGTATGGAAGAGATAAGCTGCCCGGCTAATAGAGAACCCATAATGCCTTTCATGATATTCTTGCTGTGCTTTTTGTATGAATAAAACAGGATGATAACACAAGCTACTCTAAACAAAAGCGTTAACTGTGTTTGTAATGAATAGTTGAAAGCAAAAATACTGATGAAAGCACCTGTGGCCTCACCGACGACTGCACACAGCACCATTGCCAAGAAGAACCTGTCATTTGTGAACAACTTTTTCATAACACAACCTCCTAAATGATTATAAATAGATTATACCATCTTCTTTATAATTTGCAATCCCTTATTTCTTCTCTCAAAAAAATGTAAGGAGTAAAACTCCAAAAAGGTCGCCCGGCCGCCCCAAACCGCTTTTTCGCGCTTAAAAATCCCTTAATTCAGGCATTTTTCAGTCTTTTGCATCCGGGCAAGGCTGCCCGAAAGGTCGTCCGGAGGGACGCCCGGCGGGACGCCCGAACTGCCAAGGCCGCCGCCGAGAAGCCTGTCGCGTATCGACTGATGGGGCACTTGCAGTACCTTAATGAATAATGAATACTGAAAACTGAAAAATGAATAAT
>DCHO01000051.1:5191-5314 GCA_002315655.1 Christensenella sp. UBA1750
GATTATTCATTCTTCGTTATTCATTCTTCGCTATTCATTTTTCAGTATTCGTTTTTTCTTTTCCGGCGGGTCTCCCCTCACCGTTTCCCCCTTTCGCCCCGATGAACACAGTTCAACGCGGAG
>DCHO01000021.1:0-22592 GCA_002315655.1 Christensenella sp. UBA1750
GTGGAGGCGCGGAAGCGTTTTGAAGCGGCAAAGCTGGAAAAGGGCAAAGACCTGATCATCTGCGGCACGGACATAGACGAGCGCGTGCTGCGCCTTGCCGCCGCGCATCGGGCACAGGCGGGGCTGAACGACATTGTGACCTTCCAGTGCAAGGCGATCAGGGATGCACAGCTTCCCGCCGAGCGCGGCGCGGTGGTGACGAATCCCCCATACGGCGAGCGCTTGGGCGACCAACAGGCCGCACAGCAGGTCTGCCGGGAGCTTTCCGCTCTGATGCGCGGGCATGACGACTGGACGCTGACCGCCATTACCTCCAACCGGGATTTTGAGCAGGTCTACGGACGCCGCTGCACCAAAAAGCGCCGCGTGTTCAACGGGCGAATCGAGTGTGAGATTCTCAACTACATACCCAAGTCCGACCGCGTGGCGAAAGAGCGCAAGGGAAAGCCGGATATGAGGTAAAAACGGGGAGGGCGGGGAGACCCCGCCCCTACGATCCCGCCGAAGTGCTATCCATTGCCTCCGGGCTGTACGGCCACATATTTTTTTCTCTGTTTTCAAATACTATCACAAAGGAGAGTGATGAAATGCCAAAGACCGGCCTTTACGGGTTCGGTGCGGTGAACGAGAGCGTTTTTTTCGGAAAGCTCAATGATCTGCTGGGCAAAACTCTATCGCAGAAAGAACTGCAGCAGATGAACGCCTTCATCCAGAAAGAACTGGATGCGGGCAGGGTGGAAGGCCTTCTTCCCGACAGAACCGGCGCATCGGTGCTTTTCGAGCGCGCAATGTCCGGGAAGAACTATTTAGCCAAATGCGTTTCCTTAGGGCTTGAGGACAGAAAGAATCAGGCGCTTTTTGCCTATGTGACCTCGCAGCCCGGAAAAACATGGTCGCCCTGTTTTGTGGGAACAAAGGCCATGATCGGGGACGCCGTTTCCGCCTATCACATCGGGTATCTCAAATTCCGTTCCTTCAAGGAGGCAAATGACTTTATTTGCGGCCTTCAGGAACTGCTGCTGCCCGGCGAACAGTGGGGCTTTTCCCGCTCCGAAGAAAACCCGGCGCTGGTGCGAAAAAGCACCCGCTACCAGATTCTGGAATCTTACCTGCGTCACACCTTTTCCAAACTGATGCAGGAATACCGCAAGCCGAAATCCTACAACTACGGAAAGATCGTTTTTTCCAAAGACAGAAAGTATTGCTATTTCAACACTGGGCTGCTGACCCGCTACGCGCAGGAGCTTTTCCTCACTGGCGAGGTCTCCGGGATGAAGGACACCGGGATTTTCACCTGTGTGTCGCCCCGGTTCATCGACAGCAAGATCGAACTGACCCGCTCTTACAATTTCAATCAGGCGGACATCGACCCCGGCCCCTCCGTTGCGACCTTCTTTAAGTCGTTGACCGAGATCGTCTACGACCCCAACCTCACCATCGACTTTACCGACGCAAAATTGGAGCACATCATCGACGACGGCATCGCAAGAGGGCGTTTCCCCCGGAAATACACCGTCAACCAGTTCGGCAAGGAAGTGCCGCCGTGGTCGCTGGCGCAGAGCCTTAAAACCGCGATTCAGACGGCGGAGCTTCTGGCGAAGCGGAATTACAAGTACGTCATTCCGCAGTATCGCCCCGCCTCCACCGAGATCGTAAACGGGCGGCGGGTGCAAAGGGAAGGGCAGATTCAATTCCTCATGCCCATTTACCTCTCTGCGGACTACACTTCTCCCCCGGACTTTTCGCTGGTGCTCTCCCGCAAGGATGAATTTTACATCCCGGAGACCATTCTGCTGCTCCCTTGGGCGTACAACAACGCCCGCATCCTCTGCCGCCCGGACATTTCCTGGCTCACGCCGTCCTTAATCGACCCGGAGGAGCTGATTCGGGAGATGGAGGAGGAGGAAGCCTTTGCGGAGGCCGAGCCGGAGTTTGTGGCCGCAGAGGCGGAAATTCCCGCCGAAAAGCCGAAAAAAGCGGAAAAACGGGTAAAAGCTGCGGAAAAGTCTGTGGAAAAGAATCCACAGGTTGTGCAAAAAGCAAACAAATCTGTGGAAAAGTCCAAGTCCGCTGTGGAAAACAAAAAGGAGCAGCCGAAAAAGGACAAAAAGTCCCAAGATACCGAGCAGAAGGACAGCCGCATCGGGCGGGTGTTCACCGTCAACTGCGTGGGCACCACCGCTTCCAAGGCGTTGGAGGTCAAGTGCCGGGATTTCACGGGCACGCTGTCACAGAAGCAGCTTTCCGACCACAAGCCCGCGGAATTCCACGGAATCTCCTGCAAGGTGAAGGTGCTCTCCAGAAACTCCAACGGCAACACCTACCAGTGCGAATTTGCCGAGGAAATTGACGGCATCTTAGCGCGAAAGAGCGCCCCTGTGGCGGAAAGGGCAGAAAAGAAGGAAAAAGCCCCGGTAAAAGAGGCTCCTGCACAGGAAATGCCGAAGGAAAAGAAGAAAAAATCCCTATCCGGCATCTGGTCGAACCTGTTCACCGTGCCCAATCCCGAGAGTTTTGACGACCTGTATGTGGGGCTCAAATGTCAGGGAACGGTTAAGGACTGCGTGCCCTACGGCGTGTTTGTGGACATCGGCTGCAAGGAGGGCAATGTGCTGCTGCACAAGTCCCAGTATGCCGAAAACGCGGTGCCCGTGCCGGGAGACAGCTTTACGGTGTGGGTATATGCGGTGGACAAAGAGCAGAAGCGCGTGCAGGTCACAATGCACAAGCCCGAATAGAAGGTAGGTGCGGGGTCTCCCCGCCCCATAAACAGTACGGAGGACATGAAAACCATGGCTAAGAGCATTCGTGAGATAAAGATGGCGGCGCAGCGGGCGCAAATGGTGGAGGAAGATCACGGCGACGAGGGCTTCACCTGCGCTTATTGCGGCAAGGTCGTTTCCACCGAGATGGCCGGGACGCAGCACCGCAACCACTGTCCGCACTGCCTCCATTCCCTGCATCTGGACAACGAGCCGGGCGACCGCGCTTCTGTCTGCCATGGCGACATGGAGCCGATTGCGGTGTGGGTGCGGGACGGCGGCGAATGGGCAATTCTGCACCGCTGCAAGGAATGCGGCGTGATTCATTCCAACCGCATCGCGGCAGACGACGAATCGCTGGCTCTGATGAAGCTGGCGTTGAAGCCCGTTAGCAGCCTGCCATTTCCGCTGGAATTTTTAGGGAGAGACAGGCAGTAAACTGCGGCGTGGGATGAATAGCTCTGAACCGCACTGGATCGGCGCGTCCGTAGGGGAGAGGTTTCCCCTCCCTTGTTCCTGATTATTCATTATTCAGTTTTCAGTATTCATTAGAAATAATATAAACAAATGAATATTGAAGATTGAAGACTGAAAAATGAATAATTAGCGACGGGGGGCACGCCGCCTGCGGGCGGGGTGGAGGGCGGGGAGACCCCGCCCCTACAACATACCGGGCGAAATTCATTACCGGCACTGCTGCGCTGCCCCGCAAGCGATGGAGCCTACACGCTGCGGCGTGGGATGAATATTTAAGAACCGCACTGAATCAGCACGTCCGTAGGGGAGGGGGTTCCCCCTCCCTCGTTCCTGATTATTCATTATTCAATATTCAGTTTTCAGTATTCATTTCGCACCGAAATGTGCTTCGCAAATTTCGGTGTTCCGGGCGGCTTCGCTCCTTTCATGGTATCAAAAAGGCATTCCCCATCACAATTTCGGATGGGAAATGCCTTTTTTCACATTTTGGTTTTTACAGGGTTCCGTTGTCACGGAAGCGCTGCTCGGCCTCGGTCATAATCTTCTCGGTAGCGGTGGCGCCGATGCGGGCGCAGCCGGCGGCGCGGAAGGCAAGCGCGGCATCTAAGGAACGGACACCGCCGGCGGCCTTGACGGACATTCTGGCGGGGGTGTGGGCGCGCATCAGCTCAATGTCGTGGATGGTGGCGCCGGTGGGAGCGTAGCCGGTGGAGGTCTTGGTGAAATCGGCTCCCGCTTCGGCACAGATCTCGCAAACCTTGATCTTCTGCTCGTCGGTTAAGTAGGCGTTCTCCATGATGACCTTGACGATGGCACCGCGGGCGTGGGCGGCATCCACAACGGCCTTGATGTCGGAAAGGACGTAATCCCACTCGCCGGAGAGGGCGCGGCCGATGTTCATCACCATGTCCAGCTCCTGGCAGCCCTGATCCATGGCGAGGTTCGCTTCATAGACCTTAACGGCGGTCAGATTGCTGCCGTGGGGGAAGCCGATGACGATGCAAAGCTTCACGGAAGTGCCTCTCAGCATTTCGGCGGCAAGGGCAAGGTCGCAGGGGCGGACGCAGACGGAGGCGGTTTCGTACTTTTTGGCAACGAGCAGACCGGATTTCACGGTGTCCAAATCCAACTCGGGCTTTAAGAGAGAGTGGTCGATCATCTTTGCAATATCGTTAGGCGTAATCATGATTTGTTCCTCCTTGAAAAGATTTCCCTTTTAGTATAGCCGAATTTGCGCGTCTGTCAATGACAAGCGGACAAATGTTCGGGAAAATCCGGGACGATGTTCGCATAAGGATTTGATAGAATGGGGAGCGTAAAGGAGGTGAAAGAGATGGAAAAGGTCATGGAAATGCTTGTGACGGTGCTGATTTCCGCAGTCTGCATCTTCGTGCTGCCCTTTTTGAAGGAAAAGCTGGGCGCGGAGAAGCTGAAAATGCTGTGGAAATGGGTGTGCATCGCGGTACAGGCGGCGGAGCAGCTCTTTGGCAGCGGCAAAGGCGAGGAAAAGAAATCCTACGTTCTGGAAACGCTGAAGGAGAAGGGCATCACAGAGTCGCCCGCGCTGGATGCGCTCATTGAGGCGGCGGTGAAGGAGCTGACGTAAGCCCCTTCAGTCGCTGCGCGACAGGTCTCGGCTGCGGCCTCGGTCAGCGCGGTGAAGGGCGGGGCGACCCCGCCCCTACAACACGCCGAGGGTTCCTGCACTACCGGGCACTACGGCGCATCCCCTGATGTTTCGGTGAGGGGCGTTGTTCTCCCCTTTCCAACGCGCCTTACCGGGGCATGAGAAAACCCGTTACGGATCATTGCATCTGTAACGGGTTGATTTTTTATTTTGCCCAGGAGCGAACCTCGGAAAGCATTTCGGCGGGGTTCACCACATCCTTGTGGCGAACGGGCTTGCTCTTCAAGTCGCGGAGGGTGGCGGGCATTTTGAGGGAGGACAGGCTTTCCAGCTTGTCGGCGCAGGCGAACTCATCAAGCTCCTCATGGGAAGAGCCCGTGAGCGCACAAAGCACGCTGCGGCTGAACTTATACGGGCTGGCGGTGGACACCACGACCATGGGGTTGTTTCCACCGTTTTTGTGGTATTCCTCCGCGGCGACCCACGCCACGGCGGTGTGGGTGTCAAGCAGATAGTTTTCCTTGTCCTGCACATCCTTTATGGCGGCAAAGGCTTTCCCGTCGTCCGTCCACGCGGCGGCGAAGCTCTCCTGCAAAGCGTTCAGCGTCTTTTCGTCTACGGTGTATTCCCCGCCGGACTTTAACGCCTTCATCCAGCTTTCCACGGTTTCGGGGTTCTTGCCGCACAGCTCATAGAGCAGACGCTCCAGATTGGAGGAAACGAGAATGTCCATGGAGGGGGAAGCGGTCTTGTGGAAATCGCGGTTGGCATTGTAGGTGCCGCCGGTGATGAAGTCGAACAGCACGTTGTTTTTGTTGCTGGCGCAGAGCAGCTTTCCAACGGGAAGACCCATGCGCTTGGCGTAATAGGCGGCCAAAATGTTGCCGAAATTGCCGGTGGGAACGCAGAAATCGGCCTTGTCGCCCAATTTCAGCGCACCCTGCTTAACCAAATCGCAGTAAGCGGAGAAATAGTAGGCGACCTGCGGCACCAGTCTGCCCCAGTTGATGGAGTTGGCGGAGGAAAGGACATAGCCCTTCTCTTTTAACTCCTTGGCGAAGGCTTCATCGTTGAAGATGGTCTTTACGCCGGTCTGGGCATCGTCAAAGTTGCCGTAAACGGAGCAGACGTGGGTGTTTGCGCCCTCCTGCGTGATCATCTGCAATTTCTGGGCGGGGGAAACGCCGTCCACGGGGAAGAACACGCCAACGTGGGTGCCGGGAACGTCGCAGAAGCCCTCCAGCGCAGCCTTGCCGGTGTCGCCGGAGGTGGCAACCAAGATGAAGACCTGCTCTTTGACCCCGACCTTTTTCATGGCGCGGGTCATAAGGCGCGGGAGCATCTGCAGCGCCATGTCCTTGAAGGCGTGGGTGGGACCGTGCCAGAGCTCCAGCACATAGTTGTCCCCGACCTTCTTTAAGGGCGCGGGTTCGCCCACAAAACGCCCTTCGGTGTAGGCCTCCCGCACGCAGTCGGAAAGCTCGTCCTCGGTGTAATCGGTGAGGAACAGCGAAAGAATGGTCTTGGCGCGTCCCGCGTAGTCCATGGAAACCATCTTTTCAACGGTGGATAAGGAAACCGCGGGGAAATTCTCCGGTACGAAGAGACCGCCCTCATGGGAGAGCCCCTGCACGATGGCCTGGGCAGAAGAAACGGAAGCGGCATTGGAACGGGTGCTTACATATTTCATAGCGTATCAATCCTTCTTATAAAAAACAGCGTAGGGGAGGGGTAACCCCTCCCCTACAATGGGATGTGAAGCATTAGTCCTCAACGATGTATTTTTTCAGGTATTCGGGGGCTTCCTCGTCACCGGCGCCGATGGAGAGGAACACGTTGCAGCCGGTCTTGGCGGTCAGCGCGTCAAGCTGGGCGAAGAAGGCTTCCAGATCCTTGATGTCGGACTTGACCAGACGCAGGAAACCGTCGATGAAGAGCTCCTCCATGTCGTAGTTGCCGGCCATGATGCCGGAGATGAAGCCCATGAAAATTTCGGGGCTGGAAACGTCGTATTCGGTGGCGTTGACGAAACGGATATCCCGATCCACATCATACATATAACGGTTATCATCATCAATGAAAACCAGATTGCCCTTGCAGTTTTTCACAGCGGCATTGGCGGTATCAATAATTTTCTTGGTCTTGCCGGAGCCTTTTTTGCCATAGATCACACGAATCATGTTCGCAGACCTCCTTACACGATTTGATGATGTTCATTATACAGGAAAAGCGGGGGTTTTTCCAGTCCTTTTTTCAATTTTTTGCACTTTTGAGAAAATAGTGTGCAATCCTGTGCCGTTTATCAGCCTTTTGCCACCTTGCGGGCAATGCCGTCCACAAGCTCAATGGTCTCGGTGACGTCTTTTGTGGTGGTGTTGCCGTTGATGATGCACATCCTGAGCACCTTTTTGCCGCGCAGCTCGGTGGTGACGATGAATGCCTCGCCCGACTCCGTGATGGCATCGGAAATGCGCTTGTTGAGGTCATTTTGCTGCTCCAAGGTCATGTCCTTCGGGGCGTAGCGGAAGGTTAAGGTGCCGCAGCTGGCGTGGGAGACGATCTCCCAATCGGGCAGGGCGGAAATGGCACGCTCGGCGACCTTGGAATTGTAGAAGGCGTAGTCGATGATGTCCGCCATTTTGTCGGTGCCCAGCGCCTGCAGGGTGAACCAGAGCTTTAAGTGACGGGCGGGGCGGCTCATCTCCATGCCCATGTCCCAGCCGTTTGCATATTCATCGTTCTGCACATCCGCCAGATATTCGGGGTGCTCCACAAAGGTGTTTAAGAATGTGGCCTTGTCCTTGGCCACACAGGCGGAGCAGGAATAGGTCTGCATCGCCCATTTATGGAAGTCCCAGGAGAAGGAATTGGCCTTCTCCAAGCCCTTGGCCAGATGCTTATAAATGTCGGAGAACAGGATGGAGCCGCCGAACGCACCGTCCACATGGAGCCACAGGCCGTATTGCTCGCAGATGTTTCCCATCTCCTCCAGCGGGTCGATGGAGCCGGTGTTGGTGGTGGCGATGGTGCCCACGGCAAGGAAGGGCTTTTTGCCCGCCGCAAGGTCTTCCTTGATGGCAGCTTCCAGCAAATCGGTGCGCATTTTGAAGTTCTCATCCGTGGGAATGATCCGAACCTGCTTATCGCGGATGCCCGCCAGACGCAGCCCCTTGTGCAGGGAGGAATGGGTCTGGTCGGAGATATAAGCCGTGCCGCAGGCATAATCCAAATCCCCGAGAATCGTGTCACGGGCGGCAATGATGCCGGTTAAGTTCGAGAGCGAACCGCCGGAGGTGAACACGCCACCGATGCGCTCCGAATCGGTGTAGCCTGCACGCTGTCCCATCCATTTGAGCAGCTTTTCCTCCAAAATGGCGGCCTGGGGCGCAAGCTCCGCGCCACAGAGGTTCAGATTATACACATCGGAGAGCACCGAACCCATGACGGAATAAGGCGAGACGGCGGAGGTGACAAAGGAGAAAAACCGCGGATGCTGGATCATCATGCCGTTGTTGTAGACCTCGTCGATCATCTCCCGGCTGACCTCCCGGAAATCCCGTCCGATCCGGGGAATGTCCCAAGCCTTGACCCGTTCTATGCTCTCAGCATCTTGCTCCATGGGCACCATCTTGTCACCGTTCAGCTTGCTGATAAAGGCATAATTGTCTTCCAGATAGCCTTCCAGGATTTTCGCCGTGTCCCTGCGAACGGCAGCCATTTCCGAATCGTATTGCTGTTTATCAAACATATTGCCCATCTCCTTAATCCCTTATGAATCAATCCGTTTTGCATCATTGTAGCATACCCATAAGGCAGATTCAACCGTAAAAATCTTTAATAGAAGTTTTACTCAAAAGAAGGACAAAAAACGGGGAAGTTCGTGTATAATAAGTGTTTGGGTAAAATCCCGGACATAGGGACATTTTGCCCATTTTGAGAAACGAATTTGATTATCACGGAAGGAGAACGCCACAATGTCGCAGGTCGTTGGGCTCACAGAGCAGGAAATCAAGCGCAGACGCACGTTTGCCATCATCTCTCACCCGGATGCGGGCAAAACCACGCTGACCGAAAAGCTGCTGCTCTACGGCGGCGCAATCCATCAGGCGGGCTCCGTGAAGGCCAGAAAGGCCGACAAGCACGCCACGAGCGACTGGATGGAGATCGAAAAGCAGCGCGGTATTTCCGTCACCTCCTCCGTCATGGAGTTTGAATACGACGGGTTCCACATCAATATCTTGGACACCCCCGGGCACCAGGACTTCTCCGAGGACACCTACCGCACCTTGGTTGCCGCAGACTGCGCCGTGATGCTCATTGACGCGGCAAAGGGCGTGGAAGCCCAGACCATCAAACTCTTCCACGTCTGCCGGATGCGCTCCATCCCCATCTTCACCTTTGTCAACAAGATGGACAGAGCGGGGCGCGACCCCTTTGAGCTCATGGAGGAAATCGAAAACGTATTAGGGATTCGGGCTTGCCCCGTAACCTGGCCCATCGGAACCATGGGCGACTTCAAGGGCGTTTACCATAGACAGACCGAGGAGGTCGAGGTCTTTGAGGGCGGACGGCACGGCATCACGCAGGTCAAGGCGCGTTTTGTGCCCTTCCTCTCGGACGAGATCGGGGAAGTGCTGGAAGATTCCTACAGGGGCAAGCTCATGGAGGACATAGAATTGCTGGATGTGGCGGGCGATTCCTTTGATTTGGACGCGGTACGCGCCGGACAGCTGACCCCCATGTTCTTCGGCTCCGCCATGAACAACTTCGGCGTGGAATCCTTCTTGGCCAAGTTCCTGGAATATTCCCTGCCGCCGACCCCCCGCGAGGACAAGGAGGGCAACTCCATCGCCCCCACCGCCAAGGATTTCTCCGGCTTCATCTTTAAGATTCAGGCCAACATGAACCCCGCCCACCGCGACCGCATCGCGTTCATGCGCGTGTGCTCCGGCGTGTTCAATAAGGGCATGACGGTCAAACAGGCCGCAACCGGCAAGGACATAAAGCTTGCCCAGCCGCAGGCCTTCATGGCGGACGCAAGAGAGTCTGTTGAAACCGCCTATCCCGGCGACATCATCGGCCTGTTCGACCCCGGCATTTTCGCCTTAGGCGACACCCT
Organism: Christensenella sp. UBA1750; assembly: GCA_002315655.1. GTDB lineage: Bacteria > Bacillota > Clostridia > Christensenellales > UBA1750 > Spyradocola. The sequence continues at coordinate 9,986 of DCHO01000021.1, forward strand.
TTACACCGGCAAAAAGACCGAATATGCGGGTATTCCCTTGTTTGCCCCTGAGCATTTTGCCCGGGTCTCCACGCTGGATTCTCTGAAACGCAAGCAGTTCCTAAAAGGCGTAATGCAGCTGGCCACCGAAGGCGCGGTGCAGACCTTCCGCCGGGCGGACGGCTTGGGCGAGGAAGTCATCGTCGGCGTGGTTGGCGAATTGCAGTTTGAAGTGCTGGAATATCGCCTCAAAAACGAGTACGGCGTGGATGTGACCGTGACGCGGCTGCCCTTCACCGCCGTGCGGTGGGTGGTTTCAACCCCCAAGGAATTAAAGCTGCTGCGACTGCCCTCCACCGCCTTGATTGCCAAGGACAGAAACGAGCGCGACGTGCTGCTGTTCGAGTCCGAGTGGTCGATCCGCTGGGCGCAGGAAAACAATTCCGGGTTGGAGCTTACCGACACCGCCATAAGAGAGTGAAATATCCTTCGGATGTGAAATATCGCCCTATGCGGACAATGTGAAATATCCCTTGCGGGATGTGAAACGGATGCTTCGCATCCAATGGCCGGAACGCCTTTCACGCGCCGTAGCGCATTTCACATGGAGCTTCCGCTCCATATTTCACACGGCAAAGTCCGTATTTCACAAATTCCGACAGGAATTTATTTCACCACAAAACAGAGAGGAGCATTTCCTTATATGATAAGAAACGACATTCGCAATATTGCCATCATCGCCCACGTTGACCACGGCAAGACCACCTTAGTTGATGCCATGCTGCGGCAGGGCGGCGTTTTCCGCGACAATCAGCAGGTTGCCGAGCGCGTCATGGACTCCGGCGACATTGAGCGCGAACGCGGCATCACCATACTTGCCAAGAACACCGGCATCCAGTACGGCGATGTGCACATCAACATCATCGACACGCCCGGTCACGCGGACTTCGGCGGCGAGGTGGAGCGCGTCCTCAAAATGGTGGACGGCGTGATTCTGCTGGTGGACGCCTTTGAAGGCCCCATGCCCCAGACCCGCTTCGTGCTGCGCAAGGCTCTGGAACTGGGTCACAAGGCCATCGTGGTCATCAACAAGATCGACAGACCCGACGCCCGTCCCGAGGAAGTCGTGGACGAGTGCTTAGACCTTCTTATCGACCTCAACGCTTCCGAGGAACAGCTCGACTGTCCCTTCCTCTTTGCCTCCGCCAGAAAGGGCATCTGCTCCGATTCTCTGGACAAGGAAGGCACCGACTTAAAGCCCCTGTTTGACGCCATTCTCAAATATGTTCCCGTTCCCGAGGGCGATCCCGAAGGCCCCCTGCAGCTGCTGGTCTCCACCATCGACTACAACGATTATGTGGGGCGTATCGGCATCGGCCGTGTGGAGCGCGGCACCATAAAGCGCGGCATGATGGCCATCCGTTCCGCTTACGGTGAGGAGGGCGAACGCCGCGCTCCCGAGCGCATCAACACGCTCTATTCCTTCCAGGGCCTGAACCGTGTGGAGTGCCAGGAAGCCACCGTGGGCGAGATCGTCGCCGTGTCGGGTATGCCGGACATTAACATCGGCGACACCATGTGCCCGCCGGATGCCGTTGAACCTCTGCCCTTCGTCAAGGTCTCCGAGCCCACCGTGGTCGTGACCTTCTCCGTCAACGACTCCCCCTTTGCCGGACGCGAGGGCAAGTATGTCACCTCCCGTCATCTCCGCGCCCGCCTGATGAAGGAACTGCAGACCGACGTTTCCCTGCGCGTGGAGGACGGCTCCACCACCGACTCCTTCCGCGTCTCCGGCAGAGGCGAATTGCACCTGACCGTTCTTATCGAGAATATGCGCCGTCAGGGGTATGAGTTCCAGGTCTCCAAGCCCGAGGTGCTCTATAAGACCATCGACGGCGTGAAGTGCGAGCCCATCGAGCGCATGGTCGTGGATGTTCCCGAGGAATATTCCGGCGCGGTCATTGAAAAGATCGGCAAAAGAAAAGGCCAGATGGTCGATATGTCCGGCCGCGGCCGTGTCCGTCTGGAATTCCTCGTTCCTTCCCGCGGTCTGTTCGGCTACCGCTCCGACTTTATGACCGACACACGCGGCGAGGGCATCATGTCCTCCGTCTTTGAGAGCTACGAACCCTACAAGGGCGAGATTCCCACCCGCAACTTCGGCTCCCTCATCGCCTTTGAGACCGGCGAAGCCCTGACCTACGGCCTGTTCTATGCGCAGGATCGCGGCGAAATGTTCGTTGTGCCCGGCGACAAGGTGTATTCCGGTATGCTGGTCGGCGCGAACACCCGCCCCGGCGACATCGAGCTCAATGTCTGCAAGGCCAAGCACTTGACCTCCATCCGCAACGCCGCCGGTGCCGAGGAAGCCATGCGCCTGCACCCCGTCCGCCCCATGACACTGGAACGCGCCCTCGACTTCATCGACGATGACGAGCTGGTGGAGATCACCCCCAAGACCATCCGTATGCGCAAAAAAATCCTCGACGGTACCCAGCGCTACCGCGCCGCCAGAAATAACCAGTAACAAAATACCCTCATAAACCCTAAAAAAGGCAGCCCTTCTTTTTCAAGATTGGCTGCCTTTTTCCATTGTCCCGCCCGCAGGCGTAAGGCTCGCCCGCGTGCGGGAGAGCTGGCTTTTCATGGACTTGTCCATGAAAAGACTGAGAGGGTCGTTCCTTCGCACGCCTTCACCCTTCCACCCTCTATTCTCTCCCTTACAGTCCCATCACCGCAATCAGTGTCGTGATGGTAATAATGGAGAGCAATATGGTCACGGAGCCCGTGAAGGATGCCAGCTCGTGATCGCTGCCCAGCTTTTCCGTGAAGGCCGGAGACATGGCGGAGCAGGGCGCAAAGGCGATGATGGTCAGCACCTGCCTCACTTCCAGCGGGAAGGGCAGCAGCCAGAACGCCACGGCAAAGGCGGTGCCCATGATGTAACGCACCAGCACGATGGTGACGGCCTTGCGCAGGAATTGACGGTTGGGATTAAACTCAAACATGGTGCCAACCATCAGCATTGCCACAAAAGGATTGGCGTTGGCGATGGGGCGGGTCAGCGTCAGCAGCGCATCGGGGATCTTTATGCCGATCATGGAAACCGCCAGCATGATGAGGTAGGAGCAGAAGGGCGTGGTCAGCAGCTTTTTGAGGGTCTCCTTCACCCCCTGCCCTTTGCCGCCTAAGTAGCGGGAGGTCATGGCATAGATGCCGCCGGTGCACATGACGGCGTTGCCGCAGTCAAACAGACAGGTGCAAACCACACCCATAGGCCCCAAAAAGCCCTGCACATAGGGCATGGTGAAGGAGCCGATGTTGTAGGAGGGGAAATTGACCATATAGAGTGCTTTTGTGGAATCGTCCTTCTTGCGGGTAATGGCAAAACCGATACCCAGCAGAATGAAATTCATCAGCAGCGCAATGCCTGTGCAATAGAGCAGCGCAATGTTGAAATCGAAGGTGGCAAAGTTGTGCAGCACAGCCGCCGGCAGCGTGATGTTCAGAGCGATTTTCATAATGATCTTATAATCATCCTTTTTGAAAAAGCCCGCTTTTTTAAGCGTATAGCCCAGCACGATGATGAGGATGTACGCACCGGCCTTGAGCAGTACCTCAACCATTTGATTTTCCTCCGCCTGTATTTCTTTTTATTCTTATTATAGCAGGTTTCTCCGCAAAAATCATTGACGATAAGGTGTTTCTTTGTTATGCTTTATCGTATCAGACCCATGAAGGAGGAAGCAATATGAAAATTTATAAGGGAATTGCCGCAAATCAGGTGGAGCATGAGCCGCTGATTGACTTTCTGAACTATGTGTTCGGCATGAACGGCACAAAGAAGAACTTTATGACCCTGCTGCCCAAGCTCTATCGGGAGCAGTATCACCCCGAAAACTACAATTTCATCGTGACCGAAGATGGCAAGCTCCGCGCCGCCGTGGGTGCTTACCCCATTTCCCTTTCCGTGATGGGCGAAACCCTTTCCGGCATCGGCATCGGAAACGTGGCCGTGCACCCCTTCCACCGGCACGAGGGCTATATGAAGGACTGCATGAAATTGGCCTTGGACGATGCCATGGCCAAGGGCTGCGATTTTGCCGCGCTGGGCGGCCAGCGGCAGCGGTATTCCTATTTCGGCTTTGAACCGGCGGGCGTTGCGGGCAAATTTGAGCTGAACAAAAGCAATATGCGCCATGCCTTCGGCATGGTGGAAAATAACACAGGGTTTACCGTAAAACGGGTCTGCGCGGAGGATACAGAACTGATTTCTGCCATCAAGGGCTTGGTAGAGAGCAGAGCCTCCCATCCTGTGCGGCAGGAGGATCGCTATTTCGATGTGCTGTCCAACTGGCAGGGGAATGTGTTTGCGGTTCTCGATGAAACCGGCATATTTGCGGGCTACTATCTCTACGGCGGGGATTATGAAACCACCGTCAGCGAGATCGACTGCATAAAGCCCGAAAATGCCGCAAAAATTCTCCGCGCCGCCTTTGCCGCCATCGGGAATGACTGCATTTCCGTGACGGTTCCTATGTTCAGCATGGCCTTTTATGACCTTCTGTTCGACATTGCGGAGGGCTGCCGCGTGGCGAACATAGAAAACTACTGTGTGTATCATTACAGGAAGGTCGCGGATGCCTGTTTGAAGCTCAAATATGCGACCTGCAAGCTGCCCGAGGGCGAAGTGACCTTGGAAATCGACGGGGTGAACGGAAAAGAAAAGCTGATGCTCTCCGTGATGGATGGCAAGGCGGAGGTCACCCCCTTTGACGGGGAATGTGACTATCACTTCACCCACCGTCAGGCCATGGCGGTGCTGTTCTCCCTCCATGCCGCGCAAAAGCGGGAGCTGCCCGCCGCCGTACAGGCCTGGCTGCCTCTGCCGCTGTTTGTGCCGGAAGTGGACAACGACTAACACAAATCGTTTGTGAATAGCCAAAGCTCGGGACACCCCCGTAAAGGGGGTATCCCGAGCTTTGGCGTGTGGCGCGGCTTCGCCGCGCCACACGAAGGCGTTCTATCGAAGGAATGTGGAAAAAGGGAACAGGTACGGGCGCTAACCTGCGCCCCACCCCACAAGGGGTGAGACGCAGGCCGCGGGAAACCCTCGACGGGTTTCCGGGAAAGATCGCTACCCCCTCGTAATGCGCAATCAACTGCCTGTGCTGTTCGTTCCTGTTGAATGACAGCAAAAGTTCCGCGAGCGCGGCCTCACAGAAGATGGATAACTCCTGTATTTGCGGCCGCGCTCCCAGCCAACAGCCCCCTATGCCCTTTAGGGTATAGGGGGCTGTTGGCTGGATTTTACACCATCTGCTCCGGCTTCACGATATTGTCAAACTGTTCCTCTGTCAAAAGGTTCAGTTTCAAGGAAGATTCTTTGAGGGTTAGATTCTCCCGTTCCGCCGTCTGCGCTACCTTCGCGGCGTTCTCATACCCAATCACGGGGGACAAAGCCGTGACCAGCATCAGCGATTGATTGAGGTTCTCCCGCATTTTCTCCCGATTGGCTTTCAGCCCATCTAAGCAATGCGCCACAAAGGATTCCATGACCTCCGAAAGCAGCCGCGCGGACTGCAGGAAATTGTACGCCGTGACGGGCAGGAAGACATTGAGCTGGAAATTGCCCTGACTGGCGGCAAAGCCCACCGTCACATCGTTGCCCATGACCTGTGCGGCAACCATCGTAACCGCCTCGCACTGGGTCGGATTGACCTTGCCGGGCATAATAGATGAGCCGGGTTCATTGGCGGGAATGAAGATTTCATGCAGCCCGTTTCGGGGGCCGGAGGCCATCCAGCGCACGTCGTTGGCCATCTTCATCAAATCACAGGCCAGCGCCTTCAATCCGCCGTGGGCAAAAACAATCTCATCCAGCGAGGTCAAGGACTGATACTTGTTTTCCGCCGTCTCAAAAGCCTTGCCCGTGATGCGGGAAACCTCCTTCGCCGCACCCTCCGCAAAGCCCTTGGGCGCATTGAGCCCGGTTCCCACGGCGGTGCCGCCCAGCGCCAGCTTTTTCAGCCCCGGCAGCGACAGAACAAGCTGCTGCCTGTCCCGTTCCAACGCGCCGCGCCAGCCGGAAATCTCCTGTGAAAAGGCGATGGGCGCGGCGTCCATCAGGTGCGTGCGTCCGCACTTCAAAACACCCTCGTTCTCTTTTTCCAGCCGCTTTAAGGTTTCAATCACCTTGTCCAGCGCGGGCAGAACGCTGTCTTCCACGGAAAGCGCAGCGGCGATGTGCAGCGCGGAGGGGAAGGTATCGTTGGAGGACTGGGACATATTCACATCGTCATTGGGGTGCAACTGCACGCCGGTCTGCTCCGTGCCGTAATGCGCAAGCACCTCATTTACGTTCATGTTGCTCTGGGTGCCGCTGCCGGTCTGGAACACCACCAGCGGAAAATGCGCGGAAAGCCGCCCATCCATGACGGCCTTACAGGCGCAGACGATGGCATTTTTCTTTTCCTCGGTCATTTTGTCGGGTTTCAGGGCGAAATTCGCCTCTGCCGCCGCCATTTTGAGAATGCCGAAGGCGCGGATGATCTCGGAAGGCATGGTTTCGTGCCCCGCGCCGATTTTGAAATTGTTGCGGGAGCGTTCGGTCTGCGCACCCCAGTATTTATCCGCAGGAACCGCCACCTGCCCCATGGAATCGTGCTCAATGCGTGTATTCATGGCAAAGCCTCCAATGTGAAGTCTGATAGAAAAACAGGGCGGGGAAACCCCGCCCCTAAAAAATCGGGAATTATGCGGCAGCAGCGTCCTTTTTCAGCACCCGGATGAGCAGGATGAGCAGGATGGTGACGGCAATCAGCGCGACGGCCAACAGCAGGGCGACATTGTAGCTGCCCTTTGCGTCATAGATGGCGTTGGTGATGAAGGGGCAAAGTGCGCCGCCCAGCGTATTTCCGGCGGTGACAATGCCGTTGATGGACGAGAAATCGCGGTTGCCGCAGGCGGCCTGGGTCAGCATAGGCAGAGCAACAGAGCCCGCCGCGCAGCCGCCGGAGCCTAAGATAACAAAGATGTGGGCGGCCTTGTAAGTGCCGAAATACAGGGCGACCAGACCCAGAGCGACCATAAGCATGGCGATGATGGTGGTGGGCTTCATGCCCAGTTTGTCATAGGCAAAGCCCATAGTGATCTTACAGAAGCAGAGGAAGCCGAAATAGCCCGCGTTGATACGCGCCGCATAGACCGGGTCAAAGCCGCAGTCGGTGATGTGCGGGGTGATGGACTGCGCCAAGGTGGAGGCGGTAAAGCCGATGAGAATAGCGGTCATGACCACCAGCCAGAAATTGCTTCCACCCATAGCCTTATTCAGCATAGGGCCGTAAAGCTCCACAGAAGCACCGCCTTCTTTGTTTTCCTGTGCGCCCAGAGCCTTCATGCCGATGTCCTCGGGGCTGACCTTCAGCACAAAGAACACAAGGGGAACCAGCACCGCCGCCATGATGATGCCCAGCACCCGGAAGGCAAAGGCAAAGCCGTGGTTGGCCAACCAGGTGGAGGCCAGCAGATTCAACACAAAGCCGCCGAACCCCGATCCCATAAAGGTAAAGCCCATGGCAAGGCCGCGCCTGTCCTCGAACCAGTTGGCAATAATGATGGAAAAGGCGGTGAAGGAGAGGATCGGGATGCAGATGCCCTGCACGGCGGCAAGCACATAGAACTGCCAGATTTTGGTGCACAGGGAGTTGCAGAAATAGGCGATCGGCAGCACCACGGCGCAGATGCACATGACGGTGTGCAGCTTGATCTTCTGAAAGATTTTTCCGGAGAAGACGGAAATGATGGTGAAAAAGATGAAAATGATGGTCAGGCTGGTGGCAAACGCCTGACGGGTGTAGCCCATGCCCTCGGACACCGGGATGGTGAACAGGGAGAAGCAGTTGAACACCGTGCCATACGCCACGCCCATGATGAGGATGCCGACGAGCACCATGAACCAGCCGTAAAAGATGTTATACTTGGCCAACAGTTTTTTCAGCATAAAAAAGCCTCCGAAGAAATGCTGTATTGTGTCACACAAGCATGAAGTTTACTCTTATTTGGAAGAAAAGACAAGCATTTTATGGTTAAAGCGGGAGGAAAGCGGAAAAGGGCAACAGGTACGGGCGCTAACCTGAACCCCCACCCCCGTAAAGGGGGTGGGGGTTCAGGCCGCGGGAGCCCTCGACGGGCTCCGGGGACTCCCTCAGTCAAAAACCAGACAAGTCTGATTTTTGCCAGCTCCCCCGCAAGCGGAGGCGCCTACGCCTGCGGGCGGGAAGGAACGCCACACGCGCAAACCGTTCCTGTTGGATTTACGGAAAATATTACGATGGGCGCGGCTCACCGAAGTCGGATGACCACTGCACTCACGCCGCGCCCCGCGAAACCGCCCCCACCCCCTTATGGGGGGTGGGGGCGGTTTCGCGTCTTCACAAGGGCGACGGGTTATTCCAGAACACTGTGTTTTTCCCACTTGCCGGACTTATATCTCCAGATGAAAATGGCGGCGCGGACGACCCAGTCCATGGTCATGGCGATCCAAACACCCTTAATCTGCATATTCAGCCACAGAGCAAGGACATAGGAAGCGGCAATGCGGCAGACCCACATGGAAATGAGGGAGGAGAGCATCGTGAAGCGCACATCATTGGAGGCACGCAGGATGTTCGGCAGGGCAAAGGCGGCAGGCCAGATGATCGCCCCGCAAATGCTGTGATAAACACCCAACCACACGGCCTCCTTCAGCGTCTCAGCAGAGGGCTGATAGAGCAGGGTGATGGGATAGGACAGCAGCCCAATCACCACGCAGAGGGAAGCCATGGCAATATAGGCGATCTTCATAAGCTTTTTAGCGAAATATCGCGCCTGTTCGTAATCTCCCGCGCCCACGCAACGCCCGATGACGGTGATCATGGACATCCCGATGGCCATGCCGGGGATGGTCTCAAAATAGGCGATATTGTTGCCGATGGCGTTCGCGGTGATCTGATAGGTTCCGAAGCCGGAGATCAGGGAGGCGACCAGCACCTTGCCGATCTGGAAGGAACCGTTTTCCAACCCGTTGGGAACACCGATGTGCAAAATCCGGCGGATCATGGCAAAGTCCGGTTTATAACGGAACAGTTTTTTCACCACGATCAGGTTCTTGTCCCGGCGCAGACGCAGCAGCATGACCACCGCACCCACGCTTCTGGAAACCAGAGACGCAATCGCCGCGCCCGCCACGCCCATTTTGAACACATAGATGAGCAGCGCGTTTCCGCAGACATTGATTAAGTTCATGCAGACGGAGACCTTCATGGAGAGCTTGGAATCCGACATGGCGCGGAACAGCGACGCGCCCGCGTTATAGACCCCGAGCATGGGATAGGACAGCGCGGAGAGCCAGAAATAGGTCTTGGCTGCCTCCATCACGTCCGCATCCACCGCGCCGTAAATCCACCGAAGAAGGATTCCGTTTAGGGAAATCGCAAACGCGGACATGAACGCCGCAATAAAGAAGCAGGCATAGATGAGCTGCTTGGCCGCGCCGGAAGCGTTTTCGGAATCCTTTCTGCCCAAATACTGGGAGGCCACAACCGCGCCGCCGGTCGCCATAGCACCGAAAACCTGAATCAGCAAAATATTGAGCTGATCCACAAGCGAAATGCCCGATACCGAGGCCTCGCCCACCGCCGCCACCATCATGGTATCCGCCATGCCGATGGTCACGCCCAGCAGTTGTTCAATGACCAGCGGCACAATGAGCTTGCGCAGATCGGTATTGGAAAACAGCAGTCTTTCGCTTAATGGTTTTGCGCTCACGGGCGCTTTCATTTCTTTTTCCATATCGTCACCTGAATCAAATCGGAATTGTCTCTACCATTGTGCGCCATTTTGTGCTATTATGCAAGCAGAAGATATTAAGAAATCCGAAAAGGAGAGATTTTTATGTATAGAAGTCAGGAAGTCCGCAAGCTTGCGCCCGAAATGGACCCCCTGCGCATGGGCATGGGCTGGACGGTGGAAGACCTGGAAAAGCCGCAGATTTTGGTGGAATCCACCTTCGGGGACAGTCACCCCGGCTCTGCGCACCTGTATGAGTTTGTAAACCTTGCAGCAAAAGGCGTTCACGACGCGGGCGGCAAGGCGGCGCGGTATTTTGCCACGGACATCTGCGACGGCATGAGCCAGGGGCACGACGGAATCAACTATTCCTTAGCCTCCCGCGACACCATCTGTTCCCTCATCGAGATTCACGAGCGCGCCACCACCTTTGACGCGGGGGTGTTCGTGGCCTCCTGCGACAAGGCCGTGCCCGCGCACCTCATGGCCATCGGGCGCACCAACCTGCCCACCGTGATGGTTACGGGCGGAGTCATGGATGCGGGTCCCGACCTGCTGACGCTGGAACAGATCGGCAAATATTCCGCTATGTTCGAGCGCGGCGAGATCACACGCGAACAGTTCACCTTCTACAAGCACCACGCCTGCCCCTCCTGCGGCGCGTGCTCTTTCATGGGCACCGCCTCCACCATGCAGATCATGGCAGAAGCGTTGGGGCTCATGCTCCCCGGCTCCGCGCTCATGCCCGCCATGTGCGAGGATTTGAAAACCGTGGCCTACAACGCGGGCAAACAGGCCATGTTCTTAGCCGAGCAGGATAGGAAGCCCCGCGACATGGTGACAAGGAAGTCCTTTGAAAACGCCGTCATGGTACACGCGGCGATCTCCGGCTCCACCAACGCCATGATCCATATGCCCGCCATCGCCCATGAGTTCGGCGTTGACCTGGATGCGGATGCCTTTGACCGTCTGCACCGCGGGGCGCATTATCTTCTGGACATTCGCCCTGCCGGCGCGTGGCCGGCACAGTATTTCTACTATGCCGGCGGCGTGCCCCGCGTTATGGAGGAGATCAAGTCCATGCTGCATCTGGACGTGATGACCGTGACCGGCAAAACGCTGGGCGAAAACTTGGAAGAGCTGAAAACAAACGGTTATTACGACAAGTGCGAGGAATATCTGGCCAAGACCGGCTGCAAGCGCACCGATGTGATCCGCTCCTTCGGCAAGCCCATCGGCGAAAACGGCACCATTGCGGTATTAAAGGGAAATCTGGCTCCCGAGGGCGCGGTCATCAAGCATTCTGCTGTACCGCGTGCCATGTGGAAGGCTACCCTTTCCGCCCGCCCCTTTGACTGCGAGGAGGACGCCATTTCCGCGATTCTTACTCATAAAATCAACCCGGGCGACGCGGTGTTCATCCGCTATGAAGGCCCCAAGGGCAGCGGAATGCCCGAGATGTTCTACACCACCGAGGCCATTTCCTCCGACCCCGCGCTGTCCGCGTCCATCGCACTCATCACCGACGGGCGCTTCTCCGGCGCATCCAAAGGCCCCGCCATCGGGCACGTTTCCCCCGAAGCGGCGGACGGAGGCCCTATCGCGCTGGTGGAGGATCATGATCTCATTTCCATTGACGTGGAAGAGCGGAAGCTGGAAATTGTCGGGGTGAAGGGCGAACGCAAGACCCCGGAGGAAATCGACGCGATTCTTGCCGAAAGAAAGGCCAAGTGGATTCCCAAGCCCGCCCGCTACGAAAGCGGCGTGCTGTCGGTGTTCACGAAAAACGCCGTGTCCCCCATGAAGGGCGGCTATATCGAGGTCAAATAGGAGATATTTATGGAAAACACAATTAAGCTCGTCTGTGAGCACAAGCCCCTGATGGTCGCCCACCGCGGCGTGTCCGGGCTGGAAAAGGAAAACACAATGGCGGCGTTCGTCGCCGCCGGGAACCGCAGCTATTTCGGCATCGAAACCGATGTGCACATCACAAAGGACAAGGGGCACATCCTCATCCACGACGATACCACCGGGCGGGTCGCGGAGACCGATGTTTCCGTGGAGGGCAGCGATTTTGCCGAGCTGCGGAGCATCCGCGTAAAAGATGTGGATGAATCCTTGGGCAGATGCGATCTGTACCTGCCCGAATTGTCCGAATATGTCAAAACCTGCGACAAATATGGCAAAATCGGCGTGCTGGAACTCAAACGCCCCATGGAAAAGGCGGACATTGATAGCATCATCCGGGAGATTCAGAGCATCACCGATGTAAAAAACATCATTTTCATCTCGTTTGATTTTCAGAATCTTGTCTTTGTGCGGGAGATTCTGCCCAAGCAGACAGTGCAGTTTTTGACCGACACCGTCGAAAGCGATCTGCTGGACAAGCTGACCGTACATAAGATGGATTTGGATATTTATTACAAGTGCATCACGAAGGCTTTTGTCGAAGACTGTCACGCAAAAGGCATCCTCGTCAACTGCTGGACGGTCAATACCAAGGAAGAAGGGCAGTTCGTTGCCGCTTGTGGGGTGGACTTCATCACCTCCAACATTCTGGAATGACCCGCTGCCCGTGTGAAGACGCGAAATCGCCCCCACCCCTTTTGGGGGGTGGGGGCGATTTCGCGGGGCGCGGCGTAAGTACAGTGGTCATCCGGCTGTCGTGAACCGCGCCCTGCAAAGTGTTGTGGGTAACTTCAACAGGTACGGTTCCCCTCCCTGGCTCCTTCGCGTGCGAGGGAGCTGGCGGCCGTCGAGGCCGACTGAGGGAGTCCCGGGCGCCGTCGAGGCGCCCCGC
>DCHO01000021.1:22655-28737 GCA_002315655.1 Christensenella sp. UBA1750
CTCTGGTTAGCGCCCGTACCTATTCGGTTTTACGCAATCCTTAGTCCTTGGCGGAGAACTGATCCTTGCCGACGCCGCAGAGGGGGCAGACCCAATCCTCGGGCAGCTCTTCAAAGGGAATCTCGCCGTCGTACTCGTAACCGCAGACATCGCAGACATAAACCTTTGCCATGGAACATGACCTCCTTGTTTTTTCTACATTTATTATATACCCATCATTTCGGGCTGGGAAGCACCTTTCGGCAAAAAAGTTACGCATCCCGCAAAAATTCCATGGGATAAAGGGATTGGGACAGCCTTCGCAGGGAAAAGTGCAGATGCGGAAAATTTTCCCACAGGCATTTCCCCATCGTCCCGATGCTCTGCCCCGCCGCCACCCACTCGTTTTCCTCCACGCAAACGCTCCCCAATGACCCATACCGCGTGCAATAGCCGTTTCGGTGGGTGATTTCCACACAATTCCCGTACTTCTCGCTCTCCCATACCCTTGTCACCGTGCCGTCCCCCGCCGCACACACGCTCTCCCCATCTTTTCCTTCAAAATCCACCCCGTCATGGGTAGAATACTCCCCGGAAACGGGGTCAAGGTTCAGTTCGTCCACCGCGTACCCCCGCACGATTTTTCCGTTTACAGGATAAATCAGCGCAAATTCCTCCCGCAGGGATTCGGGCGTTTCCGTGGGCGAAGGCACAGCCAATGACGGAAACGGGGTTGGTGAAACCCGCACCGGCGTTTTTGTCGGGGTGATTTCCGGCACCGTTTCCTCCTGCGCAAACACTGCCGCGCCCACTATCACAAGCAGACACGCACACAGCACTGCAATATAGCCGTATTTTTCCCATAATACTCGCATAGCCGCCCCCTTTTTGCCTTATTTTGGGCAACTCTGCGCCTCCTTATTCCCCCATTTTGCCGATTTCCACACCCGAATAATAGTGCATAAGGATTTCCCGATACCCCGCGCCCTCCTGCGCCATTTTCTCCGCGCCCAGCTGGCTTAACCCAACGCCATGCCCGTAGCCCGTGACGGTGAAAATCGCTTGGTCTCCCGAAAATTCCACCGAAAACGCCGCCGAGCGCAGACCTAAGGTTTCCCGCACCTGCTTGCCCGTCAGCGTGATCTTCCCCGCCTGCATCCTTTCCACTCGTCCGCCGGAGGTAACGCTCAACACCTTCAACTGCTTTTCCGCATTGCTTTTCGTCAGCTTCGCCGTAGGGAACGCCGTATTGACGCGCTTTGCAAGCTCCGCTTTTGAGAAAATGACGGCCTCGCTTTCCGCATCCTCGGCACTTGTGACCGATTGCAGATAGGGAAACGCCTGTCCCCACACCGCCACGGCATCCTCCGTGAAGCCGCCGCTGGATGCGTGGAACACCGCCTGAATCGGCTCCCCGTCATAAAGCAGAATTTCCCCAGCCGTCTCCTTCACCGCCTGTGTCAGCTTCGACAGATATGCTTCCTCCTTGTCTCCCCAGTGCTCCGCCATGGTTTCCTCGTCCCAATACGCCATGCAGCACATGGAATCAGTGCAAACATCCGCCCCGTCCTTCTGCTTGCAGCCGACCCCCGCCCTTTTCCACGCGATGTACGTTCGCGCCGCCACCGCCTGCGCCTTCAACGCCTCCGGCTCGTAGGACGCGGGCATTTCTCCCGCCAGCACGTTCACAAGATAGTCCTCCAGATGAACCTTCTTTATTTCCCCACATTCGCTCTCAAAAACGGAAATTTCCACAGGATTATACGATATAATCTCGGTTTCCTCCTGTGTTTTGTCGAAATATTGATCCTCCTGCACGAAAACCTTCTCCGTTTCCACCGGGATTTCGGTGGCTTCTTCCTCATCATTCAGCCAAATAATCCCAAACAGCAGACATATACAGACCAAAAGCCCCGCAACGCTTTTCAGCCACAATTCAAACGCCCCCCGCTTAATCTATGCGCAAAACTCCCCCTTTACGCCAACCGTTCCTTCCTCGGGTTCTGTCGAAGAACCCGGCGATCCCCCCGACCCCAAAGGGGGAGCGGGGGATCAGCAAAAAAACATTCCCCAAAACACAAAAAAGAGGCAAGGACGAGTTGCCTCATCTTTGCCTCTTAGGTCTGTCTCCAAGGAATCCAGCGAAGGATTATTCAGCATTGCGACGAGCCTGATAGCACTCGCTGCAGTAGACCGGGCGGTCATTCTTGGGGAGGAAGGGGATCTTGGTGGGTTTGCCGCACTCGGCGCAAATCGCATCATACATCTCGCGGGGACGGGAATCGTCACGGCGAGCGCCACCGTTAGCCTTGCGGGCATCACGGCAAGCCTTGCAACGGGAAGGCTCGTTCTGGAAGCCTTTTTCGGCGTAGAAAGCCTGTTCACCCGCGGTGAAAACGAATTCGGCGCCACAGTCTCTGCAAATAAGGGTCTTGTCTTCGTACATGGTAGAGTATCCTCCGATGAATTTGATGCTGCTTCCGCGCTTGCAGGCTGACCTGGTCTTTGCCCCCACACTCGCCAACAGGAGGGTTCGCTCCTAACGGATGTTTTCCGTCCCCACTACTGCCCCTCTCGGGTGGTCCCGGTTGGACTTACGTCTAAGACGCGCCATGCTCACGGGAATTTTTCCCGCTTATGTGGATCGCTTCGCCCGCATCTGGCCTCGACTTTCAACCACAGACCCTGCGCACGCTTCGCAACTATACCTATTATAAACGCATTTTTCTGAAAATGCAATGGTTTTTATGCAAAATGAACCCGAAAAATTCAATCTTTTTTTACATCCGCTTCATGCAATCAGAGCACCGCTTCCAAAATCAGCACAATGTCCTGACCCTTCCCGGAAACTTCCGGAACCAGAACCGTCCTGCCGACAGGCGGCAGAATGGCAAACACGGTTTCCTCCCCGGTTTTCGGGTCAAACCAGATCGCCCGCAGCTGCTTGGCCTCCGGGAAAAGGTCGAGCTTCACATGGATGGGGAGCCCCAAGGGTGAATAGACATAGAGATAATCGCTGCCCTTTGCCGCAACGCAGTGCCCCATGCCACACTCGTTTTCATAAAGCGCCTCCATGCAGGGCGCAAGGGAGAAGAAATCCCGTTCCTCGCGGAGCTTGCGCAAGTGCTTCATCTGCTCCGCGCCGGGGTGCCGCAGCACCTCCATCCAGGTGTTCGGGAAATAGGAGGTGGTGTCCTTCGTCATCGACCATATAGAATGGTTGCCGTAGGTGTGCCCGCAGGTTCCCATGAGCACGTCCCAGTAGGCGTTCTGCCGCACCTCGTCCTGCCCCCAGAAATAACCGATACTGTCGTTAAAGCACGCGGGGTGGTCTTCGTACCGCGGTTCGGAGTCCATGTAAGGCTTCTCGGTCTCCCTTGCCATTTTGAGCATGATTTCATCCGACCGGTAGCACTGCTGGATGTCGTGCCCGGTCTGCGCGGTGTGGAAGTCGATGTAGGGGGCGTCCCCCACATATTCGGTAGACTGGTGACAGCCCGTAGGGTGGAAGGTCATCAGGTGTTTGTCCCCCGCATCTTTTATCCCCTGCGCCATACGGTCAATGATGACGCGGTGCTCGCCGAAGATCTCCCGGTCGCCGCCCAGCATCCAGATAATATTGGTCTTGTTCCTGTATCTTTCCCCTAAGAATTTCCCGTAAATATAGGCATTTTCCCGGTCAAAGATCACCGGCCCCTTGCCCCAGCAGAGGTTGATCTTGTCGCCCCAGGTGGGCAGCAGCACGGCGTAAAGCCCGTTTTTCTCCGCCTCCGCCACCGCATAATCCACCAGCTCCCAATAATTGTCCTCACCTTCCAAATCGGGTTTTGTGGGGTCGGGCAATCCGTCCGTGAACTGCAAGGGCAGCCGTCCGTAGGCATTTTTTACCGTGCAGCCCTCAAACTCGGACAGCAGCACGCTCTGAAACGCCGTAAAGCCCTGCGCGGCACGGGTCTTCAAATAATAGGCGATTTCCTCCCGGTTTCCCCGGTGAATCAGCTCCCATGCGGTGTCCGCAAGATAGAAAAACGGTGTCCCGTCCTCCTGTGCCAAATATCGCCCGTAAACCTTCAAATTTTTCATGCTTCCGTCCCCTTTCCGCCGTTGAAAACGGCGTGTTTCTGTGCTACCATGATACCATCATTCAGTTCGGATTCCAAGAGAGGAGTGCACATTTTCATGACAACCGCTCAGGATTTCATAACCCGCTGTGATGAGGGAACAAGTGTTTCCTTAATTACTTCCGACCCGCGCAACGGCGCACAGGAATTCACCTTCCGCATCCAATGGACAGAGGCAGCCGCCGAACAGGATGCCAAGGTGCGTGTGTCTTGGCTCGTGCCCGCCGTGGGCTTCCAATATCTCTGGTCGCCGCTGCACAGGCTCTCGCGCATCATTCCCCCGGACTGGGGCGCGGACGACAATTCAATGATTTCTAAAAACGCCCCCGTCATGGCGCTCTTTGACGGCAAGGGCGATTCCCGCTACCTCTGGCAGCTTTCGGAGTGCAGCAAAACGGTCTTTTTCCACTCCGGCATCATGGAGGAAAACGGCAATGTGGAGTGCCGCTTCACCATAGGCACCAAGCAATTCACCAACCAGTGTGAGACCACCGTTACCCTGCGCATTGATGAGAACATTCAGCCCCTCTACACTGCCCTGCAAAACGCCTCAAAATGGTGGGAAGCCGACTGCGGCATGACCCCGGCTTTCGTGCCCGAGGACGCAAAACTCCCCTGCTATTCCTTCTGGTATTCCTTCCATCAGGAGGTCTATGCCAAGGCTGTGGAGGACGAGTGCCGCCGCGCCAAGGCGCTGGGCTTTTCCACCTGCATCATTGACGACGGCTGGCAGACATCAGACAATTCCCGCGGTTATGCCTTCTGCGGCGACTGGCAGCCCGCGCCCGAG
Source organism: Christensenella sp. UBA1750 (assembly GCA_002315655.1). Lineage (GTDB taxonomy): Bacteria > Bacillota > Clostridia > Christensenellales > UBA1750 > Spyradocola. Next base: position 27,546 of record DCHO01000021.1, read on the forward strand.
AAGATTCCCGACATGAAAGCCCACGTCAAGGCCGTGCACGACATCGGCATGAAATATATCCTGTGGTATTCCGTCCCCCTCATCGGCCTTTCCAGTGAAAATTACAGAAAATTTGCCTCCATGACCTTAAATCCTTCCATGCGCCGCCTTTCCGCCGAAACCTTAGACCCTCGGTACAGGGAAGTCCGGGAGTTCCTCATCGGCATCTATGTGAAGGCCTTGCAGGATTGGGACTTGGACGGCTTCAAGCTGGATTTCATCGACTGCTGGCAATATACCCCCGAAAACAAGCCCTATAATCCAAACATGGACATTCCCTCGCTGGAAAATGCCGTTACGGTCTTCATGAACGACTTAATTGCCGCCCTCAAAGCCCTCAAGCCCGATATTCTCTTAGAGTTCCGCCAGGGCTACATCGGCCCGGTCATGCGCACCTTCGGCAATATGTTCCGCGTGGGCGATTGCCCGGACGATTACATCTCCAACCGCGTGGGCATCTTCGACCTGCGGATGCTGATGGGGACTTCCGCCGTCCACTCCGATATGCTCATGTGGCATAAGGACGAAAAGCCCGAAATTGCCGCGCTGCAATTCATTTCCGTGCTGTTTTCCGTGGTGCAGTATTCCGCAAGGCTGGATTCGCTCACCCCCGAAATGCAGAAAATGTCGGTCTTCTACCTGTCCTTCCTGCGCAAGTTCGCGCATCTCTTGCAGGGCGATTCCTTAAAGGTCTATGACCCGCATCTGCTCTATTCCTGGGCGCAGGTAACGGACACGAACACCTGCATTGCCGCCGTCTATGCCCCCGAAACCGTGATTCACCCCGAAATGCGGGGCACCACCTTCATCTGCAACGGCGCGGAGAGCACCCGCGTGCTGTTGGACATCGACGGCGACTATTCCGTCACGGTCTACAACTGCCTGGGCGAACCCGTCTCCGAGTTTGACATCCGCACCATCGGTTTGACGTCCATCCCCGCTCCTGTCGGCGGCCTGCTCCATTTTGAAAAGCGGTAGCTTTTCAAAGGGAACAACCACGGCAACCCTTCCCGCCCGAAGGCGGCGTACTTGGCTCCTCCGCTTGCGGGGGAGCTGGCATTTTGCGCAGCAAAATGACTGAGAGGGCGTACCTTCCCGCCCGAAGGCGGCGTACCTGGCTCCTCCGCTTGCGGGGGAGCTCAGTGTGTCAAAG
>DCHO01000035.1 GCA_002315655.1 Christensenella sp. UBA1750
CTGGGCTGCTGCTCGCTCTGGGCGTTCTCCTGGGGCTGCTGCTGGGTCATAAACGGCATCTGAAAGGGGAACTGGAACGGGAAGGGGCAAGCGCTGGGCTGTTGCTCATTTTGCTGGGCGTTGCCGTTCATAAAGCCAAAGGGCATCTGAAAATTCGGGAACATCATCATTTTTCTCCTTTTTTGTCGGTTAATCCTCAATGTCAACATCGTACCGCTTTGCGCCGTACATAAGCCCGGTCATCTTGGTGCTGAGTTCCATGAGCTTGTCGGGCACCTGCGGCATCTCAAAGTCCTTCTTGTCCTTCTTCTCCGTCTTTTTCAGCGGCAGCTTGGGAAGGCCTAAGACATTGAACTCCAGCTCGCGCCCGAAGGGGAGCTTGACGGAATTGTTCTTCTTCGGTGCCACATTGAAGAGGTCGAACACGCCGAAGGCGGAATCGGTGCCCATGCCCTCGGGCAGGGTGCCGGCGGTGATGGAATTGAGCTTGTCGTTGCGCTCGATGGCAATATCGGTGAGCTTTCCGTCCTCGCGCACGGGTGTGATGTTGTAGGCAATGCCGGATAAGCGGTCTCTTGTGATGCGGTAAATGTCGATCTTGCCGTTGGAGTTGCAGGGAATCTCATCCACGATGACGAAGGACGAGGGAATGTTGGTGTCCTTGGTCTTTCCGCTCTCCACAAAGACGTTATACAGCGCCTTGCGGATGCTCTCGGGGGCGTTTTCGCCCTTTTCGCCGGGAATGACGTAGAGCACGGGCACGGTATCGTGGATGCGCTTTTCCAGCACGGGAACCACGGCGCACTTGTCCACGGCGGGCTGGGCGGCCATTAAGGTCTCCACAACGCCCGGCTCGAAGCGCACGCCGTCGTTGTTGACGAAGTAGCGGTCGGCGCGTCCCGCATAGGAGAAGCTGCCGTTTTCGTTGACGCGGATTAAGTCGTTGGTGCAGATGAAGTTTCTGCCGTCGATCTCGGTGTAGCTGAACAGCGTTTCGCCGTCTAACGTATTTTCGCACAGGGAATCGGACGCCACATACATGGTGCCGGTGCGCACGCCGTCGTCCACGGAATAGAACTGATGGTCGTTTTCGTCCTCGATGCGGAAGTTCTCCTTGGGCACGGGGTAGCCTAAGATGTCCTCCTCGTTGCCTTCGGGCACATAGAGCTGTGCGCCGCCGGTTTCGGACATTCCGTAGCCCCGCTCGATGGAATACTTATACCCGTGGGCTTTCACGAACTCCTTGTACTTTCTGAGCTTCTCCGGCGGCATATAGGAGCCGCCGCAGGCAAAGATCTTGAGGGAGGAGAAATCCGCATCCTTCAGGTCTTCGCGCTCCATCCACTTATCGACCATGAAGCCGCTGGTAAAGAGCACGTTGAGCCGATAGGTCTCCACAGCCTTCGGGAACTTGGGATGCAGGAACCCAAAGAAGGTGAGCACCAGCGTATCGCCTGTGCACAGGGTCGTGTTGGCCAAGCCGCACATACACAGATAAGAGCTGAAATCGAAGGACACGCCGATGCGTAGCTGCTTCCCCATCAGCCCGCGCTTGTAGGAGTGGAAGCCGTTTTTGAAGCCCGAGGCGGTGATGTTGACCGCACGGTCGGTGTACGGCAGAGGCTTGCGGGTGCCCTTGGTGGTGCCGGAGGTGTGGGTGATGATGGCGAGGCTGTCGCCGGTCACATCCCCGTAGGCGATGGGCGTATCGGCATACTTTTTCAGCAGCTCGTCCATAAAGACGGCGCCGGGCAGCCGCTTTAACGCCTCATGGTTGAACTCGTCATAGACCAATTCCGCAGGGCCTACGCAGGGTCCGCCGATGCGCGTGTGCAAAAGGATCACGTTGCGCAGACCTAAAGCTTCCTTCTCACGCATAATCTCATTAAAGAGATTCGGCATCACCATCATGTCGGTGATGAGAAGGTCGGTGATCTTTTCGCGTTTGATCATTTCCTTCCACTTCCCGCCGGGCAGGAAATCGGGATAGGAGAACATGGACACCGTGGTGCCCACCATGTTAAGGCCGTAGAAGGCAAACAGCGGCTCTGCGCAGACTCCGCCGCAGACCGCGGCGCGGGAATGGTTCGCGCCGGTGATGTTCAGCGCGGAGAACACGGACGCATAGCGCTTCCACTCGGTAAGCATCTGCTCGTAGGTGTATTCCCTTGTGGTGTCCACAATGGCAGTCTTTTTGAGCTGCCGGGGATCGAGCGTAGCTCTCTCCTCCACATACTTCCAGATTTTTTTCTCGTTGAAGGAGCCGTCGTCCATGGCGGCAAACATTTTGCTCCGCTTTTCCATCAGCACGGAATCGTTCCTGTGTCGCTCCACCTCCAGCGCGGCCTGCTCTTCCAGATAGGTCAGCATCCGCTCGATGGAGTCGATAGCCTTGGGATTGTCAATCTGCAGGGTGGTAAAGGCGTGCTGCAATTTGATGTCGGCATAATAGACAAACTTGTTGGGCTTGCCCGCCTTCTTTAACGCATCGTGCATTAAGAAGGAGTAGTTGTTCATGAAGTCGCCCTTGGAGGTGGTCAGGAACACGGGCGGCAGGTTGGGGATGATCTCGGGATGCTCCGGGTTCATGTATTGCAGGAAGTTGGGGTCAGTGCGCTTGTCGCCGTAAATCTGGTCGGCCAGCACAAGGCCGCACATATCCTTGCGGTTGGTGTAGAACATACCGCTCATCAGGCCTATGGCCTTGAAAGTCATGCGGGATGCCTCATAGCCGATAGCCTCCTGCAATTTCTCGGAGTTCTTCATGGCGGTCACATAGAAGGCCAGATACGCGCCCGCGCTCTCCGCCGCCATAAAGATGCGGTTGAAATCCACGTTATAGTCTACCAGCATATCACCGACCTTGTCCAGACCCGCGCACACATCCCCTAATTCCTCGCACACGTTGGCGCGGGGCGCAAGGCGATATTCCAGGGAGAAGACCAGGTAGCCCCGGTGGGCAAGGTAGCGCCCGAAGGGGCGGGAGATTTTGCGGTCGCCCATGGTGAGGCCGCCGCCGTGAATGGTGACAATAACGGGTAATTCCGTGCCTTCCTCGCGGACGGGCTCAAACACGTCCATCGCCAGCGGCACTTCGTCGCGGTTGATATAGGGAATGTTCAGCGTTTCTTTCACATCGTCGAACTTCATCGGAATCTTCTTGTCCATGTTGGTCATGTCATTGACCATCTTCATGCTCTGGGAGCGCTCCAACGCGGCGCGCACCAGCTCACGCTTGACGAACTTTCCCGCCGTGCCAACGATATTTTTCATAGGACTAACACCTCTTTTTTCCCGTTTCTCCGGGAAATGATTACGGAAAGAACCGTGCAATTACACGGTTTCTTCCACAACGGGTTCGGCTTCTTCAGCGACTTCCTCGGCAGGCGCTGCGGCAGGAGCGGCGGGCGCGGCCTTGGCAAAGGCGGCCTGCATCTGCTGGAACATCTGGTTCATCATCTGCATCATCTGCTGGTTCTGCTGCATACTCTGCTGCATCATCTGCTGCGCCATCTGCTGCACATGAGCGTTCATCTGCTGGTTCATCTGCTGCATATAGTTCAGCATCTGCTGGTTCATCTGATTGAGCTGCTGAAAATTAGGCGTCATGTTCTGGGGCATACCGCAGAAGAAGTTGGGCATCTTGGGCGCCTGGGGCTGTGCCTTGGGCTGCTGGTTCATGAACTTCATGGGGTTCATCATGTTCATCCACTGGGAACCCATCTGGTTCATCACGTTAAAGCCGGCAAAGGGATTCTTGTTCATCATGTTCATATCCTCCATATTGTTTTTTTGAAATGGCAGATTGTCCGCCATATCTTTGATAATGCCTTTGACCGCATTCCCGATCATGTCGGTGCCCTCCTGCTTGAAGGGGGCGAACTTGAAGTCCGTGATGCGATCCATGAATTTCACGGTCTCAACGGTAAAGATCTCGCCTTCCACCGCGCCCTGACCGATCTTATACAGGTCAATCTTGCCGTTGGCGTTGCGGGGCAGCTCCTTTGCGATGAGCACGCGGGCGGGAATGTTGTGCGGCTCCAAGGACTGATCCACCGAGAACACCTGCAGCAGCGCCTTGCGGATTACGTCCTTTGCGTCCTCGCTCCCGGGAACGGTCTTGACGCAGAGCATCGGGATGTTGTCATGGTCGAGCTTCACATACACGGGCACCACGCAGCAGCTCTCAATGCCGCTCTGTCGGGAGATTTCGGTCTCCACCCGTCCGGATTCATACTTTATTCCGCTGTCATTGAGGAAGTAGCGGTTCGCACGGCCTAAATAGGTAATCTTGCCGGTCTCATCGACGTGCACCAGATCGTTGGTGCAGACATAAGCCTTTCTGTCGATGGTCTCAATCTGCACAATGTCCTTCCCGTCCAGCTTCCCGGAGGTCGCGCAGTCGGAGTGCAGGTATAAAACGCCGGTCTTCGGTCTGTCCTTGTAGCCGTAATACTTCTGCTTTTCCTCGTCAAAGATGCGCATTTCCACGCCGGGCATTAAGTAGCCGATGGATTCATCCTCCAGATTGTCGGGCGCAAGGCAGCACGCGCCGCCCAGCTCGGAAATGCCGTAGCCGTTGATGAAGGGAATCTCGCCGCAGCCGTTTGCCCGCAGAAATTCGTAATACCGCTTCTTGTCCTTGGCGGAGGTGGCCGAGCCGCCGATGACGATGCAGCGCAGCGACGAGAAATCAAACTTAACGGGCTTGGGCATCTTCATCCACACTTCAAACATCGCGCCCACCGCAAAGAGCAGGGTGATCTTTTGCTCCGGGATGGTCTTGAAGAAGAAGGGATTGAGCGCCCCCGCCGGGCAGATGGCAATGGCGCCGCCCACCGCCAGCGGAACGTGCACCTGATTGATGATGCCGTAAGCGTTGGATAAGTCCACAATGACGCCGCAGGTCAGGTCGGTCTTCATAAAGTCCAGCGCGGACACGCGGTATAAGCTGTCCGCCATGGCATTTAACGCCTTATCCGACATGGCAATGGGCTTGCCCGTGCCGGAGGTGGTGCCGGAGGTGTGGATGATGACCGCATTCTCCCGGGACTCGTCGGTGGTGTAATGCACGGGGAAATTCGCGTAGGTGTTCAGCAGCACATCCATGCAGATGGGCGCGAACCAGTTTTTGAGGTACATCCACTTGGATTCCTGGGCCGCGGACAGCATACTCTCCGTGGCCGCCCCGCCGATTGGAATGTGCAGCAGCAGCACGTTGCGCAGTCCCAGCTTCTCCTTGTTTTTCAAAAGCTCGGCAATCAGGTTCGGCTGGGCAAAATCGTCCGTGATGATAAAATCGGTGAGCTTCTCGTCCCGAATGGTGTTCGTAATCTTCTCCGTGGAAAACGACGACAGCGCAGAGACGATGGAGACCTGGGCGCCGACCATATTGAGTCCGTAAAAAGCAAAGGTGACCTCCGCCGCCGTGGAACCCAAAAGGCCGACCCGGGCGTGCTCCTCCTCCGTCATTTTCAGAGCCGAAAACACGGATGCGTATTTTTCCCACTGGCGGAACATCAGCCCGAAGGTATAGGTGTTGATGCCGTCCGAGACCGCTTTTTTGTTCAGGTTCTCGCTGCTGCCCGCGTTGTTCACATAAACATATTTCCAGGCGCGCAGGTTCTTGCCGGTCTTAATTCCCGCCGGTTTCTTCGGCGTTTCTTTTTCGCTCATTCGGTTTCTCCTTTCCCTTTTTTGTTGTATGTCGGATAGTTCAGAAAAAGCAAGTCATCAAGCAGCTTTCTTTTTGTTAGCTAAATAAATCACCTTTTATAAGGATATGCCTGTTTTTTAGCACCGCCCGATAACTTTTACTCTAATTATAGCATTTTTTCTGCATATTGTCAATCACTTTTCGTCAAATACAGACAATTTCTTATTGTTCGCACATACAAACAAAAAAGTCTGTTTCACCTTCGTAAAGCAGACTTTTTACGTCAAAATATGAGCTTACAGGTCAACAAACCGCAGACTGTTGTTCTTTTCGCCCACAGAAAATTCGATGCTGCCCGCGCAGGCTTTGAGCTTTTCCCGCGTCTTTTCGTCCATCCCGTCCAAGGGGTTGCTGCCGTCCCCGTGCCAGAGGATCGTAATGGCCGCCGGGGGATTCCTTTCCGAAAATTCGAGCAGGAGGTGGATGTGGTCATAATAATCGTGATGCCCGGCGAAATACCGTGCTCCCAAAGTGCCCGCAATGGTGCAGGCGTTCCGGATGGCGTTTTCCTTCATCCCATGAGACATTCCGAACACGGTGATCTTGGTGGAAAGCCCGATGGGGTCAAAGCCGTCCTTGTCGATGCGCTCATAGAAGGACTGCGCACTCTGCACAAACAGGCGGGTGCGGTTGCGCTTGGGGTGCTCGAAAATCTCCTCCGGCGTGCCCTCCTCGTAGATGCCGCCCTCGTCCATGAAGATCACGCGGGTGGCGACCTCCCTGGCAAAGCTCATTTCGTGGGTGACGATCACCATGGTCATGCCGTGCCCCGCCAGATCGCGGATGACGGTCTGCACCTCACCCACCATTGTGGGGTCAAGGGCGGAGGTCGGCTCGTCAAAGAGAATGATGTCCGGCTCCATGGCCAGGGCGCGGGCGATGGCCACACGCTGCTTCTGCCCGCCGGAGAGCTCGTCGGGGAAGGAATATTCCTTGTTGGAAAGTCCCACCTGCGCAAGCAGGGCAAGCGCCTTTTCCCGTGCCTTATCCTTCGGCACCCCCAGCAGGTCAACGGGCGCGGATATGATGTTGTCCAGCACCGTTAAGTGGGAAAAGAGGTTGAAGGACTGGAACACCATGCCCATTTTCTGCCGAACGGCCTTAATGTCGCACTTGGGGTCGGTGATGCACACATCGTCCATCCAGATTTCCCCTTCGGTGGGCTTTTCCAGCAGGTTCATACACCGTAAAAGGGTGGATTTTCCCGTGCCGGAGGGGCCGATCAGGGCGACAACATCCCCGTTGTTTACGGTCAGAGACACATCGGTAAACGGCTGCACTTTTTCGTATTTTTTGCTCAAATGATTGACGCGGATCATTCCTGTGCCTCCTTAATGATTCTCTTTTTCCTTCTGATCTTCGGGTCGATTCGCCGTGCGACCGCGTGCATCAGCGCGATGGCCGCCCAGGTGAGAACGAAGTAGAAGACCGTGGCAATGATGAGCGGGAAGAAGGCGTCAAAGGTGGACGAGCGGATGATGTCCGCCACCTTGGTCAGATCGTTGACCGCCACATAGCCCACAACGGAGGTTAATTTGATGAGGTTCAGGATCTCCTCCCGGCACACGGGCAGGAAGATATACATGGTCTGCGGCAGCACAATCTTGAAGAAGGTGTGCATATAGCCGTATCCCAGCGCGTAGGCCGCCTCCACCTGCCCCTGATCCACGCCGGAGGAAATGACCTTCAGATTCGTGTAGACAAAGGAGCCGAAGGTCATGGAAAAGCCGATTACCGCGACCGTAGTGCCGGAAATGTCCCTGTTGGCGAACACAACATAATAGATAATCATGAGCAGCACCAGCGACGGCGTGCCGCGCACGATGAAGGCCGAAATCGCGCTCAGTGCCTTTGCGGGCTTGGCGAGCCAGCCCTTGCGGGAAATGGACAGCAGGAAGAACAGGAACCCGAAGGCCGCGCCGATGAGAACCGCAAAGAAGGAGATCAGCAAGGTGGTGTAGAAGCCGGACAGAATGCTCTTCCATCGGTTTTCATCCAACACCGTCTTTTTGAAGGATTTTCTGAGGTTGCGGATGGGACTTAAGGCATCCTCCTGCTCATAGGTGATCATAACCACCTGGGCGGACATATACGGATCGGCAAAGTTCACGGACTTCTGACGCTCGGCCGTGATGTATGCGCTTGCCACGTCAAATTTCTCGCTGGAAAGTCCTGCCATACCGGAGGCAAAGGGAACATCCAGAATCTCCGGTTCATAGCCGTATTTCAGACAGAATTTGTAGATGACTTCCACTTCCAACCCCGCAAGCTGTCCGTTGAGCATATAGGTAAAGGGCTTGTGGGAGGAATCGAAGGCGACGATGAAGGGCTTCGCATTCTCGCCGAAGTCCGGCCTTTCCAGCGTCTGCGTCGGTTCTTTTTCGCCGTACCATTTTTCAATGAGCGCATCCATGGTGCCGTCTTCCCAGAGCTCTGCCTGCAACGCGCTCATTTCCGCCGCCAGTTGTTCCCCGTATTCGTTCTTCTGGAAGCAGAAGCCGATGTCCACCATATATTCCGGCACAACGGTATATTGCAGATTGTCATCGGTACGCGCCACGGCGGAAAAGCCCGGCTTGTCGTAAAGGAAGCCGTCAACCTTGCCCTGCTTTAAGCTCTGGAACAGATCGGAGAAGTTGTTGTAATAGACGACCTCGGTATCGGGGTAAAGCGCACGGGAGTACCCGTCAAAAATGGAACCGATGGTCACGCCCAAGGTGGCGTTTTCAAAATTGTTCAGGGAGTCTGTCTCCGTGTTGGCCTGCTTCCGTTCCGCACAGCCGGTCAGAAGCAGCAGCAGCACGACCAGCAGAATGATTCCCGTCCTCTTTCGCATAAAACCCGCTCTCCTTATTTGTTTGCTCTAAACTGCACCCACTGTTTATAGTATGCAGGTAATTATAGCACACGTCCGTAAGAAATGGAATTGCTTTCATCAAAATAACCCAAATTCATTCTATTTTCAAGATAACGATAAATTCCATTGTACGGTAAACGGTTTTATGCTATGATAGCATAGATGCGTTGTGGGTTTGTCCCTTCTTCATCCGAAAAGTCCGCTCTCTAAAGGAGATTTGCGTCCCATGAAAATAAATCTGCGCCGGAAAGTTGCTGTATTTGTGCTGCTGCTTGTTCTGCTTTTGTCCGTTTTCCCGAGCCTTTCGGCGGACAGAACGGTTACGCGCCCGTCAAACAGCGGCAAATTGCATCTGGAAGGCACCACTCTTGTGTCGGAATCCGGGGAAACCGCCGTGCTCCGAGGCGTTTCCACCCACGGGCTGACCTACTATCCCGAATTTGTCAATGAAGCTCTCTTCGGTAAGCTCTCTTACGAATGGGACTGCAACCTCGTCCGTCTGGCCATGTATTCCACGGAATACTGCAAAAGCGGCGCATCCCGCCAGCAGAGCCTTGCGCTGATGGAACAGGGCATTTCCTATTGCATTGCAAACGATCTGTATGTTCTGTGCGACTGGCACACCTTAGGCGAGCACGACCCGAATGTGTACCTGAACGAAGCGCTGGAATTTTTCTCCTGCATTTCGGCAAAATACGCGGACTGTCCCAACATTCTCTACGAAATCTGCAACGAGCCGAACGGTGACGTCACCTGGGCGGAGGTCAAACGCTACGCCGAACAGGTCATTCCCGTTATCAAGAACAACGACCCGGACGCCGTCATCATCGTGGGCACTCCGGGCTTTTCCTCCGACCTGTCCGCGCCCCTGTATGCCCCCATTCAGGGCTATTCCAACATCCTGTATGCCTATCACTTCTATGCGGGCGACCATGAGCAGGCGGAGCGGCAGGAATTGGAAAACGCCCTGCAAAGCGGGCTTCCCGTGTTCGTGACCGAGTGCGGACTTGTGGAGGCGGACGGTGACGGCAGCATCCGATACGAAAGTGCGCAGCAATGGTTCGAGCTGCTTGACCGTTACAATCTGAGCTTTTCCGTCTGGAACCTGTCCAATAAGCACGAATCCTCCGCCATGTTCCGCAACACCGTGCGCAACGCGGAGAAGATTACCGATGACGACCTGACCGCCTGCGGGCAGTATGTCAAAGCGCTGCTGCAGGGCACGCCGATTGCCGACATTCCCGGCACAATCACAGGCAGCGTCACCTTACGGGAAAAATGGAAGGGCAACACCTATTTTGCATACCTGTGTATCGCAACAGGCACGCTCACAATCCTTCTGTTGATCAAGCTGCTGATGATCCTTTTCCGCAAAAAGAGCCGTCCTTCCTATGACGAGCTGCTGCGCAGAACCGGGAAACAGCAGCCCATAGAAAGCCGCGACAAAAAGCTCCGCGCCGGCAAGGTCTTCCTCGTTTTCTCGGTCTTTACCACCGTCATTTACTTAACCTGGCGCGTCTGCTTCTCGCTGCCCAGGGTTTACGGGCACATTCCCTCCGTCTTCTCGGTGCTGCTGCTGCTCATTGAGGTGTTCGGGTTTTTCGAGTCCTGCGTCCATTACGCGGGCATGATCCGTCTGAAGGAATACCCCCTGCCGGACATTTCGCCGGAGGAATACCCCGATGTGGACATTTTCGTGGCGACCTACAACGAGCCTGCCGAAATCCTGCGCAAAACGCTCATCGGCTGCAAGCACATCCGCTACCCCGACAAAAGCAAGGTACACATCTATCTGTGCGACGACAAGCGGCGCAGGGAAATGCGCGTGCTGGCGGAGGAGCTCGGCGTTACCTACTTTGACCGCCCCAACAACATCGGCGCAAAGGCGGGAAACCTGAACGCCGCCATGGCGCGGACAAGCTCGCCTTACATTGTCACCTTTGACGCGGACATGATCCCTATGGAGGATTTCCTGCTGAAAACCATCCCCTATTTTGTGGATGCGAAGAAGCGCAACGCCACCCTGCCTGAGAGCGAACGAATGCCGCTGGGACTTCTGCAAACGCCCCAGTGCTTCTACAATCCCGATGTATTCCAGCACAACCTTTACGCCGAAAAGCGCATTCCCAACGAGCAGGACTTCTTCTACCGCACCATCGAGGCGGCGAAGACCTCCTCCAACAGCGTGATCTACGGCGGCAGCAACACGATCCTTTCCCGCGCCGCCATCGAAGCCATCGGCGGCTTCTACACCGGCTCCATCACGGAGGACTTCGCCACCGGCCTGCTCATCGAGTCCCACGGCTTCATTTCCCTGGGGCTTTCCGAGCCGCTGGCCTCCGGGCTTTCCCCCGCCACCTTCAAGGAGCACATCCAGCAGCGCACAAGATGGGGACGCGGCGTGATCCTGACCGCAAAGAAGCTCAGATTCCTGCACAACAGGAACCTGAACATCCCCCAGAAGCTCTCTTACCTGACCTCGGTTCTGTACTGGTACTCGCCCCTAAAGAACTGGTTCTATGTGCTCTCCCCCATGGTCTTTGCGGTGCTGGGGGTGCCGGTGCTGCTGTGCGACCTCAACGACATTCTGCTGTTCTGGGCGCCCATGTTCCTCTTCCAGAACATCACCCTGCGGCTGATCTCCGGCGGGTCGCTCTCCGCCAAGCGCTCCGGTATTCAGGAGACCTGCATGATGCCCTATCTGCTGCTGCCCGTCCTCCAAGAGACCGTCGGCATTTCGCTTTCCACCTTCAAGGTGACGGACAAAAAGGCGGGCGTAATCAGGCGGCAAAAGAGCCTGAAATCGGCATTGCCCTTCCTCATTCTCATTCTTCTGTCGGTTGTCGGCATCGTCCGGGTCACGGTGCAGCTGATTGCCACCAAGACCTTCTCCCTGCTCTCCGTGCTTTACTGGCTCACCCGCAACCTTTACTTCCTGCTCATGTGCCTGTTCCTGCTCGATGGGCGCGACGGCAACGGCGAAAACGTCATTGTCACCGACGCGGAGCCCGTCACGGTGCGCTTCCGCGAATGGGAATATTTCGGCATCACCACGATGCTCACGGAGCACAGCCTTTCCGTCTTTGCGGACGACATGACCGCCCCGCATTTGGGGCAGAGTGTTACCGTTGAACTAAACGGCATCCTGATGTCCTGTGCCATCGTCTCCATGAAGGAGAGCAGAAGCGCAAATGTACCCCCGGTCTATACCATGGAGATCCTCGATTTCGGGGAGAAAAAGGATGAATACATTCATCTGCTCTATAACCGCGTCCCCACCCTGCCGCAGAACCTCCGCCGGGACATCGGTTTCCTCCGCGATCTGTGGATCAATTTGGTGCAGCACATTTCCGCTCAGTGCAGATATTGATACATATTCATAACGAAATTCATGTCAAAGGAGCCCGTTCCCATGACCGAAACACCCGCATTCTGGCAAACCACATTAGAAGAAATCTCCCACACCTTTCTGGAGGCGCAGAAGGCCGAAAAACGCATCTTAGCCTTCTCCGCCGGAAATCGCCCGCTGTATTGCTTGTCCTACGGTGAAAAAGACATCTCTCCCTGCAACGCGAACTACTCGTCCGCCTTGGGTGCGCACGATAAGGCCTGCTACAAGCCCAAGGACGCAAAACCCACGCTGCTGCTCATCGGCGCGGAGCACGGGCAGGAGACCGAGGGCGTGGCGGGGCTGATGAACCTCATTTCCCTCATGGAAACCGGGCGCGACCTTGCGGGCAACCCCAACGAAGCCCTGCCGGAAGCGGCGTCAAAAATCCGCCTTGTCATTCTTCCCGTCGCCAATCCCGACGGCAGAGCCCGCGTGGAGCCCAAGGGCATCGTCGGCATGACCGGCTACGACCTGCGCTACTGGGGGCAGGGCACATGGAAGGACGGTTCCCTGTGCGGCTGGCCGGACTGCAAAAAGATTCATCCCATCAAAGGGCACGAAGGGTTCCTGGGCGGCTACTACAACGACGACGGCATCAACCTCATGCACGACAATTTCTTTCACCCCATGGCAAAGGAGACCCAGGCCATTCTCGACCTCTGCGCCGCCGAGCGCCCCGATATGATCCTCCATCTGCACGGCGGCAGCAACAGCGAAGGCAACCTGCTGCAAACCGCCTATGTGCCGCCGGAAATAAGCGCGGCCATCGAAGCCCTCGCCAAGCGCTGCATCGAGGCCGGAAAGCCCGAAGGCCTCGTCTTTGCGGAAGCCCCGCTGCCCCCCGCCGAAGAAACCCCGCCCTCCTTCAACCTCCCCTCCGCCGCGCACCACGTCTGCGGCGCAATTTCCGCAGTCTATGAGAGCAACGAGTGCTTGATCGACGAGCCCGGCCCGCACCTGTCCCATGCGCAAATCACAAGAATGCACCTCATTCTCTTTGAACAGGCCATGAAAATGCTCTGCGAAGGCAGATAAACACATTGCCCCCGAATCCTCGGACAGCCGAAGGATTCAGGGGCTTTTTTCTATTGAATTGCAATGCGTCCGACGGTATAGAACGGCGCGTCAAAGGGCGCATCCGTGCGCAGATAAACAGGGTCGCCCTCCGGCGTTTCCATGCCCAGCTCCACGGCATATTCCCCGCACTTTACGGATTCGGGGATCGTGACGGTGAAGGTGCTTTCCGTTTTCCCCGGCAGCCATTCAATCGGCATAAGACCCGTCTCAACGGTCACACAATCGTTCCCGTCCTTCAGCCGCAGCAGCACGGGAATGTCCTCATACAGCGGCGCAACGCCCTGATTTTCCATGGTGAGCTTCATCGTAACGCGCTCTCCCGCCCGCGCCTGCTCCGGCGCTGAAAAATCCGACAGGTAAAGGTGATACCCCATGCGCTCAAGCCAATATTCGATCTTATCCTTCCATTCATAAGGAATCGGCATGGATTTGGCATTGAAGCAGCTCAGGTGCCAATCAAGGGTCTTCTGAATGATGTTGTCCACATCCCAGCCCAGACGCTTCCACTCGCCCAGCCACCAGAAGGATTCAAAGGACACCGGCACACGCTTCCACAAATCGGGTGTCAATTCGGCAACCTTTTCGGGATAAATCGTTTCCAGATGATAGGGATTTCCGCAGCCGTCGCCGCGCCAGCCCACAGGACGCAATGTGTTCAGGTAATTGACCAACCACGGCAAACCGATCTGCGCTACAAGATGGGTGTTGGGGAAAGCCTCCGCAAAGGTGTCCACCAGCCTCTTTATGTCCTCATCGGGATAATTTTCCAGCTTGTGCCCTTCGCCCCACGCGCCCGGCAGGCAAATGTCAATGGTGTGAAAGGTCGGGTCGCTGTCAAAGCGTTCACCCAGCTTGCGGATGGCCTGTCCGAAAAACAGCAGAAAGCGCGGGTCTGTGGGCGAATCCTTCACACGCTTGCCCTCGGGACGCTCGGGGCAGGGAATGATCTCCTTCAGCCAATCCGGCACATCGTCCCGGGCACGGGTGCTGTGCGGGAACAGCCGGAACAGCACCCGCTGATGGTGCGCCCGCGCTTCCGAAAGCAGATTGCTGATGATTTCATAATTATATTCCCCCTGCTTCGGCTCAAACTCCTTCCAGAGCACGCGGAAATACGCGATGTCCGCCTCCGGGTAGAAGCCCTCCTCCCGCCCGTTCTGCGGCACGTCCTCCGGGATGGGATAGCACTCCACATTTTCGGTCTCCGTCATGTGGTTCTCCGGGCGCACAACCACATCGGAATACAGCTTTTCGCCGTTGAAGTGCTGAAAGCTGGTAAAGCCCATGTAAGGGTTTCTTCCTGCCTCTTTGCAGGGTTCAAAATGCACGGTTCTCATGGTTTTTCTCCTTTACACTCTGTCCATGGTGTTCCAGGAAAGCGGCAGGGGCAGCCAGGAGAGCAACAGCGCATCGAAACTCTTGCCGCAGCAGGCCACGCCCGGCATGGGGCCGAAGAACACCCGCGCCGCCTCGGCAGGGGTCAGGGAAACGGAGGCGGGTTCTTTCGTCTCCACGCAGGAGGCCTCTTTCCCGTTCACGGTGAGCCGCACATTTCCGAAGCCCTCAATCTCCACTGTGCAGGAGCCGGGCAGCAGCGGCGTGTAGCTCGCTTTAAGTTTCAGCAGCGCGTTTATTACCTTATCCCAATGGAAAATACAGAAGCGCGAGGGCATCTGAATGTTCCAATCCTCACACAGCGGCTGCACAAGGGAACACAGACGATCCTGCCACGGCTCCACCGTAAAGGCGAGCTTGGGCAAATTGTTGCTTTCCAGCCACGCGCAGAGCATTTCCACAGCCATTTCTTCACTTTCGGCGGCAAACTCCTGCACCTGATCTCCGCTTTTGCTCACGGACAGATAGCCCACGGGCTGACCCGCACGCAGCGCAATGTACGGCACGCTGCTCCACGCGGTCACGGATTCATAGAAGATGGTGGCATCTTTGCGCTCCACCCAAATGCGGTTTTTCTCAAACAGGGAATTGCAGAAAATGAGCAACTCGTCATCCTGCGCCGTCATGGGCTTGAAGGTCAGGTCGCTTGCAAACTTGCCCTCATAAAAGCGCAGCACATTGTTTCGGTTCAGCGTAAAGTCATAACGGCTGCCGCAGGGCTCATAGCCGTAGCGGGCGTACCGTTGGCGCAGACCGCCCAGCCGGGCAGCGTCGGCGTTCAGGTCATGCAGTTCCCGCATAGCCACATCCAAAAGCGCACTCATGTAGCCCTGTCCCTTGAAGTGTGGGTGGGTTGCCACGTTGCCCATCGTGTAGAACATGAGCGTCTCCTCCCCGATGTGCACCGGCAGCGGGTAAACGCCCACAATGGCGCGTATGTGATTGTCTTCCTTCAGGGCGATGTGGTATTTCATCCGCTCCCCGTTGCTCCCCCACATTTTCGGCAGCGCCTTCAAAAAGTCGTGGGGCGCTTTTTCCATGCTGAACACCATGTTAAGAAAGTCCAGCGCATCCTGCCGATCCTCTGCCTTCAAATGCTCAATCGTATAAGACATTTTGTTTCACTCCTTCTTTATTCCGGCAGTACTTCAAACCCGCCTAAAATATAGAACCCATTATCCGTCTTTTGTTCTTGCTTTAAGCCAAGCTGTATGGCACGCTGCCCGTAAAACAACCCCAAGCACAGGTCATATTTGCCGGGCGCAAGGGCGGAAGTGTTCAGCAGCAGCACCTCTTTTGCGGTTTCCCCGTCCTTCCAGCGGCGGTTGTCCGCGCCGTTTTCATTGAGAAGGAACTGCTCGCCCTGTTCATTTCTCGCCGTGATGCGGAACTCATACCGATGATATGCCGGGGCAAAGCCGCGGTTGCTGATGCACAGCTTCATGCGGACATTGAGGCCGACGTTGACCTCCGGAAGGGTGTAGCTTTCGGGGAAATACCAGTACCCCAAATGGTTGGCGACATAATTGTGATAGCCCGCATCGCCCTTGTACCATTCATAGGCGTCGCCGTGAAAGCCCGCGTAGGTGGCGTGGGTGCGCTGCAGCGCGGCAATCTCCCGGAAGCCCCCGTCAAAGAATCCTGCGGTCTGCAGGCTCCACTGGTGCCCGTTTTCCAGATCAATGGGGCCCATTTCCCGGAACAGGTCAAAGCCCGTCGGGATCGCCAGCATATTTTCGCCGTGAATCTGACAATAGGTAGGCACATAGACCGAATCGTCCCGCATCCCCATGTGGTGCGCGGCGCAGTAGTTCGCCAGCCGGTAGGTGTCCTCGGGGTTCAGGTACGCCGCGTGGCGCAGCATATCATCGTTGACCAGCACAAAAGTGTCCGGGAAGTTTTTCAGATGCAGGTCAATGTGCTTTTTCAGCACCTCATAAGGGTATTTTTTCTGACTGCCCGTGCCGGTGTGCCCTTCTCCGAAGGTGCCGAAGGTGCCCACATCCACAAAGTCCACCAGCGGATGCCCGTTGTACTTTCTGCCGTATTCCGCCATGAACCGGGAAAGCGCTTCCAGATAGATAGGATCGCCGTAGTCGGGCTCCAAATTGTAGGCCTTCTCCCCTTCTTTACCAAAGCCCAGCCGCACCATCCACCAAGGGGTCTCAAAGTCGTTGCGGGTGAATTTCGCGCCCTTGTCAAACACCCACTTGGGCGTGGCGTAGGGGATCATCGGGCGGTTCGCCTCAAAGGTGCACAGGCGCATACTCACATGGTAGCCCTTGCTTCCCCATTCTTCAATGATGTCGTCAATGGGCTTCCAGTTGAAAACGCCCTCTGTTTCCTCTATGTCGTTCCAGTCAAACCGCAGATACATATGGTTGATGCCGGGCACGCAGCGCAGGTCGTCCCCTTCTTTTATGGTGTTGCGGTAGCAGGGGAATTTGAGGCCGTTGTCGATGTAGTGAAAATACCAGCCCTTGTGGGGATTGGACAGCACGGTCAGGTCGTCCTGCAAAGGCCGCAGGTCATGGGCATAGGGCTCCGCAAAGGGCGACGTATAGTAAAAATCATCATTCATACAGGCAAACGCTCCTTCTTCTTGTTCCGAAATAATCCTATTTTCTATGATACCATCTATCGCAGAAGAATCAATGCAAAATCACAATTTTCGCAAAAACATCCTTGACATTCTCACAAAATGTCAGTATATTGATTTTAGATTAAAAGTCGTTAAGGAGGTTGTATTATGGGTCAGGTCAATCCGAAATTCATCGGACTTTCACAGTTCAAGGTTCCCTATAACTATGAGCTTGCCGGGCAGCAGTTCCATCTCGTCATGGACTGCGGCAAGGAGGTCGTCGTCAAGTTCACCGACGGCGAGATCGTGGAATACGCCCAGCGGGGCGAGCCCTTCGTCTGGGACACCTACCAGTGCTTAAAAGCGGACGAAACCACCTATCTGGTGCTGGTGGAACCCGCATCCGGCAAAGGGCTTCTGCACTACAATCTCATTCTGGATTTGGAAGCGCGGCTGGTCACGGTGGTGACGATGGAGGAAGGGTACAGACCCGAATATCCGCGCATCATCCGCACCACCCCGTATTTCGGTGCCATCAAGGTGCCCGGACGCGCCCTGCCGACAAAGCGGCATCACTTAACCGACCGCATGGTCGGCCGCCACATCGTCTGGCACTACAACCCCGGCTTTGCCATCGAGCACATCTACCACACCGCCACCTGTGTCCGCGCCGACGTTTCCGGCACCATCAACAGATTGCGCGCCGAACTGGAAGAACGTGCCGCCTCGGAAGATCCCGCCATCCGCGAAAAAGCCATTGCGGATCTGGAAGCCTTCCGTCGCAGGAGAGAGTTCTACCCCTTCTACGAGGAAGAATCCTTCCACATCACCATCAACGACCATCTCAATCTGTTCTGCTTCTTAGAGGAAAACATGAATATGCGCGACCCCGCGCACCATCAGGGCGGCGGCGGCATCCTGCTTTTGCAGGACATTGAGCGTATGATCGACATGGGCGTGTGCTTCAGCGCGGGCGAATACTATATGTGCACCGCCTACGGCGACGAGAACAACATCGAGAACGAGCTGGACACCAAGGAATCCCCCTACGACTGGTCGAAGTTTGAAGCCATGCCCAGCATCTACTGGGACATTCCGAAGGACGAATGAGGGTAACAATATGAAAGAAGTATATGATTTTCTGAAAGAGTGCAAGACCTATTATCTGGCCACCGTGGAAAACGATCAGCCCCGTGTGCGCCCCTTGGGCACCTTGCTTATCTATGAGAACAAGCTCTACATTCAGACCGGCAAAATAAAAAACGTCTCCAAGCAGCTCATGGCCAACCCCAAGGCGGAGATCTGCGCCTGCAACGGCACAGAATGGATCCGCGTTGCCGGAAAGCTTCTGCCCGACGAACGCCGCGAGGCGAAAAAGGCCATGCTGGACGCTTTCCCGAACCTGCGCAGAATGTACTCCGAGGACGATGACAACACCATCGTCTATTACTTCGCCGATGCCAAGGCCACCTTCTCCTCCTTCACCGCCGCTCCCAGAACCATCAGATTCTGATTCATCCCCAAACACAAAGACAGCCCCGGGAGGCCTGAATCACAGGTTTTCCGGGGCTTTGTGTATGAGTTAATAGGTGTCGATCGGGGGCTTTGTGTAGTCGGGCAGCGGGCAGACATATCTGCCGCCGTTCTTCTCCCGCACTTCCCGCTTCGCCTTTTCGATCAGCTCGGGCATCTGCGCGGTTCGGACGGAAGATAATGTCATGACCTCTGCCGCACGCAGCATCCCCTTGATGCCGATTTCGGAAGCGGAGAATGCTGTGTTCTGCCAGGAATGCCCGGCGTTGCCCAGACAGGCGGTGGCAATGTACGCCGTCACAGTGGGCACCACATAGCCCGCGTCACCCACATCGGTGGAGCCGCTCTGGTAGCGGGTCTCCTTGGGGTCGTAAGGCAGGATCCCGTCGTGCAGCGGACGGGTGAGCACCTCGTCGGGGTTGCTGTCGGGGAACAGAGCTTTCATTTCGTCCTTGATGCCCATGAGCGTGGTCTTTGGGTACGTCCGCAGGAACTTCCTCGCGGTCTCATAGTCCTCCTCGCTCCACTCAGGTGCGCCGTATTCAGACAGCACCGCATCCATGACGGGTGCCAGCGTGCGGTTGGCCACATAGTCGGAAAAGGCCATGGTGATTTCGTATTCCATCTTCGTGTCCGTCATCATCGCAGCGCCCTTGGCCACATTGACCACCCGAGCGAAAAGCTCCTGCATCTGATTGACCTTGGGGGCGCGCACCTCATACTTGATGGTGGCGTGATCCTGCACCACGTTGGGCGCGGTACCGCCCGCATCGGAATAAGCGTAATGGATTCTCGCCTGATCAATGATGTGCTCCCGCAGGTAGTTACAGCCCACATTCATCAGCTCCACGGCGTCCAACGCAGAACGTCCCTGTTCCGGCGCGGAGCCTGCATGGGAGGCGGTACCCGAAAAGCGGAAGTTCGCGCCCATGATGGAGACCGAGCCGATGGCGGAAACGGAGTTCAGGCTGTGCGGATGCCAGGTGTAGAAAAAGTCCACATCGTCAAACCAGCCGTCACGGGCGATGAACTGCTTGGAGCCCGCGCCTTCCTCCGCCGGGGTACCGAACAGCGCAACCGTGCCATTCAATCCGTTCTGTTCCAGATATTCCTTTGTAGCAATAGCCGCGAGCACCGTGCCCGCGCCCAGCAGGTTATGACCGCAGCCGTGGCCGTTTCTCGTGCCCTCCACGGGGCATTTCTCGGTCTGTCCCGCCATCTGGGAAAGCCCGTCCAGCGCGTCGTATTCCGCCAAAAAGCCGATGACCGGCTTACCGCTGCCGACAACCGCCTTGGCTAAGAACGCCGTGGGAATCTCCGCTATGCCTTCCTGCATGGAAAAGCCTTCCTTTTTGAGCACGTTGATGATGGCGCGGGCGGACTTTTCCTCCTTGTAGGAAAGCTCGGCGTAATTCCAGATGTCCTTGGACAGCTTCACCGCCATGTCCTTTTTCTCCGCAACCAACAGGGAGACCCGTTCTTTATCTGTCATGTCAATTCACCTTCTTGAACAAATCTGCTAAAACAAGTATTCGATGGCAAAACGATGTGTCTTGCCATCGAATATTATAATACCATACTTAGGAAACGAATGGTAGCCGGATCTTTGGGAGAAGTGAAGAGCACATCCGGGGTACCCTCCTCCTTGATGATGCCGTCGCTGATGAACA